>DLPV01000003.1:187503-233118 GCA_002477465.1 Gammaproteobacteria bacterium UBA7449 | reverse complement strand
GTAGTTTCACTTAGTTGACGCAGGGGACAATCATGACAACTCAAACATCTAACCCTGTTACTCTCACCGGCCTCGGCTGGCAGCCATTTTTTCAACAACAGCTCACGCTCGATGAAATTGGCGTATTAACGCCATGCCGCGTGGTGGAGCAATATCGCAACGAAGTGGAACTGGCGGGTGAATCCGGCAAGCATCAGCTGGCGTTGCTCTCCTCGATGCCGCAAATGGTTGTGGGGGACTGGCTACTGCTGAACGCGGCGGGGGGCTTTGAGCGCCTGCTTGATCGCAGCACCTGTTTCCGTCGCATCGCTGCCGGGCATCAAAAGCAGGAGCAACTCATCGCGGCCAATGTCGATACCGCTTTCATCGTCTGCTCACTCAATGACGACTTTAATCTCAATCGACTCGAGAGATACCTCGCCATGGTTCACGATGCCGGGGCCGAGCCCGTGGTGGTGTTAAGCAAGAAGGACCTTGCTGAGAATGCTGACGAACTGGCGGCCCAGGTGCAGTCTCTCTCCGCCTTGCTGGCGGTGGTTGCGGTCAATACGCTTGAGGAAACCACGAAGCAAGTCCTTATACCCTGGTGCCGGCCTGGTCAGACAATTGTGATGCTGGGTTCTTCAGGTGCTGGTAAATCAACACTCACCAACACACTCTTGGGAGAACAGCGGCAGGCCACTGCAGAGATCCGCAGCGATGACAGCAAGGGCAGGCACACGACGACCGCGCGCTCCCTCTTCCCCATGGCTGGTGGCGCCATGCTGCTGGATACGCCGGGCATGCGCGAACTGCAGCTGGTGGACATGCAAGCCGGTGTGGCAACGACGTTTGCCGACATTGAAGAGCTAGCTACCCAGTGTCGCTTCAATGATTGCCAGCATCATTCTGAACCGGGTTGTGCGGTTCAGGCTGCCATAGCCGCCGATGAGCTGGACGAGAGGCGCTTGCTCAATTACGAGAAACTGATGCGAGAGCAGGCCATGAATGCTGCTACCATTGCCCAGAAAAGGGCCAGCGCCAAGAATCTCGGCAAATTCTATAAGAAGACGCTAGATCAATCTGTGCGTAATAAGTGCGGTGAGTGAAACGACGACTGACTAACAATGAGTGAGCAGGGGGTAAGTGCAGCGATCGTTTCGTGGTCGCTGCGTGGATTTGCTAGACTGAGATAAGCAAGAGACTGTTTAGGAATTAGACATGGATAAATCCCAAAATCTGATTTGGCTGGATCTGGAGATGACCGGCCTGGTCCCCGAAACGGATCGAATCATAGAAATCGCCACACTGATAACTGATTCAAATCTCAATATCCTGGCCGAAGGCCCGGTGTTGGCAGTGAAGCAGAGCGATGCGATGCTGGAAGGCATGGATGAGTGGAACCAAAAACACCACGGTGCATCCGGGCTGATTGATCGCGTAAAGGCGAGCACGTTTGATGAGGCTGAAGTGCAGCGGCAAACGCTTGAATTTCTGACTCAGTATTCAGAGAAGAATGCGTCTCCCATGTGCGGTAACAGCATCTGTCAGGATCGACGCTTTCTTGCTAACTACATGCCGGAGCTTGAGGCTTTCTTTCATTACCGTAACCTCGATGTCAGCACTCTGAAGGAACTGGTTAAACGCTGGAAGCCAGGAATCCAAAACGGATTGACCAAGCAGGGAACCCACCAGGCCATGGAAGATATCAAGGATTCGGTCAATGAGTTGATTTACTACCGCGAGCACTTTATTGCGCGCTAGATCTTCCATGCTGTCCTAGCGCCCACTCAATGTGCTCCCTGACCATGGGCGGGGCGGTGCTGCGCCTGGCTTCCAGCGCGGCGATAAGCTCCGCAGACGAATCCGCGTTCCCCAATCCCACCGCCAGATTTCGCAGCCAGCAGGCATAGCCAATTCGGCGTATGGGAGACCCGGCTGTGCGTTCCAGGAATTCCTGCTCTGTCCAATTGAACAGATCCACGAGGGCGGCGTCATCCAGGCCATGACGCGGTGAGAAGTCGGATTCATCACTGGGTTGGGTGAACTTGTTCCATGGGCACACTAACTGACAGTCATCGCAGCCGAACACACGGTTGCCCATAGCCTTGCGAAACTCAAGTGGGATGCTATTGCGCAACTCGATAGTAAGATAAGAAATACAGCGCGTCGCATCCATCTTGTTTGGTCCAAGGAATGCGTTGGTTGGACAAACATCGAGGCAGGCTCTACAGCTGCCGCAATGATCGGAAGCCGGCTCATCTATGGGTAAGGCCAGGTCAGTGAATAGCTCACCAAGAAAAAACCAGGAGCCGGCCTGTTTGTTTATCAGCATGGTATTCTTGCCAATCCAGCCCAGGCCTGACTTTTCCGCAAACGCCCTCTCTAAAACCGGCGCGCTATCAACAAAAGCCCGGTAACCAAACTCACCGATTTCCGATTGTATTTTTTCGGCCAGTCGCTGCAGACGCTTTCGCATCAGTTTGTGGTAGTCCCGACCCCTTGCATAGCGTGCAATATACGCGGTATCGCGATCTTCCATTGGCGCAAGGGAGTTGCTCTTGTCTTTCGCATAGTCCATGCGCATTGAAATAACTCGGGCTGTGCCCTCGACGAGTTTTTCCGGGAAAAATCTTTTGTCCTGATTTTTCGCCATGTACTGCATTTCGCCGTGGCAGCCTTCCTCTATCCACCGTTGGTAACTTGACCGGTAGTGAGACAAATCTATGTCGGTAATCGCCACCTGCTGAAAACCCAGTTCAGCACCCCAGTCCTTTATGGCGCTGGCGAGACTGTGTAGTTCGATATCCGACATGGGGTTTACAGGGCGCAGAGAATTTCAGCCGCGCGTTCCAGCGTGCTGTCATCTTTGCAAAAACAGAAGCGGATAATCCGGGAGTCCGGTGCCTGCCTGTAGAAGGGAGCAAGGGGAATAGCTGCTACCCCTTTGTCCCTGGTTAGTTCTGCAACGAAGTCCATGTCGGGCTGATCACTGATCTCGCTATAGTCTACCAATTGGAAATAGGTACCCTTTGATGGGGTAAACCTGAAGCGGGAGTCCTGAATCAGACGGCAGAAATCATCCCTCTTGGCCTGATAGAAATCAGAGAGCTCGGTGGCATGTTGCGGACACTCCGCCATAAAATCAGCAATTGCGTATTGCAGAAAGCTGGTGGTGGTGAAGGTGACAAACTGGTGAATCTTCCTGAACTCCACCATTAGCTCCGGTCTCGCCACACAGTACGCCAACTTCCAGCCGGTGGCGTGATAGGTTTTCCCGAAAGAGAATACAGCAAAGCTTCTCTCCTTGAGCGAAGGGTGGCTCAGAACGCTGACGTGTTTCTCACCATCAAACACCATGTGCTCATACACTTCGTCGGAGAGGATCAGGATATCAGTCTCAGTCACCAGCTCTGCCAGGGCATCGAGGTCACTTCTGTTGAGTGTCACGCCGCAGGGATTATGGGGTGTGTTGATGATGATGAGCCGGGTTCTGGAGGTGATCGCGTCAGCCGCGCGATTCCAATCGATGCCGTAGTCAGAGAGCCTGAGCGGGAGACGCACAGGAATGCCACCAGCCATGAGTATTGCAGGTTCGTATGAATCATAGGCAGGATCGAAAATAATGACCTCATCGCCCTGATGCACCGTGGCCTGTACCGCGTCGAATAGTGCTTCGGTCGCCCCCGAGGTCACGGTGACCTCGGTTTCGGGGTTGGCATCAAAGCCGTACAGCGAATTGATCTTGTTGCTGATCTCCTGGCGTAGTAAGGGGATACCAGCCATCGGGGGATACTGGTTCTTCTTGTCGTTGATATAGAAGGCGACGAGCTCTTTCAAACGATCTGGACAGTCGAAATCCGGGAAGCCCTGGGATAGATTGATAGACCCATAGTCCTGGGCCATTTTTGACATGACTGTAAAAATAGTGGTCCCAACATCTGGCAATTTACTTTGCAAATTGATTCCCCTTAGGTGAATGCTCTCTGGTGAGCTGAGAATATAAGGACTGAGCTGGGGCCTATTCTACCTGAATATTGCTACTCAGCAGCATTCACTATGCGTGTTATAGTTTCTTGCAGCAAAAGTACTGTTCGTAGCGAACAAATCAAACAACTTTTAATGAAAACTATAGGTGTACGATGTTAATTGAACAGGACCTGCATGATGCTGCGCAGGTCGGCGAAAAGGCCACTCTGTCTAATTCGACAGCAGGGTCCTTGCCGCTGCTAAATTTGAACGCCGGCCGCGCGGCGGTGCTGGCATACTTTGAAAACACCTGGGCACTGACTGAGCAACTGTTCTCGAGTCTGGCCAGTGATGAGGCCTACTACGCGCGCCCTTATCATAAAACCCGCCATCCCCTGATTTTTTACTATGCCCATCCAGTGTGCTTTTACGTCAACAAGATGCTGGTTAGTGGGCTCATAGACAAACCGGTTAACCAGGAATTCGAGCTGTTGTTTGAGACCGGTGTCGATGAAATGAACTGGGACGATCTCCATAACGGCGAGCAGGATATATGGCCAGAGTTGGACGCTGTGCGCGAATATCGCGCGCAGGTTTATGGGCTGGTTAAAGAAGTCATCCAGACCCATCCAGCACTGGATAAACCTATCACCATGGCATCACCCGCCTGGTCCCTGGCCATGTCTTTCGAACACGAGCGCATTCATCTGGAGACCTCCTCAGTCCTGATTCGGGAGCTGCCGCTGGAATACGTTACACAGCCAGACAGCTGGCCGGACTGGCTTACTGCACCCACCGGGCAGAATTACGATCCGAAACAGGGCGAGCACTACCCCAGCAATGAAATGTTGGAAGTTGATTCAACGCGCGTTGCCCTGGGCAAACCCAATGCCTGGCCGACTTTCGGTTGGGATAACGAGTACGGCAAGGATCAGCGTGAGGTCAGCGGCTTCAAGGCCAGTAAATACCTGATTAGCAACGGCGAATTTTTTCAGTTCGTTCAGGCCGGTGGCTATGAACAGCGCCGTTATTGGTCGGAATCTGGCTGGGGCTGGAGACAGTTTCGCAATGTGAAGTGGCCCACGTTCTGGGTTCAGGATGGCCCCGCTGGCTCTCATCGCTACAAGCTGCGCACCACGTTCAGTGAAATACCCATGCAGTGGAGCTGGCCTGCGGTTGTAAATTTCTACGAGGCGAAAGCCTATTGTGCCTGGCTTAGTGAACGGGAAGATAGCAGCGTGCCTTATCGACTGTTAGCGGAAAGTGAGCACCTTGCAATACGCGACCCGGCGTTGAGCGCGGCAATCGACTGGGAGCCTGGTTCTCAGGAACAGCTAGGATTGGATAGCGTGATGCACAGCAGTGCCGATAGACCAGCTAATCACAATCTTCGCTTTGGCAGTGAGGGTGCCGTGAATGCACTCACGTCCAATGCCTTGGGATTTCATGACAGTTTTGGCAACGTCTGGCAGTGGTGTGAGGATCCATTCCATCCCTTGCCCGATTTCAAGATCCATCCGTATTACACCGATTTCAGTGCGCCTTGTTTCGATGGTGAGCATCAGATGATTCTTGGGGGCTCCTTCATTAGCACGGGCGATGAAGCGAGTATCTGGTCGCGTTTTCATTTTCGACCTCACTTTTTTCAGCACGCAGGTTTCCGGCTTGTACTGGATTCTGATGCAGCAGAGAAGAAAGGCGACAAGTACGATACTGATGAAGTAGTTAACCAGTATTTGCTGTTCCACTGGGGTGAAGAGTCTGATCAGTTCGACCAATCTCTGGCGTCACGAATTCAAGTACCCAGGGTAACGAACCTGATTACCCGCACAGTGGAATTGATGAACCAATTCAGCACTGGCAAAAACAGTGCGCTTGATCTTGGTTGTGCAGTGGGCCGCTCTACATTTGAGCTGGCCAGGGAATTCGGCTCGGTGATGGGTCTGGATTACAGCGACGCTTTCATTGATGCGGCTGAGCACCTGCGAACTGCAAAGTCGCTAAGCTATCAGCGCTGGGAAACAGGCCGTCACAACACGCAGTTAACAGCAGAAGTGGACCCGGCAATAGACTGCAATCAGCTTGGCTTTTTACAGGGAGACGCTGCCAATCTCGATGCTGTGCCGCTACTTCAGAATAATGAGCCCTACGATGCGATTCTGCTCAGTAATCTCATGTGTCGCTTGTCAGAGCCAGAGTATTGCCTGAAGCAATTCACGGAATCAAACCGTTACCTGCAGCAAGGTGGCATATTGGTTATTTCTTCCCCCAATACCTGGATGGCGCAGTACACTAATCCCGATAGCTTTCTTGATGGAGCCGATAGTGAAGCAACGCTTGCGGCGCTGGGGGAATGCTTGCCGGGATTCAAACGCCTGCACGAAGAAGATCTGCCATTCATAATCAGGGAGCATCGGCGCAAATATGAATACATCGTTGCCCAAGTCTCAGTCTGGCGGAAGTTGTGAGCTGCCACGAGCGGCGCCCTGACACGCGCCGTGAGCGAAATCAGTACGAATAAAAAAAGGGCCGCATAGCGGCCCTTTTTTATTGCTGAGTGATCGCAGTTTATCCTTCTCCCTGCAGCCATTCATTCAATTGAATGATGTCTTCAGGTGTAAGTATGCCAGCGACCTGCTTGAGTACCAGTGTATCGAGGACATAGTCAAAGCGGGCGTCAGCGTACTGGCGCAGAGCGCGGAAGAGATTTTCACGGGCCCTCAGCACTTCTACGATGTTACGTGTACCAACCTCGGCACCAAGCTCCGTCGCATCAAGCGCAAGCTGAGCCGAGTTGATTGATTGCTGGCGCTGGTCAATAACAAGGACGTCGGTGTTTACCCGACGGTAGGCATTTCGAATACTCTGAGTCAGCTGGCGTTTGGTCAGTTCCAGCGATTCCTGTGCAGCAACCACATTCTGCTCAGCCTGACGTCGACGTGCACTGACGGCGCCGCCGCTGTAAAGAGGAATACTGACACTCAGTGCCAGGGAGGTGCGATCGAATGCACCGCCGCCAATCACAATACCCTGACTCACGATAGGGGCCGTCACGTTGTGGCCATACACTCCGGCGATATCCACGGTTGGCAGATGATCTGACTTGCGCGCCCGCAGCGTTTTGCGCGAGGCATCAAGGTTGTACCTGGCTGCCGCGATGGCAAGGCTATTGTCTTCAGCTTGATCTTCCCAGGCGATCAGTGAGCCATCGACCTCCAGGATTGGGAAATCGGCTCGGAGCTCATCGATATCACCATGGGGCTGACCGGTGATTGCTTCCAGCGCTTCAAAGCGGGAACGCAGCAGGTCACGCTGAAGTATTGTAGTGTTGCGGGCCAGGTCATAGGCAGCCTGGCTGTCGAACACGTCAGTAATCGCGACCAGACCTACTTCTTCTCGCTGTCTGGTCTGCTCAAGCGAGCGCAGCGCCGCTTCTTCTTCCTGAAGATTGGTTTCCAGCAGTTCCTGGGCGCGCAGCACATCGAAATAAGCCATGGCGACGCGCATGATCAGGTCCTGTTCCTGGGCCGCGAGGTTAATTGCGGCCGCGCGGTCACTGGCCCTGGCGCTTTGGAAGGTATACCAGTTGGATAGGTTGATCACACTCTGGTTCAGGTTTAGACCCCAGCCGTGGTTGTTCAAACCATTAGCGTAGCTATGTGCAGGCTGGACCAGGGTGCTTACTGTTTCACCGGTTACCGGATTCGTTATGTCCCTGAAAACATCATCTGCAGGACCAGAGGTCACCCGTGAGGTACTGCCGCCAACGCCCAAACTTGGAAGCAAGGCCGAGCGGCTCTGGTTCAGGTTCTCTCGATTAGCGCGATAGACTGCTTCGGCTTGCCTCAGAGTAGGGTCATTTTCGAGGGCGAGTTCGAGGATCGTGTAGAGATCCTGCCCGTAACTGGCTGAACAGAAGAGGCTGCCCAGGAGTAAAAGTCCTAAGTACTTCGATAGTCGTCTCATAATTACTGACCTTGATGCGTGTGAATCCCGTGACTGGCGTCAATGCGGGTAAAACCGAAATTATTGGATTTCAGGTGGTGGAGATGAGCAAGCGCGCATTCTACACAGTGTAACCAAAAGTGACAATTTTAACCCCAGCGATGCGACAGGCTGTTCTTCATTCACTATTAGACGCTGGAGAGCTCAGCCGGTTACATTGGTCTTGGCGGCTTCTGGCCAGCGTATTACTTTGCGAGTGTTTTAGGGCATAATGATCTCAGCCTAGATACCGCCAGCGAGTCTGCTCTGGTTCGCTGATAGACCGAATGCTTTACATCCTAAAACACACGCCAGGAAGCCGAAAACAGTGACCGTTAGTCTCGCTTTCGCTGGCACCACAGGACCCTCGAATGAACGCAGAATCTGAACACCTACTGGAAAAAATCAGCAAGCTGGATACCAGCGGACAGCAGCACTACCCAAATTCTCGTAAGATATACGTACAGGGCAGTAGATCCGATCTTAAGGTCCCGATGCGAGAAATCAGCCTGACTGCCACTGAGACTGAAACAGGCCTCGAAGAGAATCCACCGATTCGAGTTTATGATACGTCTGGTATCTATTCAGATACGGAGTCGGTGATTGACCTGCGCAAGGGCCTGCCGCCAATTCGCCAGCCCTGGATCGAGGAAAGAAATGATACCGAACAGCTGGCAGGCGCCAGCTCCACATTTGGCCAGGCCAGGCAGCAGGATCTGAATACAGCGCACCTGCGCTTTGAACATATTCACGCGCCTCGCAGGGCCAGATCGGGCGCTAATGTGACGCAGTTGCACTACGCTCGCCAGGGCATCATCACGCCTGAGATGGAATATATTGCCATTCGCGAGAACATTGTCCGGGCCCAACTGCGTGAGCAGGAGCAGCCTCTCCATCAGCATAGCGGCGAATCGTTTGCTGCCCAGATTCCTGATGAGATTACCCCTGAGTTTGTGCGCGACGAAGTAGCGCGCGGGCGAGCAATCATCCCTGCCAATATCAACCATCCCGAAATTGAGCCCATGATCATCGGGCGTAACTTCCTGGTAAAGGTGAATGCCAATATTGGAAATTCTGCCGTGACTTCTTCGATTGAAGAAGAGGTAGAGAAGCTGACATGGTCAGCACTCTGGGGCGCGGACACGGTGATGGATCTGTCTACCGGCAAGAATATCCATGAAACCAGGGAGTGGATTATTCGTAACTCCATGGTGCCGATCGGAACTGTGCCAATTTATCAGGCGCTGGAGAAGGTAGATGGCGTTGCCGAGGATCTTAGCTGGGAAATTTATCGCGATACCTTGATTGAGCAGGCCGAGCAGGGTGTGGACTACTTTACAATTCATGCTGGCGTGCTGTTGCGCTATGTGCCGCTGACCGCCAAGCGCGTAACGGGCATTGTGTCGCGCGGTGGATCCATCATGGCCAAGTGGTGCCTGTCTCATCACAAGGAAAATTTCCTTTATACCCATTTTGAAGACATCTGCGAGATCATGAAGGCTTATGACGTCTCCTTTTCACTGGGTGATGGACTGCGGCCAGGATCGGTTGCTGATGCCAACGATGCAGCGCAGTTTGGTGAATTGGAAACCCTGGGTGAACTCACCAAGATTGCCTTGCGCCATGATGTGCAAACCATGATTGAAGGTCCAGGCCATGTGCCCATGCACATGATTAAGGAAAACATGGAGAAACAGTTAGAAGTGTGCGATGAGGCACCTTTCTATACATTGGGTCCGCTCACAACTGATATCGCGCCCGGATATGATCACATCACCTCTGGCATCGGCGCCGCCATGATTGGATGGTTCGGATGCGCCATGCTGTGCTATGTCACGCCAAAAGAACACCTCGGATTGCCCAACAAGCAAGATGTCAAAGAAGGGCTGATGGCTTATAAGATTGCGGCCCACGCGGCTGATCTTGCAAAGGGTCATCCCGGCGCCCAGTTACGAGACAATGCCCTGTCTAAAGCGCGCTTCGAGTTTCGTTGGGAAGACCAGTTCAACCTTGGTCTTGATCCCACGACCGCGCGTGCTTATCACGATGAGACTTTGCCAAAGCAGTCGGGCAAGGTCGCACACTTTTGTTCCATGTGCGGCCCCAAATTTTGCTCGATGAAAATCTCGCAGGAAGTACGTGAGTACGCCTCTGCCAACACTGAGGGTAACGTCGACAAGGCGATAGATGAAGGCATGGCGGCCATGGCCGAACAATATGAAAAGCAGGGGCGAAAACTCTATCGTAAGGTTTAGCAGCTGGAATTCAAAGCCTAAAAACTAATACTTGGAACCTACGGCCTAAAAAATAGTGCCTAGAGCATGTGATCCGACTGTATATAGTCTAGCATCGCCTGCAGACAGGACTCGGCAAGTTTGCCAGAGCGCTGTGGTGACCATCCGAACGTTGAATCGGGGGTTGCAGTGGTATCTTTGAACGGCATCTCCAGGGTCATCGCCAGGCAGTCATAGAGACTGGCAGTCTGGGCCGTGCTCATACTCAGGTTTGCTTCCCCGGGGCGCTTGGCTGGATATCCATGTTCGGTTTGAAAGTCCGGGTTGAGGTGCGCAAGCCGGTTGCGATAAAAATCCAGCTTGGCCTGGCGTGTAGACTCCCAGTTCGCTAAACCCTCAGTGCCTGCGATAAAACAGTAGGGCAGAGCCTCGTCGCCATGCACATCGAGGAAAAAATCTACCCCCGTCTCTGCCATTGCCTGCTTCGCCAGATGGGCTTCAGGCGCTGAATCCATGGCTGGCTCTATCCATTCCCGATTCAGATTGCGCCCAGCGGCGTTAGTGCGCAAGTGTCCGCGGCGACTTCCATCCGGGTTCATATTAGGAATCAGGTTGATATCACAGCGCTCCAGCAATTGCTGGGTCAGCGGTTCGTCGATATCCAACAGCATATCGATGCAGCCTTCCATCCACCATTCCGCCATGGTTTCCCCTGGGTGTTGGCGCGCAATAATCCAGCATTGTCTTCGTTCAGTTTTCCGGGTTTTGCCTACATCAAGGCTAAAGCGCAAGAGGTCCAGGTCCTGCCCATCCAGCGTCTGGCCGATGAGTCGGTTGCTACAGTGCTCGGCAGATTGCGCCTTGGCGACGAGCCGATGATGTCTTTCCATGGCATAAGGCGCGAAGTAGGCGAAGTACACCGAGTCTTGTTCCGGGCAAAATTCTATATTAAGGCAGCCGTCATCCAGGCTGGTGTCGTGTCGGTACCAGTGTTTACGGTCATAGGAATAACAAACCCGGTAGTCTCTGAAGCCATTGGGATAGGCTGCCCCGTCAGCGTTAATAATTCGCATTACGCAGCTCTGCTGTCTGGCATCGCTGAGACGAAAATAAAACCACTGATAGAACGCTGAATGTTTGTCGGCGCGAATCTTCAGGCGAATATCATCGACAGACTCGCAGGACAGCACTTCGATGTTGCCCCCATCAAACCCCTGGCTAATCTTCATCGGGCTTCCTTTCAAGCTATGTTTAGCTCGTTTTATATCGCAAGGCGGTTATTATCCTCTAAATGTCTTTGCAATTCACATTCTGCTATCATTTCCGCCCTTTTTTGGGGTTAGGTTGGCAACTGTCTTAAAGCTTGCATGCCCTGTCGCCAGAAATGGGGATTTGTAGCAAATATTGCAGCAGCATCCCAAACCAGCAATACGCTAATCCAGCGATACAAAATTAAAGTACCGAGACCAGCAATGTCCGTAATGACCGATAATTTAAACGTCAAATCCAATGACGCGCTCATCACTCCGCAGCAACTCAAGGCTGAGCTCCCTCTCGCAGGAGCAGCACAGGAAACAGTGCAGCAGGCGCGACAAACAATCTTCGACATCCTGGACCGAAAAGACCCGCGCCTTTTTGTCGTGGTGGGTCCTTGTTCTATCCATGACCCTGAGGCCGCCCTCGACTATGCAGAGCGACTCAAGGCGTTAGCGCCAAAGATTGCGGATACGCTTTATATTGTCATGCGCGTCTATTTTGAGAAGCCGCGAACCTCTATCGGTTGGAAGGGCCTTATCAATGACCCGCATTTGGATGATTCGTTCAAGATCGAGGAAGGATTGCGTATAGGGCGCAAACTGCTGCTGGATATCTCCGAGAAAGGACTACCCGCCTCCACCGAGGCACTAGATCCGATATCTCCACAATACCTGCAGGACCTTATTGCATGGTCTGCAATCGGGGCCCGCACTACCGAATCACAGACCCATAGGGAAATGTCCTCAGGGCTATCTTCGCCAGTGGGCTTTAAGAATGGTACTGACGGTGGTTTGATGGTAGCCATCAATGCCATGCAGTCGGTTTCCAGCCCCCACCGATTTCTCGGCATCAATGGTGAAGGGCAGGTGTCAGTGGTTACCACCAAGGGTAACCCCTATGCGCACGTAGTACTGCGTGGCGGCAGCAAGGGCCCGAATTACGACTCGGTGAATATTGCTCAATGTGAAAAAGCGCTTGAAGCTGGCGGCGTCAACAAAAACATCATGGTTGACTGCAGCCACGCCAATTCGAACAAGGATCCGGATGTGCAGCCTCTGGTATTAAAGGACATCACCCATCAGATACTTGAAGGCAACAAGTCGATTATCGGGGTCATGCTGGAAGGTAATATAAATCACGGCAGCCAATCTATCCCGGATGATCTGGGCCAGTTAAAGTACGGTGTGTCTGTGACAGATGCCTGTATGGATTGGGAAACTACCGAAGCAGCCCTGCTGGAAATGGCGGACAAGCTCCGATCAGTGTTACCCAAGCGCTAGAGCGGGCCGCATAAGCCAAACCAGGGCAAGCTAGAAGCCGGAGCCGGGTTGCGCAAGGAATTCGATTTCTTCCGCCGTAGATTCTCGACCCAGTAATGCATTTCGATGGGGATATCGCCCAAAGCGATCGATAATCTCTTTGTGCTTCAGCTCAAAATTGAAATTATCTTCCAGGCTAGGCTGATCAAATAAATAAAGTGCAATCTCGTGAATCTCGCGAGATTCGCTGTGCATGAACGGCATGTACAGGAAGGCCTTGTGGCCGATCTCCAATTCCTTATCCAGTTTTCTCCGAATCGCTTCTTGCGCCAATATCAGTGCCAGTGAGTCATAGGCGAATGCTTCTGCACTATCTCTGAACATATTTCTTGAGAACTGGTCCAGATCAATCACCTCAGCCAGCGCACCCAGGGGCTCTTCGCGCCAGGTATATAACAAACCTTGCTTGGCAAGTTCGTGGGTAGACCCGAAGCGATCGCGGATCAAAGCGTCAAACTTGGAATCCTTTTTAAAGCGTTGCTTGGGCTCGATTTCTTCAAACCAGAAGCGAAGGACTTCGAGGGCAGTCATGGGAAGTCAACTAAAGTAGCAGCTATGTCAGTTTATCGTCGCGACATCACTTTTGCTTTATACCCCCTGACGAAGGGCGCTGCATCCACCGTAAAAAAAGGGGCTCAGATGAGCCCCTTAGACAGGAAAGTAGCTTAGGTTTTGAGCTTAGGTTGCGAGCCAAGGTTGTTAATCAGGGTATGAACTATCAGGCGGAGTCGGCATAGGCAATCGCCAGGTTTTCCTTCTCGCGTCGACCCAGGGTTTTCCACTTCTGAACAAATGGATTATCCAGCAGAGTCTGCATATAGCTAACCGCATCTGCGCTTAGCTCGGCACCATAGGCCTCGAAACAGATAGCCACTGAAGCAAACATACAGTCGGCGATCGAGAACCTACCAAACAGGTAATTTCCGTTTTCACCAAAGCGCCTTCGGGTGCAGCTCCATATAGCGTCCATGCGAGCAATCTCGTCTTTGAGCGTATCAGAAGGAGACAGGCGATAGGAAGCCTTGCAGTTCATTGGCCATTCTTGCTTTAGCGTCGGAAATTCGGCGTGCATTTCGGCGCTAACAGACCGTGCACTAGCTTTACGTTTGGGGTTTACGGGCCACCCGGAACCACCTAGAAACTCGTCCGAGATGTACTCACAAATAGCCAAGGAGTCCCAAACCGTAACTTCTTTATGTAAGAGAACTGGCACTTTTAAAGAAGGCGAATAAGGCCCAAGTTTCTCTGTGGTGTTGTCCTGGTAGAGTGAAATCTGAATTTCTTCAAACTCTACATCAAACATCTTAAGCAATAACCAGGGGCAAAGTGACCAAGATGAGTAGTTCTTATTGCCAATTACGAGTCTCACGTCTTTCATCATTATTTCAGTCTCCACTCTGTGCCTCTACCAAGCGGGGCTAGTTAGTCTTCTCTGGAATCTGTGAGCATTTGCTGACTGGTATCTGTCAGGCGAACAATCACACGTCGATCAAAAAAATCAGTTTCCACACTCTGGGTCGCATGCAGTGGTTGAGTCTCGCCGTGAGCTACCGTTGTGATGGTTGCGTCATCTACGCCGAGTCGCTCAATGAAGCTTTTAACGCTCGCAGTGCGTGCTTGCGATAGCCTGAGATTGGCGTCGGCATCTCCGTTACGGTCCGCGTATCCGGTAATTTCAATGGCACCGGTTGGCAGCTGCTGCGCCAGTTCGATCAAGTTACTGAGCTGGTCCTGGTAGTGGCCCTCGAGTGTGCTGGAGCCAGTGCGGAAGTGAATAGAAATTGCGGTGTTATCGAACAGACTGGAATCTGGGGCTGTGTTTAGAAAGGCCGGCAGGACTTGGACGGGTGCGGATTTGAGTCGGTCGAGTTCATCGAGGGCATGCTGTTTTTCTCGTTCAAGTCTGGCCAGCTGCTGGCGGGCTTCCTGGGCCTCGACCTTTGAGGTGACCCACTCAGCTTCCATGTCGCGATAGTCGCGTCTGGTAACCCAACCGTCTCCCACAAAGATTCCAAGGGCCGCGCCAATGATCGCGCCAGGGGGGCCACCAGCTGCGGCGCCAATTACCGCACCACTCATTAGGCCCACGGTTTCTTCAGTTTGCGGCGTGCTGTCAGAGCGATACTGCTCGTCTGCAAGGGCGTTGGCGGATAGGCTGCCGGCGAGGGCGAAGCTTGCGAAAAGCATTCCAATTGGTTTTTTCATACGGAGAGGTCCTGTTAAGTGAATTTCAAATTGAGAGGCAAGTGGTTAATTCTTGGCCTGAGAAAACAATTACTGGGAATAAAATCTCTAATCCCGGAGTCTAATAAGTAGCTGCAGTTGCGCTCGAATTACTTGGGTGAGCGTATTAAACACAAGCTTTCTTGCGGCCATGGGGAGGTATTGGGGCCATGTGGTGATTAAATATGGCAGAATAATGGCAATGCGCGCTGGGCTAGAACCAGATCTCCGTTTCCACAGTCATATAGCGTATAGTCGGCGCCTAAATTATTGATTCTCAATAGGAAGATTCCGGCCAACACTGACAGTGAAAATTCAGAAACAGACCTAAAAGCAGAGCAGAAATGAGCAGAAGAATTGCTATCGTCGAGGATGAAGCCGCCATCCGGGAAAACTACGCCGATGTCCTCCGGAAACAGGGTTATGAGGTGCAGACTTACGCCAACCGCAAAAATGCCATGGCAGCATTCGATATTCGCCTGCCCAATCTGGCCATTATCGATATAGGCCTGGAAAACGAAATTGACGGAGGTTTCACCCTTTGTCAGGCACTGCGCTCTCTGTCAGATACGCTTCCGATTATTTTCCTGACCGCGCGCGATAACGACTTTGATACCGTATCGGGTTTACGCATGGGCGCCGACGATTATCTGACCAAGGACATCAGCCTGCCCCATCTCACGGCCCGCATCGCAGCCCTGTTTCGCCGTCTCGATGTAATTGATCAACCACCATCGCCTGAGAATCTGCTGCAGCGCGGCAAGCTGGCCCTGGATATCGGTCGTCTCACCGTGCAGTGGGGTGAACAACCTGTTCCCCTAACTGTCACCGAGTTCTGGATGGTACACGCACTGGCTAAATTTCCAGGCCACGTGAAGAGTCGCCAGGTGTTGATGCAGGAATCAAAAATTTTTGTGGATGGCAGTACGATCACTTCACACATCAAACGCATCAGAAAGAAATTCGTTCAAATGGACGGCGAATTTGACTGCATTGAAACAGTCTATGGCATGGGCTATCGCTGGAATATCGAACCGGCAGAATCCGAAAAATGTGCTTAGTTACTTACTAACGGACTAAGTCAATTGGCAGCAGCTAGTCCAACTAAACGAAACGCAACCTCTTCAGCATAAGCTTGTTATGGCCTTCGCTCTAAAAAATCCCTTTGGCATTCGCTTCAAGCTGGTTTTTCTTTCCAGCTTTCTGCTGGTAATTCCATGGCTAGGCTATCAGTACATCCTGGAGATGGAGGACTACCTGGCTCGCGGTCAGGAGCAAACCGTCCTGGGGACAGCGCAGGCGCTGGCTACTGCTCTCAATGAGCGGCCGGAGTTGTTTAACGAGGGTAGCTATAGCCCAGCCACGCGCAGCGAAGACCTCTATGTTTACCCCGTGTATTCACCCTTGTCTCTGGTTGATGGCTCACTCGATGATTGGGGCGAATACCAGCAGTATGAAGTGCAGTACGACAATCGGGATTTTCTCAGAACCACGTTGAATCCAGCGCGTATGTATGTGGATGATGATTCGCTGCAGTTTGAAAGCATGTTGGGCGAATACAATGGTTTCCTTTATGCCTACTTTAACGTGACGGACGACAAGGTTGTCTATCGAGATCAGGATGCACTGACCGTCTATCGCAGCGATTTTCTCCAGATCTCAATGCTGTCCAAGGAAGGCAATGATGTTACCCGTTATGTGATTGCGCCTTATCAAGCTGAACCGATCTATCCTTTTCGAGTCAATGAAGACTATACCGACCCGACCTACGAAGAACGCATCATCGGTCAATGGTATGACACCAACTTTGGCTATGTTGTTGAACTTCGCATTCCAATGGAAATGCTTGGTGATCGGCTTGGGTTTGCTGTATTCGACATTGATGACCCGGTAAATCGAAGCGTCAACACTGTGGTTGCCACTTATCGAATAGATGACGCGGAACGCCTGGGTTCAATCCGTTTACCTACTCCTGAGATTGACCGCATAGTTGCTGGGATGGGGCATAATAATTCACGCATACAGGTAGTGGATCGTAGCGGGCGTGTGTTGCTTACCGCTGGAGATATTCAGTCTGCTACAGGAATACAACTGACCCCTATTGAAAGTGGGGTACCGATCAACAAATACTGGCTGTATGTTCAAAACAAGATTCTGGACCCCTTGTATTACCAGCTTCTAACCAAACCCAGCAATGATTTTATTGATGATCTTTATTCTGAAGTTACGCGCGGAGGCGCGCACATTAACTCTGCATTAAATGGCACGCCGCTTACCCAGTTCCGAACTCTGGCGGACACTGAAACCCGCCTGCTTGAAGCCGCTCACCCCATACTCGCGAATAACGAGGTAATGGGAGCTGTGTTGGTTGATCAGAATATGAACGGATTGCGCACATTCAGAAATGAAGCCATGGAACAGCTGTTCAATACCATAATCGCAGTGATGCTAATTGTGGTGCTGGGCCTGTTCTTTTTCGCTTCACGCATTTCATCTCGAATACGAGGGTTACGCAATCAGGCTGAATCGATTATCGATGATACTGGGCGCGTACAAAACACCATTGTGCCGTCCGGAAATTCTGATGAGATTGGGGATCTAACGCGCAGCTTTTCCAATATCGTGGAGCGCCTTACACAGTATACGAATTACCTCGAAAACATGTCTTCGCGACTTTCACACGAGCTACGCACACCAGTTACAGTGGTTAGATCCTCTATTGAAAACCTGGGGCTGACAGAGAACAACGAGGAATCGGCTGTCTATATTGAGCGGGCAGAAGAAGGCATTAACCGGCTAAATCTCATTCTCACCAACATGAGCGAAGCTACTCGACTCGAACAAATGCTGCAGACTTCTGAGAAAGAGAAAATCGATCTGGTGGAAGTCATCACTGGCTGTATTGAGGGTTACAAGCTTGCCTATCCGGAGCCTAACTTCGAGCTGGATACACCGAACAACACGATTCACGTGGATGGAGTGCCTGAGTATATCGCCCAGTTGCTTGATAAGCTGGTGGCAAATGCAGTCGAGTTTTCCTATCCCGACCAACCCATTACAGTATTCTGCCGCGCCTTGCGTGATCACGCCGTGATCAAGGTATCCAACGCCGGGCCTTTCCTGCCGGAGGAAATGAAAGACAGGCTGTTCGACTCCATGATTTCAGTGCGCCCGCAGGAAAAACAGCGCCAGCCGCATTTGGGGATGGGCTTACGTATCGCGCGTCTGATTTCAGACTTTCATGGTGGACAGATTCGAGCGGAGAACAGGCAAGATCGAGAGGGTGTTACTGTCACGGTCGTCATTCCCCTGTTTTATAAGTAGCTCAGCTGCCCGTTTCGTCTGATATGGGGTCTTTTCCGGTATAGTATTTGGGAGCATTATCCCTCACCACCTGGGAATCAGTTGCCCAGGCGTGGCAGGTATCCAGCACCACCGGGCGCTTGTTGCCGCTTGTTTTTCCACCTTCTTCAGCGTCCGATTCCTGTCGGCGTTTGCTCTTGATCGGCCAGATCGTTTGCATGGCTACCGTCGCCATGGGAAATAGGAGTTCCGTCAGATGGGTGCAGCCCTGGGTACCACCGACCTTCATGCGTATCGCCTTACGCCACCCTGGACCCATTTGTATGCCAATCAAATTTTTATAGTTTGGCGCAATGCTCGGACACATCTCAAACGGACTGTGCTCAGTTGCTGCGTAAATATCCCGAATCACAAAACTGTCATCGATAGTGACACGCAGGAGCATTTCATGCATTGGCTCACCGATTGGCACAGTCCCGCGCCACTTATTGCTGAACTCATATGTCTTCGTATCCTTCATGTGAGCCTCAATGTCCCACATGCCATCTTCGCGTTCATAGCCGCGGTAGTCGATTGCTCGAGTATGGACATGGCGTCTTGGGGCTGCTTCAGGCAAAGACATAGGGGTACCTTCGATAATTCAGTTGGGGATCTCAGTCGCTAGAGCAAATAGTGTTCGTCGATAAATCTGATAGAAAAGGGCATCACGGATTTAGGCAACTTGCTGCTAGAAAGGTGCCTGATAGCCGAAATTATAACGGATTGTGTGCCCTCTTTCTTCCATTGGGGCATAATGCCCTGATTGCAGAAAAGGAGAGATCATGACTACAGCAACCGCCCGTCACATTCTGGTAGATTCCGAAGAACAATGCCTGCAGCTGAAGGATCGAATCGCAAACGGTGAAGATTTCGGCGACATCGCAAGAGAGTTTTCAAGCTGCCCTTCCAAGGCGCAGGGTGGAGATCTTGGCCAATTTGGCCCAGGCATGATGGTAAAAGAATTCGATGAGGTCGTGTTCAGTGCCGACGTCAACACACTGCAAGGCCCAGTCAAAACACAATTCGGCTACCACCTGCTTGAAGTAACAAGCCGCAACTAAAAATGCGCGAGCTGTTCTTGCGTATCGGTAACTCTTGCCGCTCGCAAATGGCGGAGGGTTGGGCTCGTGCTATCGCTTCCAAATTGCCAGTTAGAAATCAGTTTGAAGTTGCTTCGGCTGGACTGGAAGCCTATGGCCTGAATCCCCGAGCACTCGCTGTAATGGCTGAGGATGGCATTGATATCACCTCGCAGACATCGCACGTTTAACGCACGCGATGTTAGCAGAAGCGGACTCGCTACTATCGGGTTTTACTCATGCAGGCGAGCGCTGCCGGCTGTGGCGATCGGCGAGGAATCGGAGATCAAGGCCTGCTTTCAAATGTGTGCGAACGAATTCGAGTTGAAATCGAAATACTCGAGCATAAACTGGCTGCGAAAAAGCTCTAGATGAAAAAACTAGATCCACCCTTTCAACAAGCGGATGTGTCCGTGGAGCAGCGGCACACGGCCTATCGTGGTTTCCTCCGCTTGGATAAGCTGCAGCTCAAGCACCGAATGTTTGAAGGGGGTTGGAGCGAGCCGTTCGACCGCGAACTACTGGTTAAGGAGCAGGCGGTGGGTGTTATGCTGTTCGACCCTGACCTGGACAATTTGGTCATGGTGCGCCAGTTTCGGGTCGGTATGCTGGGACAGCAAGAATCACCCTGGCCGCTGGAACTGGTAGCGGGATTGGTTGATAAGCCGGAGTCCCTCGAAGAAGTTGCAGCGCGTGAAATTTATGAAGAAACCGGCCTTGAGGCGTGCAAACTGGTTAAAATCTGTGAGTATTTCAATAGCCCAGGCGCCTCGACAGAATATGTGACCTTGTATTGCAGCAGGGTAGATTCCAGTAAAGCTGGTGGGATTCACGGGCTGGACCATGAGCATGAGGATATCGAAGTCGTTGTCATTGCCGAAGCAGAGGCCCAGGAAGCAGTTCGAACCGGTGCTATAAATAACGCAATGTCGGTAATCGCCCTGCAGTGGCTGGCATTGAACAAGGATGCCTTGCTTGATCAATGGCGCTAGAGCCAGCAGCTTAAGCCATTGTTTCTACCCAAAAACCCTCGTCAAGAACTCGCAAAAACCGGCTAAACCGTTACAATTGAATTTGAAATGGTTTTTAATCCGAAATAACGTGGGTCCTGACCGTGAGTTCTCCAACACCCAGTGATTGCCTCATTATTTTCTGGCTGCCTCGTTTTATCGAGATTAGACTAGAGAACAATAGACTTGGCATTTAATCGTAATTTGGCAATAACTTAAGAAGTATGTCTAAGAATAGCTACAGTGTGGATCTGATAAAACAAATGGCCGTTTGCGATGCCAACTACATCCGTTTGCTTAAGCTAGTACCAGAACTTGGAGCTTATCTTGACAGGTCCTTCTCAAAACACATAGATAGTGTTGAAAATCGCCCTTTTGAGCTGACAGCCGATGAACCTGAAAAAGCATTGCAGGGTCTCACGACCCAGTTTTGTATTGCTGATCAGGTCGATGAAAATGCAAAGGTTACGGTTGAGATAAAAATTCTGGAAGCGTTTAAGTACACGACTACGCTAGAGATCATTCAGAAACCTGAATTGAAGCAATGGATGACTAACCCATCGATGCTGGTGAGGGTCTATCATGATGCCAACACCGCTGAAGTGGTCTCCTATCAGGGCCATCGCAATCTTAAGCCTCGCTACTCCAGGCCTAATCCAAAAATGTACCACGCTGATGAAAAGATGCAAGTTAACGAATTTTTGGGGGAGTGGCTTGCGCACTGTCTTAACGTAGGAAGAAGTATAAAGGCGCCAGAACTAACATGTAATTATTAACAATCTGTCCGGTAGCTATGATGCCGCAGACCGCTAACAGCCCAATTCATCTGGTTCAGATTACCGATACACATTTGTACGGTAAAGCGACTGGCACCCTGCTCAAAATGAATACTCACGATAGTTTTGAGCATGTGATTGAACTCGTGCGCGGAAAAGAAGATAGAATTGATCTAATTCTGGCCACCGGAGATATCGCACAGGATGCCTCGGAATCGGCTTACGGGCATTTTGCAGACAGGGTAGGTACGCTTGGAGCCCCTTATCGCTGGATCCCTGGCAATCACGACAAAGCGGAAGTGATGAAAAATGCCGCTGCTACGCCAGATGTGGACGAAAAAAGCGTGCAAATAAATAACTGGTTGATTCTGATGCTGGATACCAGTACCGATGGTCAGGTTCACGGGAACCTGGCGCCAGGAGAGCTGGAGTTTCTGCACTCACAGCTGCAGGAATCGAAGCTCAACAACTCCATTGAGCACATCATGATCTGCATGCACCACAATCCTGTTAAAGGCAACTCTGGCTGGATGAAGGATATTGGTCTGAAAAATCGTGCTCGTTTCTGGGAACTAGCCGAGACCGCCACTAAGATCAAGTGCGTAGTCTATGGGCATATCCACCAGGAGCTGGATTTTGTGCATGGAAATATTCGCTGCCTCTGCTCGCCTTCTACCTGCATTCAGTTTAAGCCCAACGTGGTGAACTTTGCATTGGACCAAGTTAATCCGGGCTACCGAAGTTTTGAACTGCACGCCAATGGCACTGTTGAAAGCGAAGTACATCGGGTTGAAGGTGAGAATTTCGAGGCCGACTTCAGCAGCGGCGGCTACTAGTTGCTTGCTCGTCGGTGTGTTGGAATAACGGCTTCAGGGACAGAGCACCGCCACTGCGGCGGTTTCATCCAGTCATCCTGATGATAGCTTAGCGTGACTTCTGATTTTCATATTCTTTACCTGCATGGCTTCCTCAGCGCGCCGCAATCGAAAAAGGCCCAGCAAACTATTGCCTATTGCGACCAAAAGGGCATGGCAGACCGTATTCATGTCCCTGCGCTGATGCAGGGGCCAGCTGCCACGATCCATGAGCTCATAGAACTAATAAAGAGTCTGCCTCGAGACAGCTTGGGACTAATAGGTAGCAGTCTGGGCGGATATTATGCGACCTACCTGGCAGAGTCTTTTAATCTGCCCGCGGTACTAATCAACCCTGCCGTAGGGCCTTTCGAATCCTGGGAGTCCCATCTGGGCGAACACAATAACTACTTCAGCGATCATGTGCATGTAGTGACTCCCCGCTACATCGAGGAGCTGCAATCACTGGAGAGGAACCCTTTGCAGTTTCCAGCAAATTTCATGGTAATGGTGCAAACTGGTGATGAAACGCTCGACCATCGCGAGGCGGTGTCGAAATTTAGTGACTCTCGTCTCGTGATTCGCCAAAATGGCGACCACAGTTACCAAGGCTATGATCGTGAACTGCCTGCCATCGAAGCCTTTTTGCTATCAAGAATTAACGATTCTGCGCGATAAAATGTTATCCAACCGCAGTATGACAATCCCGCTATTCTCTTAACCTAACCAGATGTCCAACAACTACAACGCCGATGCGATTGAAGTACTAACTGGCCTTGATCCAGTTCGTAAGCGTCCGGGTATGTATACCGATACAACCCGCCCCAATCACCTGATCCAGGAAGTCATCGATAACAGTGTCGATGAAGCGCTGGCAGGTTTTGCCAATAACCTCACCCTGACCCTGCACAAAGACGGCTCCATCGAAGTCAGCGATGATGGCCGCGGCATGCCGGTAGATAAGCATAAGGGCGAGAAAGTCTCCGGCGTCGAACTCATTCTTACGCGTCTGCATGCTGGAGGTAAGTTCTCAAACAAGAACTACCAGTTCTCTGGAGGCCTGCACGGGGTCGGGGTTTCGGTAGTAAATGCCCTGTCAAAAACCCTTGAGGTGAGTGTCAAGCGCGACTCTAAAGTTTATAGCATGACATTCAAGGGTGGCGAAAAAGCCTCCGAGCTGAAAGTTGTTGGAAAGGTGGGCAAACGCAACAGCGGCACCACGGTCACCTTCGTGCCGGATGAAAAGTACTTTGACTCGGTCAAGATCTCGATCCCAAGACTAAAACATGTCTTGCGGGCGAAAGCGGTGCTCTGTTCCGGGCTGCGGGTCGCCTTTATCGACGCAACTGTCAGCGACTCCAAGGCCCAGAGTGAAGAGTGGTATTTTGAAGATGGCCTGACTGATTATTTGACCCAGGCAACCTCTGAATATGAGTGTTTGCCGGAAGAACCGTTTGTGGGCTCCATCAAGGGTAATGATGAGGCCGTGGATTGGGCCTTGCACTGGTTGCCCGAGGGCGGCGAAGTAATCGGCGAAAGCTATGTCAATCTGATTCCCACGCCCCAGGGCGGAACCCACGTTAATGGTTTGCGCACGGGTTTGCTCGAGGCGCTGCGAGAATTCTGTGAGTTCCGCAATCTGCTGCCCAGAGGAATCAAGCTGACGGGTGAGGATGTCTGGGAAAAGTGCAGCTATGTACTGTCATCTAAACTCCTGGATCCTCAGTTTTCGGGGCAAACTAAGGAAAGGCTATCGTCACGACAGTGTGCAGTTTTTGTGGCTGGCGTGATTAAGGATGAATTCGGCCTGTGGCTTAACCAGCACACTGCTGAGGCCGAGGCCATTGCCGAGCTCTGTATCAGTAACGCCCAGAGCCGACTCAAGGCCAGCAAGAAGGTTGCGCGCAAGAAGGTAACGTCTGGCCCGGCCTTGCCGGGCAAGCTGGCGGATTGCTCCACCCAGGATGTGATGTCCGGTGAGCTATTCCTGGTGGAGGGCGACTCGGCTGGGGGCTCTGCCAAACAGGCCAGGGACCGGGAATTTCAGGCCATCATGCCGCTGCGAGGTAAGATTCTGAACACCTGGGAAGTAGATTCCGGTGAGATCCTCGCTTCCCAGGCTGTGCACGACATCGCTATTGCGCTAGGGGTCGATCCGGGCACCAGTGATATCGACGGCTTACGCTACGGTAAAATTTGCATTCTTGCCGATGCAGACTCAGATGGGCTGCATATCGCGACGCTTTTATGCGCGCTATTCGTCAGGCACTTCCGCCCTGTGGTGGAAGCTGGCCACGTTTTCGTCGCGATGCCGCCTCTGTTTCGTATCGATGTCGGCAAAGAAGTTTTCTATGCCCTGGACGAGGACGAAAAGAACGGCATCCTGGATCGTATCGCTGCCGAGAAAAAGGGCGGCAAGGTCAATGTCCAGCGCTTCAAGGGCCTGGGTGAAATGAACCCTTTGCAGCTGCGCGAAACTACGATGGCGGCGGATACGCGTCGCCTGGTTCAGCTCACGCTGGAAGACAATCCTGCTAACAAGAAGAAGGGCACCATGGAAATCATGGACATGCTGCTGGCCAAAAACCGTTCTCAGGACCGCAAGGCCTGGCTGGAAGAGAGCGGCAATCTTGCTGACTACGCCGAGTAAGTTGATCTAACAAGGCAGCCCGACAACAGAATTTTGATGAGCATTCTATGAACGAAGACATCACCATCAATGAGGACGGTACCGAGCAAATAGCGCTGCGTAGCTATACCCAGCAAGCCTATTTGAATTACTCGATGTACGTGATCAACGACCGGGCGTTGCCGAACATCGGTGATGGGCTCAAGCCTGTGCAACGCAGAATCGTTTACGCCATGTCAGAGCTCGGTCTGAAAGCATCGGCCAAGTTCAAGAAATCGGCACGTACCATTGGCGATGTGATTGGCAAGTTCCATCCCCACGGTGACTCAGCCTGTTATGAAGCCATGGTGTTGATGGCGCAGCCGTTCACTTACCGTTATCCGTTGGTTGACGGCCAGGGCAACTGGGGATCACAGGATGACCCCAAGTCATTTGCCGCCATGCGTTATACCGAATCTCGACTACGTAACTATGCAGACGTATTGCTGGGAGAACTGGGCCAGGGGACAGTTGATTGGAAACCAAATTTCGATGGCACTCTGGAAGAGCCTGAAATTCTCCCAGCGCGATTACCCAACGTGCTGCTAAACGGCGGCAGCGGGATCGCCGTTGGCATGGCAACAGACATACCGCCCCACAATCTCAATGAAGTGGCAGATGCCCTCATCCATTTGCTGGACAAGCCCAAGGCCACCCTTAAAGATATAAGCAAGTACATCAAGGGACCTGATTTCCCTACTGAGGCGGTGATTATTACGCCCAAGGCTGAAATCGAGGAGCTATATACAACCGGCCGCGGTAGCTTAAAGGCCCGCGCTACATATACCACTGAGCAGGGTGAAATCATCATCACCGCGCTGCCTTTCCAGGTGTCGGGCGCGAAAATTCTCGAGCAGATTGCCGCGCAGATGCAGAGTAAAAAGCTACCGATGGTAGTTGATCTTCGCGATGAATCTGATCATGAGAACCCGACCCGTATCGTAATCGTTCCGCGCTCCAATCGGGTCGATATTGACAGCGTCATGTCGCACTTGTTTTCCACTACGGATCTGGAGAAAAACTACCGCGTCAACTTCAATATGATCGGCATCAACAAGCGCCCCCAGATCAAGGACCTGGTAAGCCTGTTGAAAGAGTGGCTGCAGTTCAGAACTGAAACTGTCAGGCGCCGACTGCAGTTCCGGCTCGACAAAATTCTGGATCGCCTGCACATTCTCGATGGTCTGCTTATCGCGTTCCTTAACATTGATGAAGTTATCAAGATTATTCGTCAGGAAGACAAACCCAAGCCGGCACTAATGAAGCGGCTCAAGATTTCGGAACGCCAGGCCGAGGCAATTCTGGAACTACGTTTGCGCCAGCTCGCGAAACTCGAAGAAATCAAGATACGGGCTGAGCAGAAAGAGCTCAGCGAAGAGCGTAAATCCATTGAGCAATTACTGAAGTCAGCGACACGCCTGAAAACATTCATCAAGAATGAGATCAAGGCGGACGCTGAAAAATTTGGTGATGAGCGACGATCACAGCTGGTTGAGCGAGAAGAATCCAAGGCCTTCAGCGAAACTGAATTACTGTCGACAGAACCGGTCACCATAGTGCTGTCAGAACGTGGTTGGATGCGTGCTGCCAAGGGTCACGAGGTCGATCCACGTTCGTTGCAATACAAGTCCGGAGACAGTTTCAAGATCGCGGCACGCGGCAAGAGCAATCAGCTCGCGATCTTTCTGGATTCAACTGGCCGCGCTTATTCCCTGCCGGCCCATACCCTGCCTTCAGCAAGGGGTCAGGGCGAGCCTGTATCAGGCAAGGTGAATCCGCCCTCAGGTGCAAGCTTTGAAGGCGTAGTCATCGGCGAAGATAGCAGGGATGTCCTGCTGGCCAGCGACGCCGGCTATGGCTTTGTTGCCAAAGTCGGTGATCTGAT
Organism: Gammaproteobacteria bacterium UBA7449; assembly: GCA_002477465.1. Taxonomy (GTDB): domain Bacteria; phylum Pseudomonadota; class Gammaproteobacteria; order Pseudomonadales; family Pseudohongiellaceae; genus UBA9145. Next base: position 206,539 of record DLPV01000003.1, on the reverse strand, counting down.
CAGCAAGAACAAATCCGGTAAGGCTGTTCTGCGCCTGCCAAAGGGCTCGATTGTGCTGCCCGCAGTCATGGTCAACGACTACGACAGCGACATGATCGTCTCGGTGACCAACGAAGGCCGCATGCTGATGTTTCCGCTTAAGGAACTGCCGCGGCTTGCTAAGGGTAAAGGCAACAAGATCATTAGCATCCCTACGGCCAGGGTAGTTGACCGCATCGAATTCGTCGTCGCCATGACGGTGGTTACTGAAGAAGATACCTTAACTGTCTATGCCGGTCGTAGACATCACAATCTCAAGCCCGCCGATCTCGGACACTATCGCGGTGAACGAGGCCGTCGTGGGAATAAGCTACCGCGTGGATTTCAGAACGTGGATCGCATTGAAGTCGCCGATTAGGGCTGCGTCGATTCAGAGTGCTAGCAGGCGCAACTGTTGTCGCGTTCTAGACTTTGCCTGAATATAGGCTATCGCTTGGGTGGCAGTTCCCGGTCAGTCAGAGTAGAGAGTAACCAGCTGAATCGCCTGTCTTTCAATGAGAAGCTTGTAATTTGACATGGGCTCCCGTCCCAGGAACGTCCGGATCAGGTCTGCTTCGCCGACTTCAGCGAATTCATCAGCGACTACCCGATTATGTGACCCCGCGTGCTCAAAACTTTGTTCGCTGATAAGCAGGGAATTATCTGGGCATTCCTGGCAGATTGCCCGAGCTTGATCGAGGGTCTCACCGCTTAGGTTGTTGGTCGTTTGCGTGATGGGTGAATAGAGGCTGCTCACCATTTGGCCGCTGTGTACCGCAAGCTTGTACTTGGAGTGCGCGATCTCATCATCGACATCGTTGATGTCACCCACGATATGCAGAAAGAGCTGTGCGGCGCAGATTCCATAGAACGCTTGATCTTCTTCCACCGGTACTTCACTAAAATGAATGACTACTTCACCTTCCGCACAGTAGGTGACGCTGCCATTGTACAGCTGGGTTACCTTGTCGATGAAAAAGTAAAACTTATTGAGAAGTTTAACCAGGGTCTCACTGCGAAGGGTAGACGCCAGATACTGGTAGTTTGCCATACTGACAACAAGCAGAGTTATGTCCTGTTTGCCGGGAACGAATTTGAGATTCTGTATATCGGTGTCAGGTTGTCGATTGCCGAAATTATCAAGGAAAGCATTCTGCGCCAGAAACTCAGCGGTCGCGTTGTATTGCCTGATGGCGGCGCTCAACTCATTGTTACTCTCAGGCTCTGGGCAGGTTTCAATATCACCTTTGCGTATATTGCTAAGGGCAAATGAGAGCAGGTTTGTCGGGAAGCTTACCAGATACTGGAAATAGGTATTGCTGATGAGTATGGCCACGATGAGCAACAGGGCCGTCGCACCGATGACTAGCAGCATACTATTAACTGTTCCTACCTCAATGTAGTCGAGATTCAGCTGAAGTCGCACATAACCAGCGACGGAATCGGGCAGAGCAATAGGTGCCTCATACAAAGCGCTTATTGCAGTTAGCGGTACTGGCAGGGGAATCAGCGGGGAAAGAGATTCACCGCGGCTGCTAGCCGTTGCGATAACCGAATTGTCGACACTGTAGACGCTGATTTCTTCGATGCCAGAGGCCTGGCTCAAACTCGTCAGTACAACGTTCATGCTGATCAAGTCATTAACCAGCACCAGCTCTGTAAGCTGAGTCGCTGTCTGTTCTGCAAGCGCCTCGCCGAGGGCGTCGGCCTGCCGTTGTAGTAGATTGCGGGTGTTGTAACTGCTGATAAGCCAAAAGACGCACATCGCTAGGATTAAAAGCATACAGACTGCCAGAGTGAATTTTCTGGAAACCTTGCCGACTGCGCGACCGGCTGTGCTGGACTCCGCCGCGTCGTTTTCAGTATCCGTTGCCAATCTAGCTGCTCTTGTTGTGATGTAGGATCGTCGCGCAAGAATAACAGGAGCGGCCGCGTGGGCCCAAACTTATGGGCGCAATTAATTCAGGCAAATCACCTGATGATGGGGAATCCCGGTGTTGATTTTTTGATCAGGTGCCCACAGGCAATTGCCCTGAGCGAAATCCACCCCCGCCTTCCATAAAATCGGCAGCAGCAAGATATCGTCCAGCTGGGCGGCAATCACGCGTATACCCTGTCGGTTCAAAGCGGCAATTTGCTTTTTCAAGCGCAGGCGCCGTTTGCTTTCATGCTCGATATTGTGAATATATTCAGGCGCCAGCTTGAGGTAGTCCAGCGGCAGGTTCAACGGCGAGTCGAGGCTCACGTTCCGAGGAAGATCTCGAGTAAGGCCCTGAGTAAGATTTCGACTAAGGTCTCGAGAATGATTCAGGGATAAATGCCGAGATGTCGCAGCGCTACTCAACGCGTCCGTGCGCTGCACCAGACAAATTCTAAATCCCATACCTTTCAGAGACTGAAAAATTTGCTGCGCCGCAGCCTCGTCGGGCAGCACATCCCGCTCACTGATTTGAAAAATAACTTGCCCCGGCATGGTTGCCGAGTCGCACAATTGACTAGCGATCCAGTCCATGAATTGAGGGTCTTGAATTGTGGCGCGACCAATCCATACCGAGAGATTTAAGTGAGGTTGATTGGAGAGTCGCAGCAGTTTAAATACGCGGGTGATTATCCATCGGTCTAACTCCCCGCCCAGCTGCTGCTTGTTGGCGACGTCGAATAGCTGTCTGGCGGACAATGAATCAGAGTCGTAAGCCAATCCACAGCGAACCTCAAAGTACTGCTCGTCACTCTCGTCGAGGCTCACCGTAGGCTGGAAGTTAAGGCAAAAGGCGCCAGCTGCCATAGCCTCTCTTATCTTTATAGCGGCGAGCTGATTATCAGGAACAGGTGCTCTGTCTTTAGCGCCACCCGTTGGCGGGAGTGCGGGCCCCATCGTTTTTTCACCCATGGCACATCCTTGTGAATAGGGGTAGTTTCTTCGTTCGAGAATAGTGGTCAGGCCAGGCGTGTCTTGCTGTTGTTGCCCGGATCCTCACGGACCAGTTGCGGCACCAGATAGCCCGGCAGGTGGCTCCGGACTGACGCCATCAGCTTCAATGCCTCTGATTCATTTACAATGAAATGTCCGGTGCCAGTAACTCGATCTGGCAAATGCAGGTAGTAGGGTAGTACATCTGACTGGAAAAGCGTTGTGCTGAGCTTAATCAGGCTATCAGCGTAATTATTAACACCCTTAAGCAAAACCGCTTGGTTGAGCAGGGTGCTGCCAGCATGCCGTATCGCCTTTAACGCCGCCTGAACTTCTCCATCAATCTCTTGTGGATGATTGCAGTGGGTTATGAAAACCGACTTGCTGCGTAGCTCGGACAGCATGCTGCACAGTTGGGCCGTAACTCGCTGTGGAATCACGATCGGCAGGCGCGAGTGGATGCGGATTGTCTCTACATGGGGAATGCGATCTACTTCGGCAAGCAGCCAGGCCAGGTAGCTATCGCCCGCTGCCAGTGGATCTCCACCACTTAGAATAACCTCGGAGATATCAGGATTTTCACTGATATAGGCAATCGACTCCGACCACTCGCGGCGACCAGGTGTATTGGCCGCATAGTCGAAGTGACGCCGAAAGCAGTAACGACAGTGGACGGCACAATGGGGTGCGGCGGTGAGCAGCACTCTGCCATGGTATTTTTGCAGTAAGCCTGGCGTCTTATTAAAGTGCGTCTCCTGCAGGGGATCCAGACTTAAGCTATCGCTTTCAACGTCTTCGAGGCTGCTAGGCCAAACCTGGCGCAGCAGTGGATCATCCCAATTGCCAGGCTCCATGCGCGCGGCAAAGGGTCGCGGCACCTTGAGGGGAAACTGCGCCAGCCCCTTAGCTGCAAGGGCAGCTAGTGGATTTGCCGTGGTATCGAGCTTCAGATCCGCAAGTAATTCCTTTGGATCTGTGATGAGATCGGATAATATCTCTTGCCATTTTTCAGGCTGGTCAGATTTAATAACTGATAAAGCTAGGGTTTGCATAGCAGGCTGGCGACTATGGGAATTTGACTATTTTGCGCTGGGCGCTTTATTTGTCAGCATCATAGCAGCAAAGCAAGTTGCTGACAGGGCAAACCTGTAAATCTCGGGCTCCAGCACCAAAACCAAATTAGATCAAACAAAAGAATAGCTGCACATACTTGATCCGTACCAAATAGGATCCACACGCAAGGCGGGAGGCAACACTATGGCGACTTACTCAACCAACGAATTCAAATCCGGGCTCAAGGTTCTGGTAGATGGAGAACCTTGCTCGATACTCGAGAATGAGGTGGTTAAACCAGGCAAGGGCCAGGCCTTTAATCGCGTGAAGTTTCGCAATCTGAAGAATGGCAGGGTGTGGGAACGGACTTTTAAATCAGGTGAGTCCATCGAAGCCGCCGATGTCATGGAAATCGACATGGAATACCTCTATGAGGACGGCGAGTTCTGGCATTTCATGAAGACAGACGACAGCTATGAGCAGATTGCTGCTGATGCCAACGCTATTACTGAAGCCAAAGACTGGCTGAAAGAGCAGGATGTGTATCAGGTGATTCTATGGAATGACGCGCCGATCTCGGTTTCGCCTCCCAATTTTGTGGAACTGGAAGTCACCGAGACTGACCCTGGCTTAAAAGGCGATACTGCCCAGGGTGGCACTAAACCTGCAACACTGAGCTCAGGTGCCGTGGTTAAGGTTCCCCTGTTCGTTAATATCGGTGACGTGCTGCGGGTTGATACCCGTACTGGCGAATATCAGAACCGGGTTTCCAAGTAATAGCCCATTGACCTGCCGCTGGTTCACGGCGGAGACGAAAGCACATGCTCGACTGGCGCACTTCAGCCTCTCCTGAGATTCTTAAGCTGCGCGCCTGGATGCTCGCTGAAATCAGGCGCTTCTTTGCCGAGCGCGAGGTGCTGGAAGTCGAGACGCCTATTCTTGATACCAGTTCCGTCACCGACGTCCATATCCAGTCTTTTGAAATTGGCGCGGAGACCAATTCACTGCAGCAGGCGCTGTTTCTGCAAACCTCACCTGAGTACGCCATGAAGCGTATGCTGAGCGCCGATTCCGGCGCGATCTACCAGATCTGCAAAGCCTTTCGGCGCGAAGAGCGCACACAACAACACAATCCAGAATTCACTCTACTGGAGTGGTACCAGCCTGGTTATTCAATGCAGGCCCTAATGGACGAGGTCGAAGCGTTGATTCAGTGTTTGCTGAAAACAGAGGCGCTGCCTCGCTTCTCCTATGGCCAGCTATTCCAGACTCATCTTGATCTTGATCCCCACGGCATCACGCTGAACGAGCTCAAATCTCGCAGCGCAGGCCTGTTGGAGGTTACTGGCGATAATCTCGATGCGACTGACTATCTACAGCTGCTCTTGAGTCAGAAAATCGAGCCGCTCCTGCCGCCACACTGTTTTGTATATGACTATCCCATTGCCCAGGCCGCGCTGGCTGTCGTTGAAAATGATTCCGAAGGAAATGCTGTAGCCAAGAGGTTTGAGCTCTATTGCGGTGGCATGGAGCTTGCCAATGGCTACTACGAGTTAACCGATGCGGCAGAGCAGCGACAGCGGTTTGAACGCGATCAGAACAGGCGCAGGGCGCTTGGATTACCCGAAATCCCCGTGGATGAAATGCTGCTGGCCGCTCTGGATTCAGGCTTGCCCAACTGTGCCGGGGTCGCAATCGGCCTGGATAGACTGCTCATGGTGTTGGCAGGTAAAAGCAATATTGAAGAAGTGTTGAGCTTTCTTTCTTCTTAAACCCGCTTGAATTATTTTAGATTAGTCGCGCTTCCGTCAGCACGCGATCGGTATATAGCTGTCGCATCTTCTGTGTGATAGGGCCGGGTGTCCCATTTCCAATTTGATGGCCGTCTATATCAACAACACCGAGCGCCATGGTGGTGGCGCTACTGATAAATGCCTCATCCGCTGCAATAGCTTCCTCTACTGTAAACAGTCGCTCTTCGATTTCAATGCCGGTTTGCTCAGCTAGCTCAAGTAGGGTACGCCTTCTTATGCCGGGCAGTATCAAGTTGGACAAGGGGCGTGTGACAATTTTGCTATCTTTTACGATATAAGCTGACGATGAGACACCCTCGGTGACAAATCCATCTTCGACCATCCAGCCCTCTTTGGCGCCCTTACTCACGGCATCCTGTTTTGCCATGCACTGTCCCAGCAAATTTATTGACTTGATATCCCTACGCTTCCAGCGCAAGTCAGCAGTGGTTGCTACTTTGATGCCAGTCGCTGCCGCCGGGCTATTCAACAAGTTCATTTCAGTTGAAAATGCCATAAATGCTGGCGCCGTATTTTCGGGAAAAGGGAAATCGCGTACCGCCACGCCGCGAGTCACTTGGGAATACACAACACCTTCACGCAAATTGTTGCGCTTTACCAGTTCGCTCATTACCTGAAGATATTCTTCTTTGCTACATGGCCAATCGATCTGAATCTCATTCAGACTACGATCCAATCGTTCCAGAAAATACTGCTTGTCTACAACAGCTGCCTCGAAGACGGGCACGACTTCGTAAACCCCATCTCCAAAAATATAGCCACGATCGAAAATAGAAACCTTCGCCTCTTCAGCTGGCAAGTATTTTCCGTTGAGATATACGATTCTAGACAACTTTTTTTCCTCTATTTTTTTGGGTTTCATGTGAGCTGTCGCAGTGAGCGGTGGGCTAATTAGACTTGAAGTCGATACCGGCAAGGTGCCGATTCCACGCTCACTCTGAAGTTCGGTTGTGCGCAGAAAAGCTTTAGCCATTGTGCCTTCCTAGCGTTATCCCTCTCGCCTGGTTGATCGCTGGGACTAACCCCGTGCTAGCTAACAAACTCATTGGCGAATTTAGTCAGTTCATCGCCATCGAGGCGCTGTACCGTCCATTCATCCATAGGCGCCGCGCCGATAGAGCGATAAAACTGAATGGAAGGCTCATTCCAATCCAGTACTGACCATTCTACCCGTGTGCACCTCTTCTCAACGGCGAGCTTGGCCAGGTAGGACAGCAGGCATTTGCCAAATCCTTTTCCGCGCATCTCAGGTTGGACGTAGAGATCTTCCAGGTAAATGCCGGGCCGGCCGGTGAAGGTGGAGAAGTTATGGAAAAACAGGGCATAGCCAACTGCCTTGCCCTGATATTCGCCCAGCACAGCCTGAGCGTAGGACACTTCGCCAAACAGGGTTTCTTCCAGCGTAGCGACCGTGGCAACTACCTCATGGGAGAGCTTTTCATACTCAGCGAGCTCCTTGATGAAATCCAGGATTTGCTGGCAATCATTAATAGAGGCGGTACGCAGGACAAAATCGGGCAGTGCAGTGGCAATGGTCATGGGGCTCTCTTTGAGGATTCGGTGATTGTGCTATTGAGTATGTTTCAGTGCTGGTTTTCCGGAGTTTTACCTGTTTTGGCGCTATAGTCGGGCCATGGCTTGACTGCTATAATACGCGCCCTTTTTTTGATCCAGTTTTGGGCCGACTAAACGCAGATAAGGAAACATGATGTCAGATAAAAAATCCACCATTATTTATACGGAAACTGATGAAGCTCCAGCCTTGGCGACTTATTCATTTTTGCCGATTATCGAGGCGTTCACCAGAGCCTCAGACGTGGATGTGGAGATGCGGGATATTTCTCTATCTGGTCGCGTCATTGCTAATTTTTCTGACTATCTGAGTGCAGAGCATCAGCAGCCGGACGCGTTGTCGGAGTTGGGAGCGCTGACACAAGATCCAATGGCCAATATTATCAAGCTTCCTAACATCTCGGCATCTATTCCCCAGATGAAAGCGGTCATTAAGGAACTTCAGGATAAGGGATATGCTCTGCCTGATTACCCTGAGGAGCCTTCTAACGACGAAGAAAAGGACATCAAGACTCGCTATGACAGCGTGAAAGGCAGCGCGGTTAATCCCGTATTGCGCGAAGGCAACTCGGATCGCCGAGCACCGACCTCTGTGAAGAATTACGCGAAGAAGAACCCCCATTCAATGGGTGCCTGGTCCGCGGATTCTCGCTCCCATGTTGCCAGCATGTCACAGGGTGATTTTTTCGGTAGCGAACAATCCACTACCGTAGCTGCAGATACTTCAGTCAGCATTCAACATACCAATGGCGCTGGCAATGTTTCTGTTCTGAAAGAGGGCATCGCGCTTCAAGCTGGTGAAGTAATTGACGCGGCGTGCATGAGCAGCACAGCGTTGCGCACATTCCTGGAAGAACAGATTGAAGATTCCAAGGCGCAGGGCGTATTGATGTCGCTGCACATGAAGGCCACCATGATGAAGGTGTCTGATCCAATCATCTTTGGTCATGCTGTGACGGTTTATTACAAGGATGTGTTTGCGAAGTACGCCGATACCTTCGATACATTGGGCGTTGATGCAAACAACGGCGTGGGCGATGTTTACGCCAAGATTCAGTCTCTGCCGGAATCTGAGCGCGCCGCCATCGAAGCGGATTTGAATGCAGTTTATGAGTCGCGTCCGGCTATGGCCATGGTGGACTCCGATCGTGGCATCACCAACCTGCACGTACCCAGCGACATTATCATTGATGCTTCAATGCCGGCGGCGCTGCGCACTTCCGGCAAGATGTGGGGCCCCGATGGTGAGCTGCATGATATGAAGGCAATCATTCCTGACCGCAGCTACGCAGGCGTGTATCAGGAAGTTATCGATTTTTGCAGGAGCAACGGTGCCTTCGACCCGTCAACCATGGGTAGCGTGCCAAATGTTGGCCTGATGGCGCAAAAGGCGGAGGAATATGGGTCCCACGACAAGACTTTTGAGGTCGCAGCCGATGGCAAGATCGCTGTTGTTGATAGTGACGGCAATACCTTGCTTGAACATTCGGTAGCAGAGGGCGATATCTGGCGTATGTGCCAGGTCAAAGATGCTCCGATCCAGGACTGGGTGAAGCTGGCCGTTAGCAGATCTCGCCTGAGCAACACACCGGTAGTGTTCTGGCTCAACGAAGAGCGTGCTCACGATGCTGAGCTCATCAAGAAAGTAAATACCTTGTTGCCGAATCATGATATCGATGGTCTGGAAATCCATATCATGGCGCCAAACGTCGCTACCCGTTTCTCGCTGGATAGAATCAAGCAAGGCAAAGATACTATATCTGCCACCGGCAACGTGCTGCGTGACTACTTGACCGACTTGTTTCCAATTCTTGAATTGGGCACCAGTGCGAAGATGTTATCTATCGTGCCATTGATGAACGGTGGTGGTCTGTTTGAAACAGGCGCCGGTGGCTCCGCACCCAAGCATGTTCAGCAGTTCGAGAAAGAGAACCATCTGCGCTGGGATTCATTGGGCGAGTTCCTGGCTCTGGCAGCGTCACTGGAACATTTGGCTCATGTCACAGACAACCTCCGCGCCAAGGTACTTGCTCATGCGCTGGATCAGGCGACCGGTAAGTTTCTGGATGAAAACAAGTCGCCCTCACGTAAGGTCAACGAGCTTGATAATCGCGGCAGCCACTTCTATCTGGCGATGTATTGGGCCGAAGCCCTGGCTCAGCAAACCGAGGATACGGAATTGGCACAGCATTTCAGTTCAGTGGCGGAAGCCATGGCGGCCAATGAAGCCAAGATTATGGAAGAGCTGAACTCTGTACAGGGCGTCCCCATGGATGTGGGAGGTTACTACAAGCCGGATCCCGACAAGGCTGCTGCTGCAATGCGCCCAAGCGCTACCCTGAACGAGATCATCGCAACGGTTTAACTGCGACTATCACTCAGCAGCAGCAAAAAAAAGCCCACCAAGAGGTGGGCTTTTTCGAATACTACAGCGCTACTTGACGGGTCGTACGTATCGCTTGATGCCGCCTACAGGGCCAACTTCGGCACCAAAGATGTTGCCGTGGCTGTCGGCCACTACGCCTTCAGCAGTACAGGTGCCGCGACAGTCAGGCTGCGGGTCTGGAATCAGGAATTCCACCTCGCCGGTAGCAGCGCTGCCGACGCGAATACCGCGAGTCCAGGCGCCGTGAGCAGGGTTAACCGAACCGGATTCCGAGTCAGCAGCATAGAGCACATCATTGTCGTCAATGAAGATGCCGCTATTACGGCTGAACTGGTGCCAGACATCGATCAGGTTACCTTCCTGGTCGAAGATCTGAATGCGGTCGTTGCCGCGGTCAGAGACGAACAGACGCCCTTTTGAGTCCATGGCCAGCGCGTGTGGCTGGCGGAAATTACCCGGCTCCATGCCCCACTCACCCCACTTCATCAGCAGGTTGCCGTCAGAGTCGTACTTGTACATGGCGTTTGGCGTTCCTTCGGCGCTGGAATGGCCTTCACCAATAAAGATTGAACCATCGGGCGCCACCAGAACGTCGTTAGGCGTGTAGCAGCATTCACCATTGCTGCCGCCGCCTTTAACGCCAATAGACATCAGGTGGGCGCCAGTAGGGCTGAATTTATGTACCTGGTGGCCGTAGGGTTCACCATCATAGTCGTCGATGGCGTCGGTACCGCGGGCATCGGCGATCCAGACGTTACCATCGTGATCCACTTCAATGCCGTGAGGCCAGGTGATATAGCCCGCACCAAAGCTGCGAACCATGCTGCCGTCCTTATCGAACAACATGACCATATTGGTATCGGGGCTGTTTACGCAGGCATTGATGTTGCCACCGCAGCGCTCCGCAACCCAGATGCTCTCTCCATCAGGATGTACGTCAACGGTGCTGGAGGAACCCCACTCACGACCGGCAGGCATCTTGAAGAAGCCAGACTGGGTGATGTAAGGGTTGGGTAAATCGTTTACCGGGGGCATGTCAGCCTGGGCAAAGGCCAGAGCTGGCATTGCCAGCAGAGCCAGACAGGCAGTCTTGAATCGCGTGTGGTTGGACATCGGGAGTCCTCTCGTTTTTGTTCTATTAATAGATAGGGAAATCCAAGAATAAACCAGCGCCTAAGCCAGTTCAATCAGGCACTGTGGCTTATTTTCAATGTTACAGATTGTCATATTTGCTGATGCCCTTCAAAGTCCAAGGTCTGGGACACAGTGACCCGCTTCAGGCTCGGTTGGAAGAAGCTAGCAGGGCGCTTGCCGCCAGGTACAGGGTGCCACTTAACCCATTTTGCATACGTTGGGCCTGTTTGTTTGCAAGTAGCCAGCGCAGGCGAGCTGCCAGTATGGCGTAAGCGCGTGATCCTAATTGCGCTCTGATACCAGAATCCCGAACTGATCGATTTCCACCAGCACGTTTTCAAAGTCGGTAATGTCTATGGGCGCGCGCGTGGAGCCATCGTGTTGGCCAAACACAAAAATCTTGATCGCATCAGCCCGGCGCTGCGGCAGGCTCGCCATTTCCGAATCAAAGCCTTGAGGGACAAAGATGCTCACTAGGTCAACGTGGTCTCCTGCACTCTCGAGAAAACCTCTCTTGTTGGAATACCATTCAGTCTTGGTGGCGGGAAAGCCATCGAGCACTGCATCATTGTAGACGAACAGGACATCTACCTCCGTTATCAGGATTGCGTTGTAATCCAGCCGCGACTGGACAAATACGGAATGCACTTCGGCGCGCGCTGTCGCCGTTGATAGCAAGACGAGCATGAAAACGCCGAATAACGCACTGGGATTGTTTAGGGTCATAGTGGGAGACATTCTAATCAAAAACTCGAGGCGACTGAATTCAGATACCCCGGCGATTGGCTGCCAGATCATTCTCAATCCAGAAAAAAGGCCAGCTCTGGTGGAGCTGGCCTTGTTGTTGGGGGCTATTTGAGAACCTTTTCTTGCCTCGCTGCTGAAGCGGCTGTTGCCTAGTTTTCAGCGGTTGGCACGATACCGGTTTCTGACTTGGGCGAGCCGTCGCCATTAAAGCCCATGACCTCATAGCGACGCCAGCCGGCGAGAATTCCCATTAAGCCGTGATTGCCTTCGTGACAGGCATACTCATAGACAGGATCGGCTGAAGCCCGCAAAGGCACTCGTGCCGACCAGGCTTCGTCCCAGGACTTGGGGTCTGTCACGGTGAAGTCGTAGGTCAAGCTATTGTCATCAGCGCGGGAGAAGCGCTCGATAACATGGGCCTGGTCGGACATGCCGCGCAGGTTGTAACTGTGGTGCCAGCCCTTGGTTTCAATGACCAGGGTGTCATCTTCCCAGCGCGCGATAGAGTTGCCTTCCCATTTGCCCTGTTTGATGTCGAATTCATCGGCATAGGGAATGATTCGGGCAGTGTGAACCATCTCATTCAGGATCATCACGTGATTGGCGGTTTGTACCAACTGCATATTGTTGTTGTACGAGCCTGGAATCATGGGTGGCCCACCAACAAACCCGGTGATACAGCGGTCGACCGTGGTGCGTCCTTCTGGACCAGCGCTTTCGAAAACCATTTGCTGGTAAGCTGCGCGGCGCTCGCGTCCTGCATCGTTCAAAGGTGGCACGCGGCCATTGGGTGGATCGTAGATCAGGGATGTGCGCCGATCGGCGATGGTTTCACTGCCCCGTTCATACCAGAATTCGTTATAGGAGATTACCCCTGGCGGATAGCCAGCACCTCCGACTGAATCGATGATGAGATCGCGGTTCTGACGGCGATTTTCGTAGGCTTCCCATTCTTTAGCCTGTTCTAGTGTGAGAACTTCCATGTGTTCCAGTTCCCGCGGGCGCTGCAGGGGCGTGATGGTGCGGAAAGTGTAAAAACCCTGGAAATCTGGTTGACCGAATTCGTTGCGTGGAAAATCGCTTTCCTGGGCAGAAACCCCCTGCACAAGAGCTGTGGCAGCAAGGCAAAAGCTGGCCAAGGCGAGTGAGAGTTTGGTAGGGCTCAGGTTGTGCATTTCAACCTCCAAATCTTGTTATAAAAAGGCGGTATACTGCACCGCGAACCTGTAGAAGCTACGCCTGTTCCTGCTGTTTTTCAAGGATATTGTGGCCAATTCACCGGTGCTGCGGTCAAATTGAATTGGCCCTATAGCTGGTTTATGCTTCGGGGCGTCTTTTTCGGTGGATAGTGAGGAGCAGTATGGCCACTCTCGCACAGAGCAAACACAAGCAGCCGTCCCGGCAATCAGGCAGTCCGGAGCGGGGTGCTAGCCTGGGTAATTTCAAGTTTCCGGCGTGCCTGACAGCGGGCTTGTTGCTACTGGCATTCACGCCGCGAGTACAGGGCAATGAGGCGCTAACGCTGTCATTCTTTGGCGCTGCCGCGGCCCTCGCGATTTGGCAGGTGTATCAGGCCCTGATGGTGCGACAGAACGGGGAGTCTTACGGCTTTAATATTGTGTTGCGCCCGCAACACTATATCCAGATGTTCATCCAGTTCAGCGTTTACCTGTACTGGGGGTATCACTGGAACCCGGTTTACGAACATATGCTGCTGCTGGCGGCGCAGGTGCTGTTTGCCTTTGGCTTCGACATCCTGCTGTCCTGGTCGCGAAAGCGCGACTACACCCTTGGTTTTGGCCCTATTCCGATCATTTTTAGCACCAATCTGTTCCTGTGGTTCCGGGATGATTGGTTCTATCTGCAGTTCATGATGATCGCCGTCGGCTTTATGGGTAAAGAGTATGTGCGCTGGAACCGTGAAGGGCGCAACGTGCATATCTTTAACCCCTCAGCCTTCGCGCTGGGTATTTTTTCGCTGCTGCTGATTGTCACCAACACAACCAGCCTGACCTGGGGCCAGGAAATCGCCTCGACCCTCACCCTGGCGCCGAATATCTATACCTTCCTGTTTCTGATCGGCCTCGTGGTGATGTATTTCTTCTCCATTACCCTGGTCGCTGGTATGGCCGCGATTACACTGTTTGGACTCAGCGCGCTGTATTCTGCTACCGCTGGTGTGCCTTATTTCATTGACTCTGATATTCCGGCCGCAGTGTTTCTTGGACTGCATCTGCTGGTCACTGATCCATCCACGTCGCCGCGTACGCCGCTGGGCAAGATGTTTTTTGGCATGCTTTACGGCATTGGTGTGTTTGCGCTGTACACCGTACTCGCCGCATTCGGCGCGCCTACTTTCTACGACAAACTTTTGTGTGTGCCTCTTCTCAACCTTAGCGTCATCGCCATAGATCGGATGGTGCGCTCAATCGACTCCAAGGCTGTACTCAATTTATGGAACGACTCCTGGTTCGGCGGGCGCGCAAACCTTGCCCATATGAGTCTTTGGGTGGTGGTCTTCGCCTTGATGAGTATGCAGGGTAAGACTGACGGCAGGCACACGGGAGACAGCCTTCCTTTCTGGGAGCAGGCCTGTGCTGTTGGCAAGGCAAACAGCTGTGAACGTCTGGTGCAGTTGCAAACCACTTACTGCGTAGATAACGCGGGATGGGCCTGCAATGAATTGGGCGCGGTGTACCGGGAAGGAGTTATCGTCGAGAAAGATGAAGCTATGGCGATTAGATATTTTTCCCAGTCCTGTGAGCTGAAATTTCAGGCTGGCTGCACTAACTTGCTTGCAGAGGACCGCATCGCCCGTGCCGATCCTCGTTCTCTGGATTTGCGACTATTGTTGCGCGAGGGCAGTCGCAACCTGCTCGATTGGTCAGAGGACGAGCTGTATGCTCGCGCTTGCGAGCATGACTGGGCCTTTGCCTGTAATAACACCAGGGCCAATATATGAATGATGACCAACAGACCGCTGAACCCAAAGTGCCAAGCCGCACAATTGGATTCAGCGTGATGAGCGTTGTCATAGTGGTTGTTGCAACATTCCTCTATCAGCAGCAGGTTCTGCGAAAACCCCAAACTGAACAATTAGCCGCGATTCCATTGCCCGGCACCTTGCCAGGGTTTCTTCCGGAGCAGTGGTATCTAGCGGACGATCCCTTACTGGGATTTGTTGAGATTCCAGCCGGTAGTTTCACCATGGGCAGCAACCCTGCGCTTGACCGCATGGCTTACCAGAATGAGCGCTGGTCGAATACGCGTAGACAAGGTCGCGTGGACCTACCCAGATACTACATCTCTCGCTATGAAACCAGTGTGGCTCAGTTTGCAGCTTATCTGAATGCGATCGGAGAAGAGGCTGGCGAAGTGCCGCTCACTGGCCCAGCTGATTTGCCAGTGACTTACATTACATGGCCTGAGGCTCTGGCCTATACGCGTTGGCTGGACGCGCAACTGCGAGAATCGCTGGATACCCCGACTGAGCTAAAAAGCTTCCTAGAAGCCGGAGGGCGTGTCACCTTGCCTTCTGAGGCGGAGTGGGAAAAAGCTGCTCGCGGTACTGAGGGTCAGGTATTTCCCTGGCGCAATGCGGCGGCGGAGGAGGTGGCCAATTTCAACGGTTCTCGCCCACGGGCTGTCAACGCCTTGAATTGCCGGGTCTGTGCCTGGGGTCTGTCTGATATGTCCGGTAATGTCTGGGAAATGACCGCAAGCCCCATGCAGCCCTATCCCTTTTCCGATGAAGACGACATGGAGAATCTGTCAGAGGATGCCATCTGGATTATGCGCGGCGGTTCCTTTGCAGATGGTCTTGCCAATATTCGCGCTGCAGTGCGCGGCGGGGTCGATCCCGGCGTGCGCAACATCGCCATCGGTTTTCGCATCGCTATCAGCGCTCGCTGAAATTGCCGATTAGCTCACACTTTTTGTTCGTTTGAAGACCTGTCTCTGTCAACCGCTTCAGGCTTGCCGCGTTTTATTAAGCAAGCCGGCATGAAGCGTTTGAAAAGTAATTGAGCCATCTGGTTCAGCTAAAGGAGACTGAAAATGAAATTGTTTACCCTCACAGCCACCGCAGCTACCGCAGCCATGATGCTGAGTCTTGGAATTAACTCTGCCGAAGCCCATCCGCGTCTTTGGCCGCATTCTCATGCGACTCGCGTGGTGGTGGAGAAGCAGGTGGTTGTGAAGCCAGCGCCCGTTCGCACGGCGGTTGCGCGCGCGCTAGTCGGTGCGACGTTTGATACGATTCCAGCCAACCGTGTCCGAGTAGTCCATGCTGGCCGCACTTATTTCGTCCATGATGGCGTTTATCACGTCAGAAATGGGGGCCGGTATACGGTGGTAAAACCAGTTGCCGGAGTCAGAATCACGACCTTGCCGAGAGGGTATTCCACGGTACGCATAAGTGGGCGCACCCATTACCGGTTTAACAATGTCACGTATCGACGGGTGAATAATTACTATGTCGTTGTGTGAGGCAATAGGAATCGCACTGAGTGCTAAAAAGCCAGGTTAACACCTGGCTTTTTAGTTGCTGTCTTGGTCGAACAACTTACTTTCCGCCAGTATGCGAATCATGGCAATGGCATCTCGATCAACCTGCACGTAAGCGGACTTCAGGTGTTCGCCCATGTCTACCTGTTGATTTGATTCTTCCAGTTCGCGTTTGTAGCTGAAACGTACGAATAGAAACCCGCTTTCTGGCTCTTCGATGCAGGTCACGCTCTGCGCCGTAATCTGATCAATTTCTGCGATAGTGCTGGTGTGAATTTTCTGTTCTGGATAAAGCAGCACATGCTCGCAGAATCGGCTATTGCCAACTTTGATAGTGCGCAGGAATTCATTATGGCCAAGCGGCTTGACAATGCATTCAAGGCTGCGATTGAATTTCTGTGGATTGCGCGCTCTAAGCTCAAGACCTTGCCAGAGCGCTTCGCGGCTAATAGGCGTAAGTTTAGCGTCATTCAGGTCATTGACCTGAACAAGATGTTCAAACTCCAGCAATTGACTATCCTGTTATTCAGCGTCGTTGCAGTGTAACCCATGTCTGTTCTTGAAAGGACAAGCAAGGATAGTTGCTGGTGGCCTGTCATAGGTTTGTGGACTGGTTTTCCAACGGTTTGCAAAGTCGCTTGTGCTTAGATAGGGCACCGCTGCCTTGCTACTTCTCAGACGTTTTTGCACCGCAAACCAATCGCCAGGGGAAAATTGCAGGATCTCAGTTCGACAAGAGTCATTGACTCTAAGTAGACTCCCCCTCGACTTTGAGTTTCGCTCTCACTTTCGAACTCAATCTGGCCCTCAATTTTCTTTAGTAATGGATTCAACAATGAACACGGATACCCTCTTCAGGCCCTTTATTCATCCCAAGCTCGAATTACCCAACCGCATTGTGATGGCGCCTATGACCCGCCAGTTTTCACCTGGCGGTATTCCGGATGACAGTGTGTGTGATTATTACCGGCGTCGCGCTGAAGGTGAAGTGGGATTGGTTATTACCGAGGGCACCACGGTCCCCCACAAAGCCGCGTCATCCCATGTGCAGATTCCTCGCTTTCATGATGAGGCTTTGGAGGGATGGGCCAAAGTAGTGGAAGAGGTGCACGCTGCCGGTGGCAAGATCGCGCCCCAGCTGTGGCATGTGGGTGTGATTCGCAAACCTGGCGAAGGACCCTATCCGGATTTTCAAACGGTTTCTCCTTCGGGCTATTTGCGCCCGGAAAAGAAAGTATTAGAGCCCTTATCAACAGCAGAAATTGATGATCTGATTGCCGCCTATACCCAGGCTGCGGTGAACGCGAAGGCACTGGGCTTTGATGCTCTGGAGCTGCACGGTGCCCATGGTTATTTGATCGACAATTTCTTCTGGGAAGGCACCAATGTCAGAGATGATGAGTACGGTGGCTCACTGGTGAAGCGCACGCAATTTGCGGTTGCAATTATTGAGTCAATCCGCGCTGCGATCGGTGAAGACTTTCCAATCATACTGCGTTTTTCGCAATGGAAGCAGCAGGACTATGACGCCAGGCTAGCACAGAGCCCGGAAGAGCTAGAGCAGTTTGTGACGCCTCTGTCGGCTGCGGGTGTAGATTTATTCCACTGCAGTAACAGGCGTTTCTGGGATCCGGAGTTTGAAGGCTCTGACCTCAATCTGGCAGGCTGGGTAAAGAAGCTTACCGGCAAGCCAACCATCAGTGTGGGCAGTGTGGGTCTCACCGAAGAGTTCATTGCCACCTATCGGGAAGGCACTGCCGAGGTAGCTGGCATCGATGAGCTCATCACGCGGATGGAGGCCGATGAGTTTGACCTGATCGCGGTTGGCCGTGCCCTGCTGGCAAATCCGGATTGGCCAAAATTGATTCGCACCGGGGAAACGGACAAAATCAAGACCTTCAGTAAAGATCAGCTTACCGAATTAGTCTAGTCGGAATCAGTCTATGAGAAAGATCACTGTCCTGTTTGGTGGACTCGCCGCGGTTGGCCTTGGTGTCAGCCTGTGGCTGTTTTTAGCACCACCGGTTGATGCTGGCGCCGTTGTTCCCACTGATGTTGAGGCTATCGCCAGAGGGGAATATCTGTTTATCGCTGGTGGCTGCATCAGTTGCCATAAAGGCGACGACGATGAGAGTGTGCCCAGCGGTGGCTATGCTTTGGAATCTGATTTCGGGACTTTTTATGCGCCAAACATAACGCCTGATGTGGAAACCGGGATAGGTAACTGGAGTGGCGCAGACTTTCTCGCTGCGCTAAAACATGGCCGCGCGCCAGATGGCAGCTTCTACTACCCAGCCTTTCCCTATCGCGCCTACGCGGGTTTGACCGATGAGGACGTACTCGACATGGCGGCTTATATCATGTCGCTGAACCCAGTCCGCTATCAGGAGCCTGAACCAGAACTGGTACCTTGGCTGCAGCGCCCGCTGGTCGCTGGCTGGAACTTGCTGGCTGATTTCTCCCAGCCAGAGCCGGAAGTATTCGAGGATGAGTTAATCGCTCGTGGCGCCTATCTCGCCAGAAATCTTGCTCATTGCGGCGAGTGTCACACGCCTAGAAATGGCCTGGGCATTCCAGACTGGAGTCGTGAATTCGCTGGTGCCGAACTGGGAGAAGAGGTGGTCGAGGCGATTGATGGTGAGGCGCTCGAAGAATGGAGCTTTGCCAATTTTGATTTGTTTCTAATTCTGGGCATGAAGCCAGAAGGTGAGTTTGTCGGCGGCGATATGAATGAAGTTATCGAGTTCAACACCAGCAACCTGACTGATGAAGACCGCGATGCCATGGCGGCATTCTTTACTCGTCATCACGCCGGCGATTAGGTTCAACTAACACGACAATCTTGCCGCAGTGCTTTGCTTCTTCGAAACGCCGAATCGCCTGTGGCACTTCCTC
>DLPV01000003.1:186232-187101 GCA_002477465.1 Gammaproteobacteria bacterium UBA7449 | reverse complement strand
CCCAGTACGGCAACGCGTTTGTTGTAGCGCTTAAAAATCCATTTCTTGAGCAGGGCATATTGTGTAACGCGCCAACTATCACCGCCAATACTCAGGTAGATGCCTCCAGGCTTAAGCGCCTTAATGACCTTGAAAGGCGAGTGCGTGGATTTGTTATCCAGGATGATGTCGTATTGAATACCGCTTTCCGTATAGTCTTCTTGCTCGTAATCAATTACCTTGTCAAAACTGAGCAGGTGCATATATTCCTGTTTTCTCTCGCTATCTACCCCAGCAACCCGCGCCTTGAACAGCTTGGCGTACTGTAGACCCAGCGTCCCTACGCCGCCGCCTGCACCGTTAATCAAGACAGATTGCCCCCGGGGAAAGTTCTGCGATGTCCCTGAGACCCTGCAGGGCCAGCAAGCCAGCATGGGGAATTGCAACCGCCTGGGCGAAAGAAAGATTACTTGGCATGTGGGCAAGCGCGTCATGTCTCACGCTTACAAACTCAGCATAGCCACCAAAGCGGCTGTCGCTGAGATCGCCGTAGACTTTGTCGCCGGGTTTAAACCGTGTAACTTCGCTGCCGATCTGCTCTACGACGCCGGCGATCTCACAGCCAATGATTGCAATCTTCGGCCGGAACAGACCGATAAACAAGCGCATGAAAATCGGCTTGCCGTATAGCAAACCCAGATCCCAGTCATTTACCCCAGCCGCATGAATCTTCACCAATACCTCGCCAGCTTTTGGGCTGGGGGTATCGACTTCCCGCAGACTTAATTGTTCCGGGGGGCCGTATTTGTGCTGGACTATAGCGCGCATGGGCTCAGTTTAGCCATTCCTGGCTGCTTCGAATACCTCTGGCAGTGCCACAACCCACAACC
>DLPV01000003.1:155956-185912 GCA_002477465.1 Gammaproteobacteria bacterium UBA7449 | reverse complement strand
CCACAACCCACAACCAGGAGCGGCCATGTTTCACCTCAAGGCGCGGAGTGCTCTGGGGGTTCTATTCTTTTTTCGCCGAAAATTTTGTCATCCTTAAGAAGGTGCCTACACTGAGTCAGGCAAACAACTGTGACTATAGGAGATTGCGAGGCGCGAACTCACGGAAGAGGAAGCAGCAATGGTCAGTGGCGGCGCTACGGAAGGTGCTCCGCTGAATACAAGCGGTTCTCAGAGCCTTGTTGGGCCAACATTCGGTGCCCATCGCGGGTTCCCGGGACTACTCCAACCCATGCCGAAGTTGGACATCGGCGCTGAAATCGAATCCATTATTCGGGAATCGTGAGCTGTTCACGCCAGGCATTTAGAGACTCACTGGTAAAAATAGCCGTATAGACATTTACAAGCTGTTGAATGATTGATTTAAAAAGCAATAAAAAAGGGCAGCGAAGCTGCCCTTTTGATTGTCTCAGCAATGAGTAGTGGCTAATCTGTATCAACCCGATAGGTGTCGTGGCAGTTACCGCAAGATCCACCGAAGGCGCGGAATGCACCCATGGCCGTGGCGAAGTCGCCGCCGGAGGCTGCATCGGCAAAAGCGTTGGCATTGTCTTCCAGAGCCTGGGCTTTGGCAGCAAAGTCATCCATGTTTTCCCAGATGATGTCCAGGGCAGTAGTCTCTACGTCGAAGTCGCGGGTGTCCTGCGCCAGTACTTCAGGGATCATGCTGGCGATGGCTGCAACTCGGCGGGCGTTGCGCTCTGCTACCGCGGCATCAAAAGGGGCACCCTGCGCCATACCGGCGATTGGGATCAGATTAAATCTCAGGGTCTTGAACAACGCTTTACGCTGATCAACGGCCATCGCTGCACGTTCTTCCGGGGTCATGTCATTCTGTGCTGAAGCAACAAACAGCAGGCCCGACGCGGTGACGCACAGGGCAGAAATCAGGACTAGTATTTTCTTCATTTTTTTACCTCCAACTCCTACAGGGAAATGCGCTCAATCTGGACCTGGTATCGGTCTTGGTTGCCGATGCAGGCAGGATTCTGTAAGTCAGATCAAACAGTGCCCGACTATAGTACAAAGGCTTGGAAAATGTCACCGCAGCGCGGCAATCTGTTGCTAATTCGCGACTTCTTTCCAGACAAACAGCTTGGTCGCGGCCAAAAAGCTAATAACAAACCACACGCCGATACCAAGCAGGCTGGGTGCTATCTCCATGAGAGTGGCACCGGCGTTGGCGATTTCCCGCATCCCGGTAGAGACAAAGGAGAGGGGTAGTAGTTGGGCTACGGGCTGGATCCATTCGGGCATGGAATCGATTGGATAAAAAATTCCGGAGAGAAAGATCTGGGGCATGATGACAATATTGCCAAGCGCGCCAATTGACTCCTGAGTCTTAGCCAGGCTGCCCAGGCCGAAACCCTGACAGAGAAAAACGACGGTTCCCAACATGATGACGAAATAGAACGCCAGGAAGCTGCCGATAATGCGGATATCCAGGAAGAGAACGGCAAACAATATGAGAACGGAGACTTGCACTAACACAATAAGCATGCGTGCCATTGCAATTGAAGCGATAAAGTCTCCAGGTTCAATGGGCGTGACGAACAGTCGCTTGAGAATGCCCTTGCGGCGGTATTCGACGATGTTAAAACCGCTGCCTGCAATAGACAGATTCATCAGGGTTAATGCCATCAATCCTGGAAGCAAGAAATCAATATAACGCTGCGAGCGTGCCTGTACGTCTTCAATGACAATGGAAAACATGGGTTCGATGCCGCGAAACTCACGCTCGATCGAGAGCAGGGTTTGATCCAGCACCGGCATGATCAGGCCAAGCTGGGCTACCTGCGCTGCATCGACAACCACGTTGATCTCCGCCGTACTGCCACTTGCAAGGTCACCAAAGTCTGCTGGCAATTCCAGCACCATCGTCTGGTCGCCTGCCAACAGCTCTGCGCGCAGCAATTCTGCCTCTCCAGTAGTGACGTCGAATAGCGGAGATTCTGTTAGCAGTTGCACGAAGTTTGCTGCCGTGGCATTGCTGCTGTCATTTACGATGCCGATGCTTATTGCTTCCTGCTCTCTGCTGCTAGAGAGGCTGAACACCGTCATGAAAATTACCGGGAAAAACAGGCTGAAAAAAATCGAGCGGCGATCACGCAGGAAAATTTTCAGGAACACGGTGGTCAGGTGGCGTTGCTGCGCGGTCAGAATCATTTGCTGCCCCTATTCCCTGAGTCCATGGCCGGTGAGCACCAGAAAAACATCCTCGAGGTCGCCATGCAGTGGCGCCTCGGGAGGTTCCGGGGCATGTTCCAGAATCAATTCCTGAGGCGTACCTTCAGCAATGATCTTGCCGTGATCCATGATGGCGATGCGATTGCACAGCTGTTCCGCTTCTTCCATGTTGTGCGTCGTTAGGACAATAGCCATACCTGACGCATTCAAATCCTGTACCAGCTCCCACAAGTTGCGCTTTGCCTGTGGATCCAGCCCAGTGGTGGGTTCATCAAGGAACAATACTTTAGGATCGTTGACTAACGCACAGGCTATGGAAAAGCGTTGTTTCTGACCGCCAGAGAGGGAGGCAGGCTTGGCTCTGGCCTTTTCCTCAAGCTGCACTTTGGCAAGCAGCGTCATAGGGTCAATGGTGCTGTTATAAAGCGCCGCAAACAGCGACAGCAATTCTTCCAAATTTATATTGTCAAAGTATTCATTGGCCTGCAGCTGAACACCGATAACCTGTTTAACTTTGTAGGGATTCTCGTTGACACTGATGCCGTCGATTGTTGCGACCCCGCCGTCTATGTCATTGAGGCCTTCCAGCATCTCCAGGGTGGTAGTTTTGCCGGCGCCATTGGGCCCCAGGATGCCGAATATTTCTCCCTGTGCGATTGCAAGGGACACGCCGTTAACGGCATAGAATTTTTCGGACTTGTTCTCAGGCAGTGGATACTGCTTTTGAAGATCGGTGACTTCGATAATTGGCATCAACACTTCTCTTCACAAGGGCAAACAGCGGCGAAGTATGATAACCGATGCGCTTGGAATGTACCCATAAAAAGAGGTAGGCGAAAACTTTCAGATCGTGGGCCTGAAGACTGCTATTCGCCTACACACAGAGGGAACTAGTAGTCGTAGTCGTAGTTGTCTCGATAGCGTGAGTGTCGTGAATACTGGGAATGTCGACGCCTGGGTTTGATAGGCGCCAAAAAGAAATAGAATACCCAGGCAAACCAGCTCAGGCAGAACATCGCCAGTAACCAGGCAATCTTTTCAAAACCTGTGGTTTCGTCCGAGGTAGCAATAATCCAGAAAGGCAGAAACCAGACGGCAAGACAAAAAATACTGAAAACGATGCTGACGCCCATCGCGGCGAGGGGAATAAGGGCCAGCATGCCAATAATGACCAAAAAGATTACAACCAGGATGCCAAGGGTTTTCATAATGTTCTCCGCAAACGCGGTATTGCGTTATTCGTGCTAAATTCGCTAAGTTGTAGCTTTATGGTTAAAGTAAATGCGAGAACCGTGCCAACTCATTATATCCATTAAAAACAGACAGTTAGAGAATCTCGAAGTGACTAATGCCTGGTTGAAAAGCCTCTAAAGTGGTGAATTTCCCCACTCAGGGAAGTTAGGATGAATTGGGCGATGGCCGTGTCTGCTGTGGACCTGGCCATGAATTCCTCATCTTAGAAGGAGTAAACATTATCGTCGCCAAAGATACGCCCAGACTGCTGATCCGTCAGGCCACGCCTGCTGATGCGTCCTTCATGCTGGAACTACTTAATGAGCCGGCCTGGCGGAAATTTATCAGACAGCACGATGTAAACTCGGCACCCGCCGCGCTCGACTACTTGGAGGAACGAATCTTCCCAGCCTATGAAGAAGGTATGGGGTTCTGGCTAGTTGCTGAAAAATCCAGTCAGCTGCCAATCGGCATCTGTGGTTTAGTCAAGCGCCCTTATCTCGAACAGGTCGACCTTGGGTTCGGCTTTCTTGAGCTGGCTTGGGGCAAAGGGTTTGCTCGAGAGGCTGCCCTGTCGGTGATAGAGTACGCCGACTCGTTGCTGCAGCTGCCGGAGTTGTGGGCTATTACCGTGGCGGAAAATGCACAGTCAATCACCTTATTGGAAAAGTTGAGTTTTTCATTCAGCAAAACATTAAGTAACCCGGAAGGTGAAGCGCTAGAGCTGTATTCCCTCCGACTTGGAGTAAAGTAATTTTGTAATTTGAATTGGCTTTAGCTGTCTGACTGTTAGATGCGCAAAAAGCATTCGGGCGCAATAGCCGTGAGCGATGCAATTCAAATAATAAACTATGCATGCTTTCTATCATGCCAAGACTAACTTCCATCAGAGAAATTTGTAATGACACTTCGAAGCTTTCTGTCTGTACTGCTGATCTTTTTCGCTTGCGGTACGCAGGCCGATGACTTCAATAATCGCGTCGACGCAATTTTCGCTGACATCGACAGGGGCGTGGATCCGGGCTGCAGCGTCGGCGTTGTCGCTGCAGGCCAACTCATTCATCAAGCCGGATACGGGCTGGCTAATCTGGAATTAGGTGTGCCTCTTGATGGCAGTCATGTGCATCGCATCGGTTCAGTATCGAAGCAATTTACTGCCTTCGCGGTGCTGCTATTGGCAGATGAGGGCAAGATCAATCTTGATGACGATATACGTAAGCGTCTTCCAGAGCTGTTGGACTATGGAGTGCCAGTCAGTATTAATTCCATACTCAGCCACATTGGTGGCATGGCGGACTACGACTACATCTCCGGCGGTGATGCTGGTGAGGTAGAAGGCGGTCTCAACATTGAGTCGGCAGCGGGAGGCCCCTTTCGCATCGGCAATGAAGATTATCTTACGATTACGGAATTCTACGATGTGGTAAAGCGATCACCGCTACGGCACCCACCCAACGAAAAGTATGAGTACAGTAACCTGGGTTACTTCTTGCTTTCTATGCTTGTGGAAGAAGTGTCTGGCGAAACGCTACGCCAGTATGCGCACAGACGTATCTTCCAACCGCTGGGAATGGGTAATACATTCTTTAGTGACGAACCTTCTGAAATTGTAAGGAATCGTGCCAGCGGTTACCGGCCCTCTGACGAAGGCTATGTTACCGACATGACCAATCTGTTCTGGGTAGGAGATGGCGGACTGCATACTAATGTTGAAGACCTGGCGATCTGGGACCAACATTTCTACAATCCGCGCCTGGGCAGCAATCCAGAGGAGTTAATGGCACAGTTCCTGACGCCAAACAGTGTGTTTCCAAGCGGTGATGGCACGCTCTACGCCAACGGTCAGAACATCGGTGAGCTTGATGGGCGCAAGCGGATCGCTCATGGTGGGGGATGGTTGGGGGTTACGACTTACTATTCACGCTATCCCGATGATGAGGTCTCTACCATCATTCTCTGTAATGATGTGAGTCTATCTCCCTACAATTTTTCCAGGGCCATTGAACAGGCGTGGTTCGATAGCCGCGAGTAGTTTTTGCCAGCCACTAGTCGATAGAAATTTTCTCCAGTGGCACATAGTCCAAATCAAATCCGAAGGCACGAGGCTCGGTGACGGCCAGAGCTTCGGGTGTACGGTAGTGGTGTGTACATCCTATGCCATACACTGCGACACGTTGACCGTAACGCATGCGCTCTGCATTGAGTGAGCGCGAGGTTTCCTGTTCCACAACGCAGATAAGGTCTGGCACGCTGGCTACGACTCTGTCTCCAATCTTTGCCACCAGGTACTCGTTTTTGATCAGCAGTTCCATTTTAGTCTCGGCGTTGTCTCTGGCACCATTACTGCCGCCACTACCTGTGCTGCCAAAGCCCTGCAGTGTTGCTGTGCCTACGTCGTAGCCGCCGATAATCTTGCGCTCGCTGTCGACGACCTTGCCAGTAAACAAGTGCTTAATGACGCCATAATCACTTTCTGCAAACAGCTTGAACAGGTCGTCCTGAATGGCATCTATCACGCCACCATGACCGCGCAATAATCGTCCAAGCTCCACGGCGAAGCTGATGGTGTGAGGAATTGCACTGCGCTTGACCAGTTCCCCGCTCATACCGTGTTCCGCCGATGAAATCATGCCACCCATGGCGACGGCTTTGGCGCGTATTTCTTTTTCGAAGGTAAGCGCATCCTCGCACTCCAGGAGTTCCGAATTACCGAAGGCATCCATGATTACAGCGGGTGTTGGCTTGGCACCATAGATAGGGAAGGTCATCATCTGCGCCTCCGGGAGCGCGCGCCCCATGCCGTCACCATCGACACAGGGAATGCCTTTAATTGCAGCGACAAACAGTGGAATGGTGCTGTTACCACCGCCCACTTCGAACGGAATCACGGCGTCAATTTTCTTGCCAGTAATCTCTTCATACTTGTTGAGCGCACCGATGGCTTCTTCTTCGGTTGGCAGCTGTTCCAGGGTCACGGTGGGGGCGCCAACCATGCCGATGCTAACGACAAAAGCATCGTCGGCCAGATCTTCCGGAGAAATCAATGTCGCGGCACCATACTTTTCTAACAGCTGCTCTGCTAGAAGCTGCGACACGTAGGGATCGCCGCCACCTCCGGTTGCCAGAAAGGCTGCACCGGCACAAAGATCTTTAATATGCCCAGCACCAATTATTTTCATGGGGTTTGTTTCAAGTCTCCAACTACTTTGATGCGAATCCTGGCGGCGTCATCGTCCATGTAGCTCATGGTGGTTTCTTCCATATCCAGCACTCTAAGTGTGTCCGGGTCGGCGCCTGCAGCCATGGCTTTATGCCGCGCTTCCTCGGTGGCTGCTGCGAGCGCATCATCTCGGTTTATTTTTGCGTAACTTACAATGTGTTCAACTTCGCCGCCGACCTGGGCGATGGCGGCGCCAATGGCATTGGCGACACCGGCATGCTCAGGATGAATAACTTCAGAGGCGGTGCTTAATTCTCGCGAGACCAGGATAGCGCCGCCGCCTACAAGGATTACGGGCACCGGCTCTTCACTGGGCCGCATCTTGTCCACCGCATCATCAATCATTTGATGCATGGTGACTGTGGCGCGTTCAATCAGCGCTGGGTCTAGATCGGCTACGCGGGAAACGTCACCCACATCTGCCGAGCCATTGGCCACCGCGATATCAGTTGCCGTGAGGGTTGAGCCCCCAAACACGAGGCCTTCCTTCACCAGGCGATGACCCACGGATTGGGGTCCGAGTCGGTTTCCGTTTTCAGTCACCAGGCTGCCGCCACCGAGTCCTATGGGCAAGATGTCCGGCATGCGAAAATTAGTGCGAACACCGCCTACATCGATGTGACTATTGCTCTCTCTGGGAAAGCCCTTCGCCAACACGCCAACGTCTACGGTAGTCCCGCCTATATCCACGACGATGGCATCGGCAATGCCGGAGAGAATGGCAGCGCCGCGCAGACTGTTGGTGGGCCCGCTCGAAAAAGTCAGAGCAGGGTAGCGGGCGATATAGTCCGCCGACATCAGGGTGCCGTCATTCTGGCTGACATAGAATGAGCAATGAATTTTTCGCTCTCCCAGTGCCGCCTGCATATTCGACACCACTCGATGGGCGAGCTTGCCCAGGGCCGCGTTTAGCAGCGCAGCATTTTCGCGTTCCAGGATGCCAAGGCGTCCTATTTCATGGCTTACGGTGATATTGGCATCTGGAATACGCTGACTAAGATATTTCGCGATGGCTAACTCATGGTCGGCGTTCGCGGGCGAGAAAGCCGCGGCCACGGCAATCGACTTTATGCCTTTTTGTACGATGTCATCTATGGCAAGGTCCAGCGCGCGCTCATCGAGCGGTGCAATCTCTTTACCATTGAACAGGTGACCACCCCCGATCATGTGGCGGTGGTCACCGAGTGCCGCGGCAATGTCTTCCGGCCAGTCGCACTTTGGCGGTAAACCTGAACCCGTGGGCAGGCAGGCGCGGATAATCGCAGTGGGGCAAAGCTCTTTGCGCTCGATTACGGCATTGGTGAAATGGGTCGTACCAATCATAACGGCGTCGATGGCGGTGGCAGTGACATGGGCGTCCAGCATAACGGCATCAAGCGCCTCCATGATGCCCTGTCGCACATCACTGCTGGTGAGTGCCTTGTGCGAGCTCACGATGTCCATGCCGTCCATCAATACCGCGTCGGTGTGGGTGCCGCCAACATCGATACCGATTCGCATTAATTCACGACTCCACTGCGCTGTAACTTTGCCGGCCATAGTCTGCGGCAGATCAGGTAGATTGGCGCAGTAATTACCAGAGCATCAAGGGTTGGAATAGTCGAGAGTGAAAACTCACTCACGAATGTAAAAGCGGAGATCGCGGTGCCGATCACCCAGGCCACGATGGCGGCGTGGTCATAGTCCGGCAGGCTGTCCTGCAGTGTTAGAGAGTAGTTTTTCTGCTTAAGCACAAAGTAGTCGGTCAAGTAGATGCTTGCTACCGGCGGCACGATAACACCCAGCCATTCCAGGAAACCAATGAAATAGTCGGTGATGCCAATCATTGCCAGTGCCGTGCCAATCACGCCGCAAGCGACCGTGAGTTTCCATTCAGGGATTTTGGGTTTTATGATGGCCACGGCCAGTGTGGTGCTATAAAGGTTCACACTGTTAGTAGTCCAGGTCGCGAATACCAGGATGACAAAGGCGCTTCCCACCAGGCCCAGGGCAATCATATAGGCCATGGGGTCCAGCAAGCCGGTGACGATGGCGGGAGCCACACCCATTAACATGGAAAAACAGTTACCGACCCCGTTGCCCAGCACCGAGGCAGACACGCAGTCTTTTACCGACCTGGCGTAACGGGATAAGTCCGGCATCAATACCACGCCGACGATGAGGCTTCCGATCACGGTGGACACCGCCGTACTGAAATAGGCGGGGTTGCTTCCTTCCGTGCTAAGCACGGTTTCCCAGCTGGAGTCCGCCAGGGACAGGCTAGACACGTAGAGTAAAAATAAAATAAGCAGCGGTACCGCGAACAGAGCGAGCCGGTCGATGGCCTTGAAGCCAAAGATCGTGGTGATCAGTATCAACACGCTGGAGATCAGGGTGAGT
This sequence comes from Gammaproteobacteria bacterium UBA7449, assembly GCA_002477465.1. Classification (GTDB taxonomy): domain Bacteria; phylum Pseudomonadota; class Gammaproteobacteria; order Pseudomonadales; family Pseudohongiellaceae; genus UBA9145. The sequence continues at coordinate 176,836 of DLPV01000003.1, read as the reverse complement.
AGCCAGGTAGGCGGTGACACCGCGAACATCTCCTCGAACGCGATGGCGAGGGTCTCTCCGAAAAAGCCTGCGGTGACGGCAAACCAACCGAGGAGTGTTAGGCCGAGCAGGGCATTCACGAAATCCGAACCGCGGCGCCCAAAAACGAATTCGATTATCAAGTAGCTGCTAAGGCGAGTTTCCGCACCGACGATGGCCGCGGGTATAGACATGATAGAAAGAACCAGGGAGGCAAGTCCGACTGCCTTGGCGGTGCCGATAAACCCCAGTTGCTCTGCTGTAATCGCACCGGTATAAAGGGTAGGCAGAGTCAGGCAGATGCCGAAAATTACCATGCCCACTGACCAACCGGAGACTGTCTCGTCTTCCCGTACTGGGATGCGGGCGCTTTCATCAAAGTATTCGGTGAATTCGCTCAATTGTTTTTCTTGTTGATAGCTTGCGAGATTGGTTTATCGAGAGGCGATGTTAGAATCACTACATCCCTCGCACTCCCGTCGTGATACTAACAGTGTACGATTATCCATTCACTTACTATCCGCTCTCCTTGACTTGCCAGCAGAGGAAAAGACGTCCATGTCTGAACGACCAATTGTTGTAATTACCGGCAGCAGCCGCGGTATCGGCGCGGCCAGTGCGCGCCTGTTTGCCAGTCAGGGTTATGGAGTCTGCATCAATTACTTCCGAAACGCAGAGGCGGCTGAAAGTGTTGCCAGAGACGTCAGGGCCGCAGGGGTTGCGTGTATTACAGTGCAGGCAGATGTCTCGCTTGAGACAGATACACTGCGGCTGTTCGAGACAGTGGATAGAGAACTCGGCACATTAACTACCCTGGTGAATAATGCCGGCATCCTGCTCAAGCAGAGTCGCTTGCTGGGCATGGATGCCGATCGTATCAACAAACTGTTCAAGACCAACGTGACGAGTTGTTTTATTTGCAGCCGCGAAGCGGTTAAACGGATGTCTACGGCCAGCGGCGGTGAGGGCGGAACCATTGTGAATGTTTCTTCCATCGCTGCAGTGCTGGGCTCCCCTAACGAATACACAGACTATGCTGCCACCAAAGGGGCTATCGATACCTTCACCCGAGGCCTGGCGCTGGAAGTCGCTGGCGAAGGCATTCGCGTGAACGGCGTTCGCCCAGGCATCATTGATACAACAATACATGCTGATGGCGGAGAGCCGGGCAGAGTCCAGCGCCTTGGGCCTACAGTTCCCCTCGGGCGCGGCGGTACCGCGGAAGAAATCGCTGAAGCAATCTATTGGCTGGCGTCTGACAAATCCTCTTATGCAACCGGAACAACGATAGATTTATCCGGCGGGCGTTAGGCAAGAAAAAGCAGCTAGCGTTCGCCAAACTGGCTGAGTACCACACCATAAACCGCCATCGCGTCCCACAGGTTTTGTAGCCTGAGATTTTCGTTCTCGCCATGTTGATTGTTGTCGTGATTGGCCAGCGGCAACACGATAATGGGCGTATCCATGCGATTGGCAAAGGCGTTCAGTGGTAGCCCACCCCCCATGGTTGGTGTCTGGATGAGTTCCGGCGCCAATTCCTGCATTATCTGAATCAATCGCTGCGCCATGGGACCATCCATCGAGGTCCTCAGGCCCGGGCTGCCGCCACCGCGCCAATCCAGTTTTACTACCTTGGCATTGGCGCGCAGAATCTCATCAGTGGGATCTTCGTACACAATGAAAAAACCTTCTGCGCGGATGTGGTCCTCGATGATCTGACGAATCCGTTCCGGCTGTTGATTGGGTACCAGGCGCAGATTCAGCGAGACCGTGGAACTGGACAGGATGATATTGCGACCCTGGCTACCAACTCCGCCACCGACGATGCCCCTCGCGTTAAAAGCTGGCAGTGTGACCAGTTCTTCTATGCGAGTTCCCGCACCCTCGGGTGTATTCACCGCGAGCTCATCTTTGAGCTGCTCCTCGATGTTGGGCATTGCAGCAATTGCTGCCCGCTCAGACTCGGTGAGAGTCGCCACATTGTCATAATAGCCATCGATAAGAATGCGCCCGGTTTCATCGCGCATGCTGGTGAGTAGATAGGCTATAGTCATGATGGGGTTAGGTGCCCAGTTGCCATAATGGCCAGAATGCAGCGGGCGGTTCGCACCATAGGTGGTGATATCCAGGGTGCGGCCGCCGCGTACGCCAAACACCAGCTGCGCCTGACGGGACTGGTGCATGGGACCATCACAAAACAGCAGCAGGTCCGCATCAAACAAGCCAGGGTTGTCATCGATGACCTGGCCCAGTGTCGGTGAGCCACGTTCTTCCTCTCCGTCCAACAGCAGCTTCACATTGACCGACAGTTCGATGTTGTTTGCGCGCAATGCATCCAGCATATGAATGATCGCAATCACGGGCATTTTGTCATCGCCCGCGGAGCGGGCATAGATGCGCCATTCCGGATCGAAGGCGCCATCGACGCTATCAATCTCGATGGGCTGGCCGCCCTGCTGCATAGGGGCATCCAGCAGGGTCGGAATAAACGGCGGGTAAGTCCAGTTCTCTACCTGCACCGGTTGGCCATCGAAATGCGCATAGATCAGGATTGTCTCTTCAGCGCCAGGTGTCATAATTTCTGCATAGACATAGGGCGCGCCGCCGGAGCGCAAGGTCTGCACTTCGAACCCCCGTGGCTCCAACAGAGTTCGAATATGTGCGGCATTCGCCTGCATGTCTTCCAGGTTGGTGGCCACATTCGGAAACGAAAGCAGTTCCGCGAAATCCTGAATGATCTGCTTCTCCCTGCTGCTGCGATACTGATGAATGCTGTCGGCGATCTCCAGAATCGAGGGACTCTGTGCCTGGACGGTGCTGGCTTGATTGAGGTTGAAAAGCGCCAGGGTGAAGGCAAGTGCCAGTGCTGCTCTCATGATGGAGATGCTCCCTTGGGGATTGGTGACTGTTGGTGAAATGACCTGATCTTCCGATGCTAACGAAAACTCTGGCCCGAGCAAAGCGGCGTGAGCTGCTGCGGGAGGCATATGGAGAAGATCAATTGAGACTATTTGAAAAACCAGTAGTAGAGTGTCGGCTAGACATACTTTAAAACCTGACTATTTACTGCCTGCCAACACATCGGTTTATACTGCAAACATAGAATCCACCCTGCGAGCATCCAACATGGCGACAATCACGAGCAAATGCACTCTGCTTATAAGCTGTATAGCAATACTGGGCCTGGCAGCCTGCAGCGAGCCACAATCAACCCCCCTTGCGAATTCAGAGGCGGCGCCGGTGGTGACAGAGTCATTGCCCACTACGCTGTACGCACCGCAAAACCGTCCCGATGTGAGAGGGCAGATTGGCGCGGTATCCGCAGGCCATCCGCTGGCTGCTCAGACTGGTATGCGAGTTTTACAGAACGGCGGCAACGCCACTGATGCCGTCATCGCCATGGCTGGTGTGCTCGCCGTGGTGCGACCCCACATGAACGGGATCGGCGGCGACGCTTTCGGCATCTTCTACGATGGTGAGACCGGCGAAGTCACGGCGCTGAATGCCAGTGGGCGTTCAGGTGCGCTGGCCACGCCGGAGTTCTTTGCGGCAGCTGGCATAGATCGGGTCCCCGGTGTGGGGCCACTGTCTGTCAGTGTGCCCGGTGCAGTTGCAGGCTGGGTTGATGCCCACGAGCGCTATGGCAGCATGGATTTTGCGGATTTGTTAAGCACCGGCATCGACTATGCGCGCAATGGTTTTGCCGTGTCCATCAGGTTAGCGCAGGATTTTGACGAGCAGGGTGCGAACCTGAATCAAGCGGGCCTGGATTTGTATCTACCCAATGCAGCGCCACCGCCGGTAGGCTCATTGTTACGCAACCCAGAGTTGGCAGGCTCACTGGAGATTGTGGCCAGCGAGGGCAAAGCAGGCTTTTATCAAGGCAGTATCGCGCAGCAACTGTCTGCCTTTATCACGGAGCAGGGTGGCTATCTGCGCCAGGAAGACTTTGCTACCCATACCTCGAACTGGGTTGAGCCCCTGCGCGGCGATTACCTCGATCACAGCTTTGTGGTGATGCCTCCAAACACTCAGGGCATAACCCAGCTAGCCCTGTTTGAGATGGCCAGTTCACATGATCTGGCAGTCATGGAACAGAACAGCGCCGATTACCTGCATACCCTTATCGAACTCAAAAAACTGGCTTTTGCCGATCGTGACCGCTGGGTGGCCGATCCGGAAATTGCCAATGTGCCAACCCAGCAACTGCTGGATGCAGACTATCTGCAACAGCGTTCCCAGCTGATCGATATGCGTGTTGCCGCGTCTGAAGTCGCGCCTGGATTCGGCGACGAGATATTTGCTGAGCCTAATGGCAGCCGCTCTGATGCCGGTGACACGGTTTACATCACCGCGGTGGATCAGTGGGGCAATGCGGTAAGCTGGATTCAATCCAACTTCGCCGGCTTTGGTTCCGGCTTGCTGGACGAGGCTACTGGCATTCTCCTTCACAATCGCGGCGCGCTGTTTACGCTGGAGACGGGTCACCCCAACCAGGTCGCGCCGGGCAAACGTCCTTACCACACCCTGTCACCCATGATGGCGCTTTATCCAGACGGTGAGTTCGCGTTTACCCTGGGCACACCTGGCGGTGACAGTCAGACCCAAACCATTATCCAGATCACCCAGAATATGTTGATGTTCGGTATGACGCCTCAACAGGCAATCGAGGCACCGAGGTTTCGCTCCCTGGGTGGTGCGCGCCTGTCGATTGAAAATCGGGTGGCAGAAAACGTGCTGCTGGATCTGCAGTCCCGCGGTCACGAGCTCAATATTATCGAAGGCTGGACCGCGACATTTGGTGGCGCCCAGATGATCCACCATGATCCTGCCACCGGCGTTCTGACGGCAGCGGCGGATCCCAGGCGGGAGGCTTACGCCATTGCCTACTAAACCTGTTTCAGGTTTGTGGGCTTAGTCTATGTGGAACGGTGCCGCAGCACCTCCGGGTAGCCAGATCGTCAAAACAACTGCGGGCTCATCGCCTTCAACTGAGTGAATGATGGTGTCGCCAGGGCGACAGATACCGATCTCGCCGGGCTCCAACACACCGGGCACGCCATTGACGTTGTGGCCGAAGCGTCCGCTCAGCACATAGAAGATTTCAATGGCGTCGTGAGTGTGGGGCTGGCCCACATAATCTGTATTCAAGGTGAGTTCAGCGATCCGGGTTTCACTGCTGCCGAGGTTGGCAGCATCAACCAGTATCTTCCAGCTCAGCGCGGCGCTTGGGTCTGACTCCAGCAGCGCTTCTTTTGTCAGCGGGCGATACTCGATACCTTGATCCGCACTTTGCGTCACACCCTGGGCCATAGCCACAGCCGGAAACAGCAGTAAGACGATAGCGCCTAACACATTTCTCATAACATACCTTCCGGGTTTATTAGTTGCCGGTATAGCCCGGCCCATGCAATATCCTGCCCGGGCGACGACCGGTGTGAGCGCCACCCTCCACCACGACTTCGCCATTGACCAGCACATACTTCATGCCTTCTGCATATTGATGCGGGTCTTCGAAGGTTGCGCGATCAATAATTTCAGCTGCATCGAAAACGGCTACATCGGCGTAATAGCCCTCGGTGATCAGGCCTCGATCATGAATGTTTAAACGTCGGGCGGATTGGCTGCTCATTTTCTTCACGGCTTCTTCTAATGTGATTACACCGCGCTCGCGCACATAGTGACCGAGGACGCGGGCAAAAGTACCGTACTGCCTGGGATGGGGCGCGCCTTCACCAAAGATGCCCACAGGTCCATCTGATCCGATTGCTGTGGCAGGGTGCCGCATGATCAAGTCCACATCGTCGGGACCGATGGCGTGGTAAACCGCCGTGGCACCGCCACCTCTGATAATGTCGAAAACAACGTCTGCCGCATTTTCCGGGGTTGGCTCCATGCCAGCTTCCATAGCGAGATCAGCAAGGTTCTTACCTGCCATTTCCGGCGCCCAGCTGTTGCGAGAAATAAAAACATTCTTGGGATCACCGCCACCGCGGTCATAGAGAATCTTTGCTACAACTTCGTTCTTGATAGTAGAACGGGTTTCCGGGCTGTTAATCCGAGCCAGCATTTGATCCCTGCCACCTTCCTGAGCCCACTGGGGAATCAGCGCGGTGATGCCGGTTTGTGACGCCGTGTAGGGATACTGGTCGATGGTCACATCAACACCGCGAGCGCGCGCCTCGTCAACCAGCCGCAGACTCTCCACCGCCGCCCCCCAGTTTTCGACGCCGATGACCTTGTGGTGTGTCATCTGCACCGGGATACCCGCTTCCTCGCCGATGCGGATGGTCTCCTCAACCGAGTCGATGAGCTGCGCGGCTTCTTCCCGCATATGTGAGATATAGATGCCGTTGTATTCAGCCGCGACTTTCGAAAGCTCGATAACCTCCTCGGTCGAGGTAAAGCTGCCCGGCACATAGAACAGGCCAGTTGAAATACCTATGGCACCCTGTTCCATGGCGTCTCGCACCATCTGCTTCATGCGCTCCATTTCGGCCGGCGAGGCTTCCCGGTCTTCCGCGCCAATCACTGCTTGTCTTATGGTCCCTTGGCCTACGAACACGGCCCAGTTTGGGCTGATGCCCAGATCGGCGATAGCGGCATAATGTTCATCAATTGGATAGGGAGAGCTGCCGTCATTGCCCTCGGTGAGGGTTGTCACTCCCTGCAGCAGCGCACTCTCGGCGTTGGGCACATCGAAGATGCCGCGCATGGCATGGGTATGGGGATCAATAAAACCGGGAGACACGGTGAGTCCACGAGCATTGATCACCTGATTTGCGGTGGCATCGGATAAGTCGCCGACTCTCACAATGCGGTCGCCAATGATGCCCACATCGGCGTTATACCAAGGGGTTCCGGTGCCATCGATAACTCGCCCGTCCCGGATTAGAATATCGAAACGATCCTGGGTTGCCCCGGAAACAGGAATCAAAAGGCTGAGGGACAGCAACAGGGTCAACAGTGATTGGAGTCGTGTTTTCATTGCTTTGATACTTCTCCCGGTGTTTTCGGATGATGAAATAAAAAGGGGTAGCTTTAAGCTACCCCTTTCTGTTCTTACTATCCACCCGAACCTGCCGTGTTTTCCGCTGCTGCGGCGACAGACGGGCTGCTGTGACGTTACCAGATTCTGATGCGATCTTGCGGTGCCAGATACAGCTTATCTTCTGGCTGCACGTCGAAGGCTTCATACCATTCGTCAAAATTACGCACCACTCCATTCACTCGAAACTCTGAGGGTGAATGGGGGTCGGTCGTCAAACGTTGGATCAAAGCATCCTCACGGTACTTGCGCCGCCAAACCTGGGCCCAGGCCAAGAAGAAACGCTGATCGCCGGTCAGTCCCTCAATCACTGGTGCCTCTTCACCGTTGAGCGCCATCTTGTAGGCACGGTAAGCCAGCGACAGGCCACCGACGTCACCGATGTTTTCGCCGAGGGTGAAGCGGCCATCAATAAAGTAGCCCGGTACAGGTTCAAATGCACTGTACTGTTCGGCCAGCGCGTCAGCCAGGGCCTCAAAATTGGCGCGGTCCTCGTCAGTCCACCAGTTGCGTTGGACACCTTGCCAGTCTGACTTGGAACCCTGGTCATCAAAGCCGTGGCCCATTTCATGCCCAATCACGGCGCCGATGCCGCCATAGTTCACTGCCAGGTCCGCTGCTGGATCAAAGAAAGGCGGCTGCAAGATTCCCGCTGGAAATACGATCTCATTAAAGGAAGGGTTGTAGTAAGCATTAACCGTTTGTGGCGTCATGCCCCACTCTTCCCGATCGGTGGGTTCACCGAGGCGAGAAATTTCGTCTGCATAGTTAAACTCACGAACGTTCTGTGCGTTCTGGAACAGGCTGTCTCTGCTAAGATCCAAGGAGGAGAAATCTTCCCACTCATCGGGATAAGCAATCTTGGGTCGGAATGCTTCCAGCTTCTTGTAAGCCTCTTCCTTGGTCGCGGCACCCATCCAGTCGTTCTGCTCGATGCTCTGGCGCAGGGCCGTGCGCAGGTTTTCAACCAGGTCATCCATCTGGGCTTTGGCTGATTCTGGGAAATGGCGCTGTACATAAATCTGGCCAATGGCTTCGCCAAGGCTGCCAAGTGAGCCCACACGCGCTACGCCACGTTCCCAGCGTTCACGCTGTTCAGGAACGCCATTCAGTACGGTGGAGTAGAAATGGAAGGCCTCTTGATCGATCTCTTCCGAGAGCACATTGGCACTATCCGTGATGAAGCGATAGGTCATGTAGCTTTTCCAGTCCTCGACCGGCAGCGTGTTAACCAGATCAATAATGGGTGACATGGCACTAGGATAGAAGACGTTGAGGTCTGTCAGACCCTGGACACCGGCTGCCGCGAAATAGCTATCCCAGTCTAGGCCAGCATATTCCGCCTTGAAGTCCTCGTAGGACATGGGGTTGTAGGTGAGATCTCGGTTACGCCGTTGCGAACGCGGCCAGGTGTGCTCAGCAACCTGGGTTTCCAGTGACAGAATAGCTTCGGCTTTCTCTGCACTGTTCTCAATATTGGCAAAATCCAGGATGCGAGTGATGTGAGCCACATACTCTTCACGCACCTTGATAAACTCTTCGGTGTCCTCCAGGTAATAATCCCGGTCGGGCAGGCCAAGGCCGCCTATCGAAAGTGTCAGCTGGTGACGATCGGCATCCGCTCGGTCGGCACTTATATAGAAACCAAATGGGCTGGCGGTGTTGTCGATTTGGGCGCGGCCAAAACCAGTAATGAGGTCTTCCCGTGTCTCAATTTCATTGAGTGTGGCCAATCCGGGCAGCAGCGGGCTGATGCCCAGCTCGTTGAGCGTTTCTACGTCCATGTAGCTCAGGTAGTAGTCGCTGATCTTCTGCTCGATGGAACCAGCGGCGGGTTCCATGGATGCCAGATCATCAACAATGGTGCGGACACGCTGGTCAGAGCGGTCGCCCAGTACGGCAAACGACCCATAGTTGCTGCGACTGGCAGGCAACTCGAAAGTTTCCAGCCAGCGGCCATTGGTGTAGCGAAAAAAGTCGTCACCAGGCTTTATGTCTGCATCCTGATGGCTGAGGTCGATACCGAAACTGCCGAGCTCGGGTGCGGCGGTTTCTGCTGCGGTATTGGCGGCAACGGATTCAGTTGCAGCGGGTTCAGGCGCTGGCGTCGCAGTTGATGTGGGCGCTTCTTCTGAACCACAGGCAAACAATAGGGCACAGGATGTGGCTGCCAGGAATTTGTAAGACGATGACATGTTTTCCTCCAATCATCATTAATCAAGCAGGGCGGGAGTATACCTGAATTCACGCGTCAAATTTGCACGCTCGCCCCCAGAAAATCTCCTGCCTTGCACCTTTCTTCCTATATAGACTGCGATGACGGTACACTGCGGGCTTGCGAGCCGAAGTCATCAGTTTTTAGACGCATTAAACGGGCAGGAGGTTGACCCATGACGCGAAATTTATTCACTTTAAAAACCAGGGTTGTCCCCATTGCATGTGCAGCGTTACTGCTCTTTAACTCAAGCTTGCCGAGCCATGCGCAGGTTACTGCCACGCCAAACGGCATCGCTGATAACCGTGCTGGCGCTTATGCCTTCACCAACGCCATGCTCTATCGAAGCGATGGCAGCTATGTGAACGGCAGTCTGCTGATCCGCGACGGTCAAATTGTTTCCGTTCAGGGTAATAACCAGGTGCCGTCGGGCTTCTTCGAAATCGACCTCGCTGGACGTTATATTTACCCTGGTTTGATCGATATCTACACCGATCTGGGACTCCCGGAATTGGAATCAGTTGATGATAACGGTGAGGCTGAAAACCTGTTTCCTTCAAATCAGGCGCTCAACGCCAACGACGCCATTCGTTCGAACTTCCGTGCTAGCACTGCCTATGTCACCGATGAGGAGGCAGTAAAGAAATTCCGCGAGATGGGTTTTTCAACCGTGCTTGCCCATCGCGCAGATGGCATCGCACGCGGCACATCCGCGTTGATTACCCTTGGTGACCAAAATGCCAATGAGGCCATCGTTGTACCCGATGTGGCTGCTCACTATTCCCTGGACAAGGGCAGCTCGACGCAATCTATGCCAGGTTCCCTGATGGGATCCTTCGCCTTGATCAGACAGACTTTCCTTGATGCCGACTGGTTTACCAGTCAGCAACCCAGACCATTTACCGACGCGACGCTCGATGCCTGGCAAGCAAACCAATCACTACCGCAGATCATGGAAGTAGACAACTGGCAGCAGGCGTTGACCGCAGACAAGGTTGGTGATGAGTTCGAAACCCAATACATTCTGAAGACGGCCGGTGATAGCTATAAACGTGCCGACCTGATTGCTGCCACTGGCGCTAATCTGATTGTGCCGCTGCGCTTTCCTGAGGCGCCAGATGTCACTGACCCGGTTGCTGCGGAAGAAGTTTCACTGGAAGCTCTTAAGCACTGGGAGTTGGCGCCATACAATGCACGTATCCTGGCCGAGTCTGGCGTTGATTTCGCATTGACCAGTGAGGCTGATGAAGACTTCTGGTCTCACCTGCGCAAGGCTGTTGCTAACGGCTTAGCTGAAAGTGCAGCCATCAATGCTCTCACCAGCGTGCCTGCGGCGATGCTGAATGTCGCAGATCGAGTTGGCAGCTTACGGGAGAACGCCCTGGCTAATTTCCTGATCACCACAGGGCCTTTGTTGGACGAAGAGACTGTGCTGCTGGAAAACTGGATTGCCGGAGAGCGCTATCAGCTCAACGAGGACCTGGACAGCCGGGCCGGTAATTATCTTCTTACTATTGCCAATCAGTCTTACGACCTCGAGCTAAGTTTTGACGGCACTGACCCTAATGCGGAGATCGCGATTGGCGATAAAACCAGATCAGCTAATCTCGAACTCAATCCTGACCTGATTACCCTAAGCTTCGTGTTTGATGAGGCGGGCAATCAAATCCGCCTGTCCGGCTGGACCACCGATGCTGGCTGGCAGGGCAATGGCTATACCCCAGCGGGCGACCTGATTAGCTGGCAGCTAAGTCGCAGTGGGGATTTGACCAGCGAAGGTGACGACAGCGCAAATTCGGTCGCGACCGAATTACCTGGGCCTATCCTGTTTCCTTTTAATGCCTATGGTCGAGAGTCACTGCCTCGGCAACAGGGCTTCCTGATACGTGGCGCCACTGTCTGGACCATGGAGGATGATGGGGTTGGCATCATGGATGTGCTAGTGCGTGATGGCGAGATTGCGAATGTCGGAGAGGATCTTTCTGCCAATGGCGTGACTGTGATAGATGGAACCGACAAACACCTGACCCCCGGTATCATTGACGAGCATTCCCACATTGCCCTGTTCAATATTAATGAACGTGAGACCAATTCGAGCATGGTGCGGATGAAAGATGTGGTGGATTCAGAGAACATCAACATCTATCGCAATCTGGCTGGCGGTGTGGTGGCTGCGCAGCTGCTGCACGGCTCAGCCAATCCAATTGGCGGCCAGTCGGCGCTGATCAAAATGCGCTGGGGTCTGCCCTCCAATGAGCTGTTGATCGAAGACGCGGAAGAGTTCATCAAGTTTGCCCTGGGTGAAAACGTCAAACGCAGCCGTAATCCATTTTCATTTCGTTATCCGCAAACCCGTATGGGAGTCGAGCAGGTATTTGTAAATGCCTTTAGTCAGGCGCAGGAGTACGCAAAGACCTGGGAAACATACAATAACCTGTCGCGTTCGCAGCAGCGCAATACCTTAGCACCGCGCCGTGATCTGGTTGATGAAGCCATGGTGGAGGTGCTTAACGGTGAGCGCTTTGTGACTGCCCATTCCTATGTGCAATCTGAAATCAACATGCTGATGAATGTAGCAGACAGCTTCGATTTCAACATCAATACCTTTACCCACATTCTCGAAGGCTACAAGGTGGCCGACAAAATGGCTGCCCATGGTGCAGGCGGTTCAACCTTCGCCGACTGGTGGGGTTACAAGTGGGAGGTGCGCTACGCCATTCCCTATAACGCCGCACTGATGCTGCAGGCCGGTGTGGTTGTTGCCTTGAACTCCGATGATGCCGAGATGTCGCGACGCCTGAATCAAGAGGCTGCGAAGGCGGTGAAGTACGGTGATATCAGCGAAATCGATGCACTTAAAATGATTACCCTGAATCCGGCAATCCTGTTGCACATGGACGATCGCATGGGAAGTATTCTCGAAGGTAAGGATGCGGACCTGGTTCTATGGTCTGATCACCCCTTATCTATCTATGCCACGGCCGAGACGACCTGGGTTGAAGGTACCCCTTACTACGACAAAAATGAGGATATGCGCTTACGGGAACGTATTGCCGCAGAGCGCGCACGCATCATCGCCGCCATCACCAATGAAGGAGCTGAATAATGAAGTTTCGTAATTTTGCAAAACAGCTCTTGATTGGAGCAAGCCTTGTTCTTAGCCTGACTTTCTCGGCATCTTTTGCCATTGTTCCCACCCCGGCGCCTGATCAGAGCGGGCCAATCGCGTTGACCGGAGCGATCATCCATGTGGGTGATGGTACTGTGATTGGCGACGGCGTGATAACTTTTGATGACGGCATTATTACCGCAGTGGGCAGTGCTGGCGACAATATAGATCTCACCAATCATGAAATCTTTGATGTGCAGGGACGCCATGTGTATCCGGGATTCGTCTTGCCCAACACGTCATTGGGCTTGAGTGAAGTCAGCAGTGTCAGGGCGACTCAGGATATTGTTGAGGAAGGTGATATCAACGCCAGTGTACGCTCGGCTATTGCTTATAACACCGATTCGGAAATCATTCCTACCAACCGCTTCAACGGTATTCTCACGGCACAGGTTGCACCCCAGGGTGGGCTAATCTCTGGCTCCTCTTCGGTGTTCAAGCTCGACGGCTGGAACTGGGAAGATGCCATGCTGTCCGAAGACGTTGGCTTGCATCTGCACTGGCCGGGCATGAGGCAGCGTCGCCGCAATCCGGAATCAGGTCAGTTCGAGCGGGTAGAGAACGAAAACTATCAGGGTCAAACCCAGTTGCTGCACACCTTGTTTCAGGATGCATCGACCTACACAGGTGAACCCGTGAATCTGAACTTACTTGCCATGCAGCCACTGTTTAACGGCATTGCCAAGCTATTCATTCATGCGGATGAAGCCAAAGAAATCATCAGCGCGGTGCGCTTTGCCCGTAGCTATGGTGTTGAAGATATTGTGCTGGTGGGTGGCGCAGATGCCATCCTGGTATTGGACTTCTTGTTAGCGGAAAATATTCCAGTCATCTATGAGCGTATTCACGAGCTTCCACTGCGTGAATGGAATGATGTTGATGCACCGTTCAAGACGCCGTTTCTTTTGCATGACGCCGGAGTCAAAGTAGGCATTGGTGGTGGGGCAACTTCGATAGATCGTCAGCGGAATCTGCCGTTTTTTGCCGGCACAGCCGCCGCCTATGGTCTGGATCGGGAAACTGCCCTGGCCATGGTGACCGGCATAAACGCTGAAATCCTCGGTGTTGATGAACGAGTTGGCACCCTGGAGACAGGTAAGGATGCAACCCTGTTCATCTCTGAGGGAGATGCACTGGATATGCGTACCAGCCAGGTGATCGGTGCATTTATTCAGGGCCGTGATATCGATCTCAATGGTACCCAGCAGCAACTCTACGAGCGTTTCCGCGACAAGTATCAGAACCAGGTTGAGTAAGGCTTTTTCGTATGTCGCGGCAGCCCTGCTGCCGCTGTCCGCTCGCGCAACTTTAGAAGACAGTCCCCAGGAGTGCCCGTCATGGAAGAATTCCCTACCTTCGTCACCCACCTAGAGTGTAGCTACACTGGCAAGACATACCCCGCAGACCAGCTCCATGGCCTGTCTGAAGCGGGCAAGCCCCTGCTTGTGCGCTACGATCTCGATGCCCTGGGTAAAGCGATTAATAAGGAAGACCTGATTGGGCGCTTGCCGGAACTGTGGCGCTACCGCGAGTTCCTGCCGGTACGACGATCAAAAAACGTAGTGAGGCTAGGGGAACTCATGACGCCGCTGTTGCCTGCCAATAAGCTGCAGCAGGAGTATGGCTGCGGTGAGATCCTGATCAAAGATGAAGGGCGTTTACCCACAGGCTCATTCAAGGCAAGAGGGCTGACCATGGCGGTGTCCATGGCCAAGGAGCTGGGCGTGGAGTGCATGGCTATGCCAACCAACGGCAATGCCGGCGCAGCGCTTGCCGCCTACTGTTCTCGGGCGAATATTGAAACCTATGTTTTTTGTCCGGAAGACACGCCGCGGGTTAACGTGGAAGAGATTGCTTTTCAGGGCGCTAAGACATTTCTCGCCAATGGCTTCATCAATGACTGCGGCCGCATCGTGGGTGAGGGCAAGGAAACCATGGGCTGGTTCGATACCTCTACCCTGAAGGAGCCTTATCGCATTGAAGGTAAGAAAACCATGGGCCTGGAACTTGCTGAACAGCTGGGATGGGAGGTGCCAGATATCATTCTCTATCCAACTGGCGGTGGTACCGGCCTGATTGGCATGTGGAAGGCATTCGATGAGCTGGAAGCGATTGGTTGGATCGGCTCCAAACGGCCGCGCATGGTGGCGGTACAGGCCGATGGCTGTGCGCCCATTGTGAAGGCTTTCGAAGAAGGCACGCGTCACGCCGAACTTTGGCAGGATGCTCATACCATCGCGGCAGGCATTCGCGTACCGGCGGCGGTTGGTGATTTTCTTATTCTTGATGCGGTGCGAGACAGTGGTGGTTTTGCCGTGGCGGTTTCAGACGAGGCGATAAATGATGCTCATCAGCATTGCGCGAAAACCGAGGGTATTTTGCTGTGCCCAGAAGGTGCTGCAACCCTTGCTGCCCTAAAGCAAGAGCTGACAACTGGGCGAATCAAAAAGGATGAAAAGGTGCTGCTGTTTAACTGTGCAACGGGTTTGAAGTACCCGATGGTTTCAGATCATCACACTCTCGATCTCAATCAGCCTGTCGATTATGACTTCATCAGGACTGTTGACTAGCTCAGGGCTGCTGGCTAGTTAAGGACCCGGCGAAGCTGCTGACGGTGCAGCGAAGAGGTAGAGTCCACGTCGATCTGTAAGCGGCAGACACGCTTGGCGATATAGGTACCGACCGGTTTCTCCAGGCGGCAGACGATGCGCTCTTCCGGCGCAACTCTGGCGTTGTATTGCTCTATATCAGCGTCGGTGGGCGTCAGATTTTTCTGGCCCCCGGACGGTGGTGTGACCGCGCAAGCGGCAAGCACCGTGCTGGCGTAGAATAACATCGACAGTTTTGCAATTTTTCCAAGCATGGCCTAATTTTCTCTCAGGCTAAGCGCCTCACTCTGCGGCGTGAAAAGATATTCTAACTCTACATTTTCCGTGACAATTGGCAAGCCGTTTTCCAGAGCCGGTCGCAGTTGTAACAGCGATACCTCATAGAGCGCCTGCTCCCGCAGCTGCTCTTCTTCAGGTGAAACACTAATTACTTCCAGGTTTCTCAGGTTGAAGCCCAGTTTGATGCTGCGCTGGTTTGTCATAAGCACTTCAGGTAGCAGTGGCACCAGATTAAACCTAAGTGTTGACTTAAACCGCTCAGCGGTCTCGGAAGTCACGGCTAACTGCGGTTTGGGCAGGGCAGTAGCTGGATAATTAGGCGTCCAGGCCTCAAAGCGGATAGGCCTCTCCCTAAGTTGAATCTCCATCTGTGGTAAGGAGGTGGCTATGGTCGGCACGGGCAAGACCCTCGGGTGTTGGAATAGCGCATTCGCCCTCGCAGGGCTCACGCCCAGATCAAGTAATTCCTCATAGACTTGCTGATAGAGTGCCAGCGAAGCAGACTCGAGGCCAAACAGCAGTTCCCAATCGGCCAGATACAGTCGGGCCAAAGCGCTGCTTTCTAGCGGGCTGTCCTCCGCAGCAGCATAGATGTCGACGATGCGCTGCAAAAGATCCTTACCGATGCGGTAACTGATGCGCAGGGATTCACCTTTGGCCAGAGTTCGGCCTCGCCACTCGTCTTCGCCCTCAGCGGTAACGACATCATTGAACATGGAGGGGCGTTTGAGCAGGGAGATCTGGTAGTAGTGAGCCAGTACAATATTGTAAAGCCAGGGTGTCAGTTCGACGTGGTTTTCCCCGAGGGTCGCCTCGATGCCGCTCACCGCACGCCAGTTGAGATTTTTCGCCGCCAGCAAGTATCGGGTGCTATTGCTGTTATCTGCATTGGCAGAGGCGCGCAGTAGTATATCGCTTAGCTGCTCGGTGCCAAGCAGGTAATCGTAGAAATCACGGGTATAGATTTCGTCGTTGAGCCACTCGAAATAGCTAAGCTGGCTGCCAGCCTGCTCCCATTTCTCCTGAGCTAGCTGCGACTCAATAACATATCTCAGCGCATTTCGCTGTTGCGGCGCGCTGAGGCCATAATTTACCTTGGCTATCTGTAGCGCTTCCAGGAACGTCTTCTCCGCGCCAGCAAAGTCTCGCTCAAACATCTGCTGCTGGCCAAGCTCCAGCAACTGCTCAGTGCGAACCTGCTCATAAATATTGTTGTAAGAGGCTTGCTCCGTGGATTCCTGAGCGAAAGCACTAGCAGTCACTAAGGCCAGCAGCGCGAGCGCGCGCGTTGGGATTAGTGCGGGTATAAATGTAGAAATTAGTAGGGGAAAGTTGGAAAACATCAGCACACCTGTCTTCAGGATACCCACTATTCTATTTGCTCGCAATTGCCTGCGGCGCCGGTCGCTCAGCGCCAGCTGTGAAGTTATACTGGCGTCAGGTACGGCTTCGACCAATTTGCACCTTGCGAGGAATTTGTAGGGAGCATGTAAGATATATACTTAAAAGCAGCGCGAAAGGATTTCTTGATGGGAAACACAACTGATAAATCAGGCATCGACCTCTATACCTGGGCGACCCCGAATGGCCGTAAGATTTCGATCATGCTGGAAGAAATCGGTCTGCCTTACCGAGTCTTTCCAATCGATATTACCAACGGCGATCAGCTTGAACCGGAGTTTCTCAAGATAAGCCCAAACAACAAGATTCCGGCTATCGTTGACCATGACACTGGACAAACCTTAATGGAATCAGGTGCCATTCTTATGTATCTGGCGAACAGGACCGGGCAGCTCATGAGCTCGATTGGCCCGGATTACTGGCGCCAGATGGAGTGGTTGATGTTTCAGATGGGCGGCGTCGGCCCCATGCTTGGCCAGACTCATCATTTTGTGAAATTCAATCCGGGTAAATCGACCTATGCCGAGGCGCGCTACAGTGCCGAGAATCGCAGGCTTTACGGTGTGCTGGATAAACGCCTGGCTGGTAGAGACTATATCTGCGATGAGTATTCTATCGCCGATATTGCTACATGGCCCTGGATCTCACGCTATGAGTGGCAGCAGATGAACCTGAATGAATTTCCGCATCTGAAAGACTGGTATCTGCGTGTCGCAGTGCGGCCCGCTGTGCAGCGTGGCTACGCAGTACCGCAGGACCTTGCGGTGCCTATTCCTAACTAATTGCCTGACTAGTCGTCAGCTACAAGAGTTTGCAAGGAAGAGCGGCTGTGTTTGCTCTTAATCCCTGGTCACTCACCCCGGACCTCTCATCCTTTCATCTCGTCGCTGTTGATTCTGGTTCTCAAACTGTCTAAGTTTGTCCGACCTTAGCCAGTGTTTCTGGAGATCCAATGAATACTCTATCAAAAGCTCTATTTCTCGCCGCTGGACTCGCTTTCACCGGTTCCCTGTTTGCGGCTGATGTTTACGTCGCGCCCCGCAACGAATGGGGTCAGCCAGACCTGCAGGGAGTCTGGAACTTCTCATCCAATGTCCCATTTCAGCGCCCGGAACAGTTCGGCGAACGTGAATTCATGACCGACGATGAGATAGCGGCCATGCGTGCCCGTCTGGCCGAGGCCGATGCTGCGTCTGACCAGGCCGTAGCGAGCTCAGACCCCAATAGCCCCGGCGGCTATAACGACTTCTGGGTAGAAAGTGCCGGCATTACCGACCGAATCCGCACATCCCATGTGGTTTATCCGCCCAATGGCCGGCTGCCGGGTCGAGTAGAAGGTGGGGTGGTACAGTTCGGTGGACTGGGTCCCGATGTGCCGGGTCAGCGGCCCGTTCGCTACACCGTGGGCGGCATTGCGAAAGATGGGCCCGAAGACCGGGGCCTTTCCGAACGCTGCATCGTGGGTTTCAATGACGGGCCTCCGTTTATGCCGAGCCTGTATAACAACAACGTACAAATTTTCCAGAACCGTGACCATGCCGTGATTCTCACGGAAATGATCCACAATGCCCGCATCGTCCCACTGGATGACAGACCGCCTTTGCCTGAAGAGATTGGCCAGTGGACCGGGGATGGACGTGGTTACTGGGACGGCGATACGCTGGTCGTAGTAACCAAAAACTTCAATGGGCTGGCCCAGAGTTTCAGTGCCTTTGGCACTTCGGCGGAAAAGGTGCTCACCGAGCGTTTCACCCGCGTCGATGAAGTGACCGTGGACTATGAGTGGACCATCGAAGACCCTGCAACCTTCACCGATAGCTTTACCGCCATCGTGCCCATGACCAAGGTTGCCGGCCAACTCTATGAGTACGCCTGCCACGAGGGTAACTACGGCATGGTGAATATCCTGCGCGGGCAGCGTATGGAAGAGCTGCGCGCCTCTGAAGACGCGAACTAGTCTGACTTGCGTTGAGAAAAAGCCCGGTTGCTCCAAGCAACCGGGCTTTTTAGTTTACGGGATTAATTAGACGTATATTTGATGTTGCTTTAATCCTGCCAGCCGCGCCATCCAGGCCCTCTAACAACCTGTCCCGGCAAAGCGCCAGTATGGTCGCCATAGTGAATTACCGGCTCACCATTAACGATGACATGCTCCATGCCGGTTGAGTACTGGTGCGGCGCATCAAATGTGGCATGGTCACTTACAGTAGAGGGGTCAAATATCACAATATCTGCAAAATAGCCTGCGGCGAGCTCACCCCGATCTCTAATTTTGAGGTTCGTGGCTGGAAGCTTGCTCAATTTGCGAATCGCATCGGGTAGGGTGATGACCTGATCTTCTCGCACATACTTACCCAGCACCCTTGAGAAATTGCCGAAGGCCCTTGGGTGAGTGCTGCGTTCAAGGAACACGCCCTCTGAGGCCATGGACTGTGCGTCTGAGGCAAAGCTCACCCAGGGCAGGGCGATGCCCTTGGCCACATTCTCTTCCGACATCATGAAGTAAACCACCTGCACCCGACTGCCGTCCTCGATGACCAGGTCAATAATCGTATCGGCATCGGAGGTGCCGCGCTCCGCTGCCACCTCTGCCAGAGTCATGCCGGTATACTGGCGCAGTTCGGGGTTATTGAACCCCACCAGCAGTGTGCCTTCGGTACCAGAGGCCAACCACAGGTTCTCCCAATCGTCCGTGGCAGTCGTCATCTCCTCCAACACCTGAGCGCGGATCTGCGGATTCATCAAGCGCTCGCGCCAGGCTTCATAACCCCCTTCCTGCACCCAGGGTGGCATAGCGGCATCCAGTCCCGTTGAGCCAGCGGTATAGGTATAGATATCCGCGGTGATTTCCAGGCCTTCGGCCTGGGCTGTTTCAACCCGGGCTACCACATCATCAAACTTGTCCCAGTTTTGTCGACCCGCCATCTTCAAATGATAAATCTCTGCCGCTACATCGCCCTCACGGGCAATCTGAATAAGCTCATCAATTGCTTCCAACAGACGATTGCCCTCACTGCGCAGGTGCGAGATATACATACCGTCGTATTCCCCCACTACCTTGGCCAGCTCCACCAATTCATCGGAGCTGGCATAGAACGCCGGCGCATAGATAAGCGAAGAACCCAGACCCATGGCGCCTTCTTCCATCGCCTCTCTCACCAGCGCCCGCATCTGCTGCAGTTCGTCAGCAGTCGGCGCACGGTCCTCGTAGCCGATCTCGTGTTTTCTTACCGTGGTTGCACCAATGAACGAGGCAACATTGGTAGAGACGCCTCTGTCCACCAGGTATTCCAGATATTCACCCAGGGTCGTCCAGGTAATATCCGCGCCGCCAAACCCGCCTGACTCAACAATATCCCTGCGCATGGTTTCATTGATAGGCCCTTCAGAATTCCCCTCGCCAAAAACCTCCAGCGTCACACCCTGACGAATATCACTCTGGCTGCGCCCATCAATCACCAGTGACTCCGTCGCCCAGCTCAACATATTGATAAAGCCCGGCGCCACCGCATAAGCCTCGGCATCAATCACCGCATCAGCAGAGCCAGCGATATCGCCGATCGCCACAATACGATCGTCGATCACGGCAATGTCTGCCTGGTAAGGCTTGCCACCGTTTCCGTCGTAGATGGTGCCGTTTTCAATCAGCAGGTCATAAGTATTGGTGGTGGTGGCGCAGGCACCAAGTAGCGCCAGTAGGAGGATTAGACTTAGGCGTTGCATAATTTTATGTTCCAAAATCTGACTCAAGCAACTTACCGAATTGGTATGAGCGTCGCCAGTTGTTTATCGATTTCTCTGTCTCTTGTCATTCGTCTTGCACGATAGAGCAAGGAGACTTGAGTTCCGGCCAATTGAGACCGTGCGAGGCAGGACGCCGAGCCCGAGCCCCCAGGGATGGGTTCACGGCGTGTCTCTGTTGGCCGGAACTCAAGGCTCCGCCGTCACGGCTCTGGATACCATGATTGTCATCAATTGCACGATTTATGTTCCTTAATCTAATTAACCTTTCGTATTTCTTTCTCTTTGGAGTTTGCAGTGGTGCGCAGCCAAGGGCGTAGCACTGCGTGCAGCACGCCGTGAACCCATCCCTGGGGGCTCGGGTTCGGCATCCATGCCTCACACGGCTACTCGCAGTGCT
>DLPV01000003.1:98159-155572 GCA_002477465.1 Gammaproteobacteria bacterium UBA7449 | reverse complement strand
AGGTTGACATTTTGGGTTCCTAAAAATACTGTATAGATATACAGTATTTAAATAATTTCATCATGGCACAGAAGCCCCTCCAAAAAACCGCCCCTGGCCGCGAAGCGCCAGCAAAGCCAACCAATCTATCGGCTTATGCCGAGCTGCACTGTGTATCTAATTTCACCTTTCTGCGCGGCGCCTCTTTCCCGGAAGAGCTCGTAGAACAGGCTGATGCGCTGGGCTATCGGGCTGTGGCTATTACCGATGAGTGTTCGCTGTCGGGGGTAGTGCGTGCCCATATGGCGGCCAAGGAAAGGGCGATTGAGCTGATTATTGGCAGTGAGTTCTATTTGGAGGAAGGCTGCCATTTTGTACTGTTGGCCTGTAATCGGCGCGGCTACGGTCATCTTAGTCACTTGATCAGCTGCGCCCGGCGCGACAGCCCCAAGGGCAGCTATCGGATGGATGGGGCTATGGTGGAGAAGTATCTGCCTACGGACTGTATTGCCCTGTGGTTGCCGGATCTGACCCACACGCCAGAGCAGTTGGCCTGTCAGGCGGTGTGGCTGCAGCGGCTGTTTACCGGCCGGCTCTGGATTGCGGTGGCGCTGTTGTTAAGGGGGGATGACCGCATCAAGCTGCGGCGCCTGCAGCGTTTGGGTCAACAGTATGACCTGCCCCTGTGTGCCGCCGGTGGGGTTTATATGCATGTGCCGAGTCGGCGCATTCTGCAGGATACGGTGACGGCGATTCGACTGCGGCGGCCCATCGACAAGCTGGGGCTGGATGGTGAGTGCAACGGCCAGCGTCATCTGCGTACGCGCGAGCAGCTGGGCAAGTTGTATCCGCCGGCGCTGTTGGCCGCCACGGTGGAGATTGCAGGCCAGTGTCAATTTTCTCTGGATGAGTTGCGCTACGAGTATCCCCAGGAATTGGTGCCCAGGGATTACACCGCTCACGGTTGGTTGCGAGAGTTAACCGAGGCGGGCATTCGTGAACGTTGGCCTGGGGGTGCGACGCCGAAGGTCCGCAACATCATCGAACATGAATTGATGCTCATTAAAGAGCTTAACTATGAGCATTACTTTCTCACGGTACACGACCTGGTGGCGTTTGCCCGCAGTCAGGGCATCCTGTGCCAGGGGCGCGGGTCGGCGGCGAACTCGACGGTGTGCTATTGCCTGGGCATTACCGAGGTTGACCCAGCTCGGGTCGAGGTGTTGTTCGAGCGTTTCATTTCCAGGGAACGCAACGAGCCGCCGGATATCGATGTGGATTTTGAGAATGCCCGCCGCGAAGAAGTGATTCAGTACATTTACAACAAGTATGGGCGCGGGCGTGCTGCCCTGGCGGCAACCGTGATCACCTATCGCTCCCGCAGCGCCATACGGGATGTGGGTAAGGCCCTGGGGTTGGCCGATGACTTGCTGGATCACATCGCCAAGTCTATCTACTGGTGGGGAGCGACGCTGCAGGAGCAACTAAGCGATTCCAATGTGGATTACTCAGATCCCAAGGTTGTGATGCTGGTGAAACTCGCTGAAGCCTTGATTGGTTTTCCCCGACATCTTTCCCAGCACGTGGGTGGCTTTGTGATCAGTCAGGGAGCGCTGACCCACCTGGTGCCGATCGAGAATGCCAGCATGGTAGATCGCACCGTGATCCAGTGGGAGAAGGATGATCTGGAATCATTGGGGCTGCTGAAGATCGACGTGTTGGCGCTAGGCATGCTGACGGCTGTGCAAAAATGCCTGCGCCTGATAAGCAGCTACAGTGAAGAACCCCTCACCATGCAGAGGATCCCGGCGGAGGACCCGAAGGTTTACGACATGATGGGTGAGGCGGATACCATCGGCGTATTCCAGATCGAGTCCCGCGCCCAGATGAGCATGCTGCCGCGCCTTAAGCCACGCAGTTATTATGATCTGGTGATTCAGATTGCAATTGTGCGACCTGGCCCTATCCAGGGAGATATGGTGCATCCTTTCTTGAACCGCCGCCGCGGCAAAGAGCCGGTGAGCTACCCTAGCGAGGCAGTTAAGGATGCACTGGAACGCACCTTGGGCGTACCTATTTTTCAGGAGCAGGTGATGCAGCTGGCCATGGTGGCGGCAGGCTTCACCGGGGGCGAAGCCGATCAGTTGCGACGGGCCATGGCGGCCTGGAAGCGTAAGGGCGGGCTGGAGCCTTATCGCAAGAAACTGGTGGACGGTATGCTGGCCCGAGGCTATGAAGAAGATTTTGCTGAAAAGCTGTTTAACCAGATCAAGGGCTTCGGCGATTATGGCTTTCCTGAATCCCACTCCGCCAGCTTTGCCCTGATCGCCTATGTGTCGTCCTGGCTAAAGCGCTATCATCCGGCCGCCTTCTGTTGTGCCTTGTTGAATAGCCAGCCCATGGGTTTCTATGCGCCGGCGCAGTTACTCAAGGATGCCAGACATCACGGTGTGGTGGTGCGGCCTGTCGGTGTGAACGAGAGTGACTATGACTCTACTCTAGAGTTCGATGAAGACTATTTAAAACCAGACTCGCCCTGCCATCACAACACAGCGGCTCAGATCCGCATTGGGTTGCGCATGGTGAAGGGCCTGTCACAGGCCGGTGCCAAGGCCATTGCGGAAGCAAGACAGGGCGGCCAGTTCGAATCGGTGCAGGATCTGGTATTCCGCAGCGGCATCAACCGCAAAGACCTGGAAGCCCTCGCCGCCGCTGATGCCCTGCGCCAGCTAAGCGGTGACCGCCACCGCGCTTTCTGGCTGGCCAGCGGCATTGAAACCGCAGGTCAGGGTAAGCAGGTCGTAAATGCGGGTGGCCAGACCCTGCAAAACGAAGCTGGCAAACTGGCCGGTCAGCGTAGCACTCGCGGCATGCAAACCATTCAAAACGAAGCCCGGATACAGGTCGATCAGCTTAGTACTTGCGGCACGCAAACCCTATTCTTTTCAGATGCAGATTTTGATACTGACTTCGGTATCGATGTGTTGCTACCGGTAGCCAGCGAAGGCCAGAATATTGTCGGCGATTACACTAGCACCGGCTTCAGCCTGCGGCGCCATCCGCTCGCCCTGTTCCGGACACACCTGAATAACTTTAATGTGTCCCGCGCCGATGAACTACCCAACATCGACAACGAGGGCACTGCCAGGGTCACCGGTCTTGTTACCTGCCGCCAGCGCCCCATGACCGCAGCAGGCGTGACCTTTCTCACTCTCGAGGATGAAAGCGGTTTTGTGAATGTCGTAGTGTGGCCATCCCTTGGAGAGAGGCAGCGACCGGTGGTGCGGCAGGCGATGCTAATGGGAGTGGTGGGCCACGTGCAGAAGAGCGAGGGAGTGATTCATCTTATTGCCAGAGAACTGGTTGACCTGAGTCATTGGCTGGGGACGATGGAGGTGTCTTCGCGGGATTTTACTTGACCCCATTGATTCCCGAATGACTGAACTATCAGTGCCCCCTGGTCTTTAGTTGCAATATACATCCATGCTAGTCATCGATAGAAACTTGACCACTGCTATCTATAGTAAATCGCAACACCCTGTCGATTTCACTGCCTTACTCATATGAGAAATTATTTCTGAACAACTCGGTAGTCGCGTTTCTTAGGGCGTATGACCCAATACCTGACTGATTTTGGTGAGAATATAGGATTGTATCTGAGCTCCGCGCTTCAATAGGGCCGAACGTGATTCGGCTAATCGGGAGTGAGATGATGAATTCATCATAGTTAGTGTAAGAGAGGTTCGATACCATCGCCTTTGGTGAGATGAGGTAATAACTCGGACCTGTAGCTAAAGGAGCTAAAATTAAGAAAGCGATAATTTTGTATCTTTTCTTCATTTAACTTTATTTCAATTACCTTCTATTTAGAGTTGAGCATTAAGCGTGTAGTGCGCCAATTAGGACGCTGGCTATACGAATTGGTTGCCAGACGGGGCAGTTCCATTTAAGGCTTAAGGAAACACAAATAATTGATCGCTCTAGTCTGTCTGGTGACCGCTAGGAAAGCAACGCCACCGCCATAGAGGCTAAGCCGAATACGCCTACGCCCCAGACCAGACTTCGTAGATAGAGTATGCCAACCAGATAGATTGGCACATAGGCCAACCTTGCCCAAAAGAACACTTGTGCACCGAACAGTGTCTCTGCTCCAAGCCCCGCGATATGTCCAACTAGCGCCAGTGGTACGAACAGCAACATGGCTTCTATGGAATTTGTGGCGGCACGCTCTGCACGCCCACCGAGCGGCGTTGCTTCAGCCAGCTCGTCACGATTACTGAGTCCGGCTTTTAGCCCTTCGGGAGTCCACTCCCGGTTACGCAGGAATGCACCAAGCATAATGACTAGAAAGGTATACATAGTCATATAGACGACCAGGGTCAGCAACGGAGTCATAGTGTTTCTCGCAGTTTGTTAGGTAATTAATGAATCGATTCGAATGGATGGAGGGAACACTATTAGATTAATAGCTCCATATTGAAATCTGGCTCTAGCTTTCTCTAAGTTAATAGACTACCAGTCTTCCCTTATCCAATACTGCAAACTCAACTGCAACATATCGGCTGCAGCGGAGTAAATAATCACGCAATTCTTGAGTTCCAGTTGACCACCAAATGCTCTGCGGTGCGCCAGGCCAGAGCCTGTACTGTTAGCGTCGGATTTCGGGACCCGCTGGTTCCCATCACGGAAGCGCCAAGTATCCCTAAATTTGGTGCTTCATGGCAGAAGCCCCATCGGTCTGTAACATTGGTTTCTGCATTGTCTCCCATCCGTGTGCCGCCATAGGCATGGGTCGACGCACCCATGGCGTTGCCCAGGCCGTAGCGAACAATATGAGTCGCGCCAGCAGCGCGATACCACTGTTCCATTTTATCCTGTGAGAACGCGGCAATTCGCAGTTCGTTGTCTCTATAGCGGGCGGTAATTCGGGTCACGGGCAAACCTATACTGTCCTTCACCTCAGGATCCAGGTCCAGGTAGTTGTCGTGATAGGGTAGGGTGGTTTTCTGAACGTACGAGGTATTGCTGCGATCGGCATTGCGCATCACGAAGGCCTTCCAGTCGGAACCCCAGGCAGGTGCCTCGCCGAAGGTACCCATTTTGGCCGCGCTTATGGGTTTGCGGTCAGTGTGTACCCACAGATTGGCGCCGCCAATGAAGTCGAGGTCAGAATGATCAAAATTGTCATCAGCCCAATCGTCGACGGCGACGCCCTGTGCGGGTAATCCGTACCAGTTGTGCAGGTCCTGAGGAAACAGCGCGGCTACCGGCGCACCCTGATGGTGACTCATATAGTGCTTGCCAACCTGATCCGAGTTATTTGCCAGTCCGTTGGGAAACGCATCAGATTTCGAGAGCAGCAGGAGACGCACGTTTTCATAGGCGTAGCTGGCAACTAATACAACATCCGCTGGTTGAAATAGGGTTTCGTTCCCCTTGATGTACTCAACGCCGGTTACGCGGCCGGCAGCATTGGTTTTGATTTCCGTCACGCGGGCGAATGTCACGACCTCGAGGTTGCTGGTATCAACTGCCTTGGGAATCGTGCTGAATGCTGTCGAGCTCTTCGCCTGCACATGACAGCCTCCTTTGTTGCAGAAGCCGTGATACTGACAGGGCGGCCGTCCATCGTAGACTTCGGTGGTGATTGCGGCAGGACCCTGAAACGGGTGCCAATTCAAATCCGTTGCCGCGTTGCCCATTAAGTCGGTAAAGGGTGAACTGCGCAGGGGCTGCATGGGGTAGTCGCGCTGTCGCTCCCCTTCGAATATATTGCCTTGCGGATTTGTCGAACCACGGACATTGCCAGCCTGGCCAGATATCCCCACGGTAAATTCAACTTTGTCGTAATAGGGTTCCAGATCCTGATAGTTAATCGGCCAATCTTCCACGGTGGAATCCGCCGGCAGGCGATTACTGCCATAACGGGCGTTGGTCGCACTCACAACTTCAAAATCCCAGGGGTTCAGGCGCCAGCTCTGGGCCCAGTAGTGCATGCTGGTTCCACCCACTGCGTTCATCATGGGGTGGCCTCCTTGCACTGCCTTATCAGTGGGCGTGGCTCGCACAGTGGGTGCTTCAGCAGCGGCTTTCTGCAGGGCCTGTGGCCAGTTGCGAGTGCCATTCCGCAACTCATCCGGTGCAAAGTCTCTGGGGCTCAGCCAGCCACCGGCTTCCAGGCCGATGACCTTGAGCCCGGCACTGGTGAGCGGCAGGGCAGCAACACCGCCGGCTGCGCCCATGCCAACGATAACCACATCAGTCTTGGGAAGTGATCTAGGCATTCTGATCACCTCCCTTGCTTGCTGCGATGTTGGCAGCCATCTTGGTGTAGGTGGCATTGTCGTAGGCCGACTGGTGATTTGGCTCCAACGCGGCGCCCTGACGGACGTCTGTTTCCGAGGCAGAAAGCTTTATTCCTGGATACTGAATCATATCCCAACCGACAAAATCTCTGTTACCACCGTAATAGGGGTCGCAGAAGGTGCCGTCGATCGTGTGATTGCGAAGTAGTGCAAAAAAACTGCTTGAGCCGGGCGAACAACCTGGCACTTCATCGTCCTGCAATGCCTGAATAAGGCTCTCTTGTTGTTGCCGTGGCAGATCAATAAATGCGGCACCGTGCTGCTGTTGTGCGAATTCGTTTATCGCGGTGAGACTGCAAAGATAGTGAGAGCGTGCATCGATGTTGTGACTGGCCAGCGACCTGTCTATGTAATGAGCAGCCCTGGCTTCTTTAGCGCCGGGGCCATGTTCATCGGAAGGAATCAAACAATCGCAGATTGCCTCTAGTACTTCTGCTTCAGCAGCCGTAAGGGTTTCCAGTGCCTCCAGCGCTAGCGGGTTCGAAACATCCTCGGCCTGATTTTCAGCGCCAAGCACTGCGCCTGTGGGTGATGCTCCGACAGCAACTGCACCCGCGATACCGGCGCCCTTTAACAGCGCGCGTCTGGAGGGGTCACTAGGCAGCTTATCAGCCAGGGGAAAATGGAATGGCGCTTTGTTCTTGGTTTTTTTCACGACGGCTTCTCCCGGAAGGACTAAGTCTAGAGCCTAGCAAAGTGGGAGAAAGCTGCAAGCTTTCAAGTTTCACGAGTGAGACTGAAAACAGGATAAAAAGTCATTAATAGTTGAATCAGCATGCTGGAATTCAGACTCAGTATTCTAGAAGTTTATGATCTATAGGTATCTCCTGGCCTTCTGCTTATGTTGGTGCGTGCCCGGCTTTTTGGGAGGAAAAATTTCTTGACGCCAGCCAGTCAGCATCAGCTCATGCTCTAAAGACGAATTTGGAAATGACTTTGCTCGAACAAGCCGTTCAAATTGCAGAATTTATTGGGATACTATTGATTACGGTCAGCCTGGTTTTTATCGCCACTAAGGTAAAATAAGGCGCCGATGCTATGCGATCAGAAGCGAAGCAAGTGTCGATAAATTTGGGTCTCGCTCTTGTTTTATGATCAGTGGAGTATCCTGAACTTGTTAGAAGATTTTCCCAATCTAAAACTCCAACATTCGAAGAAAAATACAGCTTCTGTGCTGGGTAATTGGGCAACTCAGAACTCGCGAGTATGAATGGCTATAGTACAAATCAAGCGCATTGGACCAGGAGACATGGGAGTGTTTCCGTGGTGTTATGCATTCTGTATCAGGTGCACCATTGATATAACCTAGCCATTTGTGCGTTGCCAGAAAGATTCAGACTTACAACGTTATTTGGCCGAGCGTTTATTGCTTTTTACTCTTGCCCTGCTTTTACGACTTCTATTAAGCAGTGTAATTCTATATATCTTGAACCCATTTTTTGAAAATTCTCAACGGTTTTGATCGCGTTTTTTTATCAGGAAAAATAGCCGTGCAGGTACCAGTGGCGCTGGCCGCTACGCTCCCGAAATATCCAGAGGCGACTGCCACCCTCTTCCCTGGCGACATAGTAATCACGGCGTATGTCGCGCCCCGACCACCAGTAGGATTCGATGCGCTCGGGGCCGCTGATGAGTGTTATAGCCCTTCGGTGATAGAGTTTGCCGCTGCGCAGGGCGAGCTGGATCGGTTCATCCAATAGCCAGAATGGCCTGGGGTTGTTGGCCACTGCGGCGGCTGGGGAGTTTGCCTTGCTGTCTGTGTAGTTAAGTTGTTGGGTCGCGTATTCTGGGCAATGCTCGGCGATGGTGTTAATGCTCTTGAGTGAATCGCCGCCGAGACGCGCGTGCAGTTGCTCCATAAACTGGCTGAGGTTCTTGTTGCTGATACCGCCACCACCACTGATACCGGCGCGGTCTTCTACCAGCAGTGCATTGCTTTCACTGCTGAAGGCGTCGAACTGTTTGACCGTCAGTTTCAGCCCGATCACCGGTGCCGGGATTATGAGATTAGTGAAGTGCGTTTCCATGAGCAGCAGCAGGTGGTCGCGGCAGCGGCTGGGTTGGCGCAAGCCCATATCGATTTCTGTGCGGCTGCGCTTTTCGTGAATTAGTGAAAGCACTAAATGGCTGGTGCTTAAATCCCGCTGCCGCAGGAATTTGCAGAGCTGCAGCAGCATCTCATCGACCACCGGTAACAGGCGATCCAGGTTTTCGACTTCGTAAGGCAAATCATGAGCAGTGGCAAAGGCCGGCGGTGGCACATAGTTGCGCATCGGTTCCGGTGCGATGCCCAGCGCCTTGTTCAGCAGATTAACGAAATCGCTGCCGAAACGTTTGTGCAGCCCATCAACAGGTAAGCGCCAGATGTCCCTTATTTTCCTGATGCCCATATTATACAGGCGTCGATTCTGCTCCTTACCTAATTGCAGCACATCGGTGGAAAGCTGTCCGAGGGCGGAACGCAGATTGTCCTTTTGATAAACCAGGGCGTTGTGTCCAGAGCGCGCCAGCAACAGGCTGCCGCTGACGGTGGGTGTGGCGGCATACAGAAAATAATCCTCCAGATGCCTCTGCTCGAGCGCTGGCCTCAGCAGGGCTTTCAGTTTGTCATGAATGCTGTCGATGCCACCAAAGTACTTGAGACTGCTGCGTATCTCGCAGATCAGTGCCTGGGGATGGAAGCTCACGGTAGAGCTGACGCTCTCTACCAGCCCCGCCAGCTCATTGAGCACCTGAATCTGCTGGGGATCGCTGAGTTCATGCAGCTGCGGAAAATACAGCGCATACCAGAGGTTCTGCCTCCGGGGTTTGGGGTTGGGTGCGCTTGTGCTGCTGTCCCCACTTGTCTCACTGGCTTCTCTGTCTTCAATTGCGCCATCTACCCGGAGGTTGGGCAGGGGCAGCGCGACTATCTTGGCCGCCTCCTTTGCCGCCTCCTCTGCCGTGCGTTTTTTCGTGGCAGGCAGAGGCAACTGTGCCGTGATATCCGGGTCCTTCATCGCGGGCTCCCGGCGGCTTATGGCGCAAGATGATTGGGGTAGAGATCAAGCTGGGTCGTGAGGGGTCGGAAATTACCACGGGCCTTGATGACAGTGACCTCAGCAGCGGAGAATCGTCGATTCTCCGGGGTGGGCTCCTTTATTTTCAATCGTAAAGGTGATGGTGAGTACTTACTATCATTATGTTTGAACAATACCCCCAGGGTGTCGCCAGTCTCTGCCGCCAGCTGTAAACGACGCAGGACTTTACCCGGCAACCAGTTCTGCCAGGCCAGTACCAGGCCGCAGTTTTTGGTCTGTAATGCTTTCTCCATACTCCACAGCGCATCCTTGCAGGAGGTGTCCTGCTTCACCATCAGGATCTGGTGGATGTCGATACCGGCTTGAGTGAGGGCCGGGGCGTAGAGCATATAAGGGGGTGCAATCCACAGGATCCA
This sequence comes from Gammaproteobacteria bacterium UBA7449, assembly GCA_002477465.1. Lineage (GTDB taxonomy): Bacteria > Pseudomonadota > Gammaproteobacteria > Pseudomonadales > Pseudohongiellaceae > UBA9145. The sequence continues at coordinate 145,792 of DLPV01000003.1, read as the reverse complement.
CTGCCCTTGTTCAACGATTGAACGCATTAAGGGAATCAGCAGCTGCAGCTCCCCCATGCCCCAGTGACGAGAGATGATTTCCACCAGACCACTCTGTGGCCAACCCCGCCCGGGCAAAATGTCATCCAGTTCCGGGTAGCCGGTACTGCGACCATGAAAGCCCTGGCCGGCCATGTCGCAGCCGCGCCAGAGGCTGGGATTACTGTGTAGCAGGCGGTCTACCCGCGCCCTGGGCGCAGCCCTCGCCGCGCTATTTGCCGCTACTGCTGAATTTATGCCGTGTTCGCTGAAAGCCGCGCCAATACTGGGCTCTGGCCTGATGGAGGCAGTTCTGATATTAGTCATTTTTAAATCCACACCGTCTTTTACTGTATTTTTATACAGTATAAATCCAGGTGTTTTTTTGAAGCAACTACTTTTTCATGCTTTAAGTAGTTTTTTACCTAAGTTCAGTAATCAGTTGTTTTGTAGAGAAAATTTACCCTAAAGCTTCACTGAAACGGGCCGTTAAGCCTCATGTACGCTGAAACCGCTGGTCTAAAGCGAGCGGGGACAGGAAGTAAGAACAAGAACGAACAGCAAGAAAAAAACAAAATCTTTACTTAGCATCCGTACCGGAGAGTACTGATGAGTAAGAAGCCAGACATGGTATTTGTAATCATCACCGTATTTGTGATGAGTGTATTGGCCAGCAGTGTCGCGCAAAGCGCGCTAATGTGAGCCACGGTTTAAGTGAAAAGTTTTTAAGCCAAACCAGTTTTTACGCTAAAGAAGGGACAGACACGCCAGGGATAGGTAGTGAAGTGCTCAGTGAACCGCCCTATGCAGTATCGGGGCGGTATATTTTCTCCGCGGTAATCACCGCATCTAATCGTACGTCCCAACTCTCGGTAGGGAATGGTTCCGTCAACTGGCAATCGTGTGCCAATCCAACCAGCAGCGGTTGACTCCGCCGATTAAATATCTTGAAACTGAACGTTCGGTCATAAAAGCCTTTGCCCATACCAAGGCGAAAGCAATTGGCATCGAAACCCACCAGCGGTACAAACACCACATCAAAATCCGTCGATGACATATCTTCTTCCGGTAACGGTGGTTCTGCGATTCCCCACTGATTTTCAATCAGCTCAGTTTTTGCATCGAAGGGTGCAAAGCTTAGAGTCTCTTGCGTGTCTCGATTGATCACCGGCAAAAAACAGTCTTTGCCAGCACTAAGCGCCAAGTCAACAAGAGGGCGGGGATCGATCTCTCCATCCACGCCAATATAAAGGGCGAGTTTCTTCGCATGCTTGAAAAAATTTTCGTCCGCAACTAATGCCGCTAGTTCCGAAGAGGCTTCTGATTGCTGGGCATTGCTCAGTGCTTTTCGCGCGTTCCTTAAAGAGTTGCGTAAGGCATGACGTTCTTCTTTATTCATATGTGAGACTAAAATGAACCAGCAAGATTAGAACCAAGCCCCCCGGAACACCGCTACCAAACTTGCCCTGAACCGAAGGGTTCAGGTGGTGGCTCCCGCGATGTATAAGGCTTTCCGACGTGCGGACATGCACAACAACATCTAACGAGTTGCCTCCGGATTTACAAATATCGGCTCAAGAACACTTTTGACTGGCAAATGCTCTAGGGAACTCTTAGTTGAAGTATAGCCTGCGGGAACATGGCAGGGAAGCTGCATGCGCTGGCGGATTGCTGGGAGTCAGCTTAACTAAACGGCACAGAGACACAGCTGCTTATTCTCGCAAACCAGCTGTCACAATCGACATGGAGTTGATGTAGGAATATTCCGCCACAGCAGCGCCTAGATTTCCAGTTGCCTGGATGAGGCCAGTGCCAGATCGATTTTCTCTTCGATTGACTTCACCTGTAATGAAGTTTCCTGCCGGCTTTCATTAATCATCCGATTCTTGCGCAGCATGTCATGGGTAATGTTCAGTGCTGCCATAACCGCAATCTTTTCCGCACCATGAATATTGCCGCGGCCTTTAATTTTGCGCATGTTTTCATCAAGATAACGGGCTGACTTGATCAGGGCTTCCTGATCTGAGGGCGGGCAGTTAACCTGATATTCCTTGTCGAGAATTTTGACCTGTACCGCGGTGTTTTGCTCACTCATTGCTTTTCGCTCAATTTTGGTGCCAGAACAGGCGTTTCGCCTGCAGTAAGAGGTGTGATCATCCCCAGGGGCTCTCCAAAGTAATTGCCCCTAGGAATTGTCCATTGCCTTCAGTCGATCCAATACCGATTGCAGCCTGGTTTTGGCAAGTTGGTTCTTTTCCATCAGCTGCTGGCGTTCATTTTGCCAGGATGACTGGTCTGTTTTGAGCATCTGATTCTCGCGTTTCATTTCTGCGCATAGATCGATCAGATCATCTACTTTGGTACTCAGGAGATTAAAGCTTTCGTCACTCATAACTTGGTCAGTTGCGTAGTCAGTTGATTTTGCAAGAGAACCTGACCAATCAGGGCAGATCTTTCGCTGATTTATTTGCGCTAAAATTCAGCAAGTGCAATGCACTACTGACGTTAGTTTAGGATTTACATTAACAATGCGGTAACTATAGAGCCGAGGTGTTTATGGGTCAATATTGGAGTTAAAAAAATGGGACTTGGTTCCCGAAGGCCAGAGCTATATCCTTGAACGCCAAACGCAAACTTGGCCACAATACTGGAGACTCCTGATGGATGGTGCACCAGGCAGTCGTAAACTAGCGCAGCACAAGACCCCACGAGGAGAACATGGCCCGAAAGTCCCATCCCTATCGAGAAACAAAAACCCGACGCAGAGAGCTGATGGCCCAGATGGAGCCCAACAGCATTGCTCTGATTCCGGCGGCACCGCCCCGCTTTCGTAATGCCGATACGGAATACCTGTATCGCCAGAACAGCGATTTTTACTATCTGACCGGGTTGGATGAACCGCGGGCGCTGCTGGCATTAATTCCAGGCCGCAGACACGGTGAGTCGGTGCTGTTCTGCCAGGAAAAAGACAAGCTTAAAGAGTTATGGGACGGCATTCTGCTTGGACCGGACGCAGCTCTGACGGAGCTTAGCGTCGATGATGCTTATCCCATCTCGGATATTGACGACATTCTGCCTGGCCTGATCGAGGGCCGTGATCGCGTCTACTACGCCATGGGGAAAGATGACCAGTTTGATGACACAGTAATGGACTGGGTGAAGACCATCCGCAGCAAGGCCAAGCTGGGTGCCCATCCTCCGGGGGAGTTCCTTGTCCTGGATCATATCCTCCATGAATTGCGCCTGATTAAGAGCGGTGCAGAAATCAAACTAATGGAGCAGGCTGCGAAAATTTCTGCTGAAGGTCATCGCCGTGCCATGGCCTACTGTAAACCGGGTGTTCATGAGTACGAGCTAGAAGCTGAATTGCTTTACGCCTTCACCCGCAATGGCAGCCGTGCCCCGGCCTATAGTTCAATCGTTGCATCAGGCGACAATGCCTGCATCTTGCACTACAACACTAATAATGCAGAAGTTAAAGAGGGCGACCTGATACTTATTGATGCAGGTTGCGAATACGAACACTACGCTTCTGATATTACGCGCACGTTTCCTGCCACCGGTAAGTTTACGCCGGAGCAAAAAGCAATTTATGAAATAGTGCTCAAAGCCCAGGAGGCTGCTATCGAAGCGGTCCGGCCAGGCGCACAATGGGATGCTCCGCATCATGCCTCAGTTAAAGTCATTACCCAGGGTCTGGTGAAACTTGGTCTGCTCAAAGGTCGACCGGCGCAGCTGATCAAAAGCGAAGCCTACAAGGATTTTTACATGCACCGGGTTGGTCACTGGATCGGTATGGATGTACATGATGTGGGTGACTACAAGATTGATGATACCTGGCGCGAGCTAGAGCCCGGCATGGTGACCACCATCGAGCCTGGCATCTATATCGCGCCGGATAACACCAAGGTCGCGAAAAAATGGCGCGGGATTGGCGTGCGCATCGAAGACGATGTGTTGGTGACCAAGGCTGGCTACCGCATCCTCAGCAAAGGTATTCCAAAGACAGTTGAAGAAATCGAGACCTTCATGGCGGAGTCCGCAGCCTAGCCATGCACATCGAGTCACCACAGCCTCAGTATGATGTTGTTGTCGTCGGTGGCGGCATGGTGGGTGCCAGCTTCGCGCTGGATCTGGCAAGGCGCTGCGATAATGCCGATTTGAAAATCCTTATTGTGGAAGCCATTGCCAGTAGCGATCTGAACGATCAGCCGAGTTTTGATGCCCGCTCCACGGCTTTGTCTTTCGGCAGCAAAACAATTTATGAAGCCATGGGTTTATGGTCTGCGCTAGCAGAGACCGTCACGCCTATTCTGCAAATCCAGGTGAGTGATCGCGGCCGCTTTGGCTCTACTCAGCTGACTCACGCGGAGCAGGGCGTGGCTGCGCTCGGCTACGTGGTGGAAAACCGGGAGCTGGGCCGCGTCTTGAACCACTCACTTGCCGCTTCTTCAGTCATTGAACAGCTGGCACCGGCAACCATCACCGGGGTAGTGCCGCGGGCGTCCGGTATGCAGCTGACTGTATTAAACGGCGATCATGAAATTGAAGTGAATGGCTCACTGGTAGTGCTCGCTGATGGCGGGCGCTCTCCTATCTGCAAAAATCTGGGGATTGGCCACAAGCAGGAAGACTATGGCCAACACGCCATTATCACTAATATCGCGTTCGAGCTTCCCCATGCAGGCACGGCTTTTGAACGCTTCACGGACTCGGGCCCGCTGGCCGTGTTGCCGCTGGCAAGTTTTGATGGTTTGAATCGCGGCGCGCTGGTGTGGACAGTGGCCGCTGAACGCAGTGCCGATCTGTTGGACTGCGATGACAAACGTTTTCTTGCAGGGCTCACCGATTACTTTGGTGGTCGCCTGGGAGAAATTACCCATGTGGGAGAATCCTATGCGTATCCTCTGGTGTTGACTCAGGCACAGGAGCAAATAAGGCCCGGCCTGGTCCTGTTAGGCAATGTTGCCCACACTTTGCACCCGGTAGCAGGACAGGGGCTTAACCTGGCACTGCGGGATTCCGCATCGCTGGCGCAACACCTTGAATCAGCCTGGCGGCATCAGCGTGGCCTCGGAGAGATGGCAGTGTTACAGGCTTATCTAGATTCGCAGGATGCTGATCAACAGCAATCCATCCTGTTTACGGACCAAATGGTGAAGATGTTTTCCAACAATGAGCTGATGAGGTCTTCCCTGCGCAAGCTGGGATTGGTGGGGCTGGAACTCATGCCTTCGCTGCGCAATCAGTTTGCCAGGGCGGCCATGGGGCTCAAGTCATAATGCCACCGTTCCTGGCGTGAAACGATTAGTGAACCCAGATGGCTAAAAATTGTGGATTAGTCGTTCGAGATGAGGCTGCGGATGTTCTCGATGCGGCTTCGGTTTGCGCCAAGGTCGCTATAGCCCAGACGGGAAGCCGAGCGCACATGGGTGACGCCTTCGGATGGGTCTTCCAGAAATTCCACATCGTCGACATAGCGCATGATGCGTGAAGTGAATTGGGCGTACAGGTAGCCGTCGGAGGATTCGACGATGTTGGCTTCGTCCAGGCCCACCAGCACCTGTTCCACCTGACGCAAATTTGCTCTGATGGGCTGAATGCCATGTTCCTCATCGCTCTCAAAGCTGGAGACGCAATTTGGTGAATCGGGACAGGCGGCGAGGCGCCCGTCTTGCACGCCTATATTCTGCGGTGGTTCGCCAGCGCAGGCCGTCAGGAATGGAATGAGTGTGAGTAGAGATTTTTTCATGATCTGATGGCGCCCCGGTATGCCGTAAATTTTATGGAGAATGCGAGTTCTACGTCGATTTTTGTAGCAGCGATTACTCGACCACCGTCATGCCTAGCCACTCGGCGATGAGTGCAGGCTTGTCTTCGCCCTCGATCTCAACTGTCACGGCGTGCTTTAGCAGCCACTGATTGGGGTTCTTTTCCTCGGCGCTCATGAGCTGGAAGCGGCCGCGGACCCGGCTGTTAACCTTCACCGGATTGATAAAGCGCAGCTTGTCGAAGCCATAGTTGATACCCATGACTGCGCTCTCTAGCTTGGTGCTGCCTTCGTAGCCCATCTCCACCATCAGCGACATGGTAAGAAAGCCATGGGCGATCGTGGTACCGAAAGGCGTCTTCGCCGCTCGCTCTGGATCGACATGAATATACTGGTGGTCGCCAGTGGCTTCAGCAAACTGGTTGATACGTTCCTGGTCTACCAGCATCCATTCGGAAACGCCGACTTCTTTGCCAATGTAGTCATTGAGCTGATCTGTACGCAGAGTAAGTGCCATGATAATTTCCCCGGAGCCCGTGTTTTGATTCGCGCAGCAGTCTATCAGCAATCCCGGCGAAATCCCATGTTGCACGAGTTGGTCACGAGTGGACCTATGTCTGTATGCCAAGAATGCAGCCAGTACGCAGACAAACATGAAAGCCCTCGCCCGAAACCCTATAATGGCGACCATGTCTGAGACTGAAACGTTTGATGTAGTGATTGCCGGTGGCGGCATGGTAGGGACTACCCTGGCGCGCCTGCTTAGCGATCTGGACAGCAAGGGCAATCCACTGCGGGTTGCGCTGCTTGACCGGGCTGCGTTTGACAAGCAGCGTCTTCCTTTTGTCTCACAGCCCGAGTCTTTCGACCCCCGGGTTAGCGCCCTGACCCTAGCTTCCAAGGCGCTTTTTCAGCAACTCGGCGTCTGGCAACACATTGAAGCGATGCGCCAGTGTCCCTATACGGACATGGACGTGTGGGATGCCGAGGGTACTGGCTCCATCCATTTCTCAGCAGCAGAGGTTCAACAGGCGTCGCTCGGCTCCATTGTTGAGAATTCAATCGTGACGGCTGCGCTCTATGAAGACCTCGATGCAAAAGCAAACCTGCGCGCTATCACGCCTTTTAATGTCAGTGCCATCGACAGGAATGATGCGGGAGAGTATTTATTACACGCAGACGACGACAAGGTGCTCGCAACCCGACTGTTAGTCGCAGCCGATGGTGCCAATTCGAAAATCCGCGAGCTTGCCGGGTTTCACACCAGGGAATGGGATTACGGGCATACAGCTATCGTGACCACAGTCTGCACCGAACACCCGCACAAGCATACCGCCTGGCAGCGATTTATCGACACCGGTCCGCTGGCTTTTCTGCCGCTGGATTCTGGGTCAGATCAGAATCGCTGTTCAATTGTCTGGTCTGTCGTCACTGCGCGCGCCGAGCAGTTGATGGCGCTGCCGAATGACGCGTTCATGGTGGAACTCGGCAATGCCTTCGAACACCGACTGGGCAAAATAGAGAGAATGGAGAAACGCTTTCAGGTGCCCTTGCGACAGCGTCACGCGACCGAGTATTTCCAGGATGGTATTGTGCTGGTGGGAGATGCGGCTCATACGATCCACCCTCTTGCTGGCCAGGGTGTCAATCTGGGCTTGCTTGATGCAATGGCCCTGAGCGAAGCACTACAGGCAGGTCTGAAGACCGGCAGGAAAGTCAACGATAAACGCATACTGGAACGCTACCAACGCCAGCGTAAGCCACACAATTTACGCATGATGTGGGTCATGGAGGGTTTCAAGCATCTGTTTGCAGAGCAGGCGCCGCCTGCGGTGTGGATGCGAAACTTTGGGCTGAGCGCAGTGAATGATGTCGCGCCGGCGAAGAACCTGATCATACGCCACGCCATTGGCATGGCCTGACTCAACTGTACCCCGCTACCTAATCCTGATCTTCTTTCCAGGATTCCAGTTCTTTTATGCCCCGTGGTGACAAGGCATAGATTCCGCGCTCGATTCGATCAAACCAGCCGTAGACATCTCGATAGAGAATGGCCCGTGATTTTGGTTCATCCAGTTCAGTTGCGATGGCCGCTGCCTTGCTTGGACCATTGCGCTCCAGCAGCGTGGCGATGCGTATGGCACGTTGCCGATAAGCAGTCATCAATCCACTGCGGGTATGGGAACCACCCTGATTGGGATCGCCCACGCGCTGAGCAAACTCACGCAGCAGTCGTTCCTTGCGCAAAGAAGACTTTCTTGGCTGATAAGGCGCGGGTTCAATCACGGCATCCACAAGCTGGCTTTGACTTACGGTAATCAATCCCAGGCCTAGACTGCGCAGCAGCTTAAGCACATGCTTCCGCTTCGTCTTCAGGAGTGGCGCAGATTTCGGAACCCCAATATAAACCTTATCGGTGAGGGACAGACGTGCAACCGCCTGCAGAATAAGATTGAGATTCAAGGTCAGTTTGAGCTCGACAACGACAGGAGACTCAGTGCCGCGAACCGCGACAATATCGCAATCTCGCACTTCACCTTTGACCTCATAATCCTGCTGCTCCAAAAAGCTTTTGATAGGAAGGTAAAGGTCAGCTTCTTTCAAATGACAGCTTCAGTCCTAATGGTGGCTGTCGTTACGCTGCTTGCTCAGGATTGCATCCACCGTCATCTGAACATGCTCACGCAACAAATTTTCAACTTCTTCGTTTTCCTGCAGGCCACAGACAGAAGGCCATTCCTGGTAAGTTACTGCCGCGGGAATGGAGCCCGAGTTGCGCAACATGACGATGCCGTGCAGCTGCGACCAAACCAGCAGTGTGGTGCCGACCACGTCCTCCTCTTTGCATGGCACCTGGTATTTTTCAAAGATGCCATAAACGGCCTTGCGCGCCTTCACCAGGCAGTAGCAGGAAACTTTCACAAATTCTGGCGTAGACCACTCCAGTGGTAGAGTAGAGCTAAAGATAAAATGGAACTGCGAGGGGAATTCGCGTGAGAAGTGAAAGTAGGCATAGCACATATCTAACAGAGTCTGCTCTGGATCATCTGACTCAGGATAATGCGAATCAAAATAGCGATTGATGTCCTCATAAAGGCGAATCTTGATTGCCATCATCAGCGCATCTTTATCGGTGAAATGGTTATAAACCGCTGAAGGAGTAACACCAACTTCCTTGGCAAGGCGCCGCAGACTCATCGCTTCTAATTCATTGGTATCGATCAGCTTCATGGCTGCATTGATCAATGCGTTTTTAACATCGCCATGGTGATAGGGTTGAGAAGGTTTCAGATCATCAGGAAACATCGTTCAATCTCTTGTTAGATTTGAAAACTATACCGCAGCTGTAGCTGGATCACGTCGTTGTTTTCAAAAGGTACAAATGGGGAATCAGATTCTGTTTGATGGTCCACCCAAAGCAAACCAAAATCAATAGTGTCTGACCAATTGTAATCGGCAGATACCCTGATTACGCGACCGGTGCTACCTACCAATTCATTCCTTACTGCAAGAATCTGCAGCCGCTGATTTAGTGGGGTCCAAAAGGCGCGGACACCAGCACCTATTTGGTCTTCTGCCAGCAGCATGCTGGACGTGTGCGGTCGGGTATGAATAAGGTCCAGCTCCATAGCCAGCTGCAGATTTTCAAAGCCGTTATATTCGGCGCCCAAAACGCTAAAAAGCTGCTCTTTCTCATCCCAACCACCGACTTTTTTAAAGAACGTTTCCAGATTTGGCCGCACACGTTTGCCCGTATGCATGGCAGCCTCACCATAGAACAGCCATGAGCCTTAGCGTCGCTACGAGAATTGCGGCTCGACGGGCTACAACAAATTCTGCCCACGCGTGGATGAAAGCCGCCATGCGTAGCTTCCTCTCTCCCTGGAACGGCTTGGTTCCGTATTTTTCTGGTTATTATTAAAGCCAGCAGGGACCGCGTCATCTGGCACGCCGCGAACTTCGAGGCAGTTAGCGTAATACCTCAGACAAGGGCAGGTAAAGCCGGGTCTCGGTGCTGAATTCTGAAATCTCCGAAAGCAAAAACTCGTTATATTAGAATTTCTTATGAAGATATCTTAAAGTCAGTCGATACAATTCTTGTGCAAGGTTTCACCCCCACAATAAGGGAATAATTGAGCATTAAGGAGCTGTTTAAGGACATGATTAAGGACAATACCAAGACAGGGAACTTCCCCTTTGACCTGGATCTCAGCAACCTCGATACCGGGAGCATTACCAATATACTGAATGATATCGAGCAGCATCTGCCCCTGATGGAGAGTGAAGGGGATCTGAGCCAGCTGCTTAAGGTCAAAGCCTTTTTCGAGGACGAACTCAAAGTCTCACATCGGCTGCACTAACCCCCCCATTTACCGCTTATTAACAGGCTAGGGGACGACCGCGTGCAGCCTACTTCCTGTCGAATTGGTTTGGCTAGACGGTGGCTGTAGTTTGTGCTGCCTGATCCAGCTTTCGCCGTTGTGGCGGGCTGATCTGAATTTAAAGACAGGAATAACATGATGAAAAAGCTCCTCACTTTATTTGTAGCCAGCGTAATGGCATCGGGCGCCGTCGCACAGCTCGATATTGCCGCATTAGCCTCGGCCATGGACAACCCTGGCCGGCCTGCGGCGGACAAAGAAAGGGACTCCAATCGTAAGGCGCCAGAAGTGCTTTCGTTTCTTGGACTGGAAGCCGGCATGACGGCAATGGATCTGATTGCCATCGGCGGTTGGTATACCGAAGTCCTCTCCTACGCTGTAGGGGATAGTGGCAAAGTGATCATGCAAAACAATTCGGGCCGCTTCGTTGATAATAATATGGAGATTATCAATGATCGCCTGAGCCGCCGAAGCAATATCGAGCATCATCTCGGTCCGGTTTCAGACGTGGCTGCCGGCAGTGTTGATTTCGCCCTGACGGCGCTCAACTTCCATGACGTTCACAATCCCAATCCTGCCGCAGCGCAGGGTTTTCTGGGCCAGATCGCAACAGCCCTCAAGCCGGGTGGCATCCTGGGTGTTATCGACCATGCAGGTAATCATGGCGCCGACAACGTCACTTTGCACCGTATTGCCTTTGAGGACGCGGTGTCCGCCATCGTTAATTCCGGACAGTTTGCGCTGGTAGGCAGCGCCGATATCCTGGATAACCCAGCGGATGATCATAGTGTTGGTCCATTCGACCCCAGCCTTGGCCGTAACACGGATCGCTTCGTCCTGAAGTTCGTCAAGCTGTAGCGCAAACGCTGCAGAGAGGTTTGTTGAAAGGCCCGGGCGCTTGGGTGCCCGGGCTTTTTTTGGAGACTCTACCGCGGAGTCTTTAAGACCCAGACCTCAATGCACTCTTTTACCTATAGCCTGCATGCCAAGCAACAGGGCTGTGCTAGAATCCATCGCCGTCGATCTCGCGTATTCTTCTCTCCAATCTAACGATATTCACCCCCGAGTAAGTCTTGGCCACCAGCGATTCAGCCAGCAAGCCTACCGATACTGCCAGCAGCGCTGAACCTGGTTCCGTGCGCAAATTCCTGTCTGTTTTCCAGTACAGCAGAGTTGCTATGGAAATCGTCTGGAGTACCAGCGCAACCCTGACTTTGGTCATGGCTGCAACCACTCTGGTTTCTGGCGTCCTACCAGCCGCCATCGCATCTGTCGGTGGCTTGTTTGTTGATGCGGTCGCGAGCGCTATTCAGAGCACAGGCGACGCGGCAGAAGCCGCTCGTAGCGATGTGTTATTTTATGTTTTGGTTGAGGCGGGGCTAGTGGTGATCATGACCGGTGCTCAGAAACTCAACACGGTGTGTCAGTCTATTCTGCGAGTCTTGCTGGGTAACAAAATCAACGTCATGATCCTGGAAAAGGCTCTGACCCTGGAGCTTGCACATTTTGAGGATGCGGAGTACTACGACAAACTGGTGCGTGCGCGTCGGGAGGCCTCCAGCAGGCCCCTGAGCCTAGTCATCAAAACATTCGACCTGGCACGTGACGTCGTGGCGCTGCTCACTATCGGCATCTGGCTGTATCAGTTTTCACCTTACGCGGTACTGCTGCTGGGATTGGCTGGCATCCCTGCCTTTCTTGCTGAAGCAAAGTTTTCTGGCGAGGCTTTTCGCATTCATCGCCGCCGTTCCGCTGAGCGCCGCGTGCAGATTTATCTGGAAATGGTGCTGACCCGCGAGGACGGCGTTAAAGAAGTGAAGTTGCTGCAGCTTGGCAAACTGTTCCTGCAGCGCTACGTGGATATTTTCCGCAAAATCTATAAAGAAGATCGGAACCTTGTCCTGCGTCGGGGCTTCTGGGGTTATGTGCTGGGCTTGCTGGCCAGCGCGGCCTTCTATTTTGCCTATGGCTGGGTCGGCTTCGCGGCAATAGCGGGTGCGATCACCATTGGCCAGATGACAATGTATATCGCCCAGTTTCGCCTGGGCCAGAATGCTGTTACCAATAGCCTGACTGCGGTGAACGGCATGTACGAAGATAACCTCTACCTGTCCAATCTCACCGAGTATCTGAATCACAAGGTACCGGAGACCACCGGTAACAAGACTGCTGGACCTGACCCCAGTGATGGCATCCGTATCGAAAACGTCAGCTTCTTTTACCCGGGTAGCAATATACCCGCTCTCAACAAGGTCAATCTGCATATACGACCCGGCGAAAGTCTCGCAATAGTCGGAGAAAATGGCAGCGGTAAGACAACCCTGATAAAACTGCTAATCCGGCTCTATCAGCCGTCAGAGGGCACAATCTATTTGGAGGGGCTGGACCTTAAAGAGTGGGACATCGATACCCTGCGCAAGAAAATTGGCGTGATCTTTCAGGATTTTGCCCGCTATCAGCTTTTGGTTGGCGAGAACATAGGCATTGGTGATGTTGATGAACTGGAACAGGATGAGCTAATTGAAGAAGCCGCCGAGAAGGGCATGGCTGACGAATTTGTTAAGGGTCTGCCCCAGGGCTACAAGACGCAACTGGGCACCTGGTTTAAAGACGGCAAGGAGCTCAGTGGTGGCCAGTGGCAAAAGATCGCTTTGTCTCGCGCATTTATGCGCAGCAAGGCAGATATTCTCATATTGGACGAACCTACCGCTGCCATCGATGCGCGTGCCGAAGCTGAAATTTTTTCTCACTTTCGCGATCTTACTGCTAACAAGATTTCAATCATCATCTCCCATCGCTTCTCCACTGTGCGCATGGCAGACCATATAATCGTACTTGAGAAGGCTGAGATCCTCGAGGAAGGCAGCCACGAGGAATTACTGGCCAGTGACGGTCAGTATGCCACCCTTTTCAATCTGCAGGCGCAGGGTTACCAATAAGCTCTGTGTGTCTGGGCACACGGGAGCAATAACTAAAAAATGGACACGCCGCTGCTTTATTTTTTCGTGGGCTTCGCTGCCTGTCTGCTTGGCACGATTCCATTCGGGCCGATTAATCTCACTGTAGTAAAAACTACAGTCGATCACGACGCCCGACGAGGCACTGAAATCGCGATTGCCGGCTCCCTGATCGAAATCCTCGAAGCCCTTATCGCGATTTGGTTCGGCATGGTGATCAGTAGCTTTTTGGAGTCCAATCTTGCGATAAAGCTGGGCATAGGACTTCTGTTTGTCATTCTGGCGGTTGTGGTTGTGACCAGGGAATCGAAACCGGCAATGGTCGATAAACCGTCTGGACAGGAATCATTTTTTAAAAAAGGCTTACTCATAGCTGCCTTGAATCCACAGGCAGTGCCGTTCTGGATTTTCGCGCTTGCGGCAATATCCCAGTACTTTGAATTCGAATATATGGGCATTACGCTCGCTGCGTTTCTGGCGGGCGTGTTCCTGGGAAAAATGACTGCGCTGTATGGATTCGTGCTAGCCAGCACCTACCTGAAGACACACCTGCAGGAGAGTAGCACCCTGATAAACAAAGTGCTGGCAAGCGTGCTTCTGTTCATCGGCGTGACCCAGATCTGGAATGCATTAGTGCAGTAGTCGATTGCTGCTGTAATCGATTGACCTCCGTATACTTCGCTAGCTAACTCCGCTACATTAGAAGTTCATTCACAGCATCGAGTTTCGTGCGGAATCAGGAAATGGAAAAGGACTCGCAGTCTGACAAACACGCTGAGCCGGATGTGATTACCCCCCGAATTCTCCCCCACCAGGCCGCCGCAGGCCGCGAGTTGAGTCGAGCAAGAACCCGTTTGCTGGTGTGTTTATGGACTCTGCCTGTCTACATGATTGCGATATGGGTACTGCTGAATAATCGTCGTGAAATCGATGCAATCATGTTTATCTACATGGGTGTGTGGGCAGGCTTTGCGATTGATATGGCGCGACGTCGCTGTCCAATCTGCAAGCAACAGTTTTACGTCAAGAATATCTTGATGAGTCTGCGGGCGCGCCGCTGTGTCCACTGTGGTTTTGATTCACGCAGCGTGGCATTGCCCGCTTCGGAAGATCAAATCACGCTTTAGCTGAAAGCAGTTTCCACAACTCCACTATGCGGGGTGGTTGCCCGGTCCGCAACACGCCCTGCTTAAACACCTTACCCGACAGCCATAACACCAGCAGAATGCTGGCAACAAGCAGTATGGTGGTGCCGACTACGTCGAAAAGGGGTGGGTCTGCTGCTGCGCGATTCATCATCAGATAGGGCGTGAACAGGGGGAACCAGGACATCGTTCTGACAATCGTATTATTCGGATCCATTACCACGAATGCCATCATGGCGATCGGAATTATCTGAATCACAATCATGGGCGTCATGAGTGCCTGCGCTTCTTTCAGTGTGTTGCAGAGGCTACCTATAGCCAGAAATACGCCAGAGTAAAGTGCGTAGCCGGCAAAGTAATAGAACACAAACCAGGGGATCAGATCTGAACCCAGGATCACCTCCAGTACCTGGGTAATCAGTTCGGTTTGGGCAGTGCTGTACAATGAGATAAACACAAAGAAGGACAGCAACCAGGTCCCTATTGTGGTCAGACCTGCCATGCCGATGCCCACCAACTTCCCCATCATCAACTCGTCTGCAGTGACCGACGCCAGCAAGACCTCGATGATGCGATTGGATTTTTCCTCAATGGTGTTACTGAGCAAGTACTGCACATTTTGCATCAAGGAAATAAACATCAGGTAAACAAAGCCTATGGGTGCGAACTGACGGAAGGTGTCGGCGACGCTCACCATCTCTTCACCTGCAGCGGCGCTCGGGTCGAGTTGGCTGATTGGCATGCGCGTGCGCTGGACGTTTCGTACCAGTTCGGTGTTGACTCCAAGGTTCGCATATTCGGATTCCCGAATCTCGGCATTGATACTTCGAATAATGGCATCGGGCAGGCGTGAGTCGGTCAGGTTTCGTGCCCAATACTGCACGCCGCGGTTGGTTCCTGGTGCGGCAGGCATCGCGCCTGGTCGTGCAATATCGCCGTCGATATTTTCCGGAATCAGGATCAGCGCGAACAGGCTGCCCGATTCGCTGCCCAAGCTGATTTCCTGTTCGCCGGTGAGATAGGGGCGCAGTGCGGTGACTATCTCTTCAGGCGTAGCCTTAGCATCGATGTCTGCTGGCAGATCGGCGGCAATAAACTGCGGCCCGGGTTGTTCAAACGGTTCGATATCATCACGTAGATAGGGGCTAGCCATTGCCACGGCATAATCGAGGCCGCCATTTTCCAGCCACTGGTCCAGCGCGGCGACCTCGTCTGCATCGACATCATCAACTAACTGGTCTGCGGCGTTACTGGCGTTGGCGGCAGTCTGCTCGAGATCGGTCTCTTTGCGATTCTCCATCAGGTAATTTACAAATTCCTGCAGGATTCGGCGCTGATGTTCCCGTTCAATAGCGACGGCTACGGCATTTTCATACTGCCCTGACTGATCGATGAGAATGAAATAACGACTGGGGGTGGCGTTGGACAGCGCACTCTGGAGAAAGTACATGCCAATGAAAATCAACGGAATAATCAGAATGGTGACCCAGAATCCCTTGGTGCGGACATTCTCCATATACTCGCGCCAGGCAATCAGACGAATCATGTTCATGGTGCGCTGTGCTCCCTGGCTTCGTCCCCGACCAGATGCACAAATACGTCGTGCAGGCTGGGTTCACTAAACTCAAATCGATTCAGGCTGATACCGGCCTCAAAGCAGTGGCGCAAAACGTCCTGCGGATTCACGTCTTCTCCAATCTCAACCAGCCATTCTGTTGCGGCATCCTGCGCTGAATTTTGCTCAACCGGTTTTACCGAAATCACGCCATCAAGTTGCTCGATGGTTTGGGTGTCTCCAGAAGTTTCCAATATGACGCGTCGTGGGATACTGGCCTTGGCTTCTGTGAGAGTGCCATCGAAGATTTTTTTACCGCCGGAAATCAAAAGGATGTGGTCACAAAGACGTTCGGCATGCTGCATGACATGGGTGGAGAAAATTATGGTCTGGCCGTTATCGGCCATGTCTTTTATCAATTCTTCCAACACAGTTTGGTTGACCGGGTCCAGGCCTGAGAACGGCTCGTCCAGTATCACCAGTTCGGGTTCGTGGGCTACAGCAGCCAGAACCTGAACCTTTTGCCCCATTCCCTTTGACAGAGACTCTACCTTGGCCTCCCCAAAATCTTTAAGGCCATACTTTTCCAGCAACTCCCAGGCCCTGGTTTTCGCTGTCTGTTTATCCATGCCTTTGAGCATGGCGAAATACTGTATAATGGCCCATACCTTCATTTTCTTGTAGAGACCTTTCTCTTCTGGCAAGTAGCCGATGCGGTTACGCACTTTCAGCGCGGAGTCAGTACTTAGGACAGAGATGGAACCACTGCTGGGTTTGATGATCTCCAGAATCATGCGGATGGTTGTGGTTTTGCCGGCACCATTGGGGCCGAGAAAACCATAGATCGAACCCCGAGGGATGCTGAGACTGACATCGTCGACTGCTTTGAACTGGCCAAAGTTTTTGACGATGTGCGTAAGGTTGAGGACTGGCTCATTCATTACGGCAAAATTTGGGGCTTGGTGATGAGGCGCATCTGCATTATCGCAGAATTCTGAAACTTCAGATACTGACCAATTTCACTGTCAGGAAATTAATGGAAACGCGATCAACTGCTAGTGTCGACTGGTGCGCGAGCGAGGCTTTGGGTGAGAAAACAAACGCTAGCCAAGGAAAGCGTCAATTTTTTCTGCCACCTTGCGACCTTCATCGATGGCTCGCACCACTAAAGACTGGCCTCTGCGGCAGTCACCTGCGGCAAACACCTTGGGGTGAGAGGTCTGAAACTCTTCATATTCCGCCTTGTAGTTGGAACGCTGGTCAAGTTCGAGGCCAAGGCCTTCACTGACGTAGTGTTCCGGGCCAACAAAGCCCATCGACAGGAGTATCAGGTCGGCTTCCCAAAATTGCGTGGTGCCAGGTATCTCTTCAAAGTTCTTATCCACTTCAACGGTATTGATACCAAGAAGGTTGCCGTCTTCATCACGGACAAATTCCTTGCCGGAGATTGAGTAAACTCGGGGGTCATTCCCAAATTTTGCGGCCGCCTCTTCATGGCCGTAATCAACACGGAATATCAAAGGCCAGGTTGGCCACGGGTTGTTATCAGAGCGATCGACCGGTGGCCTGGGCATGATTTCGAAATTGACCAGTGATTTGCAGCCATGACGTAGTGATGTGCCAATGCAATCGGTGCCGGTATCACCACCGCCGATCACTATCACGTGTTTGTCTTTGGCACTGATATAGTTGCCGTCTTCCAATTCAGAATCTAACAGGCTCTTGGTGTTTTGCAGTAGAAACTCCATAGCGAAATGCACGCCCTTGCCTTCACGGTGATCGATCTTGAGATCGCGTGGTGTTGTGGCGCCGGTCGCTAACAGGACCGCATGATTGTCAGCAAGCAGCTGGTCCATGCTGACAGCGTTGTCGCCGGAACCACCCACGTCTGCATTGGCGACAAATTCTATGCCTTCTTCTCGCAGCAGATTAACGCGCCGATCGACTACGTCTTTCTCCAGCTTCATATTTGGTATGCCGTACATCAGCAGGCCGCCGATGCGATCGTCACGCTCATATACTGTGACTGTGTGACCCGCGTGATTGAGTTGGGCCGCTGCCGCCAGACCTGCGGGGCCGGAACCGATAACAGCCACATTTTTATCGCTGCGTACAGAGGGAGGGTTGGGCACAACCCAACCTTCTTCGAATCCCCGATCGGCAATGGCGCACTCTATGTTCTTGATGGTGACAGGCGGTTCGTGAATGCCCAAAACGCAGGCTCCCTCGCAGGGAGCGGGACAAACTCTGCCGGTGAATTCAGGAAAGTTGTTGGTTTTATGCAGTCGGTCGAGGGCTTCTTTCCAACGGTTGTTGTAAACCAGGTCGTTCCATTCAGGAATCAGGTTATAGACCGGGCAACCTTCGCCTGACTGACAGAAAGGCACGCCACAGTCCATGCATCGAGCACCCTGCGTAGCAAGATGCTCATCATGGTGGCCGGTATAAATTTCCTTGTAGTCGACCAGGCGCTCCATCGCATTGCGATAGGGTTCCGTTTCCCGGTCGAACTCTTTAAATCCTGTTGGCTTACCCATTAATTCCTCTATTCCCTATACCAGAGGTTTTGGCCACTAAACCCAAATTCTTCCAATCAAGCTGCGGTTGCGGCAGCGCGTTCTGCGAGCACTCGCTTGTAGTCGGTTGGCATGACTTTGACAAACTTGCCGATGCTTTCTTCCCAGTGCTCCAGGATGCTTTTGGCGACTGGAGAATCGGTATAGTCCGCGTGCGTTTGAATCAGTTGTTTTAGCTCCAGTATGTCTGCTGCAGCAGAAACCGGTTCCAATTCGAATGTTTCAGTATTACACGACTTCTTGAAGTCGCCAGCTTCATTCCAGACATAGGCAACGCCGCCACTCATGCCGGCACCAAAATTGCGGCCGGTCTTACCCAGCACAACAACCCGACCGCCTGTCATATATTCGCAACCGTGATCGCCGATGCCTTCCACCACGGCACTGGCCCCGGAGTTACGCACGGCGAACCGCTCAGCGGCAATACCGCGGATGTAGGCTTCGCCGCCAGTGGCACCATATAAGATTACGTTGCCTGCGATGATATTTTCTTCAGCTTTGAAGGAGCTTTGTTTCGGTGGATAGAGGATAATCTTGCCACCTGACAAGCCCTTACCCAGATAGTCGTTGGCGTCGCCCTCGACGGTAATAGTGATACCCCTAGCTAGCCATGCGCCGAGGCTCTGTCCGGCAGAGCCATTCAACTTAATATTAATCGTATCCTCAGGCAGCATGTCGGCGCCGTAGCGTTTGCAGACTTCGTTGGACAACATGGTGCCGACAACCCGATTAATATTGATGATCTCGTGCTCAATGTGAACAGTCTCGCCACTTTCCAGTGCTGGCTGCGCCAGTCGAATTAATTCGTTATCCAGTGCCTTCTCTAGGCCATGATCCTGCTCCTGGGTGCGGTAAAACTCGGTGTTGTCGAAGATCACCTGGGCAGGTTCAAGAATTCTACCGAGATCCAGCCCATTCGCCTTCCAGTGGTCCACTGCCTTATCTGTATCCAGCAGATCGACGCGACCGATCATTTCATTGACGGTTCCCATGCCGAGCGCTGCCATTATGCTGCGCATTTCTTCTGCCACCATGAACATGTAGTTCACCACGTGCTCAGGTTTGCCTTTGAACTTCTTGCGCAATTCTGGATCCTGGGTGGCAATGCCAACAGGGCAGGTGTTGAGATGACACTTACGCATCATGATGCAGCCAAGAGTGATCAGCGGTGCGGTGGAAAAGCCGTACTCTTCTGCACCCAGTAAGGTCGCGATTGCAATATCCCGCCCGGTCTTTAGCTGACCATCGGTCTGCAGGGTCACGCGGGAACGCAAATTATTCATCACCAGGGTCTGGTGGGTTTCGGCCACACCGAGTTCCCAGGGTAGACCCGCGTGTTTGATTGAAGTCAATGGCGATGCCCCGGTGCCACCGTCGTGTCCGGCGATGACCAGATGATCGGTCTTGGCTTTGGTTACACCTGCGGCAATGGTGCCGACACCAATTTCCGACACCAGCTTGACGCTGATGCGCGCTGCACGATTTGCGTTCTTGAGATCGTGAATCAGCTGTGCGATATCTTCAATGGAGTAAATGTCGTGATGCGGTGGCGGGCTGATTAGTCCCACGCCTGGCGTGGAGTGACGAATGCGGGCAATCTGCTCGTCCACTTTGCCGCCGGGAAGTTCTCCGCCTTCGCCAGGCTTGGCGCCCTGTGCAATCTTGATCTGCAGCTCGTCGGCATTGGTGAGATACCACGCGGTCACGCCAAAGCGACCCGAAGCAACTTGCTTAATCGCGGAGCGCTTGGAGTCACCGTTTGCCATGGGCAGGAAACGCGCCGGATCTTCGCCGCCTTCGCCGGTGTTGGACTTACCGCCAAGACGGTTCATGGCCACGGCCAGAGACTCGTGGCTTTCCTGGGAAATCGAACCGAAACTCATGGCGCCAGTAGCGAAGCGCTTGACGATTTCACTTGCTGGTTCAACTTCCTCGATCGGAATGGAAGAATTCACATCAGTGCGGAACTTCAATAGGCTACGCAAAGTGCACTGCTGGGTTGCTTCTTCATTCACATGGCGAGCAAATTCGGCGTAGGCCTCACTGCTGTTGTTGCGTGAAGCAAGCTGCAGGTTAAAGATCGTATTGGGGTTCCACATGTGGGCGTCACCGCCCGTGCGCCAGTGGAAGTCGCCTGGATTGTTGAGCACCGGAATGCGCTCTGAATCTTTCGCCGGATAGCCGAGACTGTGTCGGCGCCGACTCTCCTCGATCAAGACGTCGAAGTTTACCCCCTGCACGCGGCTGGCTGTGCCTGCAAAACACTTGTCGATAATCTCTTCGGCCAGTCCAACGGCCTCAAAGATTTGTGCACCCCTATATGACTGCAGGGTAGAGATGCCCATCTTCGCCATGACCTTCATCATGCCTTTGGCGACCCCTTTCTTATAGCCGGCCACGAGGTCGTCTTCGGTGGGGTACTTGTCTCCCAACAGACCTTCTTTGTTGGCCTGCCACAGCGCTTCGAAGGCCAGGTAGGGATTGATAGCGTCGGCGCCGAATCCGGTGAGCAGACAGTGATGGTGCACTTCTCTGGCTTCACCGGTTTCGACGGCGATGCCTATCTGAGTGCGCTGTTCTTTCTTAACCAGGTGATGATGCACAGCACCGGTTGCAACCAGAGCGCTCAGAGGAATGCGATGCTTAGAAGTATTTCGATCGGACAGGATAATGAACGCATAGCCATCGCTAATGGCTTGGGTGGCTTCCGCACAAATGCGTTCGATCGCATTCATGAAGCCGTTGCCCTCGCCGGCCTCGAAAGTAATATCGATCACCTGAGAGCGCATGCCTTGATGGTCGATATTTTTTAAATCCACAAGCTGGCGATTAGACAGGATCGGATGTTCCAGGCTCAGGCGGTGGGCTTGTTCCGGCGTTGTTTCCAGCAAATTACCCTCAGGCCCGATGAAGCACCGCAGTGACATCACAACTTCTTCACGAATTGAATCGATTGGTGGATTAGTTACCTGGGCAAACAACTGCTTGAAATAGTCATAGATCATGCGTGGTTTGTCAGAGAGACAAGCCAATGCCGAATCATTGCCCATTGAACCCAATGGGTCTCGAGCTTCGGTTACCAGGGGAATTAGCATGAACTGCATTGTCTCAGTGGTATAACCGAACGACTGCATGCGTTGCAGTGTGTTTTCGCTGTCTAGGGAATGCGCTTCCTCGGTGCCAGCGATATCGGCGAGCGTGACGCGTTGTTTGGCCAACCATTCGCCGTAAGGGCGTTTGCTGCTGATGATTTGTTTCACTTCTTCGTCAGGAATCAGGATGCCCTGGTCGAAATCGATCAGAAACATCTTGCCTGGCTGCAGGCGGCCCTTGAGTTTGACGTTGGCAGGGTCTACCTGCAGTACACCCACTTCCGAGGCCATGATGCACTTGTCATCATGGGTAATGTAGTAGCGGCTGGGGCGTAAACCATTTCGGTCCAACACTGCACCGATATACTTACCATCGGAAAACACAATGGAAGCAGGACCATCCCATGGTTCCATCAGTGCTGAGTGATATTCGTAAAAATCCTTCTTCTCCTGCGCCATATTGCGATCAGATTGCCAGGCCTCAGGAATCATCATCATGGTGGCTTCTGCCAGCGAGCGTCCACTCAGCAGCATGAATTCGAGCACTGCGTCAAAACTGCCGCTATCGGAGCAATCGGAATCGATGACCGGAAATACGCTTTCCAGTTTGTCGCCAAAGGCGTCAGTTGCCACTTTGCCTTGTCGGGCCACCATGGAATTTACATTGCCGCGCAGGGTGTTGATCTCGCCGTTGTGGCTCATGAAGCGATTGGGCTGAGCGCGATCCCAGGATGGGAAAGTGTTGGTGCTGAATCGTGAGTGCACCATGGCAAGGTGAGTTTCGAATGCCGGGTTAGTCAGATCTCTATAAAAGGGGAACAACTGACCGGGAGTCAGCATGCCCTTGTATACAATTACTTTGGTGGAAAGGCTGCAGGCATAAACCTGTTTGGCCTCTTTGAGTGATTCGTTGTTGCGCAGGCTGTGGGTGAAGCGTTTGCGAATAACGTAGAGGACTCGCTCGAAGGCGTCTCCAGCCAGACCGTCCTCTGCCGCGATAAAAAGTTGCGCGATGAATGGCTGCGCCATCAGGGCGGCGGGGCCAACATTCGCTCCCTTCGCATCTATTGGAACTTCGCGCCAACCGACCAACTGCTGCCCTTCTTCGGCGATGACGCCATTGATCGTGTCAATGCAGATCTCACGTTCGGTAGCGTCCTGCGGCAGGAATACAATGCCCACAGCATAGCTTCCGGCTGGGGGCAGGTCCTTGTTCAATTCATCTTTCGCGACCTTGTGAAAGAAGCTGTGTGGCAGTGCCATCAAAATACCGGCACCGTCACCAGTATTCGCCTCGAAGCCACAGCCACCGCGGTGATCCATGCGAGAATTGAGGTGGTAGGCGTCCAGCATAATTTGGTGGCTGGGCTGGCCCTTGATATTGGCGACAAAACCCACGCCACATGAGTCTTTCTCACTGGCTGGGTCGTACAGCCCCTGCTTTGCAGGATAGCCAAACGTCAGTGGATACTGCTGATCACTCATGGGTTGAATTGTTTCTCCGGTCGCTAATCAATTCTTTTTTACTATCGCCACTTTCCCGCCGAGGAGGCTGAGCCTCTCGGTTCGGTCTTTTAGCGCTGCTGAGTTTAGCCTGATAAGAACTGAACGTAGTGTGTTTCAAATTCCCTTATCATGCCCGATTGAGAGCATTTAAGGCGGCCGATCAAAATACCATTCATGAAGAATATGTCAAGGCGCTGAGGTGTTTCCGCAGAATATTCGGTTTCCTTAAGTAGCTGTTTTTAAATGAGTTGTCTGCATATCTCTTGACATTAAATGCCAATATATTGTCAATAGGAGTGATGGCATTTGGCGGCATATTCTGGTCCTTGCACATGGTCAAGTTTAGAACTGACCTTGCTGATCTTAGTGGCGAGGGAGGGAGACATTTCAGCTTGGCCTCCATACAGAATGCCAGCTAGGCAGGAGCGAGGGAAATTCAAAGACCCTGACCAGCTTCAGAATCAGGTTAAATTCCACGGACAACGCAGGGTTTTTCAGGCCGCGGAAATGCGCTGGAGTCGCCAAAAACTCTGGGCAAGAGACGGGTAGGCCAGCTTGATAAAAAGCAGGGGGTGATTTACTCTACTCGCTGCTCCGATACTACAGACAAAGCTCAATTGCAAATGATTCTCATTTGCAAATAAGTACAGGCTCAAGCAGCTGGTCCGAGTAAATGAAGTATCAGAGACCAACAGGAAAAAGATCCAAAAAAATAAGAATATTAGACAGCGACTAAGCGAAGCAGATTTCCCAATCCAATTTTTACGGAGGCGAATGTAAGCCGTGAACTCAAAAGTAACTCGTCGACGCTTCATCAAGGGGGTTGTTGCCTCTGGTGCTGCGGCCACAACCACAGGTATGTGGTATGCGGCCAATGGCCAGGACCGACCCAGTGGTGCAGTTGAGCGACTAATCAGAATTAATGTAAACGGCCAGATGCGCAGTGTTGATGTGGCACCCCAGGAAACCCTGGCTTCCACTCTGCGCTACAAGCTCGGCCTGACCGGTACCAAACTCGGCTGCAATCGCGGCGAATGCGGCGCCTGCACTGTGTTAGTGGACGATGTGGCCACCTACGCGTGCTCGGTACTCACCCATTCCATGAAGAATGCGCGCATTGAGACTGTTGAAGGCCTGGAATCGCCTAATGGTGACCTCCACCCGGTTCAACAGGCATTCGTTGAAGAATTGTCTCCGCAATGCGGTTACTGCACACCGGGGCAAGTAATGTCTGCGGTTGCATTGCTCAGAGCAAACTCCAACCCAACGCGAGAGGAAGCACGACATGCCATGTCTGGCAATATTTGTCGCTGCGGCTCTTATGACTCATACCTCAACGGCGTCATGCGTGCCGTACAATTAGGATAATCATCATGGCTTATATGCATATCGGTAAAGACTTCGTGCCGCCTGATGTACCTGGTAAGGTCACTGGCCGCATCAAATACGCTGAAGATTACACACGCGATGGTATGGTCTATTCGCGTTTACTCACGAGCCCCATCCCCCATGCTCGCGTACTGGATATCGATGCCTCAGAAGCGCTGGCAATGGACGGTGTCTTCGGCATTCTTACTGCAGATGACGTCTATCCAGACGGCGAGCCGCAAAGCACCGGTCTAAAAATACTGACCAATGAACCTACCCTGGTGGGTGAGCCAATCCTGGCGCTGGCCGCGATCGATGAGAAGACTGCAGAGACTGCAATCTCTCGCATTAACGTCACCTTTGAGCGTTTACCTTTCGTACTGGATCCGCTAGATAGTCTCGCCGAGGGCGGCCCCAATGGCTATCCGGGCGACAACAACACTTTCGTCTTCCGTCAGGGCTTTGCGACCGAGAAGTGGACCGAAGATCAGGTGGCCAGCTTCCGCGCCGGCAACGAGCCAACTGCTGAAGCGCAGCAGACCTGGTCACTGGGTGATCTGGAGGCTGGCTTTGCTGCGTCGGAGTTCGTCTATGAAACCACGTTCACGACAGCCGGTTATCCTCACCATTCCATGGAGCCACGCAGCGCCATGGCATATTGGGAAGATGGCAAGCTTTACCTGCATGGCACCTCACAGTCACTGACTGCACTTGCCGACGGTATGGCGCCAATTATTGGCGTGCCCAAGGAAGACATTGTCTTCATCAATGCGGCAACCGGTGGTGGCTTCGGTCAGCGCGCTCGTGCCGGCAGTATTCCCAGTATGGCGATTCCTGCCAAGCTGTCACAAAAGATCAACCGCCCAGTTATGATGCGGATAACCCGTGAAGAGGAATTCACTATTGGTGGCGCTCGTCAGGGTTTCCAGGGCTGGGTCAAGGTAGGCTTCAAGCCGGATGGCGTAATGTCAGCCTGTGACATTTACATTATTTCTGATAACGGTGGTAAGGGCGGCGGCGGCGACGCCTCGTCCGCAGCGGACTGTATCGATGTACTGTATCAGCCCGATGCTCTGCGATTTCGTGGCACCTCTATTGTGAGTAATACAGGTCATCGCGGCGCCCAGCGTGGCCCGGGTCAAAACCAGATTGCGCCAATCATCGCGCCGATTATGGACAAGGCCGCGGATGCTCTCGGTATCAGCAGGCTGGAAATACGTAAAATCAATGCACCACGCAACGGCGATGTCGCCGGACCGCGGCAAACCCCCTTCACTTCTGCTTACGTGCCAGAGTCCCTGGACATGGCGACACAGCAATTTGATTGGGAAGGACGTCAGTCTCGTCGCCGTCAGCGCAACGGCAGCAAGGTGATCGGCCTGGGCCTCGGCCAGGGATATCACAATGCTGGCCGCAGTGGTATGGATGGCATCGTTACTATGGGTACAGACGGACGCCTGAAGATCCATAACGGTGTCGGTAACCTTGGTACTTACTCCTACGCGTCGACCTCACGGGCGGCTGCGGAAGTGTTGAAGATGCCTTGGGAAAGCTGCGACATTTTGAATGTTCGCACTGACAACCACCTGCCGATCACGTCACCACAGGACGGCAGCAACTCCATTTTTACCAACACTCGCACCATGTTTGGTGCAGCAACCGACATGCTGAACAAGATGAAGGAAATTGCTGCGACTGATCTTGGTGGTGATCCTGCTGATTACGACGTCTCCAACGAGCGCGTCCATCAGATCGCTGATACGTCAGTTGGCTATAGCTACGCCGAAGTCGCACAGCGCGCTTTGGAATTAGGTGGTAAGTTCACCGGCGAAGCCGAATTGCCAGAAGAGTTGGCTGAGTGGACGCAGATTTCTGTATCCCGCCTCGCTGGCAGCGCTTTCATGGGCGTTTATCACGATCCGCGTCATGAAGGTAATCCTCCAGGCTTCACTGTGACCTGTTGCGAAATTGAATTGGATCTTGAGACAGGCAAGTACGACATCCTCGATATGGTCACCATCGCTGATTCCGGCACTATCGTGCATCCCCAGGGGATGAAGAATCAGCTGGTCGGTGGTGCAGTCTGGGGTATTGGACTGTCCGGCTACGAACGTCATCTCTACGATCCCCAAAACGGACTACCAGCGTCTACCGGTTACTGGCAGAGCAAGGTACCGACGTACCTGGATACACCAGTTAAGATTGGTACAGGTTGGGTAGATCTGCCGGATCCTGAAAATCCGGTCGGTGCGCGCGGAATAGGTGAGCCATCAATGGGAGCGGTTTCCGCTGCTTTGACAGCGGCCATCACGGACGCCCTGGATGGTCACCACTTTGCGGCAGCGCCGATTACCGCTGACATGATCCTTAACCACCTGGCAGGTACTGAAGAAAATGCAGTGCCGCTGGCCCAGAATAACTTCAGAGGTTGATATGGTAGCCACATCACATGACGTAATGCCTGATATTGAGCTTTATCAGCCTACTGATGAAGACAACGCCCTGGCATTGGCGAACACACTTGGCAGTGACGGCTGGATTCTAGCTGGCGGTCAAGATACTTTCGGATGGCTGAAGGACCGCAACAAGGCTCCCAGCGCCATGATCGAGCTGACCCAAATTGACGCCTGGAAAGGTATCAAGGAAACAGCCGACGGTGTTGAGATTGGTGCTGTTACTTCGCTGACTGAAATTGCCAATAATCCAATTATTCAGGCCCGCTACGGCGTGCTGGCGCAGGCCGCCGGCATTGTCGCCAGCCCACAGATTCGCAACGTGGGTACCCTCGGCGGTAACCTGAATCAGGATGCACGCTGCTGGTATTACCGCCGCGGTCTCGATTGCTATCGAGCCGGTGGCAATATCTGCTACGCCGATTCTCCGGAAGGCTTGAATCGTGAACACGCGATTTTCGGCGCCAGCCGCTGTGTTGCAGTTAGTCCTTCGGACACTGCGCCGGCACTGGTGGCCCTCGACGCGACTATGGTGATTTCCAGTGAAAGTGGACAGCGCACAATGTCCGCGCAGGATTTCTTCATTGGCCCAGATCGGGACATCAGAAACATGACAGCGCTGGACGACGGTGAGATTCTTACCGCCGTCAGACTTCCTGGCGAATGGGCTGACGCTGAGTTCTATTTTGAGAAGGTCGCTGACCGGAACGTGTGGGACTTTGCATTAACCAGCGTTGCCGCAGTCATGAAAGTGTCAGGTGGCACAATTGAAGATGCTCGTATCGCATGTGGCGCTGTCGAGTGTGTACCACGTCGATTGGAAAGTGTTGAAAGCGCAATTCGCGGTCAGCAGCGCTCTGAAGAATTGGGTGCACGCGCTGGCGAGATGGCTGTAGAAGGGGCGCGTCCTCTTAACTACAACAACTTTAAAGTGCCTTTGATGGCGAATCTGGTAGCACGAGCGGTCCGGGGTTAATCCCGGGATTTCCCGCCAATCTTCCCGCTTTTGATCAAACAATGTTTTTGTAAGCATTGCTCAAAAGCGGGTGGATACCAAAAACATGATGCAGTAGCGGGTATCGTAAAAGGATTAGCAAATTTCTGCGAAGCCACGAGCTTCAATCAATCAGCAAGCAGCAGGTTACAGCTGATCCAGAAATCTTAAAAATTGAAGCACGAAGTAAACGTTGGATTAGTAGAAAACAGCAAAGCCAAGCCTACTAAATTAGAAGCACGAAGCTTAGATCGGATTGGCAGACGAAAGCCGACCCAAAACACATTAAACAGAAGTAACAAAATAAAAAATTAAGAGGGTAGTACAGTGGGAGAAATAGTCCGCTATAAACGCGATGTTTGGGGCGAGGAAGTAATCCTCGGCGTTTCCTGGGATTTGCTTTGGGTTATCGCGGTAGCCGTATTGACGCTTTTAGCTGCCCATGCGATCGTCATGGCTGCACTGGCCAAGAAAAACCTGGACCGTCCAACGGCAGAAGGACGACGGGTAGTACGTCATGAGTCTATAGATAGGGCGTTTCACTGGTTGATGGCGGCGAGTATTTTTGTCCTCATCTTTACCGGCACTGCTCCTATCATCGGTCTTCGTATTGCCTGGCTAAACATTCACTGGATAAGCGGTCTAATCCTGACTTTCCTGATTGTCGCGCACATCATTCGCTCGATGTTTTGGCAGGACTTCAAGTCAATGCTGCTCACACCAAAGGATTTTACCGAGCCATTTGATTCAAGCAGCAAGCCTGGTAAGTACTACTTTGAACAAAAAGGCCTGCACTGGGCAGCCACTGTAGTGGTGCTGGCAGTAATCATCACTGGCGTGCTGATGTTCATGCAGATCGATACTCCTTTCTGGGATCGAACTAATAGCATGCCTGAAGACCAGCTGGGTCTGGTATTCCTGCTGCACGGGCTTTCTACCCTGGCTTTGGTAGCGTTGGCGTCGACTCATATTTATTTTGCGCTGCGTCCAGAGAAGATCTTCTATACACGCTCTATGGTTTCTGGCTGGATGTCCGAGGATGAGCTTGCGGCCAATCACGACCCCGCCAAATGGACGCCCAAGGAAGCGGAGTAGCACAAAGGCGGCTTGCCGCCTGCGCTTGAACTGCATTACCCGGAACCTGAAGAGGTGTCAGATGATTGCGTCTGACACCTCTTTTTTAAGCCCTGTTTTTAAAATCAGGTTTTTATTTCGATCAAGTAACAGAACAACGCAACGGAGAGACAAGTGGATCTCGCGGACAATATTGAAACTATCGAAGCCGGCTATGAATTTCTGCTGGCTTACGCAGCGCAGGGTCGCCCAGCTGGCGCGGAAACAGGTCCTGGCCCTCACGCCAGACCGACTATTCAGGGCATGGCGGAAGCCATGGCCGCAATCAGCGCAGTGCTGGCGAATAGTGAGAATGCATTCGAGCAGGTTATTGCAGAGGATTGCCATAAGGCTAGCGCCGCCCTGGGTTTTTTACTGGCCCAGGAAAAAATCGGTTCTGAGATTGTGGATAATCTGAATGCCTCGATCCATCTGCGTGCGGTATTGACCAATCTGTTCCTCTACAGCGAGGCAATTGAGCCCACGTCTGAAGAAAATACCCGCTCTATGTCCTACGACGCTACTCAACCCAAGGGCGGCAGCTAGACACCTAGGTAGCGCAACTCAACTAGTATTGGCCGGAAAAGGGAGTCTATACTCCCTTTCTTTTTGCGCAACTTTTATCAACTATTGCGCGATCCTTAATACGTGACTCTTGATCAAGCCGACACTATCAATATATAAATCCCAGCCAATAGCTTATGCTCAATTATCCTAGCAGACTCTCTTTAGCTCACCTGCCCACGCCCTTAACCAGGCTGGAGCGATTCAGCGTGCCCAGTTCCGATACCGAGATTTGGATAAAACACGATGAAATAACAGGCACAGAGGTGTCGGGTAATAAGATCCGTAAAATGGAATTTTGCCTGGCCGAGGCCCGTGATCAGGGCTGTAATACCGTTATTACCTGTGGCGGGATTCAGTCCAACCACTGTCGTGCCACTGCGGTACTGGGAGCACGACTTGGCATTAAGGTACACCTGCTTCTGCGGGGTGAGAAACCAGGTGTTCCAGAAGGCAATCTGCTAATGGACTATCTAGCGGGGGCTGAGATCACATTTATTCCAACCGAGAAGTGGTACGGCCATGCGGATTATGCGGCAGAATTGCAGGCAGACTATGTTAAAAAGGGAGACAAGGCACTTTTTATTCCCGTCGGCGCAAGTGATGAGATTGGGCTCTGGGGCTATATTGCCGCCTGTGAAGAATTACGTTCAGACTTCGAAAGGCTGAAACTGACTCCTGATTATATCGTCACTGCGACAGGGTCAGGTGGCACTCAGGGCGGGCTCATCGTGGGCGCGCAGATCTACGATCTGAAGACTAAAGTGAAAGCGTTTAACGTCAGTGACGACGCGAAATATTTTGATCAAAAAATCCGGGAGGATGTGTCGCTTTGGAAACAACGTTACAACGTGGACTTTGATGACTCCGGGCTAGAGATAGATACCATTGAAGGTTATCTGGGGTCGGGCTATGGTGTGGCAGGTCAGGCTGTATTTGAGCTAATTGCAGAATTGGCTCGCAACGAGGGTATCTTTTTGGACCCCGTTTATACTGGTAAGGCGTTCCACGGCATGGTGTCAGAACTGGCCAAAGGCCATGCGGGGCAGTTGTCTGGCGCAAAACAGGTAGTTTTTATCCATACCGGCGGCTTGTTTGGCGTATTTCCACAGCAGGAAGGATTTCGATTTGATTAAATAGCAGCACATCGGATTAGAAATAATTATTATCACGGCATTACAGTTTCGAAAGGATAGCTCATGATCATGAAGCCCGCGGCAAAGCAAAAACCCTCAATTCTAAAGTCTGCCTTGCTTGGCCTTGCTGTCGGTGGGTTCGCTATATCAGCCCAGGCCCAGCAGCCTGAACCTGACGGCTACGCCGGGGCAACTGCCTGGGAACCGCCAGCGGAGAATACAAATTTCGAGACGACGTATGAGAGCCAACTATTAAAGAATTCTTACCAGTTGGTTACCGACGGTGCCCGCTCTGGTGAAGGCTACTTCAGTGCCGATGGTGGCCGATTCGTTTACCAGGCCGAGATGCCGGGTAATCCCTTCTATCAGATTTACCTGATGGACCTGGCTAGCGGTGACACCAATATGGTTTCCACTGGCATTGGGCTTACCACCTGTTCCTGGATCCATCCCACGCTGGATCGGGTGATGTACGCATCGACCCACGAAGATCCGAACGCACTGACTAAGCAGGCAGAGGAAATCGCTATTCGCGAGAGTGGCGAAGATCGACCCTACGGCTGGGACTACGATCCCTACTACGATATTTATGTTGCCGATAGTGATGGCGGCAACCTGGTCAATTTAACAAATGTAATGGGTTACGACGCTGAGGGATCATACTCACCCGATGGCAGCAAAATCCTGTTTGCCTCAAACCGCGAAGCCTATACCCGTTCACTAAGTAAGGCCGAGCAAGCGCTGCTGGATGACGATGCGTCCTATTTTATGGATCTGTATGTTATGGATGCTGATGGTAGCAACGTGCAGCAGCTGACTTTCTCGCCGGGATATGATGGTGGCCCCTTCTATAATAAGGAGGGTACCAAGATCCTGTGGCGTCGCTTTAACCCGGACGGCAATAGCGCAGAAATATGGACTGCCGATTCCGATGGCAGTAACCAGCGTCAGCTCACCGCCAATGCCATGGTGAACTGGGGACCTTATTTTCACCCCAGCGGTGACTACATCATCTATTCCAGCAACTTGCTGGGGCACGCCAACTTTGAACTGTTCATGATCGATCCCGAGGGCTTAAATGACCCTGTCCGTGTAACCAACACTGAAGGCACGGATATCCTGCCAGTGTACTCACCAGATGGCAGTCGACTGGCCTGGAGTACCACCCGCACACCGGGGGGTGCTTCCCAGATTCATATGGCGGACTGGGACCATCAGTTAGCACTGGAATTATTGGGTCTGGACTAGGCTGGTAACCACCACTTATCGAAAGAGTAAGCTATTCGTGACAAAGCTAGTATTCAGTATTCTCCTCGGTACCTGCCTATGGCTGAGTGCTGAGGCGCAAACGCCAGCGGCAACACAGCCGCCTGTGTCCGCGAGTGCTGAAACCAATCCCATAGTGGAACTACTGCATCACAGCCTGCAGGTGCAGCTCGATCCTATAAACGAAATCATCGAGGTGCAGGATCAGCTGCGGCTTCCCAATGCCTGGCGCGGACAACAGCTGCAGTTCGAACTCAACGCAGCACTGACCATCACGCGGGCTAATCTCTCGATTCGGGAAGTGACAAATGCTGTTGCCAATGCCGTTGAGGTAATTGCCTCCACGGTCGCGCATGAGGCACCCACTCGCGTTTACCAGATCGATGTGCCGGCAAATTTTCGCGGTGACTTTCAGCTTACTTACAACGGCATAATTAATGATCTTGCCGAGCAAGATAGTGCAGAGTACGCCCAGAGTTTTGCCCAAACCTCTGGCATTATTTCGAGCGAGGGTGTGTTTCTGAGTCGGGCATCGGTATGGGTGCCCTTGTTTGACGACGGTCTGATCACCTTTGATCTCGACACTCGCTTCGCAGCTACTGCAGGCACCTGGTCTGCTGTCAGTCAGGGTGATGCTGACGGGCCGACCGGTTGGCGCAGTGGACAGCCTATGGAAGAGATCTACCTCATCGCCGCTGATTTCACGATCTATCGTCAGGCGACAGGTGATGTGGAGGCGCTGGCATATCTGCGAACGCCTGACACAAACCTGGCCACCAAGTACCTCGACGCCACTGCCCGATATCTCCAACTCTATGAACCGCTATTAGGCGACTACGCTTTCTCCAAGTTCGCACTGGTGGAGAACTTTTGGGAAACCGGTTATGGCATGCCGTCTTTCACCTTGCTGGGCGAACAGGTTATTCGCTTTCCCTTTATTCTCGAGTCTTCTTACCCCCATGAAATTCTTCATAACTGGTGGGGTAATGGGGTCTTCCCTGACTATGAGTCTGGCAACTGGAGTGAGGGTCTGACAGCTTATCTCGCCGATCATCTGTTTCGTGAGATGGATGGCGTTGGTCACGAGTACCGCAAGGAAATGCTGGCGCGCTACAAAAACTATGTCGCGGCTGGCGATGATTTCCCTCTCTCCCAATTCACTTCGCGCAATTCTGCCGTCACCCAGGCCGTCGGCTATGGCAAGACACTTATGCTCTGGCATATGCTGCGGATTGAGCTGGGCGATGAGTTATTCATTGCGGGTCTGCAACAGTTTTATGATCAATTCAAATTCAAGCGTGCCTCGTTTTCCGATATTGAAGGCCTGTTCAGTGAACTCAGTGGCAGGGACTTAGCGCCATTCTTTGATCAGTGGGTACACCGCATCGGTGCGCCTGAGTTGTCAGTCAGGGTCGAGGAAGTGAATGGTAATCGCGCCCGTATCATGTTTGCCCAAACTCAGTTCGAAGATCCCTATCAATTAAAAGTGCCAGTTGCTCTTTTTTACGAAGGAGAAAGTGAGCCGCAGATTTATGACATCGCTCTGACTCAAAAACTTGAGGGCGTCATGGCGGAAGACTTTGACAAACTCCAGGCCGTGTTGGTGGATCCATTTTTTGATGTCTTTCGCACCCTTGATCGGGAAGAGACACCGCCTACTGTGGGCGAGCTGTTCGGGGCCAGCGAGATTGCTTTCATCATGCCAACGGAAGATCGTGAGCAGTGGACGCGCCTGGCAGAGAGCTTTGGACAGGGTGTGGATTTTGAGCTGATCTTCGCCGACAGCATCGAGGAATTGCCCTCAGATCGCTCTGTTTGGGTGCTGGGTCAGAACAACCCTTATTCCGCCACAGTAGTGGAATCAGCAGCAAATTATGGTGTAAGCACGGGTAGCTCGGGCATAACCATCGAAGGCAGCGAAGTCGCTTACAGTAACCGCAGTTCAGTGATAGTTGGCCGCCATCCGGCCAACCCAGAATTGGCTGTGGGCTGGATACATGTCGACGACATGGTGGCGATGCCAGGTATGATCGAGAAGCTGCCCCATTATGGCAAGTACTCTTACCTGAGCTTCGTTGGCGCAGAGCCAACCAATGACGTCAAAGGCGTCTGGGCCAGTCCCGATTCGCCGCTGCAGTGGATTAAACCGTCGCTCACAAGCGCGATAGCCTGGGACAGTCTAGTACCCGCACCAGCTATTGCTGAGTTGCCACCCAAATATCTACCAGAGCAATTGGCCAGGCATAGTAATGCCCTGACTGCGGCTGAGATGGAGGGTCGTGGTCTAGGCAGTCAAGGCCTGGATCGGGCTGCGCGCTATATTGCTGATCAGTTTCAAGCAGCCGGGCTAGAGCCAGTTGACGGCAATTATTTCCAGCGCTGGCGGGATGAGCTTGTGGGCAATGACTTGGTAAGGCTTGCGAATGTTGTCGGCATGATTCCCGGTGTTAACACTGACCTCAGCGCTGAGCCCATTGTACTGGGTGCGCACTATGATCACCTGGGGATCGATGCCGATACAGGTGCCGACTATGAGGGCGCCGACGACAACGCCTCTGGCGTTAGTGTACTCATTGAAGTAGCCAGCAAACTGGCTCGAGCATTCACGCCCCAACGACCCATCTTGTTTGTTGCCTTCACCGGCGAGGAGGCTGGCCTGATGGGCTCGGATCACTTCGTTAACAATCCGCCGGGTGGATTTGAGACTGAGAATTTTTTCGCCATGGTTAACATGGACGCGGTGGGTCGGCTGGAGGGCCGTACGCTGCAAGTGTTTAGCACTGAGAGTGCTTACGAGTGGCCATTTATGGCCCAGGGCATAGGTTTCACTATTGGTGTCCCTTCAGAATTTCCGGCCCAGACCATAGCCAGCAGCGATCACGTCAGCTTTCTCAACGCCGGCATTCCTGCCATTCATTTGTTTAGTGGGGCTCACCTGGACTATCACCAGCCCTCGGATACTTCGGACAAGCTGGATCTGCGCGGCATGTCAGACGTTGCACTGTGGGTAGAGGAGGCCATCGTTTACCTGGCTGATCGCACTGATCCCCTGCGTGTAAATCTAGAGAATGCACAGGTAGAGGTAAGTACGGCTACAGGCTCACGCGAGGCCAGCCTGGGTACGATTCCAGATTTCGCTTACGATGGCGAAGGGGTTCGAATTTCCGGCGTTACGCCAGGCGGAGCCGCCGAGGTCGCTGGCCTGCAGGGTATGGACATTATTCTGCAGTTCAATGGCACAGCCGTAGACAGCCTGCAGACTTACTCCAACATGCTGCGCGCAGCTGCTCCGGGCGATCAGATTGCGGTTACGGTGCGCCGTGGTGAAGGGATCTTAACTGTGAGTGCCGAACTCAAGGCTCGCTGATCTTCAGTGATTCGCCCGCATCAGTTTGATCAGTTCTAAATCTATCCTTTTTTGCGACTTTGTCGCTGCTTTGTTTCTACTGCAGTGGTTGTTCATCGCCAATCCGCACGCTGCGCACTACCGCAAGATGCTAAACAGTAATCCTGCGATCACGATCATTACGGACAACAAGATCAGGCGGCGGTGGCTGGCGGTTCTGGGCGACGCCCAGTTGTAGGTTTCTCCCTCGATAAAAAGGCAATGGGATTGTCTGCGTGCCATGGTGGTGTGCTTGCTTAGGGTTACTGATTAATAGGATTTTCGACGCTGACATTTAAAACCATTGATGTGGCAGGCCGCGGGTCAAAAAAAGGCAGAGTTGGGAGGAATTCTGGCGAAAAGTGGCAAAGGCGGTTCGAATGGCATGTTATTGATCGCGACACGCTGCTGACGAAGTATGGCACTTGGAGTACAGGCTGCTCCAAGACTGTGGCTTCGAGCCGGAATCACAGCCTGCGATTCCTCTCTAGGTGCGAATTGATCTTCCAGCACAAGTGCCCAAGCCTCGATGTGGGGGGTGTTATGGCGAACAATAAAGGGCGACCGCAGGTCGACCGTGAGCAATAGCGCCCCCGACAGCGGGGCGCTCGAAGCCACTGAGCGAGTACAACTAGTTCCCAACCTAGATTAGGCTGTAAACTCTCTGTCACAGAGTTTCCACACACTGTGTGGCAAATTCACAAGTAACTTATCGAGTCGGGACAGGTTAGAATCATGAGAGCATTAAATACAGTTGGGATCTTTTTGGTAGCAGCTATGATGGCGTCCGCGAGCTTTGCGCAAAAAATTGTAATCGCCCATCGGGGTGCCAGCGGCTACTTGCCCGAGCACACTCTGGAGGCCAAGGCCATGGCCTATGCGCAGGGTGCTGACTACATTGAGCAAGATCTGGTCATGACCAGTGACGATGAACTGATCGTGCTGCATGACATTACCCTTGATCGCACCACAGACGTTGATGAGAAATTTCCCGGCCGCGCCCGCGAGGACGGACGCTTCTATGCTATCGATTTCACCCTTGCAGAGATCAGGACGCTCAATGCGGTGGAAGGCTTTCGCCTGGTTGATGGTGAGAAAGAGCAGGGCTTTGCCAACCGTTTCCCAATGAGCAAGGGTTCATTCTCGGTGCCCACTTTTCAGGAAGAGATCGAGATGATCCAGGGGCTTAATGTTTCCACGGGCAAAGACATAGGTATTTACCCGGAAATCAAGCAGCCCGCCTTTCATCGTCAGGAAGGTAAAGACATCAGCACGCGGGTAGTTCAGGTGCTAAAAGAATATGGTTATACCAGCAAAGACAGCAAGGTATTCCTGCAGACTTTTGATTATGACGAACTGGCGCTAATCAAGAAGGAAATTTTTCCGGTCGTAGGCATCGACGTTAATCTGATTATGCTGCTGGGCAACTCGACTGATTACCCCTGGATGTTCGAACCGAATGGCATGTCCAAGTTGGCGTATTCAGCTGACGGCATTGGCCCGTCCTACAACCTTGTGGTGGATCGTAGCTCCAGCCAGAATCAATTGCAGATTACCGATCTGGTTGCCCGTGCCCATGGGGCTGGTCTAGAGGTACACCCCTATACCTTCCGGGCAGACCCAGGTGCTATGCCTGGCTATGCCAAAGATTTTGAAGACCTGCTTAACATCCACTTTTTCCAGGCCGACGTCGATGGCCTGTTTACCGATTTTCCGGATCGAGCCGTACAGTTTCTGCAGTCAAGATGACCACAATCAGGCTATCCAAGGAGCAACCTGGCTGTGAGGAGTACTGTGCACTCCGTGTTGCCTGTGGCCTTTCCCCCAAGTCCCAGGCGGCGGCAGAAATCGATTTACCCAACAGTCTGTTTGTCACAACTATCCGGGACGGAGAGCGTCTCATCGCCATGGGGCGAGTAGTAGGAGACGGGGGCTGTAATTTTGAGATCGTCGATATCGCTGTGCACCCTGATTATCAGCGCCAGGGTCTGGGTCGGCAGGTCATGGATGCAGTGATGGCGTTCATTCATGAGGCTGCACCGGAATCAGCCTATGTTGATCTCATTGCCGATCATCATTCCCCTGCGCTTTATAGCAAATATGGCTTTGAACCTGTTGCGCCGAAATCCCTAGGTATGGCGCTCACTATCAAACGATAAGACTGGAAAGCCAGGTGCCATTTAGCAGCTCGACTCATAATCTTTCCTAAAACTGTCCACATGACCTATCCGATACGTCAAGCGGGGCCCCCGTACATTTGTCCTTTGTTGTGAAAAGAGTAGTATTGGGAGCAAGTGTTCTCAATCGAGTGGTGGATATCGTGTCTGTCCTCAGTCTGCTTAGTGTTCGCTTGCTACTGGTTTTTACGGGCGCTTTCGCGCTCGCTGCCTGTTCCAGTAACGCCATTCGCATCCGCTATGATTCCGAACCCCAGGGTGCGATGATCACCGCCGTGGATTCCATCGCAGCACTGGGTCGTGCTCCTGTCGTCAAAGCCTATAACCTGGATACCTTGCCGGAACCCGATGAGAATGGCTGCATTATCGTTCCCGGCGTCGAAGCGCTTTGGACAAGTGGCGCGACGGCACGGATAGGGGGACTGAGAATTTGCGATCTGGAGCAAAACGCCTTTTCGATTCGGCTACCGCGCCCTACCGGGTATCCGGACCTGGATGTCGATCTTGAAATTGCAATCGAACGGGGCCGGAAATTATCTATCGAACGGGATCGCAGGGTGTATGGTGGCGTGCAGCCACCGCGCAGCAATCCGACGGGCATTGAATAGAGATAAACAGCATTGCAAGTTTTCACCCGCAGGAAATATCGCCTGCCATATGCCGATGCCTCAGGAATTTCAGACGGTAAACCAATAGATTTATTGGACTCGGCTTGGAACAAGAATTGTCACACTGTGGCGCTGGAGTTTGCCGCAGTAATCGCTAAAATGATCGCATCATCTCACAAGACTTTTACCATCTCTCTTAGGATCAAGCAGGTATTGAGCTATGACTTTCAAGACATCCCAAACATCGCGAATCAGTCTGATTTGCGCCGCAGCGAGCGCCATGCTGCTGACTTCTGCTCTCACCACAGCCCAGGAGTTTCAGGCGGGCGAGCCTATCGGTGCCGTCAACGAGGCAGGGGTGCGAGTCCCCATGTCATCCAATGTCAAAGTATACGGCAGCTTTCATTTTTCTGAGAGTTGTACCTTTGATCCAGAGCGTAACCTGATTCTCGCTATGAATAACGGCGAGCGCGGGGATGGTACCGAGAACGATGGTTTCGTTTCCCTGATCAATCCTGACGGCTCGGTGCACACACCCAAATGGATTGGTGTTACCCGCGATGGGTTGGAGCTGCACCACCCGCTGGGCAGTGCGGTGCGTAATGGTGTGCTTTATACGGTAGACGTGGGCTATATCCGTTCCTTTGACTTGGCAACGGGTCGCCCGCTGAAATCAGTTGAAGTACCAGGTTCAACTATTCTTAATGGCATTGCTGTGACCGATGATGGCACTGTCTATGCCTCAAATACCCGAGCCCCGGAAGTGATCTACAAGATCACAGCCAACGACGAAGTTTCAGTATTCGCCGATGGCGCACCACTGAATGTGCCCAATGGCGTGGCCATCGACACAGATGGCAACGTAGTAGTAGTGAATATCGATGACAATGCGGTGATCACTTACAACCTTGATGGTGACGTAGTAAACACGGAATATGCTGTAGAGGGCGGTAACGACGGCGTAGTTGTTCTGCCGGACGGCACCAAGTACGTGAGCAGCGTGCGTTTCGGCAGTGTGTCGGAGATTAAGCCCGGTGAGGAAGCGACAATCATCGCGTCCGGCATCCCCAGTGCGGCGTCAATGTGCTACGACTCGGTGCAGCACCAGCTAGTGATTCCAATGAACCCTAACTACGCGCTGGCCTTTATCCCACTCTGATTGCATTCCAGTGTTGGGCTCTGTGATTATCATTACAGAGCCCAATCACTGACCCGCTAAAATTCTCTCCACCAGACTATTAAAGCGGCTCAAGCCAGCTTTAAGGTGGTCTTCAAGCAATGCCGAGCTGAATCGAAAGTGATCCTCAACCCCAAACCTGCTGCCGGGTATTACCAGCACATCCTCTTCCTTTAGCAGCCTTCTCGCAAATTCATCAGACTTGACCGGCAGGTCAAATTTGACGAACGACATGGCTGAAGCCTGGGGTGGAACTACAGAAAAGACGCCTGGATGTTCGTCCAGTGCGGCGGTAAAGGTTTCGAATCCTCGGCGGATCAATAGTTGCGCCCTGGCTCGAAGCTTTTCCCGCGCACGTTCTTCCAACGCCGCATCGGCCAGCTTCATGGAAAACATGGTGGCCGCAATAGTGGCGTATTCATGACGGCGCCAGCAGTCTTCAATCACAGGCACAGGCGCTACCAGCCAGCCCAGGCGCAGACCCGGCAGACCATAGGCCTTGCTCATTGAGTTAATGGCAATAACCCTGTCATAGTCACCCCAGAAAGAAGCCGTGGGCTCGTCACTGTCCCGCTCTGTTCCGGCATACACTTCATCTGCCACGATCCATGCACCACAATTGGCCGCGGCTGCGATTACCGCGTCACGATCAGATTGGGACAGGATGCGCCCGGTCGGATTGTTCGGATTAACGACATGGATGATGCCAGATCTGTAGTCCACGGCTTGTTTTAATGCGTCAGTGTCCAGTGCCCAATCATTGGACTCGATCATGTCTACGCTACGGACCTCAAATCCCAAGTTGCTTGCATTGCCGCTAAGCTGCTCGTAGGTAGGGCGAAAGCGAACCATGTTGTCGCCCGGATTTAACATCGCAGCCGCCACCAGTGTATTGGCTTCGCTGGCACCGATCGTGACAAGAATGTTCTCGGCTGTTGTCCCTTCGTACATTGTCGCGATTTTTTCACGCAGGCTCTGGATGCCATTTACCTGCGGATAATCCACTAGAGTTGCGAACAGTGAGTCGGTATCTATGCTAGCCAGCTCAAACAGCTCAGAATAAGTGAGCGGGTGCACACCACTTTCTGCAAAATGATATTTAACGGCATGTTCGTTTTCAGACATGTACTGTTCAATAGCGAAAGGTTGGAATAGAGATCCAGACATAGGAATAATTACTTCAATATGAGTCTACAGGTTTAGCTAGATGGAGAACGAAGTTCGAAACCTACCCACATCAGGGAGATGACGACGCAGATCGCGGCAGTGATCTCGGCGAGCTGCGCGTATTCATTCAATTCGAATTTCTTCAAGGGTGTTCCTTGTATTCTAAAGTGCGGGCCGTTTCAGTGCCTGCCCTGGCCGGGCACCAGTGCCCCTTCCATTTTCTAAAACCAACTTGCCGTTAACCCACACCGACTGAATCCCGGTGGAGATTTGCTGCGAGTTCTCCACAGTCGCATGGTCTTTAATAGTGGCTGGATCAAACAGTACCAGGTCGGCTTTCATCCCCTCTTGCAGCAGGCCACGATCCGTCAGTCCCAGGGTGCTCGCCGCGCGACTGCTCATCATGGCGATGGCTGTTTCCAACGCCAGCGTGTTTCTGTCCCTGACGTATCTCGCCAGCACTCTGGGAAATGCACCATAGCCACGGGGGTGGCCGCTATAGCCGCCGTCGGAGCAGATGTTGGCGAACTCCCACTGCAGCAGCTGCTCGATATCATCCTCATGCATGGAGCGCCCCATGATGGATTCGGAGGCTTGACCATCATTGGCTTCACTCCACGCCATGGATTCCGCGATCACGTCGGAAAGGGTCTGTGCCTCTGAACTGCCGCGCAGCTCAGCGATATCGGCAATAGACAAGCCCACATAGCTTGGGTCAGGCATGAAGTTAGTAAAGATGATGCCATCTGCGGGTGCAATGCTTTCCAGCACGAAGTTAATCTCGTCTATGTCACTTGGATCACGATTCGGAAGCAGCACGGTAATAGTCGACTGCCAGTATTCGTAGGGGTAGATATCCCCCGTAATATCGATGCCCTCAGCGCGTGCTGCGTTGAGGATGTCCAGCACCCTTGGCGCCTCACCCCACACCTGCCGCGCAGCCAGTTTCATGTGTGAATAGTGCACTGGCATGCCTGTTAATCTGCCGATCTGGATAATTTCCTCAATGGCCTCAAACACGAAACGGTCTTCTGAACGCAGGTGAGAGGCGTAGCGCGCACCCAAAGTCGCAGCCTGCTGCGCGAGCCGCACGATTTCGCTGCCGTCGGAGAACTTTCCCGGCACATACTCAAGGCCACTGGAGAAACCCAGCGCACCGCTGTTCAGCTCTTCCGCGAGCAGATTAGCCATGGTTTCAATCTCGTCGTCTGTTGCAGGCTCTTCACTGCGCGCCGCCATGACGATTTCGCGGATCGTGTTATGGCCAACATAAGATCCAACGTTAACCGCAGCAGGAGCCTGCTCGTAGGCGTCATAGAACTCAGCGATAGGAAAAGCGTGCCCGCCGTCCTGGCCGAAAATTGTAGTGGTAATGCCCTGGGTAAGCATGGGCAAGGCATCTTTATTCTCTTCCAGGCCTCTATCGTGGTGGCTGTGGGTATCGATAAAGCCGGGTGCTAATACCAAGCCAGTAGCATCGATGACAGTTTCGCCGGACCGTGCTTCAAGCTCACCGATCTCGGCAATCCCATCACCCTCGACTCGCAGCGCCGCGCTATAAGCTGGGCTGCCGCTGCCGTCGATGATCATTGCATTAACTATCAGGGTGGAAGCAGGAGTCTGCTCATCGGAACCAGGACTGCCGCACCCGGCGAGGACGAGCACAGAAACTAGAAGCGTCAGGAGTTTCCTCATTGGTTCATGTGTAGGGAAAATTGAGGATTGCTTTGTTTGGGGTGACTGCAATTTTCGACCTCTTGTTTCTTATAATATCTAGAGAAGGGCGGGCTGTCGTGACTCTGAATACGATGGTACACAGGCCAATATTTCAGATTTTTCTACTTAGCTATTAGTCTTCTAGTCTTCGTTAAGAGGAACCAGCCCAAACAGGTCCCTGATCTCATTGGAATTCAAATAGAACACTACAAAAGTATAAAGTCCCAGAGGCACGGCGTGGGTGACTGCGAACAAAAGGTACTCACCGGCAGAGCTGACAGCCATCATCAGGAAGATCAATTGGAAGGCATGGACTACAGCATTGATGCTCGCTAATACGGTGGCCATGATCCACACGGCAAAACTTCGATACAAGATGCCAATAGCCAGCCCCACACCTAACACCGCAGTGATTAAAACAAAGGAAACGACACCCGACGAAAGCCCTAAATCTACAATCGTCAATACACTAGCAAGCAGCATAGCGCCTGCGGCGACATAAATGCCCGTAGGGTTTTCCGGAAAATGAAATAGTTTCATATTGAGCTGCTCTGGTTGGTGCTTTGATCAGATGTTGCTCTCGAAACCGCCAGTTTTCAAGTGTTTTGCAGGGGAATTGCAGAGGGAGAATAGATGATTCAGACGCTAGTCACCGTCGGTCGCCGATAGATCTTAGGCGCATCAGGAGATTCGTCCTCAGCCAGACGCGCAGGCTTAAAAATAACTCAAGGGTTCAAGAAAGAATAATGCTGCACCGTGCAATGCGATTTATCACCCATAGCCGAGGGCCGCAATTAAGGGGTTGATCCATCGTTGCCATTCCGTGCTTTAAGGAACCCAAACAGAGGCGGAGGCTTGCTAGTGAACGGCGATGTAAACACCAAGCGCGAGTATCATGATAATCATCTTGGAAATGCTTCGTGTAAACCTTGTTTGTTGTATTGGGTTTTCCATGAGCTTAACTCTAGTAGAGCCAAACGCAACTTGATATGGTTTGACGAACCCATGGATGGCTATACAGTATTTTTTCAGTGTGGCAGATGGCCCCTGCGCAGATGCTCGGGGGCCATGAATGAGATTGAGATTGCCGTTGTGGTAGTGGGCGGCAGACAGCTAAAAAGAGTAACGCACACCCAGGAATCCGGCCCGAGGTGGGGCAGGCCCCAGAAACAATGGCACCGTGAGGTCCTCAATTATTGAGACTTCCACCTCGTTAGGCTCTTCACCCAGTAATCCAAAGGTCTCGAATTCTTCATCGAAGACGTTGTTCACCATGGCGAAGACCTGGAACTGATCGCTGACCTGGTAGCGGGCGCGAAAGTTGACCACGGTATAACCGTCAACTGGTTCGAGTTGATTAGACTCATCACCGCGCAGGTGCTGGTCGCTGTTGTTGACCACATCCAGTCCCAGGCCGAAACGTTCCGTCACCCGATAGTTTGTTAATAGTTTAACCTGATTCTGCGGAATCCCCGGGATACGATCACCGCTCTGGACCAGGATTTCACCCTCGCTATTAGCGAAGGCGTGATTGGGGCTGAGTGCACTAAAGTTATCTTCGAATGTGGCATCCACGTAGCTGTAGGCAAGTGTCCAATTCACGTTTGGCAGTTGACCGCTGAGCCTGCTCTCGAAACCGACGCGCTGGGTCTCATCGACGTTGGCAAACAGTCCGGTGGCGCGGCCAGTGGTTTGAAACAGAATGTCATCCCGATTGGTGGTGTGAAAGATTCCTGCTGAGTAGGCGATGTCGCCGAGGAATCCACGGGCACCTATTTCGAAGCTGCTTGAGACCACATCCTCCAGCGGCGGGTCAGCCAGAAAGGCATTAGGCAGGCGGCATTCGAAATCTACATCGTCTGGGTCATCGCCGCGTTCAACGGCAAACTGCACCGCAAGATCAAACACACCTTCATTACAGGCCAGCTCAATTGGCGTAGGCGCGCGGGTAGAGCGGCTAAAAGAGGCGTACAGGTTGTGGTTTTCTGTAGCCTGCCAGGTTACGCCCAGCGCAGGGTTTATCCGATCGAAACTGTGGTCTCCGTTCAGTTCGGGTCGCAGCCCGGATTGGTCTCGCAGCGAAACATCTGTGCCATTGGCGCGCAGCGAGAGTGTCAGCGCGACAGCCTCCGTTAAATCCAGCGTCGAGCTGATGTAGGTGCTAAGGGTTTCTGTCTCGGTATTGATGAGCGTAGCCGCTTCATCGACAAATGTGCC
Source organism: Gammaproteobacteria bacterium UBA7449 (assembly GCA_002477465.1). Taxonomy (GTDB): domain Bacteria; phylum Pseudomonadota; class Gammaproteobacteria; order Pseudomonadales; family Pseudohongiellaceae; genus UBA9145. The sequence goes on along the minus strand of DLPV01000003.1, from coordinate 101,450 downwards.
CGTGCCCAGTCCAGTTGTGATGCGGCTGATTGGATCAAGGTTGGCAAGCTCCAACACCGAGCTAAAGTCTGACTCGCCCTTAAAATAGGAACCACCAATCACCAGCTGCCCGCTGTAACCCGCGAAGCTGCCTTTGAGGGTCCATTGAAAATCGCCACCAAAAGATTGCTGTACCCGGTTGCTGATGTTGTTAATCGCCTGGTCAGACAGCACACCGGTGCCCGACAATTCGTCAGCCTCGAAGCTCTCGATATTGAATTCTTCATCCTCACCAGCCTGTGTCGCAAGGTTGTTGAGAAAACTCTCCAGCGCATCGGCGCCGGCAAACTGACCCTCGCACAAGTCATCATCGTCTATGCCAAGTTCTTCCACATCGTCTTCTTCCAGGCCTTCGATCAAACCCGGACCGCCGCTGAATTCACAGACTGCAAACTCGGAGCCGTCGCCATTGAATGAGTCTGTGTCGTTTTTACGCCAGAACAGATTGCCACTGAAGCTAATGGTTGAAGATACCTCGTGCGAGAAATCCAGGCTCATCATCGTCATATCGTTTTCAGTGATATCCGGCCCCGTGAAAATTGCCTCTCGCCTCAATGCGAGTAGCTCGACTGGCGCGGCGCCGTTGCCAATCAGGTCAGAGCGGCCGTGCTGCAAGTTAAGGTTTACAGCGGAGTATTCAGAGCGCCAGCCAAAGCTGCCATAAACATTGAGCGCAGCAGATTCGGATTGATCGCGCCAGCCATCTTCGTCGAAGCGTTCGATATTGATGTAGTAGCCAAGCTGTCCATCATTGCCGCCGATTTCAATATTGGCCGTGGTGCGACCGAAAGAGCCGGCGCTGATCTCAATATTACTGCCCTGGAAGTTAAAGCCGTTCTTCATATCGATGACGAGGGAGCCGCCGAGGCTATTGAGGCCGTAGAGTGGGTTAGAACCGCCGCTAAGGGTAATCTGGTTAATAGCGGATTGAGGCAACAGGTCCCAATTGACCGCATCGCCAAGGGGCTCATTGATGCGCACGCCGTTCTGGTAGACCGCCAGCCCCTGGGCTAGCCCCAGCAGCGCCGACGCGGTAAAGCCCCGGTACTGCAGGTCTCGCTGTAGCGGATTGTTCTGGGCGTCATTGAGTGAAACACTGGAGAAGCTCTGGCCCATAAAATCGGCCAGACTGGCCCCGCCAACGTTATGCAGATCCTGCGCTGAGCCGATCTGGATCGGGTAAGGCAGCTTGCTGCGATCGATACTGGAGCCTGCTGGTACCACCCCGGTGACCAGGATCTGTTGCGGATCCTGCTGGGCCAGGGCGGTCTGGGACAGGCTGGTCAGAGCCAAACCGATCAGGCTGACGATGGGCCTTGTGGGGTACGGCATTTAGCGGCTCTCCAGGGGTTTTTCACTTCTGCCTCTTGGCTCAATCTACGTTGAGCCGCCTTGACGTCGGCGCCGCTGCTTCGGACTTTGGCGTTCTCAGGCTGGCGGCAGTATAGCAAATGCCGCCCTGTATGTTATTTAGACGCAGGATTGGCAGAAAAGTAGACGACTAATTTGGCAAACTATCGGGGCAAGAAAAAGACGAAAGACCAGCGAAGTTGCTAACTTTAGGTTCACCACCACTTATTTCAAAAGCTAGATTCAGCCTTTGACCCCGTGCCATAGGCTGTGTAGATTAGCGCCTCCCTGCAGTCAATCAACGGCTGCATACGCTGATTCAGTATTCGGAGGAAGTAATGGCCACTGTCCTTATTACCGGCACCAACCGAGGTTTAGGTCTGGAGTTTGTGAAGCATTTTCTTGGGCGCAGCGACACGGTGATTGCCACTTGCCGCGATAGCAGCAGTGCAACCGAGCTGCAGGCACTGGCAGCAAACAATGAAAACCTGAGCCTGAAGAATCTGGATGTGAGTGATGAGCAATCCATGGCCGCCTTTGCCACCGAACTTAAAGACACACCGATCGATATGTTCATTAATAATGCCGGTGTCTATGGCCCCAGAGATGCTAATTTCGGCAATGTGGGCAGCAGCGAGTGGGAACAGGTAATTAGAGTGAATGCCATTGCCCCCATGCTGCTAACGCAATTGATTATTGGCAGCCTCCGGCAGGGTACTGAAAAGAAGCTCGTCTATGTTACTTCCAAGATGGGTTCGATCGACGACAACAAGGGCGGCGGCAGTTATATTTATCGCAGCTCGAAGACTGCTCTCAATTCAGTGGTAAAGAGTTTGTCTGTGGATCTAGCCTGTGAGGGTTTCAGTGTAGCGGTTGTGCACCCGGGGTGGGTTAGAACCGATATGGGCGGGCCAAATGGCCTAATCGATGTTCAAACCAGTGTGAGCGGCATGCTGGCTGTTATCGATGGGCTGAGCCCAGATAATGCCGGTGATTTTTTTAATTACGACGGCAACCTGATTCCCTGGTAGAAATCTCGGTCCAGTAAGCCACCCTCGAGCCAACCTGCAAAGCAGCAGTAGATCTGCGCTTTCACTATTGGCGTAGGAATTTAACTCAATCCCGTACAAGCCAAGAGTGCCTAATTTGTTCGCTTCCAATTCATCGAGTCACCGCTGGCACTATTCACTTATTTTTCTGTTGGGGCTGTTATTTTCGACCCAGGCGGCAGGCCATGGTGGCGTAGCGTTCGAAGATGACCTCTGTGTCATCAACATCGATTTCATGCAGGCGCATTTCACTGTGTTTCAGCCAGAAACCAGCGAGAGCACAGAATACTGTGAAGACATTCCCAATGTGACCCGTTCTGTCTTTGTTATGGAATACCTGCACGATCTGCTTACGGAGATGGTGCTCGATTTCCGGATTGTGCGAGACGTGAATGACGTAGGACGCTTCGCCTCCTGGGAGGACATCGAAGCTATCGATGATTTGGAGGCCGCCACCGTGTTCTATGAGGCGGCTCGCATGGAAGAAGGCGGGTTCTATCGCACCAGCTATGAGTTTCTGGAAAAGGGCACCTATATTGGTGTAGTTACCGCCGATCATCCCACAGAAGATCGCAACTATAACGCGGTATTCTATTTTCGCGTTGGTGGTCGGGACTGGGGCACCATCCCGATTTTTCTTGCCCTTGGTATGCTGCTGCAGTTGGGATATTGGGCCAGTACCGGTGGATGGCAACGCATGCAGGAACGCATGCTAGGCTAACTTGGCAGATCGCGTTAGCTCTCAGATTACCATTAGTAACTGCTCAATATTTCAGAACTGACACACTGGCGGAAATTTCTGTGGCAAAGTGTTTTCCTCAGTTAGCTATTGATATACAGTCATTACGAATTG
>DLPV01000003.1:0-97769 GCA_002477465.1 Gammaproteobacteria bacterium UBA7449 | reverse complement strand
TCTCAACCGCACCACTAACCGCAACAGTAGTCGATTCAGGTGATTGTGCGTGAACGCCAAGATTCTGCGATTGAACAAAGCCGGCATCCCAGTTAGTTGGTTAACTCGGGAAGAAACGGCGACCCTCCTGGTAAAAGACCTCGTTATCTGGTCCCTCGGTGACACCGTCATGGAAATTCGCGGCGGCTATAACCGTCAGGGTATTCGATCCGTTTTGCGTCTGCCCAGCATCGTTGCCTGTGGTGGCAAGGTGCATAAGGACAATTATGATCCTCCCCTGGAAAATAAATTCCTGTTCCGCCGCGACAAGAATCTGTGTCTGTATTGCGGTGGTGAATTCGCCTGGGGTGATCTATCCCGTGATCACGTGATTCCGATCTCCAGGGGTGGTCATGACATCTGGACCAATGTGGTGACGTCCTGTCGCCGCTGCAACAATCGAAAGGCAGACCGCACACCTGAACAGGCTAGTATGGAACTGCTGGCGGTGCCATTCGTGCCTAATCAATATGAGTTTCTCTACCTGTCAAACCATGCCGTGCTGGCGGATCAGATGGAGTTTCTTAGTGCGCGCTTTTCCCGGCATATTCAGATCTCCTGAGTTCGCTGTCCTGCTCCGGGGCCAGGGCACGTAAATTCAGGTCCTCGGCCCGTGCATTCGTGATAGCATGCTGCGTCTCGAAAACGACCGTCTGCCACCTCTTTCCAAACCAATAGTCCGCTATGCACAAACCAGAGCAGAATCATTTTGCCGGCGCCATACTGTCGCTAATCGCTGCCGCCATGTGGGGTGTCCTGCCTATTGCGCTGAAAGAATTGCTGCTGGGTATGGATGCCAGCACGGTGGTTTGGTATCGCTTCCTGGTTGCCGGCATAGCTCTGTTTATCTGGCTTGCGAGCCGCAACAGCCTGCCGGCCTTGCTGAGTGTTCCGGTTAAGATTCGTTGGATGATGCTCGTAGCTGCGCTTGGTCTGTGTGGCAACTATTACTTCTTCTCGCTTTCGCTGATCTACGTGAACGCGGAAACCAGCGAAGCGGTGATACAGCTAACCACACTTTTTCTGATTCTGGGCGGCGTGTTCATTTATAAAGAACCCTTCGTTGGCCTGCAGAAGCTTGGAACAAGTCTGATCCTGGTTGGCCTGCTTCTGTTCTTTAATGACCGATACGATGTATTGAGCTCGCTGGACAATCAGGAAACAATCGGCGTCCTGATTGTCGTGGTGGCCGCGATTACCTGGACCATCTACGCCTTGCTGCAGAAACAGCTGTTGCTTAGCTTTAGCTCGGTGCAAGTCCTGTTCTTTATTTACGTGGTGTCTATTTTTACTCTACTGCCTTTTGCGACGCCGACTTTACTGTGGCAGCTGACACCTTATCAACTTAGTCTTTTAGCATTCTGTTGCCTTAACACGATTGTGGCCTACGGGTGTTTCGCCGAGGCTTTGAATCTCTGGGATGCATCTAAAGTCAGCGCTATGCTGGCTCTGGCTCCGCTATTCACCATCGGCACTCTGAAGCTGATTGTGCTCTTCAACCCTGAATACGCCTTTTCTGATCGGCTGTCCTGGCTATCTATAGTTGGTGCTCTGTTTTTGATTGTCGGCTCAGTCCTGGCTGCGCTGATGCCTGCGGTCCACAAACGCCGGCGCAGGCAACAAGAGGCGGCTCGAGTCAACGCGAATTGAGCATTCAGTCTTGACTTGAGGCCCGAATTGGCAACAATCGGGGTATTGTGATGTCAATTCAATAACAACATCGGGGCTACCCCGGGAGCGTCATTATGTGCCGCCTTTCATTGCTTACCTTTTTTACCTTTAGCACCTTTCTTTCCTTCCTTTTTCATCCGCAACCAGTCTGGGCGCAGTTAAGCCGAGTTGAAATCAACGCACGGGAAACGCTGGCCGAGAGCGGAGTGAGGTACAGCTATGACAAGGTTGAGGGGATCTTGCATTTTGTCCTCGATCCGACTGACCCGGCAAATCGCGCCATCGTGGATATCGAATACGCGCCAGTCAACGAGGAGGGGATGGTGGAGTATTCAGCGGATTTTCGCATGCTGATCCCTTCCGCGGACATTGCTAACGGCACTTTGGTATACCACGTCAATAATCGCGGGCGCAGCCTGACCCATCCGGAGATATCTTTGCAGCACCCGGTAGCGGGTGAGGGCTTTACCTATCTGGTGACTGGCTGGATCAATGAATTGAGTTCGGGCTCAGGCAGGCTGCGGCTGCATGCGCCGATTGTCAGCGCAGAACAGGCGCCGCTTATCGGGGACGTGCGCTACGAGTTGTCCACTGGCAGGGCGGCTGACAGCATTAAAATCGGAGGTGGCGGCCACCTTGCCTATGCGCCGACTCAGCAGGGCCTGCAGACCGCCAGCCTCACCCGACGCCTGTACCAGGCTGACCCAAAAACACCCATTGAGCGATCCCAGTTTGACCTCAGCGTCACGGAGGTGGCCGACAGTAATCAAGTTGACGTCTCCCTGTCACTAGCCGCCGGTTTTGAGCCAGGTTATCTATATGAACTGATTTATGAAGCCAGGGACCCGGTTCTGGCTGGTGCAGGGATGTCGGCGATTCGAGATATGGTGTCAGCCATTCGATATGGCACAGACGCCCAGGGAATGACTGAACTCGAACTCCCTGCAATCAGTCATGCCATCACTTATGGCGTGTCCCAGAGCGGGCGCCTGCTGCGGCAGTTCATTTACGACGGCTTCAACGCGGACCTCGATGGCCGCAGTGTTTTCGAGGGCGCAATCCCGATTATCGCCGGCGGTGGCTATGGCATGTTCAATATGCGCTTTGCGATGCCAACCCGCACCAATGGCCATCATTCCAATTATCTCTATCCCAATGATTTGTTTCCTTTTACCTATGGCAATAGCACTGACACTTACACAGGCCGCCAGGATGGCGTCCTTACTCGGGCCCGCTTGGCCGGAGTCGAACCTAAGCTGATGCATATCCAGACTAGCAATGAATACTGGTTACGGGCTGGTTCGCTGCCCCATACAACGCCGGATGGGCGCGCCGATGCGGTGATACCTGACAATGTCAGGTTCTATACCATTGGCGGTTCCCAGCACGGCTCCGGCAATGGTCGGCCCCGTGCAGCCAGCAGCGGCCAGCTGCCGCCTAATCCGAGCATGTGGATGCCTATCAGTGACAGCTTGCTGGTCGCTATGAATGATTGGGTCGTTAAAGAAGAGTTACCGCCACCGTCCCGCTATCCCCGTATTGCAGATGGCAGTCTCGTCGTGTCCCATCAAGGAGGGGACATCAACCCTGCGGCCTGGAATCAGCTCAACGGAATTAATTATCCTGAATCCATGTATGCGCCTGGCCTGAACGATTATGGCAATCGCTGGCTTGGAGAGCGGATTGTTGACCGTCATCCCTCAGAGTCACAGGCGATCTATCGTACCCTGGTTCCCCAGGTTGATTCGGATAATAATGATCTCGCAACAGCCACCATTCTTCCGCCAACGGCACAAGTGCCACTTGCTACATTTATGACCTGGAATCTTCGGGCGCCTGCAACCGGCGCAGAGAAGTCCCTGGCGCGGCTAGCCGGGGGCTACATTCCATTCGCCGGTACCACGGCACAGGCGCGGGCTGCCGGTGATTCCCGCAGCAGCATCGAAGGCTTGTATGGGGATTTTGATGACTACCTGGCAAAATATGAGGCAGCTACAGATGCCTTGATCGCCGAAGGGTTTCTTCTGCCTGGCTTTAAGGCTGCCTACATGGAGATCGCGCAAGAGAACGAGAGCCTGTTCCCTTGAGCCTTTTTACCGGGCGCAGCAAAGCACTGACTTTACTGTCGTGCAGGTGCGTAGCGGTAGAGTGTGGCTTGGTCGTCTTCAGGCACGAAATAGAAGTTGCCGCGCTGGTTCTCATCATATTCAAACCAGAATGGGTTGCGGGTGAGCAGTTCGCCGCCTGGCGCAGTGCCGCTTACTCGAATCTTGTGCATTACTTCAAGTTTGCTCAGGTCAACAAGCTCCAGCCCGCCGATAGTCAGGTAGTGGGTGTTATCAATGGGTAAGCTTCTCATGCCGCTGCACAGCATTGCCTGCTCGGTGACTCGCTGGCAGTCCTGATAGTCAACGTCAGACCCAGTCTTGGTCTTTGCGTACCCCAGGGCTGGACTGCGCCGGGCTTCTGTTTCAGTCCAACGATAAAGCGTCTGTGACCCCCAGTTCAGGCCATAGATCGCGCCATCAGCTGGATTACGCAGGACACCGCCCAGGTGATCATCGAAGCGAAACACCTCGGTGACATCAAGAGTTTCGGGATTCACGGCATAGACAATGGAATGGCTAGCGGGGCGGTATTCCGCCACCGAGATCCAAAGGTTTTCGCCATCATAGTCTATGCCGCCAGGATGGTATTTGCTGCCCTCACCTAGACTGATTGTCGCTTCCAGCTTGCCCTGTAAATCAAATTTGAACAGGTAGCCTTTGCCTGCGCCCGGCGTGCGGTCGTATTTTGATTCTGAATCCGGGATCGCCTCGGGCCGCACAATAGTTTCTACTGCGGTCATGTAGAAGCTGTCGCCGATGCGAGTCATCCCCTGGGGGTGATGAACTTCGAAGTCTAGTGGGGTGGTCTGTAGTAGCTTCCAATCCGCATCCGAGCTGAGCTGCATGAGCAAGCGAAGTCCGGCGTCATCATCAGACTGCTGGCCAAGGGCCGGCAGCTGAGTGAGCAACAACAGGGCTGATAACGAGGCATGGACTAACCGCATGACCTATTGTTACCCAGCACGCGGCTGCAACAAAGCAATAGTTTGAATGGGGCAATGGCCTTTCGAGAACCCTGGCGGCGAGCATAGGGCCTTTTCGGAGGCGCCGAGGAAGCTGCACTCACCATCACCATTACCATCACTTGCGCAAATCCACGCCGTATTCGAGGCATGCCTTGAGGCAATTCAACATATCTTGCTAACCAAAGCAGTTGTCATGTGAACCCTATTCAGCAGCGCCATGATCGTTGGATCAAGGTCTACGCCTTGCCTTCGGCAAGTATGCTTAATCGATTAAAGCGGGATCTGGAATTGACTGAATGAAACAGGCCGCGCCGCTTGGCCTGTTTCATTAGTCGAGAGAGAGGGCTGTCTAGTCATCCCCGGGTAGGTCAGTAGACAGCTGGATAGGCTCGAGACGCGGCAGTGTGCAAGCGTGTGGTGCAGTATCAGTCGAGACGTCTGCTGCTGCACCAGTGCCATTGAGGTTTAGAAATGTCTGGGTCGGATTGTCGCCCAGGCAGAGCAGGTTTTCTGTCGAGCCGCCCGGTTTAACGAGGCCACCCCACACGATATCAGGTGAGTTCTCACCGGTCTCTGCATGCCATTTCGCAAGCAGCGCGTGAGCGGGGACCGTGCCACCACCAATAAACGTATTGTCGTGGATATAGATTTGTTCAGGATAGGGGTCATATTCAGGGTCGTCGATAGTGCGACCGCCGAGGGCGAAGCTATAGACCATGATATTTACATTATTGTTGTCACTGAACTCGTTTTCAAATGCCTCGATATTGTCATTGGCAAGAATCAGCAAGCCTGTGCCAGGTGGCACATTACCAACAATCGCCCCCTCTGGAGCAAAATTCTCGGTATTGTTCTCATATATCAGATTGTCGAAAACTCGTGTGCCTTTGCCGCCTTGAACTTCGAGATTAGGCAGGTCGAACACCAGGATGCCGCCAGTATTGTTTGTCGCGACATTGTCATAGACATCAGCAAAGGTCGAATTCTCTATCTCGATACCCGCCACGTTGTATTCGGCGCGTGAGTCGCGCACGATGATTTGAGTGGATTGCCCAACATAGATTCCTGCATCGGCCGCACCTATGGCGACAGCTTCCTGAATGAGTACGTTACTGGATTGCACCGGGTAGATGCCATAGGCCCCGTTCTCCGAGTCTGGCCCATTGGTCCACTCAGTGCGCACGCGACGAATCGTGACATTATTACTTTCGTTGACCTTCAGCGCATCGCCAATGGTGTCTTCGATGGCGAGGTCTTCAATCACAAAATTGTCTGCAGTAACAAGCAGGCCTTCCGCACCCTGGATCTGATTGCTAAATGAGAGAATGGATTCCGCCATACCTGCACCGCGGATTGTCACTCCAGGTACCGACAGGGAAAGGCTGCGCGTCATCTCATGGACGCCGGCGGGAATCTCAATGATGTCGCCGGGCTGGGCCTGAATCAGCTGTGTTTGCAGGTCTTCTTCGAAGCTCAGCGCGGGCGCCTGATCAGCGGCAGGGCCTGAGGGCTGTTGGGTCGACTCGCTGCAGGCAGCCAGTAATGAAGTAGTGGTAATAGCGAGCGCTAGAGGCTTTATTATTTTCATAGTAGTTCTCCTGGGGCCGGGCGGCTCCTAGCAGACGGTTAGTATGACTGCTTATTTCATCATAATGACACGAATCGATTCTGTTCGACATCCTTGCGAACCCGGTCGTGGGCAAACACCTGGTCATTCATGGTGACATACACGCCCGGTTTCAAAGTCTGCACGGCTGTTATGGCTGCGCCTATATTGAACATGGCGTCAGAATTTTTGAATAGGGCGGGTTGCAAGGCGCCGGTGAGAACGATGGTCTTTTCTGGTATCTCTGCCAGGACGCTGGCGGTTGCGACCATGGTGTCGGTGCCATGGGTGATAATAATCTTGTCAGCATGACAAGCCTTCACAGCTTGTTTAACAGTCTGGCGATCTTCATTACTCATCTCGAGGCTGTCTTTCTGCATCAAGGACGTCACCGTAAACTCAGGATTAAGATGCAGGCCTTCAATTATTTCCGAGATGTTGGGAGGTCCGACTTCATAGCTGCTCTTGGCGTCAAAATAGATCTTGTCGATGGTGCCACCGACGCTAAAAATTTGAATCTTCACCAACTGCTTACCCGTCCACCACTTCATACATCCAGGTGTCGCCGCTTCTCACTGAAGCGTCCGCGGTGAATTCACCACTGCTTCCGCCAAAATATTTACGGGCAAATTCAGACAAGACAGGGGCCACCTCAGGGCCCTCCATGATGCGCTGCAGGCGTTGTTCATAAAGCTTGCCGTCGATCCGCAGGATCACCCGGTCATCATCTTCCAGGTAGTGAGGCCATTGTTTCCAGATACCCCCATAGCTGGTGTTCATGTAACCGCTGACCAGGAACAGGCGACGATCATGTACGCCAAGCCACACAGTCCTAGAGCGAGCCGGGTCCATGGTCTGGAACTCGATAGTGTCCCGATCTGTCAGAAAACTCCAATCATCGGGCGCTGAGCTCAGCTCGCCGCTGGTAAATGGGCCGCCCGAGAAAACCTCCATCGGCCCGTCGCTGAAACGCATGGAAAACAGAAACAAGCCGATCAATAGCAGCACCAGACTGACGCCAATGCCGATGAAGCGCAAAATTTTTCTCATGGTTGTCTCACCGTTCTCCTAGTGTGCGCCCTCGGGCGACTGAAATTTACATGAATCCTGGGGATTTCCAGAAATGATAATGGCCTGAATCTGCCGAATACTCTGGATTCTAACTTTTTATCGGGAAAAATGATCCGGACTCTGGGATGATACGTTGAAATAGTCGAGACATCAGCACCATCCGGCTTAGTTGCCCTTGGTGCGCCCTTGCTCAAGTCCCCTGAGGTAGTTGCATGCCTCTCCAATAGATTGAATGCCCCTGTCGGCTAACCTGACAGGGGCATTTTTTTGTCTGTCTTTGGTTCAAGTCTTATGGATTCGCGGTAGCGATATTCGTCCAGATATTCCCTGATCTTCGCTAATTCTCTGGTCTGCCCAGCGATGGTACCCGCCGAAAATGCCTCCACAAATTCCGCCAGCAGCGGCGCCGCTGACTCTAAGGCTTGCTGCCGCATGTCTCGCCCCGCCGGGGTGATGGTAACCCGCTTGCGTCTCCCGCTGCTTGCATCTGGTTCAACCTTGATCAGCGCCTTGGCTCCCAGTCGCTTCAAGGTGTTGGTCATGGCACCGGGAGTCACCTGAAACGCGGCAGCCAGTCTGCCAGGGGTGGCTTCGTCATCGACTCGATGGAACCAGTTCAAAACCCCAAACTGTGAGTGGGTTAAACCCTCAGGTAAGTGGCGCTCAAACAGGCTGATTGAGAGTTGTGCGATGATCGAGACTTCTGTGAAGAAGCCAAAAATTTCCATACCCATGTCTTCATTAGTCTTTGCCATGCCGATCCTCGAGTGTTCAAAGCGCTGATATTTTAACACTAAAGCTTTTAATATAAAACTGTTTAATGTTAAAGTGTTTGAACTTGGAGCGAGGTAGCCTGGAGAAACCGTTATGAAGTACGTCTTTTGGGGGCTTGGGATTTTACTTGGGCTTATGGTGGCGCTGTTTAGTCTTGAGCGCATCGCGGCAGAGCGGGTGGAGGTGGTCGAACTCCATACTCAGGATGAAAAGGGTGAAACCGTGACCACCAGACTATGGATTGTCGATGATGAGGGATATCAGTACCTCAGAGTGGGTGCAGACGGTTCGGGTTGGTTTAGCCGACTGCAGGCGAACGGCTCGTTTGAGATGACGCGCGATGGCGTTACCGCTCGCTATGAAACCGTGCTCCGACGTGACAAGAGCGATCGCATCAACGATTTAATGCAGGTCAAATACACCTGGGGTGATTCTTTGATCGGCACGTTGGTGGGGAGCCGCGAGAAATCGATTCCCATAGAGCTGCATCCTCTGAGTTAGATGCCGATTCGACTGAGGGTATTGATCAACTCCCTGATAAGCTTCTCGGCTACTGAATGACTGGCGGCAAAGCTCGCTTCCAGAGCGATGGCATCATCTGGAATGGTACTCTCGCTGGTATCCACTTCGGGATTAACCAGGTCGTCTATTTTGCCTTCCAGCTGCCTGGCAACAGAAACAGCTTCCTCGGCGACCCCATCGGTGCTTTCCAACTCCTTGATGAGTTCGTTAATCAATTCCTTGATTCGTTGTTCGCTCATTTCTTACTCAGCGTAAAATCGTGGCCGATTCGAGTTTTGTCTAGAGGTCGACACGGGAAAAACTAAATTGTTCAGTGGTAATGCTGCCATCACCCTGATGCATACGTAATGAAATTGTCAGTTCGCGCTGATCATTGACCTGATAAGAAAGGCCGGAAAACGCAGCCGTATTGTCGCTTACTGATTACAATTTGAAGGTCACGTAATCAGTCTTCTCTTCCCAACCGGAAAAATCCGGGTTGAAGTGTTTTAAACACAGCAGGAATTCACCGTCCTACTGAGTAATCTCCATAAATTCAGTAAACACCAGTTCACTATCATTGTACTGACTGAATATGCCGAACATGCGACCGTTTGCCGGTGCCACGCCAGAAGCCGGCGAGGAATGCGAAGTCATCGATGCTGGTCTCATCAGCAAAGGAGCCGTTGCCAAGGAGCAGCAGGGAAGCTAGCAGTCCAAGTAGAAATTTTCTTTTCTTGAATTGTGACCTAACTTCTCACTTTATGCCATGTTGGCTTGATCGCAAACCCCCCCAATCCAGTACTGGAGAAAAGCGCTAGTTTGCGCGTACGGTGCGGTCCTTTGCCCATGCCTGTAACTGACTAATCTCCTCGGCCATCACCACGGACAGGGGCCGCGTCTGTGTAATTTCCTCCAGCAGCATAGTCTGGGAAAGCGCCTGTTTCTGTGCCATGGACCGGTACAGGCCTGAAACCACTGCCTGTTCTATTTCGGCACCGGAAAACCCGACACTGCGATCGGCGAGTTCCATTAGGTCAAATGCAGCTGGATCGGATGCTCTTTTTTCCAGATGAATGCGGTAGATCTCTGCACGAGTCGATGGTGCTGGTAGATCGACAAAGAAGATTTCATCCAGCCTGCCTTTGCGAATGAGTTCAGGGCGCAGAGACTTGATATCATTCGCTGTGGTAACAATAAAAACTGGCTTTCGATGCTCGGCCATCCAGGTGAGCAGGGTTGCCAGCACCCGTTGCGACGTGCCGCTATCGTAGTCCCCGGTGGAGATACCTTTCTCGATTTCGTCGACCCAAAGCACGCAGGGCGCCATCACCTCCGCCAGCTAAAGCGCTTTGCGGATGTTCTTCTCGGTTTCACCGAAAAATTTGTTACACAGGGTGCCGAAGTCGAGGCGCAGCAGGGGCACATGCCAGACGCCGGCTACCGCCTTTGCCGCCAGGGATTTGCCGCTGCCCTGTATGCCTACCAGCAAAATTCCCTTGGGTCTGTCTAGCGTGAGTTCAGATTCGTCGGCGAGGAAGGCCTCCCTCCTGATACTGAGCCACTGCTTCAGCGCAGTCAGTCCGCCAACCTGATTGAAACTCGCGGTTTCATACTCGAAACTGAGCACACCATCCTGGCCCAACAATTCATACTTGGCTTTCTGCACCCGATCGATATCACAGCGAGAAATGGCATCGTCATCATAGATGGCATTTCGAATAAGTCGCTTGGCTTCAGAGACTGGCAGGTCTTGCGGATTCTGATTAGCGGCCTTGTCCGCCAGCTCCAGAACATGGTTGCCAGACACTGCGTCAACCATCCCTCTGGTGATAGACCATTGAAAGATTGGTTTATTGAGGAACACACTGCAGCGTTTTATCAGGTCAACTGCGCGCTGCTCCTCATGGGTTTGAATACTAATTACAGGCTGGGATGAGCGCAGCAGTAGCAGCAAATCGTTTAGTTCGTACAAATTGCGTTCCTGAAGCCCACTTCTGACTAGGCAATTAACCCGGTGACTGCGCGCAGTCGATGACTCTCGCTGTCCGACACATATAGCACGCCCCGATGGGCACAGACGCCGTGGGGTCGATTCATGGCGCAGGCCAGCGGATCACCATCCGGCCCGTCACCGCGCTCGCCATTTCCCAGTACTGTGTCGAGAATGCCGGTGCTGAGAGACAGGCGTCGGATCACATGATTTTCAGTGTCAACGATATACAGGCTGTTGTCACTGCGGGAATAGGCAATTCCCTTGGGGCCATTGAAGGTCGCATTCAATGCGGGTCCACCGTCTCCGGTATAGCCCCGTTCCCCAGTACCAGCGAGGCGCTGCAGGCGTCCCGCCGCCAGGTCAATTTGAAAAACCGCATTGCCTTCCCTAAGCACCAGATAGGCGTTGCCTTCACGGTCACAATCGATGGAGCGGGGTCCCAGCAGCGGCGTTCCTGACAGAGGTGCCTCGTCTGGAGTGGCCAAGCGCTCGCCCGTTCCGGACAGGGTCGAAATGAGGCCAGTCTCTCGACTCACGCTGCGCAGACGCTGATTGCCGATATCACAAATCAGTAGATTATTTCTGGCGTCAAAGGCGATGCTATGGGGTTGGCGTAACTGACTGAGTACGGCTGGTCGACCATCGCCTGAGAAGCCGGCTTCACCATTGCCCGCGAGTGTGGTGACCAGACCGGTGCGCCCAGCGATACGACGCACCGTGTGATTGTCCCGTTCCACCACAAACAGATTGCCTTCCAGATCCCATCGAATTTCATGGGGAGCGGAAAACGGGGTTTCCAGGGGAAGTCGGGATTCCGGCCTAAAACCGGGTTCACCGGTGCCCGCAATAGTAGACAGTCTCAGGTTGCTGAGATCGAGTCGGCGAATCCGGCCGGTATCTACCTCACAAAAATACAAGGCACCATCCGGACCAGGCACTACGCCATAGGGATTATTGATCGGGGACTCCAGCGCCAGCACCCCGCCTCGTCCCTCGTCTTCATAGCCGGCCTCACCGGTACCGGCGACGGTCGAGACCTGGGTTGATTGCCCCAACACCACAGCAGGGAATGCGGAAGCTGCGGCGGCTCCCACCAGAGCCTTGCTGAAGCTACGGCGCTTGAGTTCTACCATGCTGACTCTCCTTTAGGTCGGCCTGTTTTCTTCTTATTGTCTTAACAGCAGCTAACCCAACAGGGTTGCTACAGTTGCCTCAAGCTTTGCCTGTAATTCAGCATTAGTCAATTGCCCTGACGTGGTATCAAAATTGTCGTTAAATCTGGGGATTGATAAGGAGCCCCTGAGATCCGCGCCAAAATGGGGTGCCGAATTTGTCGCAGTCTCTAACACACCAATACCTGACAACAGTCCAGCTGCGTGGGTCACCAGCTGCTTGTTAATGGAATGATTGCTGTTGCTGGCGGCGAAGACAACTAACTTCATACTGACCGCGGATTTAAGGATTAATGGTGTTGTGTTTTTGTGCTGCCCCAAATACTCTCATACTCCCCCAACGGGAATACGACAATTAAAAGCAGTAAAAGAGGACTCAGTCATGTGTGATTACGATACGCAAAAAGACGCGGATGCCTATCTGGAAGAGCATCCTGATATGTCACGCCGGGATTTCACCAAGCTAGCCACTGGCGCCAGCATGGCGATGATGTTGCCTGCTGTAGCTAACGCCCAATCCATCTCAGAGCGCGATGTGGAGATACGCACGCCCGACGGCGTCGCTGATTGCCACTTTGCCTACCCATCCAATGGCAGCCACGCTGCCGTGCTGGTCTGGCCAGATATCCTGGCGCTGCGCCCTGCGTTTCGTGAAATGGGTCGCCGCCTGGCCCGGGAAGGTTATGCAGTGTTAACCGTGAACCCTTTTTATCGTGATGCCCGTTCGCCTGTGGTTCCCTTGGGTGCCAGCTTTGGCCAGCCTGAGATCAGGGAGTTGGTATTGCCCATGGCCCGTAACCTGAATGCCGAAACCCATTTCACTGATGCCAGGACTTTTACAGCGTGGCTTGATGAGCAGGATGAAGTGGATACCAGCAAGGGCATTGGGACTACCGGTTACTGCATGGGTGGGCCCATGGTGATGCGGACCGTGGCGGCCGTGCCTGAACGCTTTGCAGCGGGCGGCACCTTTCATGGCGGCGGATTGGCTACCGGTAATCCCGATAGCCCGCATCTGCTGATTCCGGAAACACGGGCGGCCATGCTGCATTGCGTTGCGGACAACGATGACCAGAGTGATCCGCAGGCCAAGGTTACTCTAAGTGAAGCCTATGATGCTGCGGGTATCGATGCTGAAATTGAGGTGTATTCTGGCGCGCTGCACGGTTGGTGCGCGATCGATTCTCAGGTCTATCATCAGCAACAGGCCGAGCGCGCCTGGAGTCGTCTGCTAAACCTGTTTGCCACTAATCTGGCTTAAGCTTATTTTTAACCGGGTTTAGTCTCGTGAGGTGTCAGCGGCCCCAGCCGCTGGCATCAGACCATCGCATTAATAATCTGCTTCAGCTTTTCGCCGCAGTCCTTTGCGGCGTTGATCTCCCAGTGGCAAGGGAGTGATACCTGTCTGTTAGCTTTATCGAAAAGTGTGACAGCCCACTCCTTGAACTTCTGCTTGTCTGTCAAACCGAGGCGAAATAACTCGTTCAGCCGCAGCCCTGGTTTGATGCTGTAAAGGCCAAGTAGAAATTTCTTGATTAAGTTTCCTGCCACCGTTTCGAAATTGAGAAAGGCATCTCCTATTATCCAGAAGGTGGTTTCGTCCTGCTTATCAGTGAGCCACACCTCATGAAACTTGTTCGGGGGCGGCACGTGGATCTGCAAATGACTGGGCATTTGCGCAGCCAGCGCGCCTATTGACTGTAGTTTATCGACAACACCGCTTTTCCTAAATATTTCGTGAATAGCATCCGGAGCGAACAGTTCTGCATCAGGGTGTTCGGCTGACCAAACGGCTATGCCGAATGTATTACCGACACAAGATGCCAGGAGTAATAATTTGGAATTCGGGGTGACGAAGTCGGGTAGGGAGCCCTCCAATCCCTGCCCTGGGCTAAAGATCAAATAGCAGTCGTTACCGAGATCTAGCAGGGCTGAGAAAGGGCTGGTGCCCGGTACTTTGTACTGGGCGCGAAAAATTACTGGCGCTTCAGGCACCGCCTGCCAGGGATTCGACATGGGAGACTATTCTTCGCTTGCGATGTTTACCTTGCTGGTCCAGAAAATATCGGCGTTGCCGAAGCTGCTGTCCTGGCGTGAGGAGAACCAGGCCATGGTTTCCCCGCCGGGTGGCAGCGCTGGGCACATATCAGCACCTGCGGTATTTATTTTTTCTCCAAGATTGAATGATGGTGCCCAATCATTCGGGCCGCGAGATGCAGCGCCGTAAATATCCATGCCGCCGAATCCACCTGGGCGGTTCGAGGTGAAATACACCTTGCCGTCTACATCCTGGGTGAAATGAAACTCTTCCGCTGCAGTATTAATGTTTGGCCCCTGGTTCACTGCGTCTCCCCAGCTGCCGTTGCCATCAGGTTTAACACAATAAATATCGGAACCGCCGTAGCCACCAGCTCGGCGTGAGGCGAAGCAAAGAGTCTCACCATCCTGCAAAACTGCAGGGCAGTGCTCATCGCCCTCGGTGGTGCTGACTGGATAGCCAACCAGCTCCGGGGTTGACCAAGTGCCGTTTACCTTGCGGGTTACAAATACATCGTGATTATTGCGCGGTGTCGTGGTCGCGAGACGATCCGAACGGAAGTAGATGGTATTGCCGTCGGCTGTGATCCAGGGCTCGCGGTCATCACCCATGCGCAGCGGGTCTACATCCGTGGCTGGTGGTTGATTGACGGGCATGCCCATATTGACCGGCGTATCCCAGGTTCCGGTTTCTGAATTGAAATTAGCAATATAGAGATCCTTCGGGTCGCCAGCTGCCACGGCCATATCCTGACGCGCGCTGCAGTACACCATGGTGCCATCCGCCGCGAACGACAGCTCGCCTTCCGCCCACATGGTGTTGACGGGAGCGCCGAAATTGTGGACCGCTAACTCCACCCAGTTGGGTTGTTGTGCGTTGACTTGACTGCTGAGGGCTGCCGCGAGGGCGAATGCTGTAAGCATGGATTTAATCATTGTCGTATTCCTCACGAGATCTGACAGTGCAATCTTGTTAGTATTTTAGCGTTTTAACTAGTTTTTGAATTCGCTTGCTGAACAAGCTAATGCTCAGCTGCGTGATGTCACCTGGAATGTCCACCAGTGGTCAGGGCGCTGTGCATCAAGTTCTGGTGTAGGGTTATAGGGACCACCGCCAAAGGTCTGCAATTTCTGAATCCTTGCGCGCCAGGCCTGTTCCATGCGCGAGGGGTCCTGTACTCGGTTAAGTACGATTGGATAGACCACACCATTTAGCCGCATCACCCCTGTCTCATCGGCCTCCACTTTACCGGCCCAGTATTTGCGCTCACAAACCGAGCAGCTCAGGAATAACTCGCCGGTTTCTGTCGCCATGCAATTCAGGTTAATCGAATGGGGACGAATGCCAGCGTAGATCTGCAGTTGGCACAGGGGAACTTCGTTTGCGAAGGCCCAATCCGTCACCGGGCCATCTGCTGCCTCTCCAAACAGAAATCCACCCGGCGTTCGGTCACAGGGGCAAACCGACGAATAAATTAGAAAACCGATGATTCCGACTGCCAGTAGACCTGCCAGCGAACCACCGACAATCCACTTGGTTCGTGAACTCGCCTCTGCCGAAAGTGTTTCGGACATAATGACTCTCCTATTTATTATTGTTGTTTTTGTAGAAATGCCCAGAGACTACCGCATTTGTGGGTAAATCAAAATTGTTTTGCGGGGAATAGCAGCTTGAATCCACGGGTTGAATCGAGCGCGCCCTTAGCGTGATTGCCAATCAGGCGTCGCCAGTTTCTAATTCAAACAGCTGTCTGAGAATGCGACGCCACTGGATGTATTGTTCTTTCATTGTGCCACTGAGGCCATGCACCTGTTCGTTGAGTTCAAGGATCGCAGGCGCCAGCTCCTGGTTGAAACCGGCAGCTAGTTCGCGAAATTCTTGCTGGTAGATCTTGCTCCAGCGAAATCGGTTGTAGCGCTGGGTCATGGTCAGATAGCCACTGCTGCTACTGAAAAAATCCTGGCTGATGGGTTCAGGGGCAAGGGCCCCTTCCTGCTCTTCCTGATCATAGGCATGGCGCCGCCACATGACATAGGCCTGCTGCATTTCGTCATGGAGCGCTTCGTAGTATTCGTCTACCGTGTCTATAAAGACATGGTGACGCAGCCGCATGTCTTCGACTCTCGCCAACATGGGATCGTTCTCGGCTGGCAGGCTGATGACCTGCAGCTGGCCATTGCTGTCCTGCTCCAGCATGTGACCAAAAGATTCTGGTGACAGGTCATTGGCATAGACTAGCCGCGAGACATCGCGAATGTTCTGCATCTCTGCTGCAGTAAACAGGACTCTGACGGCCAACAGGTCGTTACTGATCTGCTCATACAGGTCGAGGTAGGGTTCCGTGTGAGCAGCGGGATTAAACGGGTTGCCCGCGGTGAAGCGGGTATTCTCGGGATAGTCAGCGAGGTAGGCAGTATCGCCATAGACCTTTTCTAGCCAGCTGCGCCCAGTGCTGTCGCGGACCTTTATTTGCAACGCAAGATCAGTGCCATTGGAAACTAGAATTGTGCCGCTAACCAGCAGATCTACTGACGGGTCCGCTAGCGGCAGCACCCGCACAGCGCCCCACTGTTGGGATTCGATCAGGGTATTACGCAGCAGAAACGGCAGATAACGGATTTCTTTGTCCCTCACCTCGGCAAAGACCCGGTCACCGTAAGTTTGGGTTGCAGCTGGATCTTCGATGTTGTCGAACACGACGATGCCAATATCAAGCAGTTGCACTTCAGCCGGACTCTGCGGCGCGATTAGCAGGCTGACGTCACCCACCTGCGGATACTCGACAGCCGGGGGCGGAGGCGGTGTCGCGAGCTGATTGCAACTCGTTGCCAGGATCATCAGGCTAAGCAATAGCGCACGCGCCAACATAGTTACCGACCCCGGCCTTCACCCAGCGGCGTGACCTGGCTGCAGATGCGGCCGCGGGTTACGGTGAGCACGCAGTTTAGATTATCAGTGCCAGCATCATAGCGATTAAAGGCCTGGATCAGGTTGAAGGGAGCTGACCCTTTATGGGAAATACTGGTCACCATGCGCAGTTCTTCTCGATCCGCGGCAACGTCGAAGCGATGGCTGATCTCAAGATCGTCGGGCAGACTGGTTATGAAAACCAACTGCTGACCATCCCAACCGCAAAATTCATTGCCGTGTTCGCTGCGAAATGTCTCGCGGAGCCCATCTTCAATGCTGCAGATCAAGGGAGCCTCGCCGCGGCGTTCGATACGAACTTCATTGCGATCTTGCTCGATGTGAATCGTTGTCTGCCGGCTCACATATTCAGCGAGCCGGGCTAAATCGACAATGTTAGTGCCTCGAGGCATCAGCGAGTTAAGATTGAGATTACCGAGTGATGTGCGTGGCACACTGCGAGTCGTCACCCCGGCGCGTTGGGAGGCGGCGCGCTCCTGCCGAATCTGAAACAGGCGGTTAAGCTCGTCTTCCCAACGATCGCTGCGATTGAAATCTTTCTCCCAATCGCCAGAAAAATTCAGCCGTATGGGGCGATCCAGGTCCAACAGCGGCAGGTCGTCGGGGTCGCGGTCAGACTGCGCGCAAGCCTCGGTGGCAAAGCCCAGCAGCAGGACTAGCGACAGCGCGCCTATGTGGCCACTCGTAGTGAGTATGGAAGAATTTCTCATGTTTTCAGGGCACTTGCCCGGGACCTGCGTAATTCCAGCCGGCAAAGTAGTATGGGCAATACGACAGTAGTCGAAATTTCCTGCTTTTAGCCGTATTTTTGCGTTACTTTAAACCAAAATAGGCCGAATTGTCTGCTACAGCGTGGACAAGCTTCGGCCGGGCTCTTATGCTGGAATCCGACGAGTTTACAAAGAGGGAGAACACGATGACTCTTTCCACAAAATCGGCAGCAATGATCACCCTGCTGGGTCTTATGTGGCTTCTTACTCCGGCCTCGCACGCGCAGCAGGATTTCAGCAATGTAGAAATAGTCGCACATCATGTTGCGGGCAGCGTGTATTACCTGCAGGGCGCTGGCGGGAACATCGGCCTCTCGATTGGGGAAGATGGAGTCGTCATGATCGATGATCAGTATGCGCCCCTTACTGACAAAATCCTGGCCGCCATCAGGCAACTCAATGAGGGTGAAATTCGATTCGTAATCAACACCCATGTGCATGGTGATCACACCGGCGGCAATGAGAATCTCGGGAAGCTGGGGATTCTTATTCTTGCCCGTGACGAGGTGCGGGTGCGATTGGCGGCACAGTCACCAGCAGCCGCACTGCCAGTGCTAACCTATAGTGATGCGATCACCATTCACCTGAATGGTGAAGAAGTCTACGCTTTTCCCGTGCCGCCAGCCCACACCGATGGCGATACCTTTATTCATTTCGTCGATTCTGATGTGATTCATACTGGCGATGTGTTTCGCACGACGGCGTTTCCGGTAATCGATACCAACAACGGCGGCACCCTGGACGGAAGTATTCAGGCGCTCGGTCTGCTGATCGGCACAGCCGGACCGGATACGCTGATTTTGCCGGGGCATGGAGATGTTTCAAGTCGCATGGATGTCATGGGGTTTCGCGACATGATTCTCGATGTCAGGGACCAGGTTGCGCCGATGGTGGAAAGTGGTATGAGCTACGAAGAGGTTGCGGCCGCAGATCCTACTGCTGCTTACAATGATCGTTATGGCAATCCTGACCGTTTTTTGCGAGCAGTGTATACCGAATTGGGCGGAGCACTGGATTAGAAGACAGATTATCTAATTGGTTTGGTTCAATCATCGGAGGCATTTCGTCATCATAAGCAATCGCAGCAATCAACATAAACTAGGATACCTGGCACTTATCATTTGTGTATTGGCAGGTATTGAGGCAGGTGCTCAGGGGCAAGAGTCTCTACCTGAATTGGGTGAAGCTGTTGTCACTGAGTTTTGGCGCGCCGATTCGGCGGCGGCAAGAGCCGCGCTGGTAGATGAAATCTTGGCGAGCCAAACTGGTGTCGAAGAATTGGTGGCCTTGTTCCAGGCTGGGCCAGCGTACGATGCCGATGTGCCAACTGGTGAACAGCTGCGGCAGCGTATCGATGCGGAAGGCGCAGAATATCCTTACATGTTGTATGTGCCAGAAGACTATGATCCGAACCAGCCCTATCCGCTTGAGTTTGTGTTGCACGGTGGTGTTGGTCGGCCCAGGGCAGATGCAGAGGAAAATTTCTGGCAGAGAAGTTATGAGAGGGTGGCTCAGCCCGGTCGCATTATCGTAATCCCATTTGCCTGGTCCGAGGCTTATTGGTGGCAGGACTCACAGTCAGAGAATATTCCTGCAATACTTAATGAGCTCAAAGCGACCTACAATGTCGATGAAAACAGGGTAACCATGACAGGTATCTCTGACGGCGGCACGGGCGCCTATTTTTTTGCCTTCAAGCAACCCACACAGTGGGCTGCCTTTCTTCCCTATATTGGTCATCCCGGTGTGCTGCGAAGCCAGCAGAGCGGAGGTGGATATCGACTCTATTTTGAAAACTTGATGAATAAACCGCTCTACATTGTGAACGGCGAGAACGACCGTTTGTACCCTGCAGCGTCATTGGACTCATTTATCCAGATATTACAGGATGTGGGTGTATCCTACACTTGGACGGTGATCGAAGAAGGTGAGCATAACACCAGCTGGTTACCTGACTACCAGGCTGTGATTGAGGAGTTTAAGGCAGACAACCCGAGAGACCCTCTGCCTGCGAATATTCAATGGGTGGCAGATCGTACGGATCGATACAACAGAAACCACTGGATAGAAATCAACGAGATGACAGAGGCGGATAGACCATCGCTGTTGCAGGTGACTCGCACTGGTAATCAATTCGAAGTGGATGCCCGGGGTGTGGACCGATTCACATTGCTATTAAGCCCCCATGCTGTAGATTTTGACCTGCCTCTGCGAGTCGTAGTAAACGGGGAAAGCAAGTTCGACGGAATGGTTGAGCAGAGTGAAGAAACGCTGCTGGACTATGCTACCCAGGATCTGGATCGGACCATGCTGTTTACCGCTAAGCTAAATGTTAGCTTGGTCGACTAACTGTTCGTCTGATCGCTTAAAATTGTAAATCGCTGACAAATAATTTAGCGAAACAACGAGATTAATCTAGTGAAACGTAATCTTCGTCGCAGCATCGATCTGGGCCTGACCGGACTTGGTATTGGCATTATTTTCACTGCAATTTTCCGTAGTGCGTCGTTGGACGTGCAATCGCAGCTACCGCTTGTCTAGCTGGGTGTGCTGCTGATGGAAGCCGGCGTATGGGGCTTATCGTCCAAGCTGTTTCCGAATGAACGTCGTTATTCCCAACTGCGCGATGAAGGCGACAAAATGATCCAGTTGATCAGGGAATTGAATGCAGCTGCGATTGCCAAGGATACCGGTGCAGAGGACGCGAAGCGCTTCCAGGCGACTCTGGAGCGAATGCACGAATCTGTCCTATAAATGTCCAGACTCGCCTCGAAAGAAGACGATATCTAGATTTCTGCCCGATTCACCACCAGCCCGCAATCTGTCCTAACCGTCGCTGCTGGTGCGATTTATTTATAATCGCAGTAAACTCCAAGCATGGCATACGTCGCGATAGGACAACTTCAGGTCGATGAGCTGCTCCGGCATTTTGTAGAAGAGGAATTACTTCCTCACCTTGATCTCGACCCCAATCAATTCTGGCAGCGCACAGAAGCCTTGCTGAGCGAGTTTACGTTTCGAAACTCGCAGCTATTGGCAAAGCGTGATGACTTGCAGCAGCAGATTGATGCCTGGCACGATCAAAACAGCGGTGCGCCAGATCCTGCCGCCTATCATAAATTTCTCACCTCTATTGCCTACTTGACCGATGCCGTGCCAGATTTCGAAATCGACACCTCCCATGTGGATGCGGAAATCAGTATGCAGGCTGGCCCGCAATTAGTGGTGCCCGTCAAGAATGCGCGTTTCGCCCTGAACGCTGCCAATGCCCGTTGGGGCAGCCTTTATGATGCGCTTTACGGCACCGACGCTATCCCTGAAACAGATGGAGCAGACCGCGCGGGGGCCTATAATCCGGTACGTGGTGCCAAAGTTATCGCCTTTGCCAGGGGTGTTCTGGATCAGGCCTGTCCGCTTAAAAGCGCCTCACATCGCGATGCGACGGCTTACAGTGTTGTTGGCAGCGAATTGCGGGTGGCAACTGCGTCCGGTGTTAACTCCCTAAAATATCCCGCTCAGTTCAAAGGCTTCAAGGGCTCGGCTGAGAAACCATCAGCAATCTTGCTGCAAAACAACAGGCTGCACCTGGAAATTCAAATAGACCCAGATTCAGAGATTGGCGGTACCGATGCGGCCGCCGTCAAAGACGTCTGCCTTGAGGCTGCCATTACGACGATTCAGGACTGTGAAGACTCGGTTGCAGCGGTGGATGCGGAAGACAAGGTCGAGGTCTACCGCAACTGGTTGGGGCTTATCACCGGAGAGCTACAGGAAACCTTTCAAAAAAATGGAGCGCAGCTGACTCGCAAGCTGAACCCTGACCGGCACTACCTTGACCCCCAGGGCAAGGAATTTAGTTTGCCGGGCCGGAGCCTTCTGCTGGTGCGTAATGTGGGACACTTGATGCGTAATCCAGCCATTCTGGACAGCGAGGGTGGGGAGATCTATGAGGGGTTATTAGACGCCCTCATCACCGGCGCAGTAGGCGCAATTGATGTGCTCGGGCGGAATACACTGCGGAATTCTCGCGCCGGTAGTGTTTATATCGTAAAGCCAAAAATGCATGGGCCGGAAGAAGTTGAATTTTGCTGCGATGTCTTTGCTGCCGTAGAGAAACTCCTGGGCCTGGAACCGTTACGTCTGAAAGTCGGCATCATGGATGAAGAACGTCGAACCACGCTGAATCTTAAGTCATGCATCTATAGGGCAAGAGATCGGGTTGTCTTTATCAATACGGGGTTCCTTGATCGCACAGGTGATGAGATCCATACCTCAATGGAAGCTGGACCCATGGTGGCTAAGGCGAAGATGAAGTCCACGGCCTGGATTGCTGCCTATGAACAGCACAATGTAGATACCGGCCTGGCGTGTGGCTTTCAGGGTCGCAGCCAAATTGGTAAGGGAATGTGGGCGATGCCGGATCTGATGGCGGCGATGCTCGAGCAGAAGATAGGACACCCAGAGGCTGGGGCCAATACCGCTTGGGTGCCATCACCGACTGCGGCGGTATTGCATGCGCTGCACTACCACAGGGTTAATGTGGCCGACGTGCAGCAGACTCTGAAGAGCCGCGCGCCAGCCGCTCTTGCTGACATGCTTGCAATCCCGCTCATGCAAGAGCCTGGCAGCTTCAGCGCGGAAGAGATTCAGCATGAGCTAGATAACAACGCGCAGGGCATTCTGGGATACGTGGTACGTTGGGTAGATCAGGGCGTAGGATGTTCCAAGGTGCCTGATATTCACAACGTAGGGCTAATGGAAGACCGGGCTACTCTGAGGATATCCTCGCAGCATATTGCTAATTGGCTTCATCATGGTTTGTGTTCAGAAGAGCAGGTGCGAGCAACCCTGCTGCGTATGGCGGCGGTGGTGGATGCGCAGAATCAACATGACCCGGCCTATGAGCCCATGGCGACCAATCCTGATCAGTCCATTGCCTTTCAGGCTGCTTGTGACCTGGTATATGCAGGTCGTCTGCAGCCCAGCGGCTACACCGAACCGCTGCTGCATAAAGCGCGTCTAGCCAAGAAAGCGCTGCAGCGAGCGCGCTGAATTCGCTAATACACTGCTGCTGCGCTATACCCGCTGCTCTGAATTTGTCATTATTAGGGGCTCGCAGCACCAATTCAAAATAAAAAGCAATGCAAGACTATTAAAGAGGTATTCGCGATGGGAATCTTGATCCGTGTTACTGCCCTAATTCTCAGCCTGACCCTGGCTAACCAAACCCTGGCTCAGCAGGGCAACGCCCGCGGTCGTATTGGCGAGAGCCCCTATAACGTCGTCTCAGGCTGGGCTGAACCCTTCCAGGAGCCTGGTTTCGCCTTTGGTGGTAACTCTGGCGTGTGGGCTGAGTCTGAAGACCGCATAATCATTGCCCAACGCGGCGAGACCGTCATGCCCTATCCGGTACCCGAGGAATTTCCCGGCTATGCAGGCTATGTGGGTATCAACGTGTTGCGGGAAACCAATCGTCGGACCTGGCAAAATTGCCTGTACGTGGTTAATGGTGATGGCGAAGTCTTAGAAGTCTGGGATCACCTGGACTATCTCTGCGAGGGCTCAGATGGCCCTGGTCCGCACCGCATCCGTATTAGCCCGTATGATCCCGAGAGCCGAATCTGGCTGGTGAATGAAACCTTTCATCAGATCTATGTGATTGCCAACGATGGCAGCGAGGTACTTGCGACCTACGGTGAGAAACTGGTGCCTGGCAACGACGAAAACCACTACGGCCGACCCCAGGACGTAGCGTTTATGCCAGATGGTCGCATCCTGGTTGCCGATGGCCTCGACAATCACCGCGTGATTATTTATGACAATGACATGAATTACCTGGGCGAGTTTGGTGGAGAGGGTGATGGACCTGGTCAGTTCAATACGCTCCATGCGGTTGCTGTTGGCCCTGAGGGTCGGGTATTCGTGCTTGATCGCATGGGCAACGAGGTGAACCTGTTCCGTGCAACTGACGATCCAGCGGTATTCGAATTCGAACGCTCTATTGGCTCGCCGTTGACTCTGCCCCTGGACATCATCGTCAACGAAAACGATTTCTGGATTACTGATCTCGGTCCACTCAGATTTCTGAATTTCGATTTCGAAGGCAATCTCAAATACACCTGGCTGGTGCCACTCGAATTGCCCGACGGCTATATCGAGGTGCACACTTTTAGTGTTGACCCCGCAGGTAATTTGATTGGCGGCGACAACCAGTATGGTCGTTCACAAAAATTTGTCCCCAAGCCGAGCGCTGATTCTGAACTGCTGATTGAGCCCCCCTGGTACCAGCGCTAGCGGTGTTTGCCGGCGACAAAGCAATGAAACCAGCTACTGTGTGGCGAACCATAGGCATAGCACTGGCGGCACTACTTGCCGCCAGCGTGTCTGCTCAATCTGATACCGTGCGACTCAATAAACTCATCGACCTGTTCGAGCAAGATGAGCCCGCTTTCGGCCTGTTGTCCTTTGACTATTCCCTAACAAACGCGCGCGCCATGGCCAACTCGGGCCTGGATTTCATCCTTATCGATATGGAGCATGCGCCGTTCGATGTGGAAAGACTGCGTGCATTCCTGCTGGGCATGACCAACAAGCGCAGCATCCTTGAGAAAGGCAATCTCCAGCCTGATGTGGTGCCCTTCGTACGTATTCCCGCCGCCGGAGGAGCTGATGAGATAATCGCCCAGGCTAAGCAAGTGCTGGATGTGGGGACTTACGGCATCATGTTTCCCGCCATCCAGAATCGCGAGCAGGCTGAGCTGGCGGTGCGGGCAACCCGCTATCCCCAGATCAATGGCGTCGATGACTATGAGCCCCAGGGCTTGCGAGGTCGCAACCCATCCAATGCGGTATGGTACTGGGGTGTGCGGGATTACCATGCCCGGGCCGATGTGTGGCCGCTTGATCCTCAGGGTGAACTGCTGGCCATCATGTTTGTCGAGTCACCAGAGGCCGTCGCCAATATCGAAGAGATCATCAGCGTGCCTGGTGTGGGCGGGATTTTTATCGGGCCTTCTGATCTGAGCACTTCAATGGGCTATACCAGCCCGGCGGCACCCGAGGTAGAGGCGGCGATTCAAGAGGTTTTAGCGGCTTGCCTAGAACATGATGTGCCCTGCGCAATAACTACAAACGCCCGCACTGTGCAGCAGCGCATCGAACAAGGCTTTCGTTTTGTCACTGTGGGAGTGGATAGCGGTTTGTCGGCGGGGGCCAGCAGCGCGCTGCGGCTGGGCAGGGAAGCGGCGGGCCAAAACTAGTTCGATTGCTCTCCGAAGCCAATAAGCTGGCGTCCTAACTCCCCCAGGAATGGCACACCTAACCCCTCATACTCGTACTCGTTGTCATTGAATGTCTGGTTGGCGTTGACGTGAATACTGGCGGTGATAATGAATTCACGACCGGATTCCTTGTTCAGGATGTAGGCTGTGTCCGTTAGGTAGCCGTATGCCCACCCCGACTTATTGTGAATCTCGAGACGCTCAGGGGCGCGACCCTCAAGATCACCGAATACGAGAAATTTCGCATAGCCATCAGGAAATTCGGTCTCCTCATAGCCCACTTCTTTCGGCAGTTTTTGCATGGCGCTGATGACAAACTGCCGGTGTGCAGGAGAAAGATGAAACCGCTGTTCTGCTGTAAAGTTTTCAGGAAACATCAGGCGCTTCATCACACCATGCAAACTACGTAATGGCAGGTAGTTCTTTTCGCTGAAGTCGAAGGGTGCATTAATTTTTTCGCCATTCTCGATGTAGGCAACTCCCTTGTTGAGATCGCTCAGCGACACTGACTCGATAGGAGAGTTTTCAATGGGTCCGATCAGAACGGGATCAGCACTTGTGCCAGAGAATCGCATTACTCGCGTGGTCAAAATATCTGAGTCTGGTATAGAGAGACGATGAGAGATTCTGGCCGGCAGACCCTTGACGCTGAGGCGTTGATTGATCTCGTCTTTACCCAGGAACTCGAATAATCGGTTGTAGGCCTGGTTATCGCTGACTACAAACAGCTCGATCAACTCGTTGGTAAAGCTGCTGCCGTTTGGCTCCCCCATCACCTTAAAGCGCGTGTAGCGGTCGATGCGATCGTCTTCCTGCAGCTTCTCCAGCGCCAATAGCGCCACCGGAAGCTTCACGGTGCTGGCGGGATAGTGATAGCGCTCGTCCTTCATCCCGAATTCATCATCTTGAAACACAATACTGCCATCCTGCATACGTATTACTTCGGTAAACAGAATTTGCACTTCATGCTGTGCCAGGTTTGCCATCACCTTACTTACTGCAGGTGTACCTGAAGACAGGGCCTTTTCAATGGGTCCCGATTCGGCGCAGGCACCCAGGAGCAGGGTGAGCAACAAGCCTGCGAACCGGAGTCTTTTTATTTTCACTGGATGCAATCGCTCCGCAAATATTAATGAAATTAGAAAGTTTGCTGCACCCCAGCTATCGAGCAGGACATACTAGCAGTTGGCTTGCTAGTATGGTGCAGCCATGATCGAGTTGCAAAATGTTCGCAAATCCTTTGACGGTGGCAGGTCCAATGCCGTTGCCGACACTTCATTTACCGTGGAGCGGGGGGAGTTATTGGGTCTCATCGGCGAGTCTGGCTGCGGGAAGACCACTACTCTCAGGATGATCAATCGGCTTGAAGAGCCCAGTCATGGTTCTATCCTCGTCAATGGCGAAAACGTTTTGCAACAGAACCCGGAGACGCTGCGCCGCAATATCGGCTATGTGTTTCAGGGCATAGGTCTGTTTCCCCATTACACGGTCGCTGAAAATGTGGCGGCGGTTCCCAGGTTACTTAACTATTCGGATGCGCGAGTGCAGGCGCGCACTGAGGCGACCCTGGCCATGGTGGGGTTATCCGCTGAGGAATACGCGCAGCGTCTGCCGGCTCAACTCTCAGGGGGGCAGCAGCAACGCGTGGGCGTGGCTCGCGCTTTGGCGGCCGAACCTGATGTTGTGTTGATGGACGAACCTTTCGGCGCACTGGATCCTATTACGCGTGCTGAGTTACAGGAAGAATTCAAGCGCATTCAGGCAGATCTTCAGCTTACGGTCATTATGGTGACTCACGATATGACTGAAGCGCTACTCATGGCGGACCGTATCGCGGTGATGAAACAGGGTGAAGTGCTACAAATAGGAACGCCTACAGAATTGTTGAATTCGCCCGCTCATCCTTACGTGAGTGAGTTGGTGGAGATGCCTCGACTCAGGGCCGACCGTCTTGAGCAGCTATTGCGCGGTGGGAGCGGACCGGGACAGCGCGATGAATGAAATATTGATCGAGCAGCTTTCTCTGTTACCAGCGTATTTTAAGGGACACCTGACCCTTACTTTTATCGCATTAATCCTGGGGATTCTCATCAGCATTCCGCTTGGGATCTGGGCAGCGCAGTCCAGCCTGGTGAAGCGACCGTTGCTGACAACGGTAAGCATCATTCAGACATTTCCCAGTGTGGCTATCCTGGCGCTGGTGGTCGCCATGTTGGGTGGGCGAATCGGCCTGTTGCCAGCCATCATCGCGCTGGTGCTTTACAGCATGTTGCCCATCGTAAGGAACACGGTCACCGGTCTGGAAACCGTTGCCGACGACGTGGTGGAGGCTGCCCGCGGCATTGGTATGTCCTCTCGCCAGATACTGACTCAGATCCGCATCCCGCTGGCTCTGCCGGTGATTATAGCCGGTATCCGTACTGCCGCCGTCTGGACAGTAGGACTGGCGACACTGTCAACGCTCGTGGGTGCCACCAGTTTTGGCAACTATATTTTCACCGGGCTGCAAACACGGAACCTGGTGGCAGTAACTGTGGGCAGCGTAGCTGCAGCGCTGATGGCGGTTGTTCTCGATAACATCATTGGTGGTATTCAATGGCTGGTGGAGAATCGCACGGAGATTGCAGACACGGCACGCTACAAGCGCAATCGAACTGCTGTCGTGTCTGCGCTCGCTGTCACCGGTATTTTTTCAGCTTACAGTCTGCTGCCTGAGCCCGAAGTTGACTATGTGGTGGGAGGTAAGGGTTACACCGAACAATACATCATTGCTGGCGTCGTAGAGGCAGCGCTGCAGGATGCGGGGTTCAACACGGAGCAGCGCTTGGGCATGGGCACAGAGGTGGTATTTCAGGCCACGGCAAACAACACGGTTGATGTCTATCTTGAATATTCAGGCACGGTTTGGGCGAATCGGATGAGCCGTGAAGACAATCCAGGTAGGGAAGCAGTGATGCTGTCAGTAAGCCAATTCATCAGCGATGAATACGGGATGCAAAACCTGGCGCGGCTCGGTTTTCAGAATTTGTATGCACTAGCCATGCGCCGGGATCGTGCCGAGGCGATGGGAATATCTTCCATCAACGATCTGCTGCCTGTGGCTGAGGATCTGATAGCGGCCGGTGACCTTGAATTCTTCGGGCGTCCGGAGTGGGTCAGACTGCGGGAAGCCTATGGCATCGACTTCGACGAGAAGCTCACTTTTGATACCTCGCTGATGTATACCGCGGTTGCAGAGGGGCAGGTGGATGTTATCTCAGCCTACACAACCGATGGTCGAGTGGCAGAGTTTGACCTTCTGCTGCTTGAGGATCCTCTCAATGCCTTACCGCCCTATGATGGTTTCCTGGCGGTATCCGAGGAAGCCATGAATGATCCGCTGTTTGTAGAAACCCTCTCTGCTCTTGAGAACAAAATCACCAGTGACGTAATGCGCGAGGCGAATCGCCTGGTGGATGTTGAGGGAAAGTCGGTGACTGAAGCCGTGGCCTATATTCGCGACGTTATTTCCAGTCTGTAGCCACAATCCTTTTGCTCAGGCTAGAAACGACCAGTAGACCTTAGCCGGAAGACCGGCAGGCAACAGGATCTGCTACTGAATCGTGAAGGCTATGCCGTTGCTGGAATAGACAAAGACATCGGTGCCCGGAATAGCATAGGCGAAAAAGACAGTGATGTTGGCGCTGCTTACGCCGAAGTTGGCAGGGACGAATTCACTGAATGCAACTAACTCTTTACTGAAATCAAGCGCGCGCGGATTGATATTGCCCTGCAGGCTGGCTATGTCTCCATTCCAGGTCTGATAAGCGCCTGCTGCGTCGCGATAGAACAAGCCCGTTCCCTCGACTGAAATCACCACATAAGTAATACCGGTAAGCGACTGGTGTTCGCTGGGTATGAACAGGTTGGCACGAACATCGATGCTGTCAGTGCTGCTGAAACTGCTGCCTGGCGTATTGAGACCACTGCTGCGGCTGGCAGCACCGTAGAGTATAAGGTTGGAACTGCCACTACCCAGCTTGGTAATAGGCAGTATCTTAGGCTCACGGCGCTTGCTGATCTGCACTCTGGTTTGGTTGATGGTGAATACGGCATCGGCACTTTGTTCACTGTCGGAACGGGCCACTCCGCAGGTAAGGCCCTTACAGTTGCTGGAATTTGGATTAGAGAACAGAGTCAGTTCTTCTGAGCCAGGATAATCTTTCGGGTTTGCCTAAGCGATGGCAAGACATGGGCGATAACACTGCAGGTTTATCAAACCCTGCTGCAAAAACGCTTGGGGAGGTCTTTGTGGTATAGCTTCTTCAGAGAAACTGAGAAGAGGTGTAATTCAGTCGGCGAACCCAAGGGGGTTCGCCGACTGTTTACAATTGGCGCGGACTATTTGTAAATCGCAGCTCTGGCCGCAGCGTGTACCTGCAGCGAATACAGAATGTCATCACTCTGAATCATGCCGATGAAGGCGATGTTTTCAACAGGGTCGATCCAGAACCAGGAGCCTGCGATGCCCCACCACCAGTGGGTGCCCTCCGAAGCGCCCTGGTAGGCATCAGAATTTTCCACGATAGCGAAATCCAGGCCAAACACATTGCCTGGATAGAGCTGTCCGATATTGGCTACGGCGTCCGGTAACTGATTGCTGCGCATCAGCTCGATCGCTTCTTCTGACAGGATGCGTACCCCATTCAGTTCGCCCTTGTTTAGATGCATCTGCACGAACTGCATGTAATCCGCCACGGTCGAGGTCAGACCACCCCCACCAGACTCAAACCGGGGTGCACTCTTGAAATCGAATGCAGCAATGCCGCCGCGGTCGTCGGTGCGGCGCAGAGTACCGTCACTGTTGGGCGCGTATTGCCGCGACAAGCGGCTATGGTTTGCAGGCTGCACATAAAAGCCGGTATCTACCATGCTCAATGGCTCAAACAGGCGGGTCTGCAAGAATTCGCCGAAGCTCATGCCAGACAAGCGCTCTACCATGTACCCCTGAACGTCAACAGAAATACTGTAAACCCACTGGGTACCGGGCTGATAAGTCAGCGGAATATCTTTCAATGCGGGCATGGACTCGGCGAGGCTGGCACCCGTCAGGTTCATAATGCCGGCCTCAGCATACGCGATGGGCACAGGACCTTGCGAAAGGGGTGGCGTGTACGCCAGGCCACCAGTATGGCTCATCAATTCACGCACAGTCATGGGGTGATCAGCTGGTTCGGTTACCCAGTTGCCGTCTTCGTCCTGTTCTACCATGACCTGCATGCCAGCCAATTCGGGCATGTGTTTCTCTACCGGGTCATCCAGCTGAAATTTGCCTTCGTCCCATAACATCATCAGGGCAGTGCCGGTGATGGGCTTGGTCATGGAAAAGATACGGAAGATCGTGTCGGTGCTCATGGGCACCTGGTCTTCCACGTTCTGGTAGCCCAGCGCCTCATTCATCAGGACTTCACCGTTCTGGGCAACCATGACCACGGCACCCGAGAGCTTGCCGGCATCAATGCGCGTCTGCAGATCTGCGGTGACCGCATCCAGGTTGGACTGCTCTATATCCGCGTAGCTTGTAAGGCTAATGGCGAATAGGCCAGCGGCTGCCAGCAGGTTCAGGCTATGACGTAGGACTCTTAGACTCATAATTCCCCCTTCGTGAGTTGAAGAATGCAAAAGAGGGCGTATTAGAGCAGAAAACCCGGCTGCAATGAAACCGAACCGGGTTGTGCAGGGGACTGTCGGACTGGATTAAAAGATAAAAGACATTCAGGCGATGCCGGCGCCACGAACCCCAACGTAGACCGAATAAAGTGACTGACTTGCCGTCATGAATAGCCGATTGCGCTTGGCACCGCCAAAACAGATATTGGCACATACTTCCGGCAAGCGAATCACGCCTATCGTATCCCCATCCTGAGCAATGATTTGTACGCCGGGACGCGCGCCCGCCCAGACGTTGCCGTCCACGTCGCAGCGGATGCCGTCAGCTGAGGTGCGATTGCCATTCACGGGATTGACTAATTCTGCAAATACACGCCCATTGCGAAGGCGGGCACCATCGACATCCCACACTTTGATATCGCGACCTGCGCCAGTATTGGCTACATACAGCAGTGAGTAATCGGGGGAGAAGCACAAACCGTTAGGCGCATCGATGTCATCGGTCACCCGACTAATTCTGCCGTTGTCAGCGTCGACGCGATAGACAGACAGCGGCAACTCCTGTTCGGCGCGATTGCCCTCATAGTCTCCGCGTATGCCATAGGGTGGATCAGTAAACCAGATACTGCCATCCGGGTGGACTACGACATCGTTAGGAGAGTTCAGCGGGATGCCTTCAAAGTTGTCGGCGATGACCGTTACCGAGCCATCATATTCATAGCGCACGACGCGGCGATTGCCGTGCTCGCAGGACAATTGTCTGCCCTGGTAATCGAAAGTATTGCCGTTGCTGTTGCCAGCGGGTTCGCGAAACACCGTGACGCGATCGTCATCTTCAATCCAGCGCAGCTGCACATTGTTTGGAATATCACTCCACACCAGATAACGACCAACGCCATTCCAGGCTGGTCCCTCTGCCCAGAAAGTGCCGATATGGTGCCGCTGGATTGGTGTATTAAAAGGGATGTAACGCTGGAAGCGCTGGTCGAGGGCAATCAGGTCCGGGTCAGGATAACGCAGTGGCGTGTTACCGGACCAATCTCGCGGTGCGGCGTTTTCCAGGTCTTGGGCCTCGGAATTTGTTGCGATTGATAGTCCGGCTAACGCGGTTAGGGAGTGGCTAAGAAATTCGCGGCGCTGCATGATGGTCCCCGGTTCTTGTTTTCGTTAGAGGGGAAGTCTCTAGTTACTGCCACCAGATTCTGTATCCGGGTCGCAACTAAACCGCGCCAGCTAATCAAGTCTTATGCATCGAGCGTCAAACAATACGGCAGGATAATCAGACAGGAGTTCCAGCATGACCGGCTACTGCTTCATTTCGATTCATGCTAATGCAAGCATCAAGACTTGTCGAGATGTGTCAGCAGCTTCAAAAATGGCTTGATAGATGAAGGTGAGAGTAGTGTCTAGTTAGCCCATGTGAAGTGAAAATCCCAGTATGAGCTGGTACCTGATTCTCAAACACGCACACATTACGTTCGCCGTTATCTCCTTCTTAGGGTTTTCCTTGCGCGGTTACTGGATGGTGATGGAGTCAGCATTGCTCCAGACCAAGGCTGCGAAAATTCTTCCTCACCTCAACGACACACTGTTATTGGGTACAGCCATCGCACTAGTGGTAATGACCCGCCAATATCCCATAGTGGTCGGATGGGTGACGCTGAAAATTCTAATGCTGATTCTGTATATCGTTTTCGGCACCTTTGCGCTGAAACGCGGTCGCAACAAGGCACTGCGCATCAAGTTACTGATGGCATCGGTGGTGGTTGTGCCAGGAATATTTCTGGTGGCGATGACTAAGCCGGGATGGTAACGGTTAGTTAAATGCTAGCCGGGCGCTAACTGCCAATAACGGGTGAATTAATCGCAGCACTTCTGTCGCTGTCTGCGGCATCAAGAAAAGGGCCATCGACACAGAGTCGGCGACCATCTGGTGCATCGCAAGCACCACAGATGCCGACTCCGCATTTGGTCCAGTAGTCGATGGCATTGAAAATGCGTTCGGGACTGCAGTATTTGCGTTCCACCACTTCAGCGGCTCTGACCATAGGGGCAGGGCCACAGTTGTAAAACACCAGGCTCTCCCTTTCTTCCGGCGACAGCGCTTCGAGTCGCTGCTCCAGCAATTCCGTAATGACGCCATGGTGTCCACGGCTGCCGTCGTCAGTGGCGATGTGCAAGTCGCTGACTTTCGCACTTTCGTCCACGAAGTAGAGTCGTTCGGCACTGCGGGCGCCGAAGAAGATTTCCGTGTTGCCGAAATCGCGCGCGAGCTGATAAACAGCAGCGAGGCCTGTGCCACCGGCTACGGCCATGATCCGAGCACCAGGCTCGGGGCTTACAGCATTGCCGTGGGGTCCCCTGACGTAGGCTTCAGTGCCGGGCTCCAAGGACATCAACTCCTCGGTGAACTCACCTAGGTTAATCACCGCCAGTTGAAACGGATCATCGGTCAATGCAGAGAAGGGTTTCTCACCGAGTCCGG
This sequence comes from Gammaproteobacteria bacterium UBA7449, assembly GCA_002477465.1. GTDB lineage: Bacteria > Pseudomonadota > Gammaproteobacteria > Pseudomonadales > Pseudohongiellaceae > UBA9145. The sequence goes on along the minus strand of DLPV01000003.1, from coordinate 64,716 downwards.
GAATCCACAGAAAAATGAACTGTCCGGCTTCGATCTCGATCTTCCGATCGAAGGTGAGGATACATATGTCATCTGTTATACGTTCATTGCAGACCAGGGTGACGAGTCGAAAGTTCATGTCTATGTCATAGCGCACCAGGGCTTCGGCCTGCTCGGATTTGGCTGACAGATCCTGCACCATGGCCTGAAAGTATTCGGCAATCTCATTGGTAGTCATGCCGATCAGCGCGGAACCAATACCAATGATGTCGGCCCCGGCAGCAAATGCCTCGCTAACGTCGGCTGCGCTGCTGATGCCGCCACAGGCGATGATGGGGCGATTCACGGCGGCCTTGATCTCTCGCACGCATTCCAGCGCGCGAGGCAGGACAGCCTTGCCTGAGACACCGCCCTTGCCGTTGGTCAGGATGGGGTGGCCATGACTCTTGTAACATTCCGGGCCCATGGTATTTATAGCGCACAGCGCATCTGCACCACCGGCTGCCGCTGCAGCGGCTATCTCGCCGATATTTGGCACGTTCGGGGTCAGCTTGGCGACGACCGGGATAGCTACGGCTGCCTTAACGGCACTCACGATTTCCCGCACCAGTTCCGGGTCCTGGCCCATGGCCATGCCGTAGCCCTTGGCGTGAGGACATGACAGGTTGAGCTCCAGCCCATCGCCATGGGGCGCAAGTTTTCGCGCTACCTCTACATATTCCTCTACTCTACCACCAAAGATAGAAATCAGCAGAAACTTGTCGTCGGGGATATTGAGTTCACCCAGTAACTCAGCCGAGCGATCAGCGCCGGGATTGGTCAGGCCCACCGCATTGGTGAAGCTGCCGGCTTCGTATTGGGTGAGTACAGGTTCGCGGTACCCCAGTCTTGGCTCTGGCCCAATGCTCTTGGTAGTGAGCACACCGACTTCGGGTATCAGATCGAAAAAGCGCTGAATGATATTGGCGGAACAGGTCACGATGCCTGAGGGGATGGTAAATGGGCCAGAGACGGTTTTACCTAGAAACTCGGTTTTCAAAAGTGCTTACTACTCGATGGGTTATTGGTTCAGGCTATCGGGCCCGCGCAAAATCGATGGGCATTATATCAACTGCACCGTCTCTCGGCACTGATCAGCGCTGAATTAGTCCAGAGCTTAACCCCGATCGCCTGATTTCATGAGCGGGAAATCAGGCGCAGAGTAAGTTGTTGCCTGGCTAGACCAGTTCTTTCAGTGCGGGCTTGGTGACTTTACCCATGGCATTCCTGGGCAGCGCATCAACAAGTTTGATGTGCTTGGGGATCTTGTAAGATGACATTCTTCCCTCACACCATGTCTTGAGGTCTTCATACTCCAGGCTGGCCCCCGGTTTGAGGCCGATGAATGCGGTCACCGCTTCACCCCAGGTGTCATCTGGAACCCCAATCACCGCCACTTCGGCAATGTCGTCGTGGGTCAGCAGCACACCCTCGATCTCAAGAGCGGACAGCTTGTAGCCACCGGATTTGATGATATCTACCGAGGAGCGACCCATGATGCGGTAAAAACCATCTTCCCACACTGCCACATCGCCGGTGCAGAACCAGCCGTCTTTAAAAGACTCAGAAGTGGCCTTGGGATTGTCCCAATACTCAAGGAATACATTTTCGCCCTTGATGCGAATCTCGCCGGCGAGCGCTTCCTCCGTAATAGGGGAGTCGTACTCATCAAACAGCTGGACTTCAACACCCGGTAGCGCCTGGCCTACGCAGCCCGCACGCCTTTCTCCGTGATAGGGATTGGATATGCCCATGCCAATTTCGGTCATGCCATAGCGTTCTAACAGTACCTGCCCAGTGAGGTCTTGCCATTGTTTGAACAGTTTGACCGGGCAGGCCGCAGAGCCAGAAATATTCAGTCGCATTTCCGCAAAGCCATCGCAGATGGCGCGCACCGTTGCCGGATCGGTACTGTCAAAGTACTGAATGAGTTTAACGTAAATCGTAGGAACCGCCATAAATACATTATAAGTGCCAGATGTCACTTGTTCTGTAATTCTGGGAATATCGAATTTCGAAAACAAATGCACGGTGGCCCCGGCCCATAGACCGCAGCTTAGAATATTGATGATGCCGTGAATATGATGCAACGGTAAAAACAGTGGAATGACGTCATTCTCGCTCCACTCCCAGGCGTCTATCAATGTAGTAATTTGTGCCTTTATGGTCTTGTGAGTGCTGACAACACCCTTGGGTTTGTTGGTGGTGCCGCTGGTAAAAAGCATCATGGCACGCCTGGTCTCATCAATCTTAGGCAATGCCCCGACACTATCGGCTAACACCTGATCGACGCTGACAAGTTCGATGTTGAGCGAAGCGCATAGCTCGCTAAGCGCTTCGTGATACTCAGAATTCGCGATCATGCGCGTGACGCTAGCGCAGCTCAGGTAATGATCGAGCTCAGCCACAGCGGATGCCACATTCAACGGCACTGCTATGCCACCTGCTCTCCAGACGCCATGCAAGACTGTCACATAATCCAGTGACGCCGGGATGAAGAAAGCGATTCGCTCCTCTTCGAGATCCTGCTCGCCCGCGAGCAGTCCGCTGGCAAAGCGGTCGATGCGCTCGTTTACGGTACCGTAACTGTAACTCTGGTCTACTTCGACCAGGGCGACCTTGTCGTTGTCATTGCTTAGCTGAGGAAAAGTATTAACTGCCATGTGAAGTTCGCTTTGATCAAATGTTTTTAGAAGATGCCACTAACGAGGAAGTACAGTATTGAAGGCCCTAGCAGGCAGCCAACCCCGGTGTAAAAAGTCGCGGTCATGGCACCGTAAGGAACCAGTTTGGGGTCAGTCGCAGCGAGGCCTGCCGTGACGCCACTGGTAGTCCCCATCAGGCCGCCAAAAACCATGGCGGACTGGGGATTATCCAAGCCAATGTAGCGTGCCACCAGGGGGGTGCCTATCATCACCAGTATCGATTTCACCAAACCTGCGGCCACGCTCAGGGTAATCACGGCATCAGTCGCGCCTATCGCCTCACCGGTTACCGGGCCAACGATGTAGGTGACTGCGCCAGCGCCGATGGTGGTAATTGCTGCGGCATCCGTGTAACCAAACATCACGGCGATTGCTGCACCCACGACAAACGACACGATTACGCCGGCAAAGATGGAGATGACGCCTGCCAGGCCAGCCTTCTTGAGTTCGCTCAAGTGGACGCCAAAAGCCGTCGCCACGATGGCGAAGTCGCGCATCATACCGCCACCCATTAAGCCAATGCCGCTGAACAGGGCTACATCAGCAACTCCAGTATTACCGCCCGTTGCTACCCCGCCAAAGTAGGCTGCGACCAGACCCAGCGCTATCGCAATTGCGGAGCCATGGATGCGCCCATTGGTGAGTTTGTCAGCGAGAAAATAAGAAATCCAAATCGTTACACCGATCACTGCGAAGGCGACGACGAGGCTGTTGCGCAGGAATACCGTTTCGATAATGTCCATTAGCTGGCCTCCTCCGAGTCGAAGGATGGCGTTTTCGGATTACCCAGTTTGCTCAAGATAGGCACTAGCGCAAAGCTTACAACCACAGCGGCGACACCTGCCACTAATGCCAGCACCCCGCCGTCAACCGCTGCGGTAACATTCTGACGTGCCGCCATGGCAACCACTATGGGGATATACATGGCGCTCCAGAATTTTATGCCGTCTCCCGCAGTACCCTGTGTCAACGCCTTTAGTGCATCAGAATTGCTGGCAAACACCAAAAACAGCATGGCAATACCCACCCCGCCAACATTGGCATCCACACCCAGCAGTACACCGAGGGCCTCGCCAATTAGCATACCGAGAATCAGACAAATAGATAGAAGAGCAACACCGAAGACAATCATTATTGTTATTCCTTGTTGGGTGGAACCGCACAGGGTAAAACCAGACTCTGCAAATTCTGTTTCAGCACCTGCAGCAGATTAGCCGATGATATGATGCCACGCCCTGCTTAGGCAATTTGCGACGGCAGCGGCTTCCCAGAATTTCAAGTCCTTGAATCTTATGTTCTTTTTCAGCCTGACAATCAGGCGAAAATCACAAACAGCATACCAAACAAGAACATGCCGGCCGCGAGCGCGATGGTATAGAGAATACTGGTAATGGAAAAAGCCAGGGTTGCAGTAAACCAGCCAAGCTGAAAGTAGCGCTTCAAACTGAGAAACAGGTACACAAAGATCCAAAGGGCAGAGATCGCCGAAAGCCATTCCGCCACAACGCAGATGTAGGCCAGGGTCACGTTCTCAAAAATGCCTAGTACCATAGTGATAAAAATCATCAGTAGCAAAAAGGCATGATTGTGTAAAGTAAGCACTAGATGCTCCACATAGTATCGTGGGCAAAGGACCAGAATGATTTGTTGAAGCAGGGCCAGGATCGGCATCATAAAAAGCATAAAGAAGGTGACATATTCCAGCGACTCGACGATAAAGTCTCGGGGGTCAGAGGTTAGTTCTTCAAGGTTAGACCTGACCTGACCTGTGCAGTCAAGAGTAACTGCAGGTTGTGATTACCCTGTTCGTCCAGGAATGGCAGGGTCACGGAACTCGTGAATTCGAGCACGTCAGCAAAATCTTCGTCTATCTCAGAGACTTCAGTAAATTCTGCAGCTGGCCCCTCTGCCTCGCCCGGGGCTGGTGCTTCCTGCGTCGCTACCGCCTCTCCCATAGTGTCCTGCAATGATCGCAGGGTGCTCACTACCGAAACAATCAGGAAAAACCCGATGCTAATAGTTAGGAAGAGTCGCAGGGGTGGGGTATAGGACACGCGCCTGCCTACGAAGTACTCGCGGGTGAGAAATCCCGGCCGTGTCAGCAGTCGGAAAGTGGTTTTATAGGCGCGACCATCGAGCTCAAATACGACCCGAAGCACTTCCTGAAGGAAAAAGATGAAGGGCCTGAGCACTTCTTTATCCTGCTGCCCGCAAAGGGCGCAGTAGCTACCCTGCATGGACTGGCCACAATTGCGGCAACTTCGCCTGTCGGTGTTGGCGAGATCTGTAGGCGAAGAGTCAGTCATGGTCTGGTCAGTCTTAAATCCGACAGGATTCTAGCACTTTCATGTGGGGATTTAGCCGACTTAAGCGCTTTACAATTGAGGCGACTTAATGAATGCAACAAATATTGAAGGCTTGGGATGTGAGCGAGCGCGTAATGAAGGCGGTAAATGAGCCCCCGATCCGCTGCCTGCACACGCGAGTCAGGCAGCGGCGGGGATCTCAAGGAGTGTTTGGGCGCTAACTAAGAGGTGTGGAGGGGTGGCGCCCAAACTGTGCAATACGACATCAGATCACTATGCTGTGTTGCACTGGCAACAGTACCACTACATGTAGTGTATTACAAGAGGTGACACAACAAGAATGTCGATTTTTTTTGGCAGCCACTCGCCGGGTCAAGGATATATAGTAAAGTTTTTACTTTATTATATATTGAAGGTCTTCTCGCAAGGTTTCTCTATGCCATGTTTGCGCCGGTGACCGCCCCGCGAACTTCCGAGCACGCAACTTGATATAGGTCAATTCCCGACTAGCCTGTGTATGGTCTTATTATTTCCTAGTTACACGGGCATCACACCACAGCCGTTAGGCAACGGTCGGTAACTTAGCTTCTCAAGCAGGGATGGGGTTGTCGCTACATTGTGGGCAGCCCCATTTTATTGTTTGTTTTTTTTGTTCGGAAAAATTCATCCCTGAATTTTTCCTTAGGTCGGTCGCAACACACTGGCGGAATTTTGCGAAATCCCTGGTGTGTTGCTCCCTCGCATTGGCCTACGGCCAATGTCGCCATCCCTGGCTCACTTCGAGTGCTTTTCAGTTTTTGGAAAAAGTCACCCTGAATTTTTCCTCTCGTCGGCTGCGGTTCTATGGCAGCTTTTTGCCAAATGACTTGCGAAACAAACTGCTAATTCGCTAATCCCGGCACACAATCAGGCACCATGCCTCTGGCAATAGCCTGCTGCTGCAATGCATTAGCCTGCTCCATCATGTCGCGTAATGCGCCAATGCGAGAGTCAGGTGATGGGTGAGTAGAGAGAAATTCGGGAGAGCGGGGACCGCCATCGGCGCTCATATTTTCCCACAGCGCAATGGACTGCTTTGGCTCAAAACCCGCATTCGCCATGAGCATCACGCCGATGGCGTCAGCCTCGCTTTCCTGGGTGCGATTGAACGGGAGAGTGAGCCCAAGCTGCGAGCCGAAGTCGATTGTTTGCAGGGTCGTGTCGGAGGCGCCAAGAATTCTTGCTGCGGCGATGCCGACATTTCGCAGCGCGGATCGACTGGCGCGCTCGTTACTGTGATTGGCTAACACGTGGCCGACCTCGTGGGCCATGACTGCTGCAAGTTGATGCTGGTTATAGGCCACGTCGAGCAGGCCATTGTAGACACCAATTTTACCGCCGGGCAGGGCAAAGGCGTTGGCCTGCTCGCTGTCGAAAACGGTGACTTCCCAGCCTACGCTGCCCCGTTGTGCGGGTTCGAGCGCTTCGATGACGTAATCCGCAACGCATTGCACATAAGCGGTTTCTCGGTTATCGGTAGTGACTGGTATTTCGGTCTGCATCTCACGGTAGGCCTGTTCACCCTGGCGAGCCATGTCTGACTCAGAATATAGAACCACCTGGCGGCGATTGGTTGGTGAAGTGGCGCACCCGATTAGGAAGTTGAATGTGAAAAGGATCAAAAACACTTGTTTCATAGACGCGTTCTACTCCTCTGTGCTTATTTTGCTGGCTGGTAGCAGGCTCCTGCTCGTCGAGCATCGGTTTGCGACTTGGTTCTGCGAACTCCAGGTCTCCGGTTAGCTGTTGAAGGCGCACGCAATTGCGCCCCCGCTGTTTCGCACCATACAACGCTACGTCTGCGCGTTCGATAATCACTGGTGACCGCAGACTATTTAAATAGATGGGCCGGAATTTGGAGGGGGAGGCGAGATGAATGTTCCGATCAAAGATTTCCAATTGGGTGGAAGAGTGTGCTCAGCCCTACCCCAAGCAGCAACTTAGTATGCGCACTCATAGGGATCCAATTCAATTCTTACCTCATCGCCAGCGCCATTGATGGTTCGTTCAAAACAGTTGCCTTCCAGATCTCGCAATAGGCGACGCCTGCTGATGGCGCTAGTGTATCTGGTTTTACCTGCATGGACGACTTCGTTAGCGTAAGGAGCCGCTTGGGTTCGATACACCATGCGCTCGACACTACGATCGCGTACCGGCTGCAATAGCAGAGAGCTGAGTACTACACTACCCACGAAAGCACCGCCATCCCAGTGCCGAACTCCCCAGTGGGGTCGCCGCCTGGGCTGATAGTTATTGTAGGAAAAGCTGACGAGGCCGCCGCGGTTTCGGTGCCGCGGGCCATTGAACCCCCGACCATAATAACCGCTGTCGAAGACACCACTGTACGTAGGTCGGTAAAATCGACCACCGCCGCCAGGCCTATAAGAATTGTTTACGCGCCAATTAGAAAATCCGGGATTGTAGGACCGGTGGTCTGCTGATGCGGATTGACAGAGCAGGATAGCGGCCCCGAGTGACAGAATTAGAATTGATCTCTTCATAACTTTTACCCAATTACTCGCGCTTGGACTGGCCCTTAACGAAATTTATTTATATTAGTATGGAAGAGCTTGACTTAACAGAAGCTGAACGAGTCGTCGCTGGCTGGAGCAGGAAAACGCGTGGTTGTGCTCAGCGGTAAACCGATGGATGAACCAATAGTCTTCGACTCCGGCCCCCTGGTATTGAATATCATGGACGAGACTCAGCAGGCGGTTAATGACTATAGTGCGGTGCAGTTGGTCAAGGCTGTTTCTAAAAAAACGCCGCAGCAACTAAATCGTCGCGGCTCGTGAGCTGCCCCCTACATAGCGCCGAATGCTATTCGTGATTCGTTTGCTGTATCAATTTCAGGGCTGTCTCTGACAGGCAACGAGGAAATCATTAGAGTGGAAGCCGAACGCCTTCCCGCGCCACATTGAATCCATTTTCCAACACCATCCGGGTCTGTTCAGTATTAGAGTTCAATAGTGGATTGGACTGATTCATGTGGATGAACCAGATGCGGTCACGCACAGTCAAACTTGAATCTTCGAACAGGGCCATGGTCTCAGCTACAAACGGGTGCGGAATCTGGGACATGTCTCGATTGCCGAGTTCACCATCGGCAAAAAATGATGCGTCGATCAGTGCATAGTCCACTGACTCGACCATCTCTACAATGCTCTCATCCCAGTCTTCCCATTTATTGATGTCGGGAATAAAAATCGCAGAGCGGTTTGGTCCCTGAATGCGGTAGCCGACGGTTTCAGAATATTCATCACGATGGGGCACCAGGAATGGCGTTACTGTAACAGTTGAGAGGTTTACTGGCGCCATGTGCTGCAAGCCCCGCAGTTCGATGTTGCCGAGGCTTACTAACTGGCTCCATGGTCCGTTGTCCCTCAGGAATGCCGACATACGCGGCATGGCATAAACCGGCATATCGCGAGTCCCCATGGCTTCTCTGCCTAGATGCATGAGCCCGGTGTAATGCCCGATGTGGGCGTGCGTTAAAAAAATTCCAGACAAGGGTTGCGCCGCCTCTTGCTGCAATCGATATAGCTGGTCGCGAAACTCCGGGGTCGCTTCAAACAGGTAACTGGATTCGTTAGCGCGATCAATGACGGCAATGGCGGTGGGCTCCTGGCGCAACGAGCTGTCCTCCCAGGCCGGCATGCAGCGGGGCTCGTAGCAACCTGCCTGAGGAAAGCTCGCGTCCTGACCAACGCCGAGTACGAAGATGTAAGGTTCGGTCTGTGCTTGCAGCAAGGTACTGAGCAGCATGCCAAAGCCCGCAAGGAGAATTCGAAATATCATCTGCTTACCAATTAGGTTTGTTATGTTGGTTGCTGGCCTTCAGGTCTAGCAGCGGATCCAATTTCGCCTAATGAATCCCCGGCTTTGATTTCACCTGATTCAATCACGGTGGCACGCAAACCAGCGCTTACCGTCATTTCCGGCAGTACGGACTTATGAATAATACTCGCCAGATAGGAACAGGGTTCGCATAGTTCGACGCCATAGAGCACCGCATTGCCCAGCCGGAATTGCTTTCCGACCAAGGCATTTAGATCTATGCCTGAGGTGATTACGCTGCGGCGGAAGTCGCCGTAGTCATAGTGCAGCCCTTGATCCTGCATGAACTTATCCAGCGCTTCCTGCTCCACCAGGCTCACATGGTTCTGCATTACCTCCATGCCTTTTGCCAGGTGCTGCTCGGCAAGCTGGTGATAACGATCGCCGACAATGCCTTTGCCTGCTTCCAGGCTGGCTGCTTCAACTTGCTCGATGGCCTGGCGCTTACCTCGCGCCAAGTAGATTCTCTCGATTGTTCCCATACCGGGTTCCTGAAGGTTATGGTTTACGTGCTTCTGCTTCCTCGACCAGGGAGAGTGCCCGTCCGTCGGTCATCGGTGCGCTGGCAAAGAGTGCGGGATCAACGTCCTCTATGCAAGCCAGGTTAAATCCAAATTCATCCGGTGCGACCCGGCGCTGGTGGTGAGTGTAAATACCGCAGACCGAGCAGAAATAGTGACGGGCAGTGCCCGTATTCCACTGGTACAGACTTAGTTTGTCTTCGCCCCGAGTGATGATGAGATCGGCTATCCCCGCCGTGCCCATCACCACTCCCTTCTTTTGACACAGGGAACAGTCACAGCGCCTTGGCCCTTCCAGTGCCTCCTGATTGTGAATCTCGAACTGCACCGCGCCACAGTGACATTGACCCCGGAAAACAGGCATTAGTCTGATATCAGCGCCAGCACTGCACCGGCCGGGTCTTCGATTACACAGAAATTGCTGCCCCCCATGCGCCGCGGCCCGTCCAGTACCTTGCCGCCACGCTGTTCGGTTTCGGCGGCACTCAATGTCACATCCGCTACCCGCACATAGAGTAGCCACTGGGAGGGCATATTGGCATTGAGGCCCCGGGCATGACAGATGCCCGCAACCGTGTCCCCGGTTTCAGGCAAGCTAATATTGAAGTCTGAGTAAGTGCCCATTTCAACATCCGTGCTCTTCCAACCCACGACGTTGCAATAAAAACTCTTGATGTGTTCAGCGTCACCAACTGTCAGGTCGACCCACTCTATCCGACCGATGTTGCTGGGCGCAGGCTCTGGGTCTGGAGTCACCTCAGGGGAGTCTGTTTCTTCATTCATGTTCTGGTTCCAATATGTGCGTAGCGAGTCTACCCCAAGTGACTTTTATGGCGAAGCGAAAGCGCTGGTTCCGGCGCGGGGCTTTAGCCCCGATTGCTCGTCTCGAGTGATAGCTAAAGTCTCTAGTTGCCGAGGCTGAACACGTATAACGCATTACCACTGCTCGGATGGCGCACATCGGGAGTCACTACCCTCGGCACTGTCCGTGGGCTTACGCCACGTGCACCCATTGCCGTGGTGACAGCGATATACTGTTTACCATCTATGGCAAAACTAACGGGGTGCCCCTGTACCGAAGTGCCCAGACGAGTCTCCCATAAGATCTCGCCGCTGTCGGTATCATGGGCACGAAAATAACGGTCCAGGTCTCCCACAAAGGCGACATTGCCCGCCGTGGAGAGGACGCCTGTCAAGAATGCCGCACGTTGCTCATAGGACCAGACTTCTTCCATGGTATCCACGTTGTAGGCAGCGAGTTTGCCCATGTTGCCGTCGGAGCCGGGCATCTCAAACCAGCGACGGTTAGCGGCGGTGCCTCCTGCTCCGTGCACCAGAGGCACCTCCCTGGCAGCAATTTCCAGACAGGATTGGCTTAGCGGGATTATCAGGTTTGCAGTCGGTTCATGGTAGGACATTGAGTGCCAGTCCTTACCGCCTGCTGTAGATGGGCACACAGAGATCCACGCATTTATCTGCGCATTCTGAATGTCCTGCCGGTATGTCACGGCACCGGTTTCAGGATCGATATTGCTGAAGGCGTTCTGGAAGATCGTTTCCTGGTGGGAGATGAATTCACCAGATACCCGGTCATGCTTCCAGAGGATGCCGTGCTTGCCGATTGAGAACACCAGCCTGTCATCGCCACGGTCGATCAGCACGCGTTCAAACACTTCATCCAGGTCCAGGGCTTCGGCAGGTACGTGCTGGAAATACCAGTCTAACTCGCCGTTCTCCACATTCACCGCAACGGTTGAGTTGGTGAACAGGCCCGCATCATTGATGGAAAGAGAGCGACTGGCGGGCATCCAAGGTTTCTGTTGCGCGGTGCCCCAGTAAGTCAGATTTAACTCGGGATCGTAAGTGCCCGTGATCCAGGTTTCCCCGCCGGCGCGAAATAGGTCTTCGATTCCACCCCAGGTATCGCCGCCGGGCTGATCTGATTCGGCTATGGTATTGAAACGCCAGGCTAACTCGCCGGTGTTGGCGTCGTGAGCGCTGATGTAGCAGTCATCCTCGATGTATCGGGAACAGCCGAGCAAGCCCTGAATGACCTTGCCATCTGCCACGATAGGGCCACTGGAGTTGCCAAAGCCCTTACTGCCATCTGCGATCTCCACTTCCCAGACCTTCTCGCCAGTGCGCGCGTCCAGAGCTAACAGGCGTGCATCGGTGGTGGCGTGGATAATCTTGTCGTTGTAGATCGCGATGTTGCGCATGTCTTCACTATCGAAGGGACCGGCATGATGCTCCCAGATCAGATTGCCGGTCTGGCCATCAAGGGCCTGAATAATATTGCTGGTATTAATCAAATAAACGACGCCGTTATAAACCAGCGGTGATGGTTCAGAGTCTCCCTCATGCATGGACCACATCCATTCCAGACGCAGCTCTCCGACGTTGCCCGCGTTGATCTGATCCAGCTCCGAATAGCTCCAGGCCTGATAGTTGCCTCTCAGCATCAGCCAATCATCTGGTGATGGATTGGTGAGCATGGCATCGGTCACCGGGGCATAGTTTTCAATCGTGCCGGCTGCGACCACGCCAGTGGGTCTATCTGCTTCGATGCGCTGCTGCGTGAGCGCGGGATTCACGCCAGGAATATTGGCTGCCATGGCATAGCTGGCGCTGGCATCCAACACCGGGTTGGTGTCCGCCACGCCATTTGTGCGCATGACATGCGCGACGATAGACCAGTAGTCGTCATCGCTTATTCCTTCATTGCCTCCAGGCGGCATATTTGCCTTAACAAAATTGAAGAAGTCAGCCGGGGACTGCCGACCGTAGCTGCCGAGAAAGCCGCCCCCACTGAGCATGGGCCCAAGCGCGGAGCCCTGCAGCTCGGCGCCGTGACAGGCGCCGCAACTCATGGCGTAGCTCGCTACACCGGCGTCCGCCTGGCTGGCGAAGCTTGGTCCCGGGGCTGGCGTATCTGCCGGTGCGGCAGTTTGTTGCATGGACTCACCACAGGCAGTGAGAGCGAGAAGGGTCAGGGCTATGGGAAAGCGACTTGTAATTGTTAGGGCTTTCATTGTTCACACACCTCGCACAAGGTAATGAGTGCTGGAGTAGTCAGGTGACTGCGTTCAGCTTCTTATAATGATTTCTATGTCAATTCCTTCCTGGTCATCTGGTTCCTGAAAATAACTGCTTACTTCTTCAAAAACTGATGCGTTGTCGAAGCGGGCACGCTCGGGTTGTTCGACACGTCGTTTTGCAAGCTGGGCAAGGCAGGTTTCATCGCTGGCCTTTACGTAGATCAGCTGCCCTTTAGCCTGAGCCGCATTGTAAAGATCTCGAAACCAATTGCGCTGCCGTTCAGTATTAGCAGCGAAATCCAGAACCACGTCAGTGCCGGTTTCCAGGATATTTGTCACATGGGCCTCAACCAAAGGCCTCAGTCTGGCCGCGTAGTGGTGATAATCCTCAAAATTTTCTATCTGGTTAGGAAACAGTCTCGAAAGCCACTCGTCCTCCGAAATTAGAACCGCATTCTTTTCAGTAGCAAGCGATTTTGAGTGGGTGGTTTTCCCTGCACCCATCTTCCCGCAGAAAAAATACAGCGTCGCGTTGGCCAACTTGCTACATTTCTCGATTCAGTTCAGCTCGCGCTTAATCCGGTAAGGAAAAAACGTAGATCGCATTACCCCAGCGCGGATAGGTAATCTCCGTCGCAATAACACCTGGCACTGTGCGTGGGCTGGTGCCACCCAAGGCGGTGGTTACAGCAATATACTGTTTGCCATCAATAGCAAAAGAGACCGGATGTCCCTGCACCGACGTCCCGAGTCGGGTTTCCCAGAGGATGTCGCCGGTATCCACATCGAAAGCCTTGAAGCGTCGATCCAGGTCACCGACAAACACCAGACCGCCGCCAGTAGAGATAGTGCCGGTGTGCAGCGAGGCACGCTGCTGATGACTCCAGACTTCTTCCATGGTGTCCGCATGGTAGGCCCCGACCTTACCCAGGTTGCCATCGGTACCGGGCATCTCGAAGAACTTGCGACTGGCCGCCAGGCCGCCACCGCCCTGAACCAGAGCGACCTCGCGGGCCGCATTTTCCAGGCAGGTCTGGCTCAGGGGCGCAATGATCAGTCCCGAAGGTGGGTGGTAGGTCATGGAATGCCAGTCCTTGCCACCGGCACTGGAAGGGCAGGCTGAGGTCCACTCGTTAAGCTGGGCATTCTGGATATCTTCGCGGTAGGTCACTGCACCAGTTTCCGGGTCGATATGGGTGAAGGCATTCTGGAAGACCGTTTCCGTAAAGCCTTTGAACTCGCCCGTGACGCGGTCGTTCTTCCAGAGAATGCCGTACTTGCCGAGCGAGTAAACCAACTGCTCACCGCCACGATTAATAAGCACGCGCTCAAACACCTCATCCAGGTCCAGCGCTTCAGCTGGCACGTGCTGGAAATACCAGTCCAGCTCGCCGGTATCGGTGCTGACCGCAACCGTTGAGTTGGTATAGAGGCCGACATCGTTAATTGTCATGTGGCGAGATACCGGCACCCAGGGCTTCTGTTGTGCTGTGCCCCAGTAGGTGAGCTTCAGGTCGGGATCGTAGGAACCGGTTATCCAGGTTTCACCGCCGGCGCGGAAGATATTGTCGAGGCCACCCCAGGTGTCGCCGCCGGGTTCTCCCATCTCCGCAATAGTTTCAAATTGCCAAAGCAACTCACCATCATCGGCGTCATAGGCGCTGATGTAGCAGTCCTCAGGGATATAGCGCGCGCAGCCCGCCAGCCCCAGGATCACCTTGCCATCAGCGACTATCGGGCCAGAGGAGTTCGAAAAGCCCTTGCTGTTATCTGCGACTATAGCTTCCCATACCTGTTCACCGGTGCGCGCATCCAGGGCAACCAGGCGGGCATCCGTGGTGGCCTGGATGATCTTGTCCTCGTACATCGCAATATTCCGCATGTCCTGGCGATTGGCCGGGCCACTCCAGTGCTCCCAGATGAGTTCGCCAGTCTTGCCGTCCAGCGCCTGGATAACGTTACCGGGATTTATCAGGTAGACAATCCCGTTGTAAACCAGCGGCGCCGGTTCCGAGTCGCCCTCATGCATATTCCAGACCCACTCAAGAGTCAGGTTGCCCACATTGCCCTTGTCGATCTGATCGAGCGGGCTGTAGGAGTGGGCGTAGTAGTTGCGACGATGCATGGGCCAGTCGTTAGGGCTGGGGTCTCTCAACATGGCATCGCTAAGCGGGACAAAGGGCACAAAATCCTCGGTGTTACCGGCTACGGTTAATCCTTCAGGCGCCGGTGGTTCCGCCCGTTCTCGGCGCGCCACGACTTGCGAGATATTGTCAGAAATCTCAAAATCGGTTTCCGCTGTTAGCGCAGCCACTACGCTGTCAACACCATTCACGCTGAGAATATGAGCAACGATATCGATATAGTTTCCCTCAGTCAGACTTTCATTTCCGCCCGGCGGCATATTTGCCCGGATATTGCCCAGCAGTAGAGCGGGGGTCTGCCCACCCCAGCGCTGTATAAAGCTACTGCCCGACAGCAGCGGTCCCAGGGTGGTCCCTTCCAGGTTGGCGCCATGACAGACCGCGCAGTTCAGCTCATAGAGGCCCGCACCTGAGTCAGCCTGGGTATCAAAAGAAACAGCCGCTGTGACTGCATTTGTCTCGGCTGATACCGGTGGTGTGGTCGCAACTTCAATTGCCGTAGTTGACGGTGCTTCTCCTCCGCAGGCAGTCAACACGGCAAGGCCAAGTGTCGCTGCGGCAAGCTTGATCGGTTTTCCAGGCAGTATAGTTTTTTGCTGTTGGGTAGTTTTCATAAGGAACTCTTTTGGGGCTTTCAGCTTTCTCGAGGACAGCTTGCTACTAGTTATCGAAGTGGCTACGCAGGAAAATCCATCCCCGCAACTCACCCGGCGCATTATTGACGCTATGGACTTGCACATAGAGCGCATTGTTTCGAAGCGCTTCGACCTGTTCATCCGTGAGCTCCAGGCTTGCGCTAATCTCGCCGCCGGTAGCTTCATCGATCTCCAGGGTGTGCACCACAGGGCCGGGTTGCGCCGGTGGTCCGTTGTGCAGGTGGGCGCCAGTGGCGATGGAACTCATGTTACTGAATGTCCCGCTAACCTCCAGCGTATTACCACTCAGAGTAAGGATTACTTCACCTTCGCCGAGAATTTCTGTGACAGTCTGGGGCGTGGTGGGCATGGGTGACAGTCGGGCGCGATAGACTCCCTGGGCAAAGCTCAGTGAGCTGCCAGTCAGTAGAATTAAGGAAAGAAAAGCAGTGAAAATGCGGCCGGGTTTCATGGCTACCTCTTGGCTTTTGTTATTTGAACTCTCTCTTCTGGAAAGCTAACAGTATTCGATGCTTAATCAAAGTCTGTCCCACACCAAATCTAGCGGTGTAGTCGAGGACACGGGATAGGTATTAACTTCAGCGGCCGTCGTCCGCAGGGAGCAGGCGCCGAGCCTACAGGGATGTATTCACGGCGTGCCGCGGAAGTTAATACCTATCTCGTGTCTGGCACAAAATTCGAACACGCCACCAAGCCCAAGCACACAGTTGCGCCCAACAGGCGTTGCAGTGCCTGGGGTCCAGGCAAGACTACATGGCACCGATCAGGCGGCCATTACGAGCTACTGACACTGAAAATTTTCAGCCCGCCAGTTGGCAGGATCATCGGCACCACCCGCTGGCCCGACATAGCGTGCCTGCTGGGGATAGACACAAAGCGGTCTTTCGTTGTCTGCCTCACCCGCAGTGCTGTGGGTTGCGATTACGCTGTCAGGTGCATTGCCGTTCTCGACCCATTCAACCAGCGGTACCAGCTTATCCCAGGTGTCGGGGCCAGGACCGCCACGACAGTGACCCATGCCGGGAGCTAGAAACATACGGGCGTGGTCTTGCGCCTCGGCCATACTGCCAGCAAACGTCTGATTCACCATTTCGTTGTAATAGTTGATGGTATCAGTAGCGATAATCAGGGTGTCCACCAGGCCGTGGTAGATCAACATTTTGCCCCCCGCATCAATCAGGTAACGCGACAGGTCAGGATCGTTAGCGTCGGTGATTGACTTCATTAGATCGCCTTTACCGGAAAAGAAATCATTGATGTCCCAGTCGATCCAATGAAATTCCGGCATGACACCTGAAGTCTTGGCCTGGTAGTTCAAATCGCGCACATCGGGAACTGTGACACCTGGATCCTCTTCATAGAAAAGGTAGTTCATGTGATCACCGGCAACACCCATAAGCTTGGATGGTCCCATGTTGTTGCCTTCCCAGGGGATGTAATAGCCGGGCCAGCGGGTTTCGGAACCGAACATCTTGCCGGGATAAACAGCGCGCCCGGCGTCATCGCTGGGGCCGTTGTAGAGATCATTAATGGTCTGCAATTGCGCCGTGGTGAAGCAGCTATCTGTGCTGGTGCCGGTTGGGCACATGGCGTCTGAGAGGTCCAGTGCCGGGTCAAAGTTGCAGCTCAATGGATCATTAATTACGCCATCCCTAACGCCATCGTTGGCGTCACATTTCTCCAGCACTTTCTCGTGTAGAACATTAATCAGGCCAAGACTGTCGTAGCCGCCATCGCCATTGGTATCCACCGCGAGGTTGCCGACAAGATTGTCACGGAATACCCGCTGAAGATTCCAGGTGCCTGCCGCGTTGAGACCCTGGTAGTTGAATGCCGGCGCGCCGGCGATGATGCCATCGAAATCCTGCGGGTAGCGCTGTGCTGACATGAAAGCCTGACGCCCTCCCTGAGAACAACCCTCGAAGTAGGAATATTCGGCGGAGTTGTCATAGTACTCCCGTACCAGGCGTTTGCCTGCGACCACGGTCAGGTGCACGGCACGGTAGCCGAAATCGATTTCGGCCTGCCGATTGTTGAATGCAAAGGAAGCCCCTGGCTCAACCCCGTTGTCATGTCCCATATTGCTGTTAGTTACGGCATAGCCCTCGGCCACCCGATGGTTGGCGAAATCGAGGTCGCCGTCCTTGCCGCCATCGCCCCACTGCAGGAAGCGGCCATTCCAGTTTTCAGGCAGGGGCAGCTGCGCATGAAAGTGAATTGCGGGGCTGATGATGCCGCGCACATAGCAATAGGAAGAACCGTCCTCAGGGTTTTCCGAGATTTCGGCGCGGGTCAGGGTAAGGCTGCGCAGATCCAGCAGGTTTTCACAGCGAGAAGCCTGTTCAGGTGACACTTGCGCTGACACAGAAGCAGACAGCAGCATCGCAGCCGCGAGGACTAGCGACATGAGGGTTTGGGTGCGTTGGATTGCGCTTTTCATGGCGATTCCCCTGTTGTTTTTGTATAAAGCAAACTCTTGGGATGAGTCCGGTGAAGAACACTCGGACTTTACTATTCCCCCAAGCGGAAAAGCAATGTGCGGACGCTTCAATCTGATCGACAGCCCCGAAGTGCAGTGGCTATGTGAGTCTCTGGGCATCAGCCTGCAGGCGAGTCATACCAGTCATGACATCGCCCCGGGTGGCCGCATCGCAATCATTCACGATAGCGAGGGTGAGAGAAAAGTCTCGGAAGCGATCTGGTGGTTGTTCCTGGATCACGATACGCTTAAACCCAATTACAAGTACGCCAGCTTTAACTCCCGCTCTGACAAACTGGATAACAAGCGCGGCATCTCCTACAAGCCTTTCCGTGAGTCCCGCTGTATCATTCCGGCCAGCGCTTTCGTTGAAGGTTTGGGTGATAAAAAGACTTATCACATGATTGAGTTGGAAGATTCGGCGATTGCTTTCGGTGGCCTCTACAAGGCGCATTTGAAACATGATACCGGTGAGCTGGTTTACTCTGCGTCAATCATTACCCTGCCACCCTTGTCGCCACAATGGGACAACATTCATCCAAAATCCATGCCGCTCATGCTGGATTTTGAGGACGGGGAGTTAATCAACAAGTGGCTGGACCCCGAGTTTCTCGCTGTAGAAGAGTTTGAGTCGGTGCTTGAGCCAAAAATTCGCAAGCCAATGAAGGTTACCCGCATCAATAAACCCAGCAAGTGGGACCCAATTGAAGATGCGTTTCTGTTGAAGAGTTAACCGAGAGCTGACAGTTTCAGCTGCCATGAATACCAATATGGAAGGATGTGTAAATGAACAATGAACAAATCGCCGCTGCCCTGTTTGCAGCTTTTGCCAGTGGAGACATGGATACGGTCCGAAGTCTGTGCGCACCAACTTTCAAAGCCCGCCAGAATCTGAACAACGAATTCGACCTGGAAACCCTGATTCAATTCTCCCAGGCGGTCACTGCGGTGGTGTCAGATTTTCGCTATGACGATGCAATTCGCAGCAACACTGGTAATGGCTTTGTCGAAGAGCATGCGATTAAAGGCACCCTCGCAGATGGCAGTGAATTGAATCTCATGGCCTGTGTGGTGGCCGATATAGAAGATGGCAAGATTGTGCAGCTGCGGGAGTACGTTGATACCGCGGCTACTACAGGCTTGTTGGCCGCGCTTTCCTAGCTTTCCAGGAGGCTAATCCAGTAGTAAAAATCGCTCCACCAGTTCACCCTCCGTTCAGCTATTCCGGGCGATACTTTCTCCCACAGTGCAAACTGTAAGGAGGAAATCGCCATGAAAACGACTCTGTACGGACATCTGGCAAGCGCATTGTTAGTGCTCGCCTTAATTCCGGCTCCGGCTCAGGCCGATGACCGCGGCTTCCGTGATCGCGGCAACAGCGGGGCCTGGCGACTGGGCGAGCGCCACCGTGATGGCTACGCGATTTACCGCGGCGGCTATCGGGTGCCAGGTTCAGCCATAGCTGTGGCAGACGGCTGGGTGTTGGGCAGTAAGCGCGAGAGTGGTGGTTTTGCAATCTATCGCTGGAATGGACGCGACTGGGATCAGGCGCCGGGTGGTGCTGTTGAGATCGGCGGCAGCTACCGTCGGCCCTGGGTCATAAACAACCGCGGTCAGCGCTTTACCTGGAACGGTTACGATTGGAATCGTGACTTCGCAGGCGCAGGCAGAGGATTTGGTTTTAATAACCGGGGAGTTGATCGCGGATTTCGACAGGATCGACACAACCCATTTCGAGGAAGCGACTTTAAGCGTCGTCAGCCGGATCGTAACTTCCGGGATCGCAATCGCGGCAATCGGAGCGGGAGCTTTGACCGACGACAACGAGACCGCATTGATCGACGCCAGCGCGGTGACTACCGCAATCGCTTCCGCAGGAACTGGTAAACACGATTCGCTTAGCTCTGAAACCTGCCGATTCCTTTAGTCTTTCCGTTCTAAGCTGTCTACAATACAACGGCATCAACAGGAACAAGACTGTAAGGAATCGGTTTGGCTTTCGAACAAATTTCCAGCATCAAATGCTTTGGCGGCACTCAGTCGCGCTACAAGCACTTTTCCACCACCTGCATCTGTGAAATGACCTTTTCTGTTTTCTTGCCGGAACAATTGGCCATGGGAGCAGATTTACAGCTGCCGGTGTTGTACTGGCTATCGGGCTTGACCTGCACCGATGAAAACTTTGTGCAGAAGGCGGGGTTTCAGCGCCTGGCCTCTGAGCTCGGTTTGATCGTAGTGGCACCTGATACCAGTCCGCGTGGCGAAGCTGTGCCGGATGACCCCGAGGGTGCCTATGACATTGGTCTCGGGGCAGGCTTCTATGTAGACGCCACCGAGGAACCCTGGAATAAGCATTACAATATGTATAGCTACGTGGTTGAAGAGCTGCCTGAGTTGCTGCAGCGCCATTTTCCCGTGGATCTGAATAAGCAGAGCATCTTCGGTCACTCCATGGGTGGCCATGGTGCGCTCACCATCGCCCTGAAAAACCCCGATAAGTATCACAGCGTTTCTGCCTTTGCGCCTATCTGCTCACCAGTCAATTGCGCTTGGGGAACCAAGGCGCTAAAGAATTACCTGGGTGAAGACCAAGATGCCTGGCAGCATTACGATGCGGTCAAATTGGTAAAGAATGCCACCCGACCCATACCCATGCTGGTAGATCAGGGCTCGGCAGACGATTTTCTAAAAGATCAGCTCAAGCCGGAATTACTGGTCGAAGCCTGCAGCGCCGCTGGTATGCTATTGGGATTCAATCAGCGCGATGGCTATGACCACAGTTACTTTTTTATTTCGAGCTTTATTGAGAACCATCTGCGTTTTCATCATGGCATTCTGAGTATGATTGTCTAGTTATCAATATTGAAAATAAATGGACTTAACGACTGGCTAAATCTCGCCGCAAAGATTGGCGTAATTGGTGGCCTGATTTTCCTCGCCATCGGAATTAATCAGAATAACGAACTGCTGCGCTCGGAGACGCGCCAATCGTTGATTGCTAATGATGTAGCTTCATTGACTGCAAATCTGGAACACGCTGATGTGTTTGCCCGGCTTGGGTCGTAGGAGGCGCTGTCAGCAGAAGATCAATTACGCTTGAGCTTCATGTATTCCCTGTATATGAGGAACCGAGAGTTCGAGTACTTCCAATACATGAATGGCGTGTTGGATGAAGCATCCTGGCAATCCAATCAGCAGGTTATAGTCTTCAATCATTCCACGGAGCTTGGGAAGAAGTGGTGGGATGAAATCGGGCGGGACCTCGTAGACCCTTAATTTGCGGTAATTGTTGATGCCTTACTCGCCGATGCCGAACCTGCCAATCTCTATAAGCGTATGTCGACCTGGGCCGACCCTTAGGCAGACGGTAGATTTTCAGATAGCCAGCCACAGCACCAGAAACATCAATGCCGTGGCTATTTGGCTGGGGTGATCGCTGATGGCAAACAGTACCGGGTCTTCATGCAGCTTTCCCGTGATCGCAAAGCGCCAGACCCTGATCAGTATGAGACCCAGTAAACCCACAATAGGCCAGAGAATGAGTGGCGAGTTATACAGCGCCATGGTTTCTTCCGCATAGATGTAGAGCAGAAAAACCAGCACCGCAATTGCGCTGGCGGTTGTGCCCAGCAGGATAAGTAGCTCACGATGCTGGCTTGAATAGGCGCGACCGGGCAAAGTAAAGCTGGCTTCTTGCTCGCTATCGATTCTCTCAGTTTCAAGTTTGCCCTTATTCACTAACTCCGTAACACGTTTGACTGCCCCGAGACCAAAGAATAAAGCCATCGAGAAGGCAAGTAACCAGGGAGAGGCAATCACCCCTACTGCGCCGGCTCCCGCAATCAAGCGCAAGGTGTAAAGCGAGGCGAGACTGAACAGATCCAAGAGAAAGATTCGTTTCAGCAGAAAGTTGTAGCACAGGGTAAGCAACCAGTAAGTGCCCAGCGCCTCGACAAAGGCCAGCGGCTGCAGGTGCGCCAGCAGCAATGCTGCGGTAAACAGAACCACAGCGGCGGCAGCGCCGTGCTGGATGGGCAGCGCCCCGGCTGCCAGTGGTCGCGAACATTTGTTGGTGTGACGGCGATCAGCTTCCAGATCTAACAGATCGTTTAGTAAATAGACGCTGGAGGCAAGCAGGCAAAAACACAGGAAACCAATGGCGGCATGCTGCAGGGCATGCATATCGTCAAGCTGGTGCGCCAGCACAAGCGGAATGAACAACAAGCCATTCTTCAACCACTGGTGCGGGCGCATTGTCTGCCATAGCAGGGGCCAACGTGAGCCGGGCAAATCGAAGTCTTGTCGTGGTTTGTTGGCAGCCAGGTCTTGCGCCAGGCTGTTGCTGCAGTTCACCCGGATAATTTCCTGAGCTTGCTGCCAAATGGGGAGGTCAGCGCTGGCGTTGCCAGCATAGGCAAACGGCGCATTGGCATTCATCTCGTTGATGCGCTGCAGCTTGGCATTGGCCTTCAGGTTAGTGTGATAATCGCTGCCTACAGCCTTGTCAAACAGGTCGAGGTTGTGGGCGAATGCTGCCACCATGTTTTCATTGGAGGCTGAAATCAGTACAAGATGCCGCCCTTTGGTTTTTTCGCTGCGTAGGAAACTCAGAAACTCAGAATTCAGTGGCAGCATCTCATAACTTACAGAAACGCGCGCCGCAATCTTCGCCTTGAATCGCGCGCGCCCAGCCAGTAACCAGAAAGGCAAAGCGAAAACATAAAACGGATTTTTCTTCAGCAGCAGTAACAGCGATTCCAGCAGCAGATCGGTTTTTATCAGGGTGCCATCGAGGTCCACATAGAGCGGCAGACTGGATTGGGGCTGTGTGGGAGTAGCGGTCAAAATTTACAGCTTGAGTCGTTTGAAGACCACCTCGGGAATTGAACACACGATGCCCATGATAATGCGCCAATAGCCGGGTACATAGACCGTGTGCCGCTTGCCATCGATGGCCTTCTCTATAGGGGCAGCTACCAGTTCCGGCGTGGACCACAGCGCACCTTTCTCAAACTGCGCCGTCATTGGCGAATCCACCAGACCTGGGCGAATATCGACGACATGTATACCGTGCGGCAGCAGTTTACCGCGCAGGCCCTGCAGATAGGTCGACACCAGGGATTTGGCGGCGCCGTAAATGAAATTAGGCTGGCGTCCGCGATCGCCTGCTACCGAAGTGACTACCGCCAATATGCCCCGACCCTGCGCTTTAAAAGGGGGAATGAGATGGGAAAGTAGAGAGATCACGCTCAGACCGTTCACGTCGATCTCCCGTTTTGCCAATTCGAAGTCTGCCTCTGCGGCGTCCTGGTCCGGCAGTGAGCCGTGACTAATCAGAGCGATATCGATATCCGCGCCATCGAAGAAAGCGTGTCCGGCCTTAATGGCCTCTGCGTGCTTATCGTGCTCCAGCACATTCAGTACATGGATTCCTACCCGTTTCGCACCCCGTACTTCGAGGTCTTGCCGCTGGGTCTGCAGACGTTTCTCGTTGCGCGCCACCAGGAACAGGCTGCAGTGGCGAGCGGCATAGCGCCGGGCCACGGCATTGGCAATCGCAGAGTTGGCGCCGATGATGAGAATGTTCATGCTGTCGATGATCCCATGTCGGCACCGCTTAAACCAAGTCGATTCGATTGCATCGACGCAAACAGGCCGTCCGGATCGACCCGGTCCTTGATGGCTTTAAACGCCTCCCAATTGGGATAGCTTTGTTTGAATACTGCTTCACTCATGCGCGCATCTTTAGCCAGGTATAGGCGACCGCCATGTGCCAACACCATGGCATCAAGTTCATCCAGCAACGAAAGTAAGCTGGGCTCAAACTTGAAGTCCAGGGTCAGGGTGAGTCCTGCCCGCGGGAAGGACAACAGGTTTTCGTTGGCTGCGCCGAAACGTTTCAGTACGGCAAGGAAGGAACCCTTGCCAGCGCTACTCACGGCCCCGAGTATCTCCGTCAAGCCGCTTTCAGCAGATTCGTCCGGTAACACAAACTGGTATTGCAAGAAGCCCCTGCTGCCATAAAGCCGGTTCCAGTTGCGGATGCTGTCCAATGGGAAGAAGAACTTGTCGTAGTACTGCTGCCGCGCACCCTTTGCCCACGAGTGACGATTGAAGTAGAGATTATTAAAGGTTGCCATGGTGACGCGGTTGAGCAGTAAACCCGGTGTGGTGAACGGCACGCCAATGCTACTGCTTTCCCGATGTCGAAGCTCGCCAGCATCGCTGTGATCGCCGCAGTGAATGATGCCGCGACCTAGCGCGGCGCCGCGCGCCAGGCAATCGACCCAGGCCACCACGTATTTCTTTTCATTGTGCTCATTCAGCAGCGTAAGGCTCTCCTTGAGATTCGCCGCAGCTATCGATTCAGTATTAATTGAGACACTTGAAACCTTTGCCAGCTTGAGTCTGGCCTCCACGATTACGCCGGTGAGTCCCATGCCGCCGCAGGTGGCATGAAATAGCTCGCTATTCTCGCTTCGAGAACAGTGCACTAGCTCGCCGCTGGCCAGTGCCAGGGAAATGGATTCGACGTGATCACAGAATGTGCCATCAACATGATGATTCTTGCCGTGAATGTCTGCAGCAATTGCGCCGCCCATGCTGATGTGTTTTGTGCCTGGCAATACCGGCGGGAACAGCCCCTGCGGTACGCACAGCCTCAAAACTTCAGCGAGGGTTACCCCGGCACCGCAACTGATGCGCAGGTTGTCAGCATCGAGCGCAATAAAGTTATCCAGGAAGCGGCTACTTACCACCTGCTCGGCCAGTGCGCTGTCACCATAGCTGCGGCCCGCACCCCGAGGGATGAGGCATGTGCCGCTTGGGTACGCGGGCAGTTGCTTGGTCAGGGCATCGACATTGCCAGGTGCAGTCACTTGTGAAGTGACAGTTGGGTAACGACCCCAGCCGGTGAGAAGCATCAGTGGTTTCTTCGCTGTTGGTGGATTGGTTGCCTTGTGTTTGCAGGCTTTTTAGCTTTCGATCAAGTTTCTGTCGTTGGGCTGCTTAAACTATGGCTTGCCGAATCAGCTGCGCGGGCAAACACCAGATGTTTATCCAGCCGATATTTTACAACATATCCAATGCTCAATCCGATCACGGCGCCGATATAGCGGGCGATTTTGCCACCAAACCAGTATTCAAAGCCAAGCTCCAGCCCCCAGAACACAGCAGTAGTAAAACCACCCGTGAACGTATAGGCGAGAAATTTGTTCAGGTTATGCCGGTGAGATTTGGTGGCGTAGGCGAAGATATAGCGCTTATCGAGGGTGTACTTGCTTACCAGGCCGGTGACCGTGCCAAGCAACAGGGCAACGTAAATGTCGAAGGGGCCGCTGTAGAGCCTGATAGCAAGCTCCTGAGTCGACAGGTTGATCAGGGTGGCAATTGTGGCGAAAACACCATATTTTAACGCGCGGTTGAGAGCTGACATATCCAGATTCTTATCGGCATCACCATCAGCAGCGTGACATCTCTTTAGTATCAGCACATTTTTTATGAATCGGGAACGGCAATGACAGAGCTAATGGAATTTACCCAGGCGGTAGCGCGGGAAGCGGGCGGTCTGATCGTGCTGGAGCGGGAACAGGCAGACCTGACCCATGATTATAAGGGTGGCACCGAGTTGGTCACCAATGCTGACATCATGGCGGACGAACTTATTCGCTCGCGCATCGAACAGCAATTTCCTGCGCACCTGATTCTTTCAGAAGAGTCATCACCTGAGCTGCAGCGCGTATGGAAATCTGATGCATCGGTGTGGATCGTTGATCCAATCGACGGCACCGTAAATTATGCCCATGGTCACATCCAGTCCGCTGTCTCAATTGCCTATTGTGTCGATGCCCAGATCAGCCTTGGGGTGGTGTACAACCCCTTCACCGACGAAATGTTCTGCGCTGAGCTGGGGAAAGGCGCCACTCTCAATGGCGAGACCATCAGGGTGGCGCAGGAAGCTGAACTTTCCCGCACCATCATTGCCACCGGATTCCCTTACATAAAGGAGGGAATAGATGAGATGGTAGAACGTGTGCGTAATATCCTTCATAACTGTGCAGATATTCGTCGCCTGGGTTCTGCGGCCCTGGATATCTGCTGGCTCGCTGCCGGTCGTCTCGATGGTTACTACGAAAGCCTGAGTTTATGGGACTTCGCGGCCGCCCGTCTGATTGCCAAGGAAGCAGGTGCGCAGTGCGGGCACTTCGGGCCCGTGCCCGAAGATATTGATCCTCAGTTCTACAATAAGAACCTGCTGATCGCCAATCCCGCGCTCTACCCCAAGTTGCTAGAGCTGATCCGCATACCCTGATGTTGAGAGGGCGGCCCTGAATTGGCCGCCAGGCGTGTAATTCTCGGGATGAGTCGAGGCGAATCTAATTGACGCAATACGTCGTAGTAATTAGGCTATAGGTCTTAATTCCGGGGGGATGTTGGTTTGTTAATCACCAATCCCTGCTTACTCGCGACAGCGCCGATGCCCACTGGCGCTTGCGAATCGATTGAATCCTTTGGGACTGTCTGAGGAGAAATAAGTGAAAACGCCGAGCAAGATGAAATACGCGCTTCTCGCTGCTGCAATGTTGCCAGGACTGGCCGCGGCGCAGGAAAGAGTTGGCGACTTTGCGCTGATTGACCAGGATGGTTATCACCACAGCATGAGCTACCTGGATGACCATGAAGCCGTTGCTTTCCTGGTCCAGGCGGTCGACAGCGATGCAACGGAAGCAGCTTTGCCTGCGTTCACTGCGCTGAAAGCAGAATTTGACGCCAAGGGTGTGGAATTCCTGATGATCAATCCGATGGGTCTCGAGAATCGGGCAGCCGTTGTTGCTGAAGTCGCCGAATACGGCGTCGATATCCCGGTTTTGATGGATGACCATCGTGTTATCTCCGAGGCCATGGGGATATCCCACACTGGCCAGGTGCTGATCTTCGACCCTAGCCGCTTTACCGTGCAATACCGCGGTAGCGTTGACGGTGCAGAGACTGCATTGACTGAGATTCTGGCTGGTGACGACGTGAGCACCCCAGAAATTGCGGTCGCTGGTGCCGAGATCAGTTACGCAGAGACGCCTGTGCCTTCTTATGTTGCTGACATTGCGCCAGTGCTGGCTGAGCAGTGTGCTGCCTGCCACCGCGAAGGCGGGGTTGCGCCTTTCGCGATGGACAGCCATGCCATGGTGCAGGGCTGGTCTCCCATGATTCGCGAGGTCCTGATGACCAAGCGCATGCCGCCAGGCGCCATCGATGGTCACATTGGTGATTTCTTGAATGACCGCCAGATCGAAGAACAGGACGTCCGAAACATCATTGCTTGGGCTGAAGCCGGTGCGCCTAGAGATGGCAACGAAGATCCGCTGACTCAGTTGACCTGGCCAGAAACCAAGTGGGCCTATGGTGAGCCAGACATGATCCTGGATATTCCAGCGACTACGGTTCCAGCCACTGGCAACGGCGTGTTTGTTAACGTCGAAGTCGTTTTCGACATGCCTGAAGATCGCTGGATGAAGGGTAGCCAGATAATCGCTGGAGACCGCGCGGTATTGCACCATACGGTCAATCGCCTGGACTTCCCGGGTGATGAGCCTCGTCGGGGTTTCCTGCGCGGACCGGGTAACCCAGACAAGGCTAATATTGCAGCCTATATTCCAGGCTTCATTCAAGAGATGAATCCACCCGATACTGGCGGTTTGATTAAGGCGGGTTCCGTGCTGCACCTGAACATGCACTACACGCCTTACGGTAAGGAAACCACTGACAACAGTCAGGTTGGTGTGTGGTTCTATCCAGAGGATGAGCCTCCATCAGAGAGAATGTCAGGTCAGTGCGCCTGTATCTTTCCATTCAACTGGTCTGATATCCCGCCAAACGATCCCGCCTTTGAGCAGGTTCAGACCATCTCCATCGATCGCGAAGCCCATCTGTATAGCTTCACGCCGCATATGCACTTCCGCGGCAAGTACATGCGTTTCTACGCTGACTATCCAGACGGCACGACTGAAGAGCTGATCAATGTCGCCAAGTACAACTACAACTGGCAACTGTCATACCTGTATGAAGAGCCCAAGCTGGTTCCGGCAGGCACAGAGATCCGTGTAGTGGGCGCCTTCGACAACTCCACCCAGAACCCAGCCAACCCTGACCCTGAGCGCTCAGTGCCCTGGGGTAATGAGAGTTGGGACGAGATGTTCTTCGGTGTGGTGAACTACAAGTTCACCAATCAGGGCGGCGACGACTAAGTCTGCTCCTGTTCTCGAGACGAGAGAACCAGAAAAGCCGGGCTTTGCTCGGCTTTTTTATGGCTGTTAATCAGGCCAAGGGTTCCCGGGTTAGTCGTTCACTTACCTATTTTCAGGCTCCGAGCAGCTGGGGAGGTCAGTTTTGTGGCAAATCAGGTGAATTCTTGACCGTTTCTCAGCTCTTTCTTCATTATTATCTCTCGCTTCAAGGTGAAATCTAGTATGATATCGCACCATTTTTTCACGTATCCCGATAGCTAACCTTTGAGCAGCACAATGACCGATTTATCACTTTATAGAAACATAGGTATTTTCGCCCACGTTGACGCCGGTAAAACCACGACCACTGAGCGCATTCTTAAACTGACCGGTAAGATCCATAAAACCGGTGAAGTGCATGATGGTGCCGCAACAACGGATTTCATGGATCAGGAAAAAGAGCGCGGCATTACGATCCAGTCTGCGGCGACCACCTGTTTCTGGAAAGATCACCGTCTGAACATAATTGATACCCCGGGGCACGTTGATTTCACTGTTGAGGTGTATCGCTCGCTCAAAGTACTGGATGGCGGGGTAGGTGTTTTCTGTGGCTCAGGCGGTGTTGAGCCCCAGTCAGAAACCAACTGGCGTTACGCCAACGAGTCAGAAGTCTCGCGCATTATTTTCGTCAATAAGCTGGACCGTGTAGGCGCAGACTTCCTCCGAGTTGTTGGTCAGGTTGAGAACGTGCTTGGCGCGAATCCTCTGGTCATGGTACTGCCTATCGGCACTGAAGATGATTTTATCGGCGTCGTAGATTTGCTGACCCGTAAAGCACACATCTGGCCTGATCCAGGCAATCCTGAAAAATTCGAGCTCCGCGATGTGCCGGAAGACATGGTTGATCAGGTTGAGGAATACCGTGAAAAGCTGATTGAAATGGCTGTTGAGCAAGATGACGACTTGATGGAGTCTTATCTGGAAGGTGAAGAGCCCTCCATCGATGACATCAAGCGCTGCATCCGTAAGGGAACGATCGCTTTGGACTTCTTCCCCACTTACTGTGGTTCGGCGTTCAAGGACAAGGGTATTCAACTGGTTCTGGATGCGGTTGTTGATTTCCTGCCGAATCCGACTGAGGTTGACCCGCAGCCATTAACCGATGAGGCAGGTGAGCCCAACGGTGAAGTCGCTCTGGTTGATGAAAACGAGCCATTCCGTGCATTGGCTTTCAAGATCATGGATGACCGCTTTGGAGCCCTGACCTTCGTTCGGGTTTACTCCGGTGCAGTAAACAAAGGCGACACGATCCTGAACTCATTCACAGGCAAAACCGAGCGCGTTGGCCGCATGGTGGAAATGCACGCCGATGACCGAAATGAAATTGATAGAGCGCAGGCCGGTGATATTTTTGCCATTGTTGGCATGAAGGTCGTGCAAACAGGTCACACTCTGTGTAGCCCTGATCACCCTTGTACGCTTGAGCCCATGATCTTTCCGGATCCGGTTATCTCAATTGCAGTTTCACCGAAAGACAAGAGCAGCGTCGAGAAGATGAGCATCGCGATTGGCAAGATGGTCGCGGAAGATCCTTCATTCCGTGTTGAGACCGACGAAGATTCCGGCGAAACCATCCTCAAAGGCATGGGCGAGCTGCACCTGGATATTAAAGTCGATATCTTGAAGCGTACCTACGGCGTTGAGCTGGAAGTCGGTGCACCTCAGGTTGCCTACCGTGAAACCATTACTCAGGAAATCGAAGATAGCTACACCCACAAGAAGCAATCAGGTGGATCTGGTCAGTTCGGTAAGATTGATTACCGCATTAAGCCCGGCGAGCCAGGCAGCGGCTATGCATTTGGCTCCACAGTTGTGGGCGGTAATGTACCAAAAGAATTCTTCCCAGCGATTGAGAAGGGATTTGAGGGCATGATGGAGCATGGCCCAATCGCGGGCTTTCCGGTGCTCGATGTTGAAATCGAACTCTATGATGGTGGCTTTCACGCAGTGGATTCCTCCGCGGTGGCTTTCGAGCTTGCTGCACGTGGCGCTTACCGACAATCAATGCCGAAAGCTGCGCCCCAGCTCATCGAGCCGATCATGAAGGTCGATGTCTTCACACCGGAAGATCACGTGGGTGATGTGATTGGTGATTTAAACCGTCGTCGCGGCATGATCAAAGACCAGGACGCTGGACCCACGGGGGTGCGCATCAAGGCGGATGTGCCGCTTGCGGAAATGTTCGGCTACATTGGCAGCCTGCGTACCATGACTTCCGGTCGTGGTCAGTTCTCTATGGAGTTCTCGCACTATATGCCTTGCCCGCAGTCAGTCTCTGACGCTGTGGTAGAAGCAGAGAAAGAAAGACAGGCAGCGAAAGCCAAGAAGTAAGCTGATACTGTTGTGTAAAAAGCCCCGACAAAGCAATTTGCCGGGGCTTTTTCATGGGCGCGAAAACCGGGACGGCTCGTTTGCGCGAGATGTATCCTAACTGTCGAAATGATTTTATCTTCAATTTCAAAAGTGTCGCGCGTACACTGAGACCAAACATCCAAAAGAATATGAAGTCCGCTTCGTATTAAGCTGTTATGTGTGCTAACTCGGATCTAGTGCAACTCGAAAGGATCTTTTTACTGCGAAGCTAGAGAAATTGAACACATGGCTTTCTCTTATAGCCAATATTGGAGTAGTAGCAGGAATAGTATTCGTCGGAATCGAGATTAATCAGAACAATAGATTGTTGCAGCTTGAGACATCTGCCGATACGCTGGAAAACAGGAGATATATTCGCCGAGCTGTTTTCGAAGATACAGACATTGCTGAAATCTGGTTCAAAGCCAACAACGGAGCTGAGCTCAGCGAAGTTGAAAGATTTAGAGTTCAATCGACGATAGAGTCTGTGCTTCTAGGAATGGAGTGGGAGTATCTTCAATCTCTAGAAGGCAACTTACCACCATTTACAGCAGACATTACAAGAGAAGTACTTACTAGCGACCTCTATCAGGAATTTAGTTGGGAACAGTTTCGGTCAAGATTGACGCCAGAGTTTCTTGAGTACCTTGATAACAAGGTTTTGAATTAGTGCTAACGACACATAACAATCAAATCAATCAAGGACATGGCTAAAGCCCTGCCCATTATTCAGAGCGTTATGTGTCTGTCAGAGTATTGCGGTAGCGAGAAAATAAAAGGGACAGACCTCGATCGAACATTAAGCGCGGCCTCACTCCCATAACCTCCTAATTCTTCTTTCATCGACCGCCCACCCTGGGCTGTTAGTAATGTGCTTCTTGGTTGGTGCAGCAGGCTATTCGAACAGCGCTCTAATTCCATTCGATTCACAGTGCCTGACTCTTCAAAAACATGATGTAATGGAGTAGTGTCCAAACTTCAAACTGCAAAACCTGCTTTGCGATAATAAAAACACCGCTGGAGGCAAATATGCACAAGCGCTGGTTAAGCACCCTGGCCCTCGTAACGGGCATTCTTACTGCTCCACTCTACGCGCAAACTAGCGCGGTACCACGCACGGAGTTCGGACAACCCGATCTTCAGGGCACCTATACCTTTCGTACCATTACGCCGCTACAGCGACCGCCAGAGCTGGCGGACAAGGCGACGCTGACAGCTGAGGAAGCGGCGGAGTGGGCCGCCTATGAGAATCGGCGGCAGAATCGGGATTTGATCATCGATTCTGTGGGTGGTGCCGGCTATCCGCCTGGGGTGATCTCCTATAATGAGTTCTGGTATGAGCGTGGCAATGACACTATTGCCGATCGGCGTACTTCGCTGATTTATGATCCGCCCAATGGCAGATTGCCGCCACTGAACGCAAGTGGTCAAGCGCGGGCTGCTTACATGCAGCAGGTGCGTCGCGATAGCGCGGGCCCAGAGGCACGCACCCTCAACGATCGCTGCATTATAAACAACCGAACTGGGCCACCATTGCTCCCCGGCTCCTATAACAACAATATGCAGCTGGTGCAGACTGAGGATCACGTCATGATCATGACGGAGATGGTGCATCACGCGCGCATCGTTCCCTTCGCCGACACTTTCGATGCGCCCTTTAACCAATGGGCAGGTCGGTCTATCGCGCGTTGGGATGGGGATACCCTGGTGATCACAAGCCGCCACTTCTATCCGGAGTACGGCTGGCGCAATACCTCACCGAACCTGAAGATTGTGGAGCACATCACTTGGGTCGATGAGAATACACTTGACTACGACGTTACCATCGAAGATCCCAATATGTGGGATCAGCCCTGGTCGGCGAGACTACCCATGCGACGTATGTCAGACCCAATCTACGAGTATGCCTGCCATGAAGGCAATCACGGGCTGATGGGTATACTGGCTGGATGGCGACGATGGGAGGTTGATGGCAAGAATCAGGGACCCATTCCCAGTGTGGATGATGATGAGTGATCAGCAGAAACTAGGCCGGTCGCTACGCATTCTATTGTAAGCGGTAGACGAATTGTCCCAGTAGATAGACGTTGAAATAGTCTGTCGATTCGCTGAGCAATTAATTATTTGCGCTTGCTGCTATCTGTACTAAACAGCCTTAAAACCAGCGCTACCGATTGGAGGCAATATGTCTGAAATCAATCATATACTCGTACCTACTGACGGGTCGCAGGGAGCGATTAATGCGGCCGCTTATGCCGGGCAGTTGGCCAAGGCTCTTGGCGCAAATATCATCATCCTATGCGCGCAGAGTGATGATAATTTACTTGCCAGTGCCTGGGGTGCAGGCGAGTTCTATGAGGGGGTGCCAGGTGGCATGAAATCAGTGGATGAGATTCGTGGCGTTATGGAGAAGCAGGTTCAGGAAAAAGAGTTGCCGGATACTTCCCGCGCGCTCGGAGAGGTTAATTCGGAACCGCAGTTGGTGACTGTTTGGGGACACCCGGCAGAAGAAATAGTGAAATATGTTAAGGAGAATGCGGTTGACCTGGTGAGTATGGGGTCCCACGGGCGCACCGGGATCAAGCGTGCTTTTTTGGGCAGCGTGAGTCAGGCGGTGGCAAATCAGGTCGACTGTACTGTTACGCTTGTTAAGTGATTCGACGGTAATTTCATAGACTAGACAGCCTAAGTACCGGCACAGGACCTGGCTAAGTGACGGTTCTGGGTCATCGCGGCCAGGGTGACTGGCAGGCTGCGGGAAAAGCCTGTTTTCAGGCGATGGCAGGGCCCAGCATTATTGCTTCGGTTTGGTATACTGGCACCGGCCACTCATTGACTCATCCTGGAGTCTGGAGATTCGCTCTGGCGACTGTGTAATGCACTTGTGTTCGCCAGGTCTTACCCTGCCGAATCAGCAAATCGGGAATCCGCATAAAAAGCGTGACAATTTGTTACAAGAGGCGCAGACTGATGAACGCTAGATCGCTCAATTACCCTAATAAATAAAACAACAGGGGAAAACAATAATGAAAACAAGAGTTTTCGTGTTCTACGCCATATCCGTCCTGTCACTTACCTTATTCATCATCGCACCGTCTTCAGATGGTTCTGCTCACACAGCGATGCCAGCTTTTGAGATTAGTCACACCCTGATTGAATCCGCCGACCATCTGTTGGCGATCAAGTACTAGCCAGGATCATCTCGAAGGCAGTGTTCAAACAGGGTGATCCTGCACCCCTCTGCTCCTGTCATCTAAGATAAACTTGCGCTGCTGATCAATTTCTTCGCACTAGACTTCCGAGTGAGGCAAACCAAACGCCCGCAGCAGGAATTAAGTTTTCCGGCAAGCTTCCCGCAACCGGCGGACGCATTAGACTAGCCTCTTATGCGACGCGAGCAATAGCTGCTTCCGCTTGGAGATCTCAGTAGGAGATCTCTTCCCCCTCCAGCGCAGGCGTGTACACGGGCAGCCGTCGCGCCTTTGTAAGTTGCTCAAAGGCATAGCCCAGTCCCAGCAGCCGTGGCTCACTGAAAGCAGGCCCCATAAAAGAGATAGTGATGGGCAGGCCCATGCCGGTGAATCCGGCCGGGACGATGATGTCGGGAAAGCCAGACATATTGGCCAGGGTCACCGGTGAGCCGCCACCACCAGGTGCGCCATTCGGGTTGGGATCTGGATCGACCCGGCCTGGGCGTGTCGTCGACGTGGGATAGACGATTACATCCAACTCATTGTCGCGCATGATCCCTGCCATGACGCTTTGCACCAGCGGCAGGGCATGATCGCGGACCGCGATATACTCATAGTCCTCCAGTTCACCGCTGTCATCTTCGCTCATCATCAGGTTCCAGCGCCCCGGGTTCGGAATCGCACCGTCTTCCCGTCGTGAAGTCAGGCGCATGGATTGCTTGATGATGTCATCCAGCGTCTTGGGATACTCAGGCCCAATGGTGGCGAGATAGTCTTCGACCTGGGCGCGGAATTCGCGGTAGCGAATTGCCCGGTAAAAGCGACCGCGCACGTCCATCAGCCAACCCGGAATCTTAATGTCTACGACTTCGGCTCCTGCATCGCGCATGGTTTGCAGGGCGGACTCGATGATCCAGTCCACTTCCGGATCGCTATCCATGAACACCCGGGCCACACCGATTTTGGCACCATCCAGCGCATCGGCATCAAGGAATTGGGTGTAATCTGTGTGATACAAGCCTTCGCTCTTTATGGTTGAGTCGTCCGCAGGATCAATTCCGGTCATGACGCCCAAGGAAACCGCCACGTCATAGACACTCCTGGCCATGGGGCCGACAGTATCGAAGGATAGTGCCAGCGGCACTACACCGTCGCGACTCAGCAGACCATGGGTAGTCTTGAGGCCAACGATGCCATTGGCTGAAGAAGGCCCGCGTACCGACCCCCCAGTATCGGTGCCCAGCCCCATCATGGCGTAGCCAGCGGCGATTGCCGCGCCGGTACCGCCGGAAGAGCCAGCAGGAGAGCGGGTCGTATCATGTGGATTGTAGGTTGGCCCCCCCAGAGAATTCATGGCGCCGCCGGACGCGAATTCACTCATGTTGAGCTTGGCCAAAATGATGGCGCCCGCTTCCCTTAATTGCTGCACAATGAAAGCGTCGTCAGGTGGAATCGAGTCTTGCAACAGGAAGGAGCCAGCGGTGGTGGGTAAATCCGCGGTGTCCATATTGTCTTTCAGCAATACTGGAATGCCATGCAATGGGGAGCGACGCCCGCTGCGAGCTCTTTCTTCATCGAGTGCGCGCGCTTGCTCAAGCGCTTCCGGATTTAAAGTCAGCACTGCATTGATCGCGGGTCCCTGCTTGTCGTAAGCGTCGATACGATCAAGAAACAACTCTACCA
Source organism: Gammaproteobacteria bacterium UBA7449 (assembly GCA_002477465.1). Classification (GTDB taxonomy): domain Bacteria; phylum Pseudomonadota; class Gammaproteobacteria; order Pseudomonadales; family Pseudohongiellaceae; genus UBA9145. The sequence continues at coordinate 29,467 of DLPV01000003.1, read as the reverse complement.
ACTCCACCGAATTCAGCTCGCCGGCATCGATGGCGGTATTTACTTCCTCGATTGTCGCTGCGGTAAGTTCGACCTCTGCGGCGAGTGTTACCGCAGAAGCAAAACAGAAAATCGCGAGCAGGGAAACCTGCCGCCACGGAGCATCTAGGCAAGCTCTAATTAACATTGCGTTCGCCTTCCTTCCAATAGGGCTTCCTCAGTTCAGTTTTCAAAATCTTGCCTGCGCCCGACAGCGGCAGCGGCTCGCTTTGAAACGACACAGAGCGTGGACACTTAAAACCAGCGATCAGTGACTTGCAGTGTTCAATCAACTCCGCCTCGTCACTTGTTGCGCCTTCTTTTAACACCACGATAGCGTGAACTGATTCGCCCCATTTCTCGTGAGGGATGCCAATTACAGCACATTGGCTCACGGCTTCGTGCTGATAGAGGGCGTTCTCCACTTCGGCAGAATAGACGTTCTCCCCGCCCGAAATTATCATGTCCTTGACCCGGTCGACGATGAAGACAAAGCCCTCGTCATCCATGTAACCGCCGTCCCCTGTGTGCAGCCAACCGTCAATAATGGTGTTGGCAGTTTGCTCCTCCATATTGCGATAGCCTTTCATGATGTTAGGGCCACGCATACAGACTTCGCCCACTACCCCATAGTCAACGCGCTGGTTGTTCTCGCCCATGATGCAGACTTCGATGCCGGGCAGGGCCTGGCCGGCGGACTTCATCTTGCCGGCTAATGGGCCTTCGAAAGTGTGGCGTTCCGGCAGCAGGGCGGTAATTACCGGGGCAGCTTCAGTTTGGCCGTAGGCCTGGTAGAACTGCACCTTGGGCATAACTTTAAGTGCCTGCTGAATGACGGCTTCGGGCATGGGTGAGGCGCCATACCAGACGCTTTCCAGTGCATCCAGATCGTAGTCGCCAATCGTGTGTTGGTGAACCACCATGTTGATCATGGTTGGCACCAGCAGCATGCGCTGAATTTTATTGTCCTGAACGCCCTTCAGTGTAGCCAGGGGATCAAAGGCTGGCTGAAAATAATTGGAACAGCATAACGCTGAAGCCATCATGCATACGAAGGCATCCGCTATGTGAAACATAGGTGCCACGTGTAATATTCTATCGCTTTGCTGAACCCCCATCATGGAAACCGCTTGTAGCGCATTAACCACCAGATTGGTGTGGGTCAGCATGACACCCTTGGAGCGGCCGGTGGTGCCGCCGGTATAGAACAGCCCGGCGATATCTTCGTTGCAGCGACCGGTGTCGGCGACAGGCTCAGCGTCGACCAGCTCGGCATAAGGGATATACCCATCAGGGGTCTCGCCGTCATCGACGAAAATAAATTGCTTTACGTGTGCCAGTCGGTCCTTGATCTGCGCCACCAGTGGCGCGAAGGTGGTATCGACAAACAAGATGCTGGCTTCCGAATCATTCAGCCAGTATTCCACCTCCGGGCCGGCCAGACGGGTGTTAATGGGCTGGAAGATTCCTCCGGCCCAAGGCACGCCGTACATGAATTCGAAATAACGATCACTATTGAGGGCCAGAATGGCGGCGCAATCGTCGTTGTCGAAGCCAAACCGCTGTAGTCCACCGGCGAAGCAGGCAATTTTGTGCACAAACTCGTGCCAGGTCTGTTTGCGATCACCGTCAACGGTGGCCAGAACTTTGGGTTGATTCTGCGCAGCTCGGCGCACCATCTGTGTAGTTGAAAACATTTCGTTGTTCCCGGACTATTTTCAATTGCTATTAAAGGGAAGCTGGCGCCAGTGCACAGCCCGAGCAAACTGATTCTTGAGTCGGCAGCTCTGCACTCGCCCTAGCATCGAGACTCTGTAGTCAAGCCGTGTCTTGGTCTCGGACAGCAGATTCCGATATTAAATCACAGCGGCTAAAGTACAAGAGTTAGTTGAGGGTGTCTGCTTGGCCTGCTTTAGTGCTGATGCACTCTAGCTTTTCGGAGGAATAGAGTAGGTCCCCACGGCGTGGGCCACCGGTGCCTCATCTCCGTCGGAGTAGATAGACACCTCTCCTACCGCTAGAGACCTGCCAAGCTTCAGCAACTTACATTCTGCCAGAATATCCGCGTTCGCCACGGGTTTGCGCAGGAAATTGAAATTGAGGCTGGTGGTGACGGCCAGTGCGACAAAGCCAATTTGCCGCAGCAGGGCGACATAGATTGCCGTGTCGGCAAGTGCCATCATGGTTGGACCTGAGACCGTGCCGCCCGGCCGTAAGTCGCGCTCTTCTACCCGGTGGCGCACGATAATGCTGTCTGCGGTGAATTCTTCAATCTCATAACGGGCCTGTGGGAACTCGCTCTTGAACCAGGCGATCATTTCTTCTTTGCTGACCATAATAAAATACAGCTCTCTAGTGTGTTTGTGTGATCTTCAGGATTGCGAAATTGGTTTGGCGGGAAAGCGGTTATCAAAGCGCTTGAGAATCGTGGGTAAATAGAGCAAATCCAGCACGAGGGCTAGCACCACAATAGGCACCAGCAGTTTGGCGGACTGCTGAAAATAGATGGTGTTGGCAAATATAAGGATTGTCGTACCCAGCGCAAGGACAAGCGTGGTAACTGTAAGTGCTGGGCCTGCCACTCTTATAGAGTGAGCAACGGCTTCGGCCTGGTTTGCGCCAGTGCGACGACCCTCGAGATAGTGACTCAGTATATGCACGGTATCGTCCACTACCAGACCAATGCTGATGCTGAATAGCATCATGACGAAAGGATCCAGCTGGCCCACAAACAGTGCCCAGAATCCGAACACCATGGTCGCAGGCAATAGATTGGGCAGCACGCTGAGGATGCCAAAATAAAGGCTGCCGAGGCCAAATATCAGGGTTAAGGTGATCAGCATCAGGCTGACAGAATAGCCCTGCAGTAGTTCCGTAGTAACCAATTCATCCATTCTGGAAAACACGAGCAGGCCACTGCCGTGAATCAGAGTGGCATCACTGAATTCCTCTGAAAATCGCTGTGTGATCTCGAGATCCAGGTCGAGCAATTCCTGATTGGAGATTTGGGTGGCGTTGACGAATACTGTGATGGCGGAGAAGTCATCATTAATGAATCCGCTCATGGGAAATTCTTTGCTGTTTACCAGTGCGAAGGCGTCAAGATAATTTTCTACTGTGCTCTCTTCATCAGGCAGGAAGTAGTACTCCGGGTCCTGATCGTTGATGAACTGGTTAATCGTTTTGAGCACATCGTTGAGACTGCCAACGGACTCGATTCGCGGCAAACTGGTCATCCAGTTCGTGAACGCTTCTACTTCGCGCAGAAACTTTATATTTACCACACCGTTTTCTACTGGCGTTTTTATCGCGTAGGTCAGGGCCGGGCCGCGATTCATATTCTCAGCAACCTTGTCGTAATACTCGCGAATCTCATCATCATTTGCGATGAAGTCCAGACGATTAAAATCAGTTTCATTTAGCGGCAGCAACATTGCGGTGAAGACTGCCAGTGCCGTGCAACCGAGGAAAATGGGTTTATCCCGAGACTGGGTAAAACTGATCACCCGTTCGAGCCCATTCTGAAGAAAGTGGGAACTCTGAGTCTCAGTATTGCCGGCAAGTCGTGAGAACCACACCATTAATGCGGGGAGCAGCGTAAAGGTGAGGCTGTAGGCAAAGACGATACCGATAGCCACGATCCGACCGAAATCCTGAATTGCGGGAGATGAGGTCATGTTGAGAGAGGAAAATCCTATTGCCGTGGTTACAGCGGCCAGCGATATTGGCTGGAAATTATAGGCCAGGCTGTGGCGCATGGCCTGCAGGTGATCCATACCCGATGCGAGCGCCTGTTTATAGATAGAGATAATGTGGACGCTGTTGGCCACAGCGATAATGATCACCACCAGCGGTGCGATCACCGAAATGCTGTTAAAGGAAAATCCGAAGTAGTTCACAGTGCCAATCGTGCAGATCGTCGTAAATAAGACATGGATCAGGATGCTTGCACCCAGGGTAATGGAGCGGAAGCAATAGCAGATCACCAGCACGCAGATAATTATTACGATGGGCAGCAGGCTGGTGAGATCCTTGATCATGGCGGACTGGCTGCTTTGTTCCAGAATGAAGTCAGAGCCGACGTACAGCTCAACATCGGGATGGCGAGCCCGGATATCATCCCTTAGCTGCTTGATCGCAGTTGCGATTTCCATGCGTTGGTCAACACCGGCATCGCGGGCATTCAGGGACAGGTTTCCAAAAGTCAGACTGGCGTCCTTGGCCAGTAAGTTATTGGTTAGCAGGCGATCCTGTATGGCCGTTTCGGCTAGCGCGCTGAGTTCAGCCTCTGAATATTCGTTGATGCGTTTGGCGAACAGGCGCCGTTGGGTTTCAGGTGAGACCCAATTGATAATGGTGGACAGGTAGTCGGCCAGAGGGACGACTTCATAGCTCTCTCGCAGGTCTTCAATCGCACGCAGGATTGCGGTATCGAAAATGGTGCCACCTTCGGGGGCCACAAAGATGAACGCCGCTTCCGTTGGAATCGGAAATTCGTCATCCATGATTTCCAGTTCGTCCAGATAAGGGTCGCTTTCCGTCAGCAAGGCGTTGAAAGTGCCGTCGAAACTGGTCAACAGTATGCCGGTTGCCAGCATGACCATCATCAGGCCACTGGCCGTGAACAACGCCAGGCGACGCTCAACACAAAGGGTCGCAACGCGATTGGCAAGGGCTGATAAGTCCAGTTTCATTTGATTTCTACGATGATGTTCACTAATACGTTCACTTGTAGCTTGCGCTATACCCTGCGGCAGTGAGACATCCAGCTGGTCACACCGATTCCTCGATACTTCTGTTTGTGCAGCACGAAATAGAACTTGCGCTGCCAGTGTCGCTGCGGCGCCGCCAATGGTACCAGTGTTTTCCTTTTAAAAGCCTCTTCCAGAGTGAGCCTGGACAAACAACCAATGCCCAGACCCGCTTCTACAGCCCGTTTGATGCCTTCGGTATGCTGCAGCTCCAATCTCAGTTTTAGATTAGGTAGGATGCCGGTCATGGCGCGATCGAAGGCCTGGCGGGTGCCTGATCCAGGCTCGCGGACAATCCAGTTAGCCTCCAGCAGCTCTGCTTCGCTGAGGGATTTCTTACCTGCCAGTGGGTGATCCGGGGCAGTGAACAGTGCGAGTTCATCATCGCGCCAATAGATTATCTCCAGATCCGGATCCTGCAACTCGCCTTCGATAAGACCTATGTCCAGCTCAAAATTGCGTACTTTGTGAGCGATGGATGCCGTGTTCTCCACGGTGAGTTTCACCTGTGCTTCTGGATGCTCCGCCATGAAATCCGCCAGGATGCCGATTCCGAGATAGTTGCCAATGGTCAAGGTAGCCCCGACTTTTAACTCACCCACCTCAGTATGCGTGAGCAGACTGTTTTCCAATTCTGACGCCTCAGATAGCAGGGCCGCGGCGCGGCGGCGCAGGGCGCTGCCTGCTTCATTGAGCTGAAGACGCTTACCGATCCGATCGAAAAACTGTAGTTCGAAGCGTTGTTCTAATTCTTTTAAGGCAGTGCTGGCGGCAGATTGAGACATTGAGAGTTCCCTGGCGGCGACACTGACATTCTCGTGATTGGCAACCGCCAGAAATACTTCGAGCTGTTTTAGAGAAAAGTGCATTGGGCTGAACCTGTATTTAAAAACCGGCCTATATCTAATAAATAAATAGATCATATTAATATAATCAATTTTACAGATATATCACCCGCCGTTAAACTTGCGCCCGCCTAAATCCAGGAGGAGTTTGCTGTGGCGGCCTTATCTACTCAAAATGTTACCGACGTTCATCATTGGAATGACTCGCTGTTCAGCTTCAAGACCACCCGAGATCGTTCGCTTCGGTTTGAAAATGGGCATTTCGTGATGCTGGGTATGGAGGTTGAAGGCAAACCCCTGATGCGTGCCTACAGCATCGCCAGTCCCAACTATGATGAAGAGCTAGAGTTCTTCAGCATTAAGGTGCCAGACGGCCCCCTTACTTCCCGCCTCCAGAACATCCGGGTTGGAGATCAACTGTTGGTGAGCAGCAAGCCTACCGGCACCCTGGTGGTGGATCATTTGCTGCCTGGTCGCAATCTTTTCCTGATCAGCACCGGCACCGGGTTGGCGCCATTCATCAGCATTGTCCAGGATCCGGAAGTCTATGAGCGCTTTGACCGCGTCATTCTGACCCATGGTGTGCGCTATGAAAGCGAGCTTGCCTACCAGGACTTCATCCTCGGGCAATTGCCTGAAAATGAATTCTTCGGGCAAACCATTTGCGAGAAGCTAGTCTACTACCCGACGGTCACGCGGGAACCCTATAAGAATCAGGGTCGGCTTACAGACTTGATGACAAGCGGCCGATTTTTTTCTGACCTGGGCCTGCCGACTGCAGACGCTGAGCATGACCGTTTCATGATCTGCGGCAGCCCAAGCATGCTCAAGGATTGTTGCACTATTCTGGATGGTTGGAATTTCAAGGAATCCCGGCAAGGTATCAAGGCGCAGTACGTGATTGAACGTGCCTTCGTTGAATAGTTTGAAGTCAGTTTAGACAGTGCAGACAGATTGTTTCGAAATCCTGGTTAACGCGACTCGAGCGCGCGGGCAATCAGCTCGGCGATGCTGGTGACACCAGCTTTGAGTAAGATATTACTGCGATGGAATTCGACCGTGCTGGTTGAAATGTCCAGTTCTTCGGCAATCTTCTTGATTGAGTAGCCCTTGATCGCAAGCTTATAGACTTCTTTCTCACGCCGAGTGAGGGATGGGATATCGGGTTCGCTGAGTTCGGCAAGTGCTTCGGTTTGCTGCCTGGCTTGCTCCAACGCCTCCTCAATAGCAGGTTTAAGTTCTGCCAGTGAAAAAGGTTTTTCCAAAAATCCCACGGCCCACCTTGGATGGCGGCGACCACATCTTTGAAGCGGCTGTCGCCGCTCATGAAGACTATGGGCAGTTTATCGCCGCGCGCGCTGAGTTTTTTCTGAACGTCCAGTCCCGAAATGTCTGGCAGGTGGTTATCCAGCAATACGCAACCACTCTCAGAGAGTTCATCAAAAGACAGGAACGCCTGGCTGGAGCTGAACAATACCGGGTTAAAGCCAACCTGCGCTAGATAGAGGGCAAGCGCATCCAGCAAATCGAGGTCGTCGTCCACTAAGTAGACGGGTATTTCATCTTAACTTAAAACCAATGCAATAAGACCTAAAATAACTTTATTGACCTGCGAAACGTAGCACGCGATCATTCTGCTCTGCACTACCAAAGACCCAGATTATTTGACTCTGGGTAAATTGGGCGCTGCGGAATCATTCTTACTCTAGTGACGTAACTGGAGTCTAAGTCACTTAACAGCGAGCGGTTTATTTTACACCCTACACAAAAAGGGAGGTTATGCCTCCCTTTTTTATTGCCTGATTTCTCTAACTCACCAGATTTTAATCAAGTATCGAAGATTGCGACCAGGCAACCCTTGGAATCGGGAATGTCGTCCATATTGACCACACCACCTGCCATGACTGTATTCAGGGCATCTTTCAGGTAGTGCTGGCTTGCCTCATTGCGTTGCGTCTCGTACCCCAACTGGTCGTTAATTGGGCCTCGGAACAGCACCTCCTGAGTGCGCGGATTGACCACGAAAACCTCGGCGGTTCGCTCCACGCCCAGCGCCTTGGCGAGTCGCTGGCCCTCATCTTTCATGATGGGGAAATCGATGCCAAACTCATCCGATTCTTTCGCAATGCGGGGCAGGTTGTCCTGTATATTTGAATTGAACATGGTGAATCCGATGTTCTTATCCGCATACTCGTCCCTTACCGCTCGGTAGTTGGGTAGGGCAATGCGGGCGATTGGGCAGCCAACGCCCTGTACGTAGAACACCACGTAGTCATACTGCTCATAGGTTGCGAGGGTGTGGGTCTCGCCGTGCTGGTCGGTCAACTCAAACTCTGGAATCGTGCGCAGCCACTCGTCTGCCAGCGCGGCAGCCGAGAACGCGAGGGCAAAGATTGTGAGGATTAATCTGCTTGGTAATTTCATTTCTAACTCCTGGACGTCTGTCTCTTCGGTCCTTATCTAGCACTTTCTTGGCTCTTGGCTTTTCTTGCCTTCTTTAATTTTCCTAATCTTCTGCGTCTTCTGTGACCTATACCTTGACCCTGATCATACATAATGACTCGTCACCCGTTTCAGATCGAGACTAGTAGTGGCGCAAATTAACGGCTTCATTGCCAAGGCTGTCACTAGCATTCCCGTATCAAGTCCGTGGACTCCCCTGGGGCAGAGCTTGTCTCTGGCAACTAGCGATAATGTTAGCAATATTAGCCAGATGCGCCCAGTTCGGCTCGTCGCAAAATTACAGATTGTTGCAGGGCCGCGAGCTCAGTTTGGGTCTCTTCTCGCAATTATTTTATGCATAGAAAACAATTGCTTAACCTCCTTTCCAGCGCATTCCAAGATTCAGTAACTGATTCAGGGAGCATTTTGCAGCAAGCCGTCGCCCGCTGGTCCGAATTTGAGCCTGCGGGGCAATCGAGATAAGCTCATTCGGCCGGGTATTTGGGCCGGCTCCAGACACTCATCGCGATCCCGTTTCTCGTCGTTAAAGTTCAACATAGTTCATCGATAACTGCTGTGAAAACGCGTATAGTCACAGCCCAATTTGAGTAGTGCACAGTTAAAATGTCGTCTTCCATAGCCAAGCTTTACAGCGACGTAGTGTTCAAAAAGCCCCGACTCGTGATCGCAGGACTGCTGGTCGTTGTGGCCTTTTTCGCATGGCATGCTCAGTACTTTCGTCTGGATGCCTCCGCTGATTCCCTGCTGTTGGAAAATGATCCAGATCTGGAGTTTTCCCGGCAAATCAATAATCGCTACGGCACCAGCGATTCTGTAACCGTAGCCTATACCCCTGACGGAGATCTGTTCGATCCAGCCGAGTTGGAAATCCTGACGCGTTTGCGCGAGGACCTGCTGAGCATAGAGCGGGTCGAGTCTGTGGACAGCATTCTCAATGTGCCAATATTCGGCGACACGCCGCTCACTGGAATCTCTGAAGACTATCTGACACTGCTGGATCCAGAAACAGACCTGGCAGCGGCGCGGGAAGAGATCATTTCCAGCCCGATATTCCGTAATGCCCTGCTGAGCCCGGATGGAGAAACAGCCGGCATGCAGGTTGGCTTTGCAATTGATGAGAAGGCGCGTTCCTTGGTCAATCGTCGCACTGAGTTGCGCGGGCTGGCGCGGGACGGTGAGGTTACGCCAGAGCAGCAGGCGGAGCTGGTTGCGGTTGAAGAGGAGTACGCGGTCTATAGCGTGCAGGCTGCCGATCGGCAACATGAAATGATCGGGGAAATTCGGGCAACCCTGGACCGCTATCGAGACGGAGCAGAGATCTATTTGGGCGGCGCGCCCATGATCGCCGATGATCTTGTGACCTTTGTGCAGGGCGACCTTAGTACCTTCAGCAGTGCCGTAGTTCTGCTCATTATATTTGCACTCGGCCTGATATTCCGAAAAATTCGCTGGGTTGCCATGCCGCTGATGTGCTGCGCCGTGGCCGGTACCATTATGGTGGGTGTGCTGGGATTGATGGATTGGCGTGTCACCGTAGTGTCATCTAATTTCATCTCCCTGCTTTTGATTATCACTATTTCCCTGACAGTACACCTGACGGTGCGCTATCGGGAATTGAGGGCGACCCGGCACTATGGTGATCACGACAAATTACTGAGTCACGCAGTGCTGTCTATGTTTCGGCCTTGCCTCTATACCGCCTTAACGACAGCAGTTGCATTTGGCTCCCTGATCGTCAGCGGCATCCTGCCTATCATAACCTTTGGCTGGATGATGATGATGGGTGTGGTGACCGCGCTGGTTGTTGCTTTCACGCTTTTTCCATCCATCATGAGTCTGCTAAAAAAGGATGAGAGTCAGGTCAGCGCGAATCTGCGACTTAACCTGACTGATTTTCTGGCGCGTGCCACAGATAAACTAAAAACCAATGTGCTCGTGCTATATGGGTTGATTTTGCTATTCAGCTTGATTGGCCTGAGCAAGCTGCGGGTAGAAAACAGTTTTATCGACTACTTTCGTGAGAGTACTGAAATTTACCAGGGTATGAGCCTGTTCGATGAAAAACTCGGCGGGACCTTGTCTTTTGATGTGGTAGTCAATCTGCCTGAGGCCGGTGATGGTTTCGGTGATGACTTTGATGACGGCTTCGATGATGGGTTTGACGATGGCTTTGGAGACGGTTTTGGCGACAGTGATGTCAATAGCGACGCCTACTGGTTCACTGCACCCAAAATGGAGCAGATACAGGCCATTCATGAGTATCTTGACGCGGATCCACAGACCGGCAAGGTCTTGTCTTTCGGTGCTATTGTGCAACTTGCCGAGGCGCTGAACGGCAACCAGGAGGTTGATGGTTTTCTGTGGGCGATTCTATACAACCGCATACCTGAGGCCTTGAAGGACACTGTACTCAATCCCTTTATCTCGGTGGCAGACAATCAAACCCGCTTTAATGTGCGCGTGATCGAATCGGCACCTGATCTGAATCGCAACGAACTGTTGCAGCGAATAGAGCGCGGCGTTGAAGAAGAGTTCGGTTTTGCGGAGGAGGATGTGCGGATAACCGGCATTCTGGTGATGTACAACAATGTGCTGCAGAGTCTGTTCCAGTCGCAAATTCTGACTCTCGGCGTTGTCATGCTGACAATCATGCTGATGTTTCTTACGTTATTTCGCTCATTCTCTATCGCGGTGCTTTGTATCATACCTAACGCCATCGCTGCCGCATTCGTGCTTGGCATCATGGGCTGGCTTAATATCCCATTGGATATCATGACGATCACAATCGCGGCAATTTCTGTGGGCATTGGTGTGGATAATACGATTCATTACATGCACCGTTTCAAGCGCGAGTTTCCACGTTTCGGCAACTATCGACAGACCATGTTTTTCTGTCACAACAGCATTGGGCGCGCCATGTATTTCACATCGATGACGATCGTGGCAGGTTTCTCTATTCTGGCCTTATCCAATTTTATTCCTACGATTGTCTTTGGCCTGCTGACCAGTCTGGCGATGCTGGTCGCGCTCACAGGTTCATTGACCCTGTTGCCGCAGTTACTCATAACTTTCAAGCCGCTAGGAATTGAGACCCACACCAGCAGTTAGAAACGCCCCTTATTGAATCACCGGGGGATTCTGTTTAATCTGCGTGCCAATACGGCGGCTGCCAGACGCGCAATAGTCGATGTAACCGGAGTGAGCGGAGTAATCAGGCATGCGGCGAATTCAGCGCAAAAGATTTTCCAGTCTCGCTGGCATCTTATTTTGCAGCACACTGCTGCTAAGTGCCTGTTCAGAGACAGAGCCCGACGTGAGCATGAGCCTGCTTGAGGTCTACATGACTGACCAGTCGGCGATTGAAAGGGGTTACAGCATCTTCGTTGGAAGCTGCGCAAACTATTGTCACGATGATGAGCCGGAACAAGGTGAGGACGTCGATTTATTTGATTGTCAATCGAGCTACGGAAGCAGCAGCGAAGATATATTTAGAATTGTCACGACAGGTATCCCAGGCACGCGCATGGTCGGGTTTGGAAATAACTTTCCAGAGGGGCAGAACGATTTATGGAAGCTGATCGCTTACATCAGAACCCAGCAAGCAGATTGTCTGCCAGCAGTCACAGAAATAATTGAAGAAGAGCTAGTAAATTAGCGAGGAACGAATGCATGCACAGTTATCAGGACGAAGACTCCAAGGACAATACGAACCCCTCACGCTCGGGGTTTATGGATGAGAAGCTGTTCAAATCCAGATCGATCACGATTTTCGGGAATATTGACGACAAATTGGCGCGCTCTGTAACTGAACGCTTGCTGGCGCTTGCGGCAGATGGAGACGAGCCTATTTCTCTCTACATCAGCTCGCCCGGCGGCCATGTGGAGTCCGGCGATGTCATCTATGACATGATTAAATTTATCAAACCGGAAGTCAGGGTAATTGGCACGGGCTGGGTTGCCAGCGCTGCGGCAACTATTTTTCTGGCAGCTAAAAAGGAAAACCGGTTCTCACTCCCTAATACTCGATACCTGGTTCACCAGCCGCTTGGCGGAGCACGAGGTGATGCGACTGACATCGCGATTCAGGCCGAGCAGATAGTTAAGATGCGCGCGCGCATTAACCAACTCATTGCTGACGAGACCGGGCAAGCCCTGGATCGCGTTGCCAAAGACACAGACAGGGATTACTGGATGACCGTCGAAGAGGCCATTGAATATGGCATCGTTGGCAAGGTCATTAAATCGATCGGCGAGATCTAGTTATCAACGCTGAGTTGATCTGATTCCAGCGCTGGGCTGTCAACTTTTCTAAAGACAGCCTGGCGATCCTTCGATAGCACACATACCATCATGAAGTCGGGCTGGCAGCTCGCTGCGAATAACACGGCGGTGTCGGCATTGATGAGCTCTGCCTGAATGATGCCGGAGGCGCCCGCGTAATCTACCTTGACTTTGGCAACATTGCCGTCGATTTCACCATCCTCGTTGTTCCAGACTTGGCCCATGGATTCGAGTTGGCTGACTTTCAGGATACCGTCTTCGACTTTGACCCCAATCCGGAATAGCGTGCCTTCTGCCAGCCATTCTCCGTCCCAGTCTGTCTGGTTTAACTGCTGAGCGCTGGCCGCAAATGGCAAGCAGCAAATGATCAGCGCAATTAGTCGGGTTTGCATTGTGTGAAATAACTTAGGCAAGACTTAATCCTACTCCAAAAACTTGTCCGTGAAATATCGTAATGAGCCCATAAAGGATCAGGCCAACCACCACAGCGATAATGTCCCAGAAAATGCGGGGGGATTTTGCTGGAAGTTCGTAGTTCCGCGCCAGCGAGGTGAATTTAACCACCCCCCAAACTGTGAAACTGCCAAACAGCAGCACAGAAGCAAGATCCCCGTTTGCCCACAAGTGAGCCATTCCCCATAACACCACGCCCAACACCACCGGGTTGCGCACTGTGGCGCCTAAGTGTGAGGGAGGCATATTGCCGGCGGCAAGCAGAATGAAAGCAGGCAACATGAGCACATGACTCAACACCCGCCATTCAAAAAAGGGCTGCCACACCATGGAAAAAGAGGCCTGTCCCTTGCCGAGAATAATGAGGCCGAGGCCAAGCAAGGCCGCCAGGCTTAAGGCGCCCTTATAGGCGGCCTCAGACTGCAGGGTTTCGATGAGCCTGTCCCGCAGCCCTAACTCCCGCAGCAGGTGAGGGAGTAGAAACAGGAGTAAACCAATTATAAGTAAGGGCACTGACGTTACCAGGCTGGGATTTTCTCAGAGTTTAACACGGCGCGGGCTGTGCCTCAGACTCAATGGACTCTGCCTTGGTCTTGACAGGATTCGGAGCGACTCGGCAGCAGTCCTGAGGATCTAGTGCTTGACGTAACAATGGACTAAAACATTTAACCAAATTAGTAGCAGCAACCGCGACATTGAGGAAAGCGATGAACTCAGGTCTGCTGCCAAACATGGCTTGCTCATCCTCCCGCGAGTGAACTGCCTTGTGAAAAGTCATGCCTGCTGATGGGCAATTCCCTGATGCGTTGGCCTGTGAGAATGTAAATCGCATTGGTAACCGCTGCAGCGATAGGTGGCGTGGCAGGTTCGCCGAGGCCACCCAGGCTTTCTCCGGATTCAACAATATGCACATCGATCTCGGGTGAAGTTGCCATGCGAACCATCTCGTAATCAGGAAAATTATTCTGTGCGACCCGACCATTTTCAATGGTGATTTCACCATACATCGCTGCAGTCAGTCCGAATATGATGCCCGATTCTATCTGTGCCTCGGCGGTATCCGGATTTACCGCCCAGCCACAGTCGATTGCAGCGGTTACCTTGTGAATTATTGGGCGACCATTTGCGTCGATAGAGACCTCGGCTACTTCAGCACAGATGCTGCCAAAACTCTCCTGAACTGCCAGTCCCAGCGCATGGCCCGGCGGCAAATTCCTGCCATAGCCAGCAGCCTCAGCAGCAACGCGCAGAACTTCCTGATGACGTGGATGTTCATGCAGCAATTCCATGCGAAATTGAAAGGGGTTGGTGCCGGCTCGGTGAGCGAGCTCGTCAATGAATGACTCGGTGAAGAAAGTTTGTTGCGAGTGGTCCACGCTACGCCAGGCAGCGACGGGCACATGGGTATTGCCGTCGACATATCTGATGGACTGATTGGCGATGTCATAGGGAATATGCGCCGCACCCGGAGTTTGTACCGGCCCGGTATAGCGGTTCTGCCAGGCTATGACCTTACCGTCGCCATTCAGACCTGCTTTGAAGTTGGACGTTACAGCGGGGCGATAATAATCTTGCTGCATGTCGTCTTCGCGGCTGAATACGGTTTTAACTGGAACACTAAATTCCATTGCGATCTTGGTTGCGTGGTCTATCACGTTCCAGTTAAAGGGCAGACGTCGACCGAATCCACCACCGAGATAGCTTGGATGATGGGTAACATCGTTCTCACCCAGCCCAGCAAGGGAAGCGACCCGGCCACGCACTGCGAGGGGATCCTGGGTGCTGGTCCATACTTCACCAATGCCGTCATGCAAATGCACCGTGCAGTTCATGGGCTCCATAGGGGCATGGGCCAGATAAGGCACGCGGTAACTTGCTTCTATTTGATCTTCGGCCAGCTCCAGATTGCCACCGGCGTCCCCGAGTTCAAAATCTTCACTTCCCCCGCTAGACTCCAGTTCTGCATCAAACTGAGCCGCAATATCTGCACTGGAAATATCGTCGTTATCAGAGCTTTCAAATTCAGTCTTGACCAGCCTGAGGGCTTCCTTTGCTCGCCAATAGTTATCGGCGACAACCGCGACGGAATCTTCCAGCTCGATGACTCTCTGCACGCCCCGGCGCTTCAGCGCTTCGCTGGCATCTACTGACACCAGTTTGGTGCCAAAAACGGGAGCTAATCGAATTGCGGCGAATAACATGTCATCGGTTTTATAATCCAGACCGTAGAAGGCACTGCCGTCAACCTTGGCGGGGATATCAACGCGCGAGATCGCCTTTCCCATGATGTTGAACTGAGAGCGGTCTTTTAATACTGGCTCGGCTGGCGGCTCTAGGGCAGCTGCTGCATCTGCCAATTCACCATAACTGAGAGACTGACCGCTGGCATTGTGCTGGACATAGCCCAGTGCGGTAGTGCATTCACTGGCGGGTACGGCCCACTGCTCAGATGCACATTGAATCAGCATCTGGCGGGCGGCCGCACCGGCTACGCGCATGCCCATTTGGCCTGTGAAGCGAATGGAAGCGCTGCCACCGGTTGTTTGCAGGTTGCCAATTTGGGCAATCTTCATCGCGCTGGCTTCGATCAGTGGCATCAGGAAGGCAGGTACATCAAATTCACCAGCAAACCCTACAGCCATATCACCGGTGGCATAGAGATCGGTGGCAGGTGCCTGCTCAACCGCAACGTCTTCCCAGGCCGCATCCAGCTCATCCGCCGCCATCATGGCCAGTGCTGTATGACTACCCTGGCCCATTTCGGAATGATTTACATAAACGATAACCTTGTTGTCAGGCTCGATCTTTAAAAAAGACGTCAGGAATCTTTCTTCACCCTGTGCAAGGGTATCGTTGGCAACACGGTGGCGGCTGGGACGGGTCGCCGCATAACCAATCAACACGCCGCCACCTGCAGCTGCGCTGGACAGAATAAAACGTCTTCTGGAAATCTTCATAGCGTGATCTCCTTATGCGCTAGCTATCGAACGGATGGCTTTACGCACCCGAGGATAGGAGCCACAGCGGCAGACATTATTGATACTGGCGTCAATTTCGGCGTCGGTTGGGTTTGGATTCACTGTCAGCAGGGAGGAAACCGCCATGATCATGCCGGACTGGCAGTAACCACACTGCGGCACCTGGTAATCAATCCATGCCTGCTGCACTGCGGTTAGTGCGCCTGGTTCGTAAAACGCGACCGAAGACTCCGCCAGCCCTTCTATTGTTGTAACTTCCTGACCCTCCACTGCTGATACCGGTAGAACGCAGCTGCGTACCGCGTTGCCATTGACGTGGACTGTGCACGCACCACAGGACGCAATACCGCAGCCAAACTTGGTGCCGATCATGCCCAATTCATCCCGTAGCACCCAAAGCAGGGGCATCTCGGGCTCCACGTCCAGGCTGTGCTCTTCACCGTTAATCTTGAAAGTTGCCATGATCGAAGACCTCTTAGTCCTGCGCCTGAGTCGGCGAATTCGCTATACAATTGCTCTTGATCCCTAGATTGTACCGCGCTAAAGGTGCTATTTCGATGTGCAAGTGGCAAGCAGCGGTGCTATCGGCATACACTCGCTGTTCGCCTCATAAGTAAGCAAGGCATCATGGAATTTACATACAGCGCGCTGCACAAGGTAATCTTTTCTGAACCCGCCGAGGTCGCGTTACCGAGGCTGTTGCAAGAATACGGATACCAGCGTCCATTTTTAGTCGCATCAAAAAGTCTTGCCACTGCTACCGCGGAACTCGAAGGTCTGCGGGAAGCATTGCCTCCTGGCATTGCTGGCCTCAGCACCGGCGTTAGCGCCCATACGCCGCGTGAAGACGCGCTGGCCCTGCTGGATCGCGTGCGCAGCAGCAATGCTGATGTAATCGTGAGTATTGGTGGTGGTTCGGTAATAGACGCCTGCAAATTCGTGCAGTTAGCGATGGAACAAGATCTGCATGCCGAGTCAGATCTTCTGGAGTACGCGCAGCAGGGAGATGGCAGTCGCGGGGGCAAGCACGGAGATTTTGGTTTGTTCTCGGCTGCGGCAGCGATTCGACAGATTGCCATTCCGACCACCTTGTCGGGCGCGGAATTTAGTAACAATGCGGGCATATTGAATACTCAGACTGGCAGCAAGGAAGGCTACAAAGGACCACATCTGTGTCCGCAAGCTATTCTCTATGATCCGATATTGGCTGCACACACGCCTCAGTGGCTCTGGTTATCCACCTCAATCAGGTCTCTGGATCATGCCGTGGAAGGCTATTGTTCTGGCCACAGCACACCCTTTCTCGACGGCCATTTTCTACATGCTATGCGTTTGTTCAGCGAGTCGTTACCAACTGTGAAAGAAAGTTTGTCGGATGCAGTGGCATTGAATGAAAACCAGCAGGCCGTATGGCTGGCATGCTGTGGTCTGGGTACTGTGCCCCATGGCGCGAGCCATGGCATCGGCTACATTCTTGGCTCCCTGTGCGGGGTTCCTCACGGTTACACCTCCTGTGTGATTCTGCCGGCGGTGCTCGAATGGAATCAGTCAGAGCTGCAAGCACAGATGTCGTCAATTGCTGCGGCCATGGGGAGACCAACGGCGCCAGCTCACGCCGTCGTCAAAAAATTGATTGCTTCTCTTGGCTTACCCACGACCCTGCGGGAAGTGAATGTGCCGAGATCTAAGCTGGATGAAATTGCAGAGCGCGCGTTTGAGCATCCAGTGGTGAAAAGAAATCCTCGCGCAATTTTATCAGTTGATGATGTACTGCAGATTCTGGAGCTTGCCTGGTGATGAAAGCAATCAAGATATTTACAAACAGCAATTGTAATTTTGAGCCGATTCATATCCTGCCCGCAATGAAAAGGTACATATGGCACATATTGAATATTATTGTATTCACAATGCTCGCTCTGTTAGTGACACCATCGTCCCATGCCCAGTTCGTGCGATTCGTTGAGGATGGTCAGCAATGGCAAGGCAAGCTGCAAACCTCGATAAATCGCTATGTAGCAAAAAATGGAACAGAGGTTGAGCTGGTTGCTGCTGTCCATATTGCTGATGCTGCGTATTACGAGGCCCTCAATGCCTATTTTGAACAGCGCGATGTGGTGCTTTACGAGCTGGTCACCAGTGAGCCCGATCCTGACCTGAGTCAGCAGGCACGCGATGATGGTGGTTCTGCCATCGGATTCGTGCAAGCTGCGATGGCGAGCTATCTCCAGCTGCAGTTTCAATTGCAGGAGATAAACTATGGCGCAGACAATTTTCGCCATGCCGACCTAAGCATGCAGGAGCTTAGGTCCATCATGGATGCCAAGAATGAAAATTTCTTCACTATGTTTATGAATCTCGCCGCCGCGCAGATGGCGAGCGAGCAGCAGGCGCGATTAAATGGCAGTGGCGCAGTTTCGTCCTTTACGGTTTTGTCCTTGCTGACTGCGCTGGCGGCTGACAACCAGGGCCAGGCGCTTAAATATCTGGTGGCGCAGGAATTGGGGCGTAGTGGTGGATTGATTATTGGCGCTGAGCTGGAATCCCAGGTGACAATTCTTGGCGACCGGAATGCGGCGGCCCTGGGTGAGCTGCAGCAGGTATTGAGCGACGGATCAGGACAGCGCATCAGTCTGTTTTACGGCGCCGCGCATATGCCGGGTATCGAGCGGGCGCTGCTTGAGGAGCTTGAATTCTCTATGTCAGAGCAAACTTGGCTCGACGCCTGGGTTATTCCCTGAGGGTCGCTTGGGGTAAAACGCCCAAAATTGCCGCCTATTGAGGTTGACTGCCGCGCTATTAACAGGACAATAGGGAAGACGGTTCGCAATTGAGGCAGCTCCAGAAGAGAAGTTGGGGTTAAAGCACAGCGCTTTACCGAACGGTGACTCCAGGCTTCCTTTGTAAAAACCTAACGGTAAAACCCTGAGTGAATGACAAAAGGAATATTTTAGTATGAAAAAATTATTTAGCGGATGGTTGGCAGTTTCCCTGCTAGTGCTGGTTGGCTGTGCTGCTTCTACTCCTCCTGGCGTTGGCGTCTGGAATGTAGAAATGAACACTCCCCTGGGTGCACTCCCTGCCACCCTGACTCTGAATGCCGACGGGTCTGGCATGATGGGCTCAGATCAGCTGGGTGAAGCGCCAATCGAAGGCGTTATGTACGATGGCAATAGCATCACTTTTTCCGCTGAGGTAGACGCCCAAGGCCAGACTCTTGTGCTCGATTTCTCAGGTTCAGTCGAAGGTGATTCCGTCTCTGGTGAATTCGGCAGCGACTTCGGCGCCTTCGCAGTGACTGGTAGCCGCGCGGAATAAGTCTTAACTGATTCTGTCAAAAAAGGGGTGCTTCTGAGCATCCCTTTTTTTGTGGGCGACATAAAGCGAGCCAAGCTGCGCTCGGCGTCAGATAATATTTACGGCAATTTGCTCATTCACCAGGCGCAGGTTTTCCTGAGCGTTGGGACTGTTCGGATGGACAGCAATCAGTTTCTCAAACGCGTCCTTGGCCTGGGTCAACTTGCCCTGTTGCAGATAAACCAGCCCCAGCCCGGACAGCGCGCCAAAGTGTCGCGGCTCCAATGCCAGGGTCCTTTCTATATCGCTGATAGACGCTTCTGTGTTCCCCACCAGGTAGTATAAGGTTGCACGCTTGTTCCAGCCTTCGGCGAATTCAGGAAAGTTCTCTACGATCTGGGTGAAGATTAACAGTGCCTCAGGAAACTGACGCCTGTTCATGGCCTCTGTGCCCAGCACCATTAGGCGCTCAACGTCACTATTGGGGTGGGTCAGCCAGATTGACCAGATCTCGCTTTCCGTGGTCCTGATTTGTACAGGGCTTTCGCTGAGCCGCAATTGCTCAAACAGCGCGTCGAGGCGGCTGTCAGCCTGGTCCGCTGCGGTTGAAAATAAACAAAAAAAACAAAACAGCGTGCTAATGAAGGGTCGAGTAGTTTGTCGCATGACACAAGCTCCAGGGGAACAGCGATTTGGACCTGCTCGAAAGCGATCCTCAATGATCATACGCTTATTTTCCGTGCTTGCGATCAGTAGCGCTGAACTGCTGCTGCCTACAAGTCGCGCATTGCCAGAGTGGACTCAAAATTTGGCTGCTTGGGCCCGGTCCCAGTCAGTCTTGAATGATGCCGGTATGTCATCCGACAAGAGCTGTCCCGGCTCTAATGCAGCATAGCTCTGCACGAAGGATCGCATAATATTTTCCGAGCGGCGCAAGAGATCTTCGGGGGCAAGATCGTCCGGATCTTCCAGGCCCATCGCACCGCACAGCTCAAGAAAAGAGTGTATGGTGCGTTCGTGATAGTTCTTTACACGCTGGGCTTTTTCTTCCACATCTACCGCCCGCTCCCGGGCAGGATCCTGAGTGGCGATGCCGGTGGGGCAAAGATTGGTGTTGCAACTGCGTGCCTGAATACAACCCAGCGCCAACATCATCGAGCGCGCTGCATTGACTGCGTTTGCCCCAACCGCAATTTTTTCCAGCATGTCGAAACCGCTGGCTGTTATCCCGGAACTGATCAAACGTATTGAGTCCCTCAGATTGGCGCCGATCAGCGCCTGGTTGGCGAAGTAGGTCGCTTCGAGGCAGGGCACACCAAGTCGGTTGGTGAACTCCACAGGGGCTGCACCAGTGCCACCCTCAGAGCCATCGATGGTAATGAAGTCCGGCGCAATCTGGGTTGCTACCATGGCTTTGATGATGCCGAGAAACTCATGCTTATGCCCAAGGCAGAGTTTAATTCCTATTGGCTTGCCGCCGCTTTCATTTCGGAGTCGCTGCACGAACTCAAGCAGGCCGATCGGGGTGGAGAATTCAGGGTGGCTGGGAGGCGAATTGACGGTCTGGCCAACTTCCACCAGGCGAATGTCAGCGATTTCCTGGGTCACCTTGGCGGCGGGGAGGACGCCCCCATGAGAGGGCTTTGCACCCTGGGAAATCTTGATTTCTATCATCTTGACCGAGTCGCGGCTGGCCCTGTCCGCGAAAGCGCCGTCGTCAAAGCGCCCGTTTTTCTGGCGGCAGCCGAAATAACCCGTGCCGATTTGCCAGATAATATCGCCGCCGTATTTCAGGTGATGTGGGCTCAAGCCGCCTTCGCCGGTGTTGTGAGCAAACCCTCCCAGGCTGGCGCCCTTGTTCAACGCCCTGATGGCGTTACCGCTGAGAGAGCCGAAGCTCATCGCCGAGATATTGAGTCTGGAAGCGCTATAGGGTTTGCTGCAGGCCGGTCCGCCGAATGTCACCCGACCATGGCTCTCATCAAGATGCGTTGCGTTTATTGAGTGCAGCAGGCTGCGATATCCCTCGGCAAGGATGTCACGCTCGGTGCCAAATGGAATGGTGTCACTCAGGTTTTTCGCCCGTCGATAGACTAGATCGCGCTGCTCCCTGCTGAAAGGGCGTTCTTCCTGGTTGTTGGAGATAAAATATTGCTGAATTTCAGGCCGAAATTTTTCAAGGGCATAGCGAATATTGGCCAGTACCGGGTAGTTACGACGCAGATTACTCGGGCTGAAGAATAGATCGTAGCCACCCACAGCTGTCCAGCCAAGCGTCAGCAGGAACAGGAGTAGCTGCAGGGGGTGTGCGGCGAGTGTGCCAGGGGCGTATGTGCCACCGAGGCTAGCATGAAGCCACACCAGGCTCAGTGGCAGGCAGAACAGGGCGATTAGCCAATAGAGTCGAACGACAGGTGTCATGCTTGGGCCTCATCAGCAGCGCCCAGACCTCCCATCGCGGGACTCCTGGAATACCTGCTAGAAATTCATTACGAAGGTAATAGCGGTTTCTGTATCAGTCTTCTTGCGCCCAACGGGTACTTCAGTCTGGTGCTTAACGAAAATAGAGAATCTAAGCGAGAGATTGTCCAGAATTCGCGTCTCGATGCTACTCTCGGAGCGATAAATATTGGTTTCATTACCAACTTCCGCACTCAAAGTCTGTCCAAAGTCGGCTGACTCAGAGATATTCCACTGGTAGTCGCCGGCAAGACGAAACATGGCTTCGTCGAAATCTTCCACCTCGGCGCGACTCTGGCGATAACCGAGACCGGCTTCATAAGTAAGGCTCATGTTCTGTAGATTCGTCAGCGTAGTGCGACCATAACTCACGGTCAGGTCAGTCTGACTGTCGTAACCACTGAAGCGGTCGTCCTCGTGCGCCAGCCTGGTCTGGATGAAACTCACTTCATCCAGCTCGTAATTGGCGTTCGCCACATAGTAGAAGCGCTGAGCGGCCAATACGTCATTCTGGGATTGCCGCAGGCCGTCAATCAAGAAGCCATAATCCCAGCCTCCTCGGTTCCAGTCGACCTCTCCTCGAAAATTAATGCTTTCAGCTTCCGCATTACCGCTGGTGAAGACGGCGCCGAGCTCCACTTCTGTGGTGAGGCCGGATTCTTCCTCCTGCGCCATTGCCGCAGTGCCGAATAGGGTCAGCGCGCCAAGAATGACGAGCGAATTAAGTTTTAGCATGTTTACTACCTCTTTCACGGGTGTAGTGATTGCCAATGGTCTGGTGGACACCGCCGTACATTAAGAATGATCACTGTTGGTTTTCGGTCCGCCTTGCAGTTTCGTTAGCAATTGAACTTTTCTGGAGTTGGTCAGGTAATTGGGGTATAAGGCTGAAATGCCTGTCTGCGGGCACTGAAACCGGTTTCTTCACCCGCTGAAAACGTTCTGACGCATTCCATGAAAACGCTCTATTTACTGCGCCACGCCAAATCCAGCTGGGATGACCCAGAGCTGAAGGATTTTGAGCGTCCGCTGGCGGACCGTGGCCGACGGGATGTACCAGAGATGGCCAGTCGCTTCCAGCAGCGGGGCAGTCAGCTGGATTGCATCATCTGCAGTCCCGCGGTGCGCGCTAAAACCACTGCGAAATTGATGGCGGAGGAACTGGGCTTCGATGCTGATGAGGTTGCCAGCAATCCCGAGCTGTATTTCGCCGGGGCCGGTATGTTCCTGAAAGCTGCCCGCCTGGTGGATGATCATTTTGAATCGGCCATGCTAGTAGGCCACAACCCGGCGATAACCGAGTTTGCCAACCTGATGACAGGGGCTGAAATCGACAATATTCCGACCTGTGGTCTGGTGCAGATGAGTCTGCCAATCGAAAGCTGGAGTGAGATCGAAGAGCGCGGCGCCAGGCTGGAAGAATTCGATTACCCCAAGAAAGAAGTCTGAGCGATGGCCAGGAGCATTCCAGTTACCTTGTTTGTTGTCATTGCCGCGCAGCTGGTGGGCTGTTCGGAAGCCGGTAGCGGTGCCACTAGCGCAAGCCAGGCTAAAGTGCCGGGCCGCTGGTATACATCCACCCAGGTTGCAACTGGTGAAGTAGTGTTTCAAGGTCACTGTGCAGAGTGTCATGGCGACCAAGCCCAGGGCCTGGCTGCAGACTGGCGCCAAAAACTGGATGACGGCTCGTTTCCACCGCCGCCCCTGAACGGCACGGCCCATGCCTGGCATCATCCTCTGTCCCTGCTCATGCAGGTCGTCAACGAAGGCGGCATTCCCTTCGGCGGCAAAATGCCAGCATTTGCTGAGGTTCTAACTGATGACGAAAAACTGTCCGCGATCGCCTATTTTCAGAATTTTTGGGACGATGGAATTTATGGGAACTGGGAGCAGATGGGAGGCACTAACTAGCATGCGAATCTTTGTCACTGTCATTGCAGTCCTGACTCTAAGTCACCCACTCTCGGCGCAGGTCGATAATCCTGAGAACTGGCAGTCAGTGTTATATGCAGATCATCAGCTGGTGGGGAAAATCTGGAGCAGCCGTGAACAGCAGTTTATTAGTCCAGATAACCTTTGGCCGAGTTTGATTAGTGCCAGTTATCTTTTATTAGGTGAGAAACACGACAACCCGGATCATCACGCGATTCAGTTAGCTGTAATTGAGCGCTTGATCAGTGACGGTGCTGTAAGCCAAATGACTTTCGAGATGCTCGAAAGCAATGCCTCTGAGCCCTTGAGCCGGTTTTTAGAAACAGAATTCGCTTCAGATGCAGCGATGCAGGAGTTTTTATACTGGGATGAACAGGGCTGGGACTGGCAGTTTTATGGGCCGCTTCTCCGTGCTGCTTATGATGGCTCTGTGCCAGTAACTGCAGGAAACATAAGCCTGGAGACTGTGAGAGCGGTATATGGCGCACCAACCCCCGTAGCAATCGCAGATATTTTCGATGCCGAAACCATGGCAAAGCTCAACAGCGATATCGACGAGAGTCATTGCGGCATGTTGCCGGAATCGCAGTTTCCGCCAATGGTACGGGTCCAACAGACGCGAGATTTCACCATGGCAAAGAACCTGAGGGTTCCGGATGGCATGGCTGTGTTGCTCGCTGGTAATTATCATGTGCGCCACGATCTAGGCGTCCCAAACTACTTGCTTGCAGGTGATGTGCAGTTGGAGCGAAAAGACATAGTCAGCCTGGCACTATTGGAAGTCGTTGCAGATGAAAACGAGCCTGCGCGATACCTCGAACAGTTTGGTGCCCAGCCCGCTTACGACTATATCTGGTTCACGCCTGCTGTGAGTGATGAAGATTATTGCGATTCGCTACGTTGAGGCCCCGCTTTCCCAAACGCGTTTCTTTGCTCATCCGGTCAGCTTAAAACCTTGCAGTAATGAAGGCCGTTCAAAGCGATGCGGGCTTTTGCCCCGGTAAGCGCTGCATGGTTTGGATAGGCGGGGCAATCTGGAAATAGGGGTTCTGAGAAATTAGGGACAACCAAACCGGCCACATGCATATCCTTATGTCACGACCGCTGACTGGTTTTATCGTATTTGAAATATGGAAAGGAAATTTTCGAATATTTTGCGGATAAGTTGGCTCTGTGTGCTTGATCCTTTCGCGGAATATAGCCACACTTGATTGGTTCCTAATTTTTGATGAGTTTAAATGCTTAAAATCTTGCCGATTCGGTTGCTTACAGTGCTGTTGCTAAGCTTGCTGCCCGGGCTAGGAGCAGCGCAGGTATTCCCTTCCATCGCGGGTACAGATGCTGATGTTTACGATCTGGGCGTTGAAGACTCAGGTGAGTTTAACTTCGTCAGGGTTCAGTTTGATACCTATTGGGGCGGCGGCTTCGGCTATGGCACCTGGTCAATCGACTTCCCCGATGCGGATATGAACTTCCTGCGGGGCGTGTCACGGCTGACCAATATCAAGGTCGAAAGCAATCCCATCGTGCTGCGCTTCGACGACGAGCAAATTTTTTATTATCCGTTTCTTTACATGCTGGAAGTTGGCCAGAATGGCGGCATCGTGCTCAGCCCCAAAGAGATCGAAAACCTGCGCGAATATCTTCTGCGGGGTGGCTTTCTGTTAATCGATGATTTCTGGGGGCAGCGCCAGTGGGACAATTTCTACGCGGCCTTCAGTCAGGTTTTTCCAGATCGCGAAATCGTCGAGTTGAAGTCTGACCATGAGATATTCCATGTCTACTACGATATCGATGGCCCACAGATGATTCCGGCGCTTTATCGCTCCGATGACTTTGGCGAGCAGGGGATCGACTATGCCAGCAACCACGCCATCCTTGATGACTCAGGTCGCGTCATGGTGCTGATCAACTGGAATTCAGATATGGGTGATGGCTGGGAGCATACTTATCATCAGGCGTATCCGACCCGCTACGCTAACTCGGCCTACCGACTTGGTATTAACTACCTGATGTATTCCATGACGCACTGATTCCTGTGCGCAAAAGACGTATCACGGGATCTAGCGCAGTGCTGGATCTGGTTTATCCGGGTTAATTCCCAAGGCATCAATCTGCGACTGAATACGGCGCTTGCCCTTGGTCTGTGTGCGCATTAATTGCACCAGTGCTGTATGACAAATGTGCTCGGCGCTAATCTCGAAGTAGTCTCGCAACTCCTCCCGCGACTCACTCAGGCCATAGCCGTCTGTGCCCAGGACCTGGTAGCTGGCAGGCATCCAAGGGGCGATGCTGCGGGCCAGGGTTTTCATATAGTCGGAGGCTGCAATATAAACGCCGCTAGTGTCGGCGAACATAGCCTTTATGTAAGCTTGGGGCGCTGCTGCGGTCGGGTGCAACCTGGCCAGTCGCTCACAGGACTCAGCCTCGCGATAGAGTTCGTTGTAGCTGGTAATGCTCCAGACTGACACCCTGTAATCGAGCGCCTCAAGTTGATCGCGAGCCGCCAACACCTGCTGCATGATCGAGCCGCTGCCGAGCAGGTGTATCTGCGAGGATTCGATAGTCTCGCTTGAAGAGTAGCAATAGCCTCCTCTGATGATGCCTTCAGCAACAGCCTCTGACTCTGGCATGACAGGCATTACATAATTCTCATTGTAAGCGGTCAGGTAGTAGAAGATGTTCTCCTGCTGCTGGTACATGCGGCGGATTCCCTCGCGCACGATAACCACCAGTTCGTAGGTAAAGGCGGCATCGTAACTCTTCAGGTTGGGGTAAGTATTGGCGATGACCTGAGAATGTCCATCCTGGTGCTGAATGCCTTCGCCATTCAGTGTTGTCCGGCCTGCAGTGCCCCCAATCAAAAAGCCGCGACAGAGCATGTCGCCGCAGGTCCAGATCATGTCCCCGACGCGCTGAAAGCCAAAGATCGAATAGAAAAAATAGAACGGGATCATTGGCAGGCCATGAATCGAGTAAGCCGTGCCGGCTGCCAGAAAAGAAGCCAGGGCGCCAGTTTCGCAAATGCCTTCTTGCAAGATTTGACCGTCTTCAGCCTCGCGGTAAGCCACCAGTGTGTCCGCATCCACCGGCGTATAGTGTTGCCCCTGCAGGGAGAAAATGCCCGCAATTTTGAATAAGGCCTCCAAGCCAAAGGTTCGCGCCTCATCGGGAACGATTGGGACTATGTACTGCTTTAACCCGTCCTCTCTCATCAAGATTGAAAGGATCCGCACCAGTGCCATGGTGGTGGACTGGGGTCGATTGCTGGGATTGCGCAACAAGCTGGCAAAGCGCTCCAATGGCGGTGGGGCCAGACTGATGCAGTTGCTGTTGCGCTCGGGTATGGCGCCACCCAGAGCCTCCCGCCGCGCGTGCAGATAGCGGATTTCTTCGCTGCCAGGATCGGGGCGATAGAAGGCGGCACGTTCGATTTCGGCGTCACTCAATGGAATACCGAAATTACGCGCTATCGCGATACGCTGCACCGTATCAAAGTTCTTTTTCTGATGGACAGTATTACTGCCGGCAGCATCCACCAGTCCATCACCTTTAACAGTCTTGATTAATATCACCGTGGGCTTTTCGGTGTTGGCTGCAGCCCTGGAGTAGGCGGCGTAAATCTTTTCTGGGTCTTGTCCGCCGCGCTTGATTTGTTTTACCTCTTCGTCGGACAGGGCATTCATCATCTGTTCCAGTTCGGGATTACCGTCCACCCAATGCTCTCGCTGCAGGTCGCCGGGCAGGACCGAATAACGCTGGTAGTCTCCATCCACACACTCTTCCATGCGTTGGCGAAGCATGCCCTGACTATCGGCGGCGAGCAGTCGGTCCCATCCACCACCCCAGATGACTTTGATCACATCCCAACCCACTCCAGTGAAGGACGCCTCAAGTTCCTGGATGATCTTGCTGTTGCCTCTTACCGGGCCGTCCAGGCGCTGTAAATTGCAGTTGATCACCAGAACCAGGTTATCTAGCTTCTCCCTTGAGGCGATGTTAATCGTTCCCAATACTTCCGGCTCATCGGCCTCGCCATCACCGATAAAGCACCAGACTTTCCCGCCACGCCGGGGCTTCAGTCCCCGATTCTCAAGATACTTGGCAAATCGAGCCTGGTAGATGGCTGTGGGTGTTGACAGGCCCATGGAGGCATTTGGTACCTGCCAATAATCCGGCATTGATCGCGGATGGGGATAGGAGGTGAGGCCGCCTTCAGGTTGCAGTTCTCGTCGGAAATTTTTCAATTGCGCGGTACTCAAGCGTCCTTCTAGCCAGGAGCGCGCATAGATGCCGGGCGAGGTGTGGGGCTGCAGCATTACTAAATCGCCGCCGTAGCTCTCTGATTGGTTGCGAAAGAAATGGTTAAAACCAACTTCCATCAGAGTTGCCGCAGAAGCGTAGGTTGCAATGTGGCCGCCTACGCCAGTTCCCGCATCCTGGCCCTGCAGGACCATGGCCATCGCATTCCACCGCAGGATGTTTTCCAGCCGCTGCTCAAGTTCAAGATCGCCAGGGTAGTCTGCTTGCTGCGAAATAGGAATGGAGTTCAGATAAGGGGTGTTGACGTTGCCGACTCGCACCGGCAGTTGTTGTTCCGCGCACCAGTTACCGAGACTGGCCAGGATTTCCTGCACGCCCTGGGTGCCATAACATGCAAGGATGTCTTCAAGGGCTTCTCGCCACTCCAGCTTGTCCAATTCGATGTCGGCCGGCGCTGCCCCGGCAGGCTCGCCTGTTTGCATGACCGGGTCTGAATTTTCAGGGCCGGGCTTACTCAAGGCTGGTGCCCAGCAGGGAAGGAAGGCTTTGCGAATCTATAAAAGAACTTATCAATTGAGCATCTCGAT
Source organism: Gammaproteobacteria bacterium UBA7449 (assembly GCA_002477465.1). Lineage (GTDB taxonomy): Bacteria > Pseudomonadota > Gammaproteobacteria > Pseudomonadales > Pseudohongiellaceae > UBA9145. The sequence goes on along the minus strand of DLPV01000003.1, from coordinate 1,142 downwards.
GCACACAGCCTGGGCTGCTGCTGAATATATAGTCGGCGCTACTTGCTTCTATCAATTCCGCTTTGGCAATCGTTGCCTTGAAGGTGTCGATTTGAGAAGGGGGTAATCCCCTGTTGCGATAAAAGCCGATGAGCAGCTGGATTTGCTGCGGGCTTAGATGTTCGGCAATTATCTCTGCGAAGCCTCCCCGGAAATTTTCCCAGGCATATTCCCGGGTGTAGCACGCCGCAATGGTCGATCTGATTCCTGCCGGAAGTTCAACGTCGCTCTCCATGGCTACGATACTGGCATAGGTGCGGAGAATGTTGCGGATCTGGGATTGGGTGCGGGTCTCGAAGTTTTCTGCGGTATTGCTTACTCGCAGTAGAAGCCTGGCGTCAGCAAGTACGTCACCCAGGCTCGCTGGCGCGGTGAGCAGCACCGCGCAGAGCAGGCTAAGAGTGGCAGCATGTTTGCCACGATTGCACTTAGTTATCGCTAACAATTTCGAATACCACCGTCACAGAGGACTGGTATTCTACTTCATCGAATGTAGGGGCGACAGCGGGCGCCGCGACTGACTGCACAGCAGTGCTGGCGACATCTGCTGCCATCTCCATCGCCACCATAGGCATGGCGCGAGACATGCGCTGGACGCCTCCGTAATAAAAGTTGATGGCCTGAAGCTTAATCCCGAGATTGCTTTCGTAGTAAGCCTTCTGCTCCATAACATCCTGCAACGCTAACTCGCGCACTTGAACTTCGAATGCCTCTGCTTCGCTATGCTCAAACTCGGTGCTTTCGAATTCGACTTCATCGTTCTCATCCGCCGCTGCCGCGAGAAGCTGCAAATGCTCTTCAGATTCGACCTCGACCTCGAGCCGGGCCGTGACCTCATAGGACGAGGGATCACGTCCAAAAAAGCCAAACTGTGGCGAACTCGAGAATTTGGAATTGTTGATATCCCCAGCGGGAATACCGGCGCTGATGAAGTCTTGAATCAAGCCATTGCGTAGCTCCTGATTGGCCGTCATGGACTGGGACAGATCGCGGGCTTCCGTGGTCACCATCAGGCTGACCTTGGCCTGGTCTTTGTAAGCGGTGATTTCGCCGTCACCGCTAATGTTGACAGTATGTGGTCTAGGAAATAGAAACCCTCGTAG
>DLPV01000048.1 GCA_002477465.1 Gammaproteobacteria bacterium UBA7449 | reverse complement strand
GGTTAGAGCGCACCCCTGATAAGGGTGAGGTCGGTGGTTCGAATCCACCCAGACCCACCAATACTCTCTTAGTATTGGTACTTTTTCATTGTTCATTTCAATTCCTATATATCTCAACTGGACGTATTTTCGTGGGCGGCGGATTCCTATGTTGCAGGTAGAGACACGCCGAGCCTCAAGGGATGGGTTCACGGCGTGCTGAGCGATGCATGTATCCCAATTCCCCCGCACGATTGCCATAGTTGCTTTGGAAATGGGGTTGCTGAAACGGATATTCGTTTGAACTGATTGACAGGATTCCGTATCGTGGCGACCTGAATTTTTGATGGAGTTTCTTATGCCAATCCGTTCGATTCTGTCCTTTTTAATGTCTGTTTTTCTATTGGTCGCCTGCGGCGAAGCGCCTGTGGTGCAAGAGCGTGCAGCAGGAATAGCCACCCCGATTGCGTCGGCCGGAACTGATGCCGTGGATGCTGAGGAAGCCACGCGAGAATTCCATGCCTGGTTGGATGAAGAGTTCTCAGTCGAACTGGATTTTTCACCTCTCAGTAAGACTCGTCTAGGCGACAAGAGTAATTACGGTGATCTGGATGACGTATCGGAAGCGGCGTTGGATCGGCAATTGAGCTGGCGCCGGGACAGTGTCAGTAGAATGCAGGCGACATTTGACCGTGATGCGCTCAACGAGGAAGGCAAAATATCCTGGGATCTCTGGGAATTCATGCTGGAGCGGGAGGAGGCCAGCCAGCCTTATCGCAGGCATCGCTACATTTTCGGTCGCAACGGGCCGCAGACAGGCTTGCCGAACAGCTTGATCAATTACCAGGATGTAGATTCCGTGGCGGATATGGAGGCCTATATTTCCCGGCTGAACCAATCCAATCGCTATATGGGGCAATATCTGGAGCGGGCCAAGCTATCGGTCGCTGATGGAATTAGGGCGCCACACTTCGATTACGATCAGGCTATCAGTGAGATTCAACGTGTGACATCTGGCACTCCTTTTAGTGCTGAGGGTGATTCAGCTATCTGGGCAGATATCACAAGCAAATTAGATGCGCTTGCGGATGAGGGGGTGGTGAGCGCGTCAGGGCGAGATGCGCTAGAGGGCAGGGCGAGAGATGCACTGCTCACCCAGTTTAAGCCAGCCTATGATGAAATCCTGATCTGGCTGCAGAGTGATCGAGGCGATGTGCCCGAAGTTGCTACCGGGGCCTCCGCTCTGCCCAGTGGAGAAGACTACTACGCCGAGCGCTTGCGCAATATGACCACGCTGGATATGACGGCCGACGAGATCCATGGGCTTGGTCTGTCAGAGGTTGCACGTATTCAGTCAGAGATGGAGGCGATCAAGCGCCAGGTTGGTTTCGAGGGGAGTCTGCAGTCGTTCTTTAATTTCATGCGCGAAGATGACCAGTTCTACTATTCCAATACGGATCAGGGGCGTGCCGATTACCTTGCGCTTGCCGATGAAATTCTGGCGGATATGTACACTCGCCTGCCGGATTTTTTTGGCATCTTGCCGAAGGCAGGTTTGCAGGTGAGGCGGGTGGAGGCTTTTCGTGAGGTTCCAGGCGGTGCTGCCCACTATGCCCGCGGCACGGCAGATGGGTCGCGTCCCGGAACCTTCTATGCGCACCTGATCGATATGCGCGCCGTAGCGATTAACCGACTGGAAAATCTGTCTTACCACGAGGGTGTTCCGGGCCATCACATGCAGATTTCCATTCAGCAGGAGCTGGAGAATGTTCCGCGATTTCGCACTATCCGTGGCTACACTGCCTTCAGCGAGGGTTGGGGCTTATACGCGGAATTGTTGGGTAAGGAAATGGGCGGTTACCAGGACCCCTATGCTGACATGGGCAGATTGTCTGGCGAAATCTGGCGGGCGGTGCGCTTGGTGGTAGATACTGGCATTCATGACCAGGGTTGGACGCAGGAACAGGCGGTGGCCTACGCGCTGGCGAATTCGCCGCGACCAGAGTCTTCAGTACGTTCAGAGGTTAGGCGTTACTTTAACAATCCCGGTCAGGCCACAGCTTATAAGATCGGCATGCTGAAGATTCTGGAATATCGCGCCATGGCAGAGGAGGAATTGGGCAGTGACTTCGATATCAAGGCTTTTCATGACACCGTGCTGGGTTCAGGTGCCTTGCCAATGCCCGTAATGCAAGCCAAGATCGAGCGCTGGATCGAGTCAGTGAAACAAGGCTAGCGCATAGCAAAATAGGGTAAGCCGAGCCCTACTGAATTATCCAGCAGGGCTTATAGTTGGCGAAATCGATTTTCATTCGACGCTGCGCCACGAAGGAGTCCAGCATATCCTGCAGTCGCGCCATGATCTTTTCATCGCCCTGCATGGTATAAGGACCGTGCTGTTTAATCTCTTCAATCCCGAAGGGTTTGACGTTGCCGGCGACGATGCCAGAAAACGCCTTTCGGAGATTCGAGGCTAGCTGGTAAGGGTTTACCGAGTAATCCAGCGCAAGGGCAGCCATGTTTTCGTGGGTTGGCTCGAACGGCGTTTGTAGCTCGGCGGGAATATACAGCTCCCAATTGAAACCATAGGCGGCACCATGTTTCATTCTGTGCTTACGGCATTCAACGATGTGCTGTTTGGCCCGTCGCGCCACTTCCTCGCTATCACCAACGATGATTTCATAGTGTTGGGTGGCCGCTTCCCCCAGCGTATCCCGGATGAAAGCATCAAAGGCTTCGAAATAATCTTTGCTTTCCTCTGAAGCCGCGAGAATTAACCCCAGCCGTTGGTCTGCATTGCGTTCGTGCATGAGTAAGCTCAACACGTAGAGCAGTTCTTCGGCAGTGCCTGCCCCGCCAGGGAAGACAACGATGCAGTGCGCCAGACGCACGAAGGCTTCCAGCCGCTTTTCGATGTCTGGCAGAATAACTAGCTCATTGACGATAGGATTCGGCGCTTCGGCCGCGATAATTCCCGGTTCGGTAATGCCTATATAGCGGCGCATGTCCTGCAATTGCTTGGAGTGGCCTATGGCAGCCCCTTTCATTGGACCTTTCATCGCTCCGGGGCCGCAACCAGTTGCGATGTTCAGGCCACGCAAGCCCAGCTGATAACCAACGTCCTTGGTAAAATCGTATTCCGCGCGACTAATGGAATGGCCACCCCAGCATACCGCCAGGTCAGGCCGCAGGTTTGGTCTCACGATATCGGCATTGCGCAAGATATCGAATACGGCATCGGTGACGCCGCGTCTGCTGTCGAGGTCGTAGCTAATATTGAGTGCATGGTTTACATAAACCACGTCCCGTAAGACTGAGAACAGGTGCTCCTGCACCGCGCGAATCATATTGCCATCGACAAAGGCAGTGGGTGGCGCGTTGTCAACCGAAAGGATCGGCCCGCGGGATTGGGGAATCACTTCAATTTCAAAATCACGATAGGCTTCCAGTAACTGGGTGACGTCATCCATGTCGCTGCCGGCATTGAGTACTGCCAATGCACACTGGCGAAACAGTTTGTGCACCTTGTCCTGAGAAGACATCAAGCCCTGAATTTCTTTCGATGAGAGCATATTGAGAGTGCGTACCGGGCGCAGGTTTTCGCGGCTTATTTTTTCCATGTGTTTAGTCTTGCCAGATGTTAGTTGTGATGGCGTTGCCGTGAGTGGCTGCCTGAAGAAGCGTCAATTATAACAGTTTTGCTTGCATATTAATGGCGGTAGTAGTCCGCACTAAAAAGGCCTGAGGCAGTCGCTAGGTTTAAGGGGCGCAAGATATTACGGAGCGGGGCGGATCCTAATTTATCCGTTTCAGTTTTTGAGCAGGCATCAGCCCAAAAGGGCTGTCACCATCATCTCCTTTATCAGCGCTTCGCTGTCGTGTGAATCCCATAGAACTAAACAAAGCTTAGAAACTGTTGCGATAGAGAAGCACGCTTTCTAACCACATCAGGCTCGGTCCAATGCTAAATAATGTGTACCAAATTAGTGCATACCGTGATTTAAGGCAATTTGCCCTTGAGCGATGATCAGAATTGGCAAAAGCTGCTAAACAGGTACAATGCTGGGTTCCTGAATTTCTCAGATTGTGCATCCGTATTGGGGTATAGCTATGTCCACGTTTTTGTATTTCAGCATGTCACAACTTTCCCGCCGCCTGCTCTGGGTGTTGACAGCCGCAGCCTTTAGCCAGGCAGCCTTTGGCCAGGTGCCTATCATCCAGCCAGGGGCCCCGGGCCAACAAGGTCGGGTTATCACCGCCGAAGAGGCATCGGATCTGGCCAACATGGAATACTCTCTGGGCGATATCCGCTTCCTGCAGGGCATGATTCCACACCACGCCCAGGCCAAGGAGATGTCGGCGCTAGCAGAAAGCCGAACCAATAACGATGCGGTGCTTGCCGTGGCATCCCGCATTACTCTGTCGCAGGACGACGAGATCGCCATGATGCAGGGCTGGTTGCGTGAACGTGGCTTGGAGGTAACAGCAGAAGATGCGCATCACGCTGCAGATTTCGAGCTCATGGCTGGCATGCTGAACGACGAGCAGATGGAAGCACTGGCCGCTGCGTCCGGTCCAGAATTCGATCGACTCTACCTCGAGGGCATGATTGACCACCATCAAGGCGCTCTGGACATGGTGGAAATGCTGTTGGACCAGCGCGGCTCTGTTCAGGATCCACTGTTATATGAATTCACCTCTGATGTGACCTCTGACCAGACCTCTGAAATCGAACGCATGGATACGCTGCTGGCGAGTTTCAGCAGCGATCCCCGGGTTGGTCTTGCTGCTGGTTTTCGCGATGCTGGACAAGCAGCGCTGAATATGAGCGTGGTGGCTTCACTGCCCAAGCCTGCTGGCTTTTTTGACCCAGATCGCCCCTCAGGCCTGTCAGCCAGGCGTCTGGAGGAGATTGAGGCTGAGCAGGCTGCTGCTTCTGGCAATGCACCGGAGACTCCGACTGAAGAAGAGGAAGAGGACGAGAATGCCGATCCAAGACCATCGCTGCTGAGCTTTTCCAATACCGACCTGCTGTTTTCCGGCGACTACCTGATTGCCGGTAACTACCACGGCTTCAATACCTACGATATCAGCAACCCGGATTCACCTGAGCACATTGCATCTGTGGTCTGCCCTGGTGGTCAGGGCGATGTCTCACTGGTGGGCGATCTACTCATCATGTCAGTGCAAGAAGTGCGCGGGCGGTTGGATTGTGGCCTCGAAGGCGTGCCAGAACCGGTCAGCAATCAGCGGGTACGTGGCATTCGCATTTTTGATGTGAGCGATTTTAGCAACCCCACTCAGGTTGCTGCAGTGCAAACCTGCCGTGGTTCTCACACCCATACGGTGGCCCAGAATGCGGATGAGGACGGTAATATCTATGTCTACGTATCAGGCACCAGCCGAGTCCGGGATGATGAGGAATTGGCGGGCTGCTCCGACGATTCACCCTTCGAGAATCCTGAATCCGCACTGTTCCGCATCGAAGTTATCGAAATTCCAGAAGATAACCCAGCCGCCGCGCAGATCGTGAATCGCCCCTTTATATTCTCCGACCCTGATTCCGGCACTCTGGCTGGCCTTTGGGATGGTGGTGACCACGGTGATGGTACTCAGACTACAAGCCAGACCAATCAATGCCACGACATTACAACCTATCCAGATATTGGCCTGGCAGCAGGCGCTTGCTCCGGCAATGGCATCCTGCTGGATATCTCTGATCCGTCTGATCCGCAGCGACTGGATCAGGTGATTGATCCGGGTTTTGCTTATTGGCATTCTGCCACCTTCAACAACGATGGCACCAAGGTGATTTTCACCGATGAATGGGGTGGCGGTGGCCGACCTCGCTGTCGCGCACAGGATCCTCTGACCTGGGGTGCTGATGCGTTCTACGACATCGTCGACGGTAAGCTTCAGTTCCGTAGTCACTACAAGATGTCTGCCCCTCAGACTGATACCGAAAATTGCGTGGCCCATAACGGTTCACTGATTCCGGTTCCTGGCCGCGATATTTTTGTACAGGCCTGGTACCAGGGCGGTGTCTCGGTAGTCGATTTCACCGACTCTTCGAATCCAACTGAAATCGCTTATTTCGACCGCGGTCCTATCGATACCGAGGAATTGATCACTGGCGGTTACTGGTCTACTTACTGGTACAACGGACGCATTTACGGCACCGAAATTTCACGAGGCCTGGATGTATTCGAGATGCAGCCTAGTGATTTCATGACTGAAAATGAGCTTGCCGCCGCGTCCCTGGAAGCGCTTAAGGGCACCGTTAATGCTCAGACCCAGGAGATGGTTACCTGGCCAGCTGTACCTGTCGTTGCGCGGGCATATCAGGATCAGCTATTGCGTGATGGCGAGATTGACGCCGGCCAATCCAGAGAGCTTACCCAGGTACTGGATCGGGCTGAGCGCCTACTTGAAGCTGATAACGGTAACCGCAATGCATCCAGAGAGTTGAGCGACCTCGCCGAGCAATTGGAAGAGGAAGGCGAGTCTCGACGAGGCATCACGCGCAAACGATATCTCGAACTGGCAGCGACAGTGTCCGGTATTTCAGAAGCAGTTCGCTAAGGCCAACAGCTTTCAGCTAGCTGCAACGCCGCGGACCCATGTTGAATGGTTCGCGGCGTTTTCGTTTCTGATGATGACAATCCGCTTACTGGTATTGAATAGGCGCAGTGCTAACACGCACTCTTGACTCCATGTAAGTGATCGCCTCGCCCTCAATCCGGCTAAACCAATGTGGCGTGCCTGGCTGCAGTACCAGAATATCTCCGGCTTTGACCTCGCGCGCGAGGCCACCTTCGATGCCGTGCTCCGTGCGAATGACATTGTCACCACCAGGATCCGCCAGCGGCAGTTTGAGTTGGCCTCCCGTCACCAGCGTGCCGCTGCCTTCGATGATGCGATAAATTTCGACGCTGTAGGGGTGCATCACCGCATATTGTAGGACGCCACTCATGCGCCGGCGCACCGAAATACCGGGAGATACTGTCACAGAAACGCCAGCGGCCGAGTTGGAATTGCGAGCGGCAGCATCCAACTCGCTCATGATTTCAGCGTCAGATTTATACAGTGCCGGCGGTGCGCCAGCTGACTGCGCTGCCAGTAATACGGGAGTTAGCAGGCCGAGGCCGGCCGTCAAAATCTTGGATCTGCTCGAAATGTTCATGCTTATTCTCCGGGATCAAGTTTTCGAATTATTGCATATTTCCTGCTCTATTAAATTCTGGGTGGTAAAGCAGACTTCCTGGTTTTGAAGTTCTGGGCTCGCTGGTTTCAGGTTACTGGTCTTTCGTTTGGTGTTCTGCAGTGGTGTCTAAAACAAAGGCCACATGACCCTTTTTATTGCCAGCATCAATATAGCGATGCGCCTCAACTACTTCTTCAAGATTTTAGGTGGTATCAATACTTGCTTAAAGACTATTTTTGCCAATCTGTTTACAGAGCGTCTGTAAATCAGCTTCAGTGACCCTGGCTAGTTTTGTGATGACACGTTTGTCAGTGATTCTGCGAGTTATTGCCGCCGTACCGATACACCCACAGGCACTGACAATCGGGATTTCCTGGCATGCCTGAAGTTGGGCAAGCTGCGAAAAATGCAGTGCGTGTACCCCACCCACTGGGATTGTGGTTGCGGTGAGGTGTGGAATGTCACCAGGTTTGTGGATGATTGGGTAGCGGGCGGGTAGGGCGATGTATTCGGCGTAGGCGCCAAATCTCGAGCCTGTGCTGCCAAAAACCTGATCCCCGACAGCAAATCTTCCCACGTTGTTGCCTGCGGTAACTACAGTGCTATCGTCAATGCCAATCGGTTGATGTTCAAACGCCATACTTCCGTGATCTCGCCGCCAGCCTACGGGATAATCAGCAGTGCAAAAGATGATTCGATCTTTAATGGCGTCACCATTCCGGCAGGATCAGATATGGTGCTATCGATTTATGGCATTCAGCGGGATGAGGGTACCTGGCAAGATGCTGAAGTCTTCAGGCCCAGTCGATTTCTCGACTCCTGGCCACGGTATGGTTTTATTCCCTTCGGCCTTGGGCGCCACATCTGTATTGGTAGCCGTTTCTCAATTTTGGAATCGATGCTTATTCTTGCCTGTGGCAGGCAGCGATTTCGGTTTGCTCAGGCAGATCAGGAGGAAGTAAATCCGGAGGTAGGCGTTACTCTGTTGCCGGATCGTGCTATCCGCCTGCAGCTTGAACCACTTGCTTAGCCCGTATCAACATAGACATCCTTTGTATTCCCTTTTACCCTGTGTTCAGTCCTGTGCTTGCCAGCTCAGCAATTCAGAACAAGAAGAAATCCCAGAAAAAAGAGAAAAAGAGCGAAAACAAATACGAAAACGGAGAGATCATGAAAATCTCAGTGAAAATTAACCTGATGCGTCGTTTAAGCGTGATAATGCTAATCAATTTTGCCATGGCGAGTTCCCTGTTGGCACAGGGCTTGCCTGGGACCGAGAACGGAGAATGGCGTTATATCGGCGGAGATATGGGGCATACCCGTTACTCTCCCCTCGACCAGATCAATCGCGACAATTTCGAGGACCTGGAGCAGGCCTGGATCTGGCGCAGCGACAACTTCGGACCAAACCTGGATTATTTTTCTCGCTCAACGCCTATCTATGTCGACGGCGTGTTGTACACCGTAGCGACGCCGCGCCGTCAGGTGATGGCGCTTGATCCGGCAACTGGCGAGATTCTTTGGACTTTCCGAGAGCCGGAAACTATTCGCCATCAGCGCTCGCCGCGGCAAGCCTATGGTAAAGGCGTTGCCTATGCCGAGGTGAATGGGCGGGGCGTGATCTATGTGACTAGCCCCGGCTTCTTCCTGTGGGCTCTAGATGCCAAGACAGGACTGCCTATCGAAGATTGGGGCAGCGAGTTTCCGGTAGGTGGTTTTCCGGAAACCGGCTCAATCGATTTGATCCCGCACCTGGTTGAAGGCTGGGGACCTTGGGAAGACTATGTGGTTGCAGGGGGTCAATATGACCCCGATTATGGCATTCCACGAGAGCTGGGAATGGTGACGGCGTCAGCCCCACCTATGGTAGTAAATGGTGTGGTTGTGGTGCTGGTTGGACATCAGCCCAGTTACGGTCAAACTCGTATCGAAAACGTACCGGGTGACATCATGGGTTTTGATGCAGAAACCGGCGAGCGGCTGTGGAAGTTCCATGTGATTCCGCGACCAGGTGAAGTTGGACATGAGACCTGGCTGAACGATGCCTGGCGATTTTCTGGAGATATGTCGACCTGGGCACCTGCGTCGGCGGATCCTGAACTGGGCCTGGTCTATCTGGTTACCAACGCCTCTACAGTACAGGCATATGCCGGTCATCGGCCCGGAGACAATCTGTTTGGCGGCAGCGTGCTCGCGCTGGATGTTGCTACCGGTGAGCGGCGCTGGCACTACCAGATCCACCGCTCTGATCAATGGAATTATGATCTGCCAACGCCACCTCTGTTAATGGATCTCACTGTGGATGGCCAGCGTATCCCGGCTGCAGTGCAGAATACCAAGCAAGGGCTGGTATTCGCCTTCAATCGTGAAACGGGAGAGCCTATTTGGCCGATTGAAGACCGACCGGTCATCCAGACTGAAGTGCCAGGTAATTACACAGCGGCCACCCAGCCGTTCCCGACCTGGCCTGAGCCGGTCGATCCCATTGTAATGGACGGGATCACGGATGAGTTTGTAATCGACTACACCCCGGCGTTGAAAGAGGAAGCGCTGACGATTCTTAATGGCTTCCGCATCGGCGGTCTGTATGTGCCACCCTTGCCTAACACCTATGAAGGAGAATATATCAACAACGTGGGGTGCCTCGGTGCTGGCAATGTTATCTCTCACCCGCCAGTGGCGGATCCCAGTACCGGCATGATGTACAACTCACACCGACGTCGTTGCTTTGCGCCAGGATTCATGCGTCCCACCAATGGTGTGGATCGTGATAATCCCAACTACCCTCGCCCTGGAGAGGGTGGGGCGACACCCAACAGCACGCCGACCACAGGCGTAACAGTGGCGGATTGGCTCCCCGGGGGAGGCGGCGGGCTGCCAACGATTGATGGATTGTCACTTTACAAGCGCATGAATAATCAACTCACCGCATACCAGATGAACACAGGTGAGAAAACCTGGTCTTTGCCAATAGGTGAGACACCTGACGCTATTAAAAACCATCCCAGACTGCAAGGCGTAGGTGTTCCGAACAGTGGTGGTGATGGCTGGTCCATACAAATGGTCATGGGTGATATTCTGGTGCAGACACGTGCGCTAAGCGAGGGTATGGCGCAAATGCTGCCCGATGCGCCGCTGACGCTGAATGCAAGGGACAAGATGACCGGTGAGATTCTCGGCAGTGTGCCGCTGCCGGCTCCGGGGCAATATGGCATGATGACCTACATGCACCGCGGGCAGCAATATATCGTGGTGCAAATTGGCAGTACCCAGACTGATTTTCCCGGCGCGCTGGTTGCCTATCGTTTATCTAACTAGTCTGGCTAGTCTGTCACTACAGGGAAAACGCGGCATGGAAAGGCCGCGTTATAGTAATCTATGTCTAAACCCTTTTTAATCATTCAGCTACGCCCCGAAGACGAAACCTGTGACAATGAGTTTGCCAAGATTCTTGAGTTTGGCGAGCTGCAATCGGATGAGGCGCAGGTGGCCCGAGCCGCCAAGCATCACTATTAGTTTGTGCGCTGGTTTTAAATTTTAGACTGCGTATTGGTAGCTCGCGATTTGACCGCCAAACCCTTTAACCGAGTCAAAAAATTTGGCGAAGTCAGGGGAATTGCTTGACTAGTTTGTAACGAAGCGGACGGGATTTGTATAGAACCACAGATCCTGCCAGGGGGTTTCCCCCCGCAGGTCCGGTTGCGGCTCCAATTCCGATCCGCTGGTGCCACGCAGCCGCAGATACATACCAGCTTCAACCCTGGGAATCCGTATATCAAAGCTAATGCGGTCACCTTGCTGCTGCCACTGGTCAGGTTCGATACGATCAATTACGCGGGTACTCGCATTCGAATTGTCCGTGGCTGGGTTTTCAGCGCTGAACAGCAAACCTTGAATGATATCTACACGGCGTAGCTCTGGATTGTCGCCATTGAAGTTGGGTCTCCCCGATAAATTGAGGGTAACTTGCAGCTGTAATTCCTGGCCTTGCTCCACCACGACACGATCCCCCGGGAACAACTCTCTGGCGCTGCCAGCGCCGGTTAAGGATAGTTTGATTCCGCTAATCAGATCGCCTGTCGTGACAAAGATGCGGCCGCTTCGAATCGCCTCGAGGATTGAAGCGTGATCTGAGTCGGCCCACACATAGGTTTTGGAATATTCTCCGGGCCAAAAATCAGAACCGCCTTCACTGAAGTGAACGTGAGAATCGGAATTGGCAGTAATCCACCAGTCCCGGCCTTCGCCAATCATGGCATCCCAAAAGCCGCCAACGGTTGCGCTGAGTTGGTCGAAGCCACCGAGGGTTGGATAGCGACCATAGCCACCACGCGCACCTTCCAGCTTAGCGCTCCCGTCTGCATTGAGAGTAGCCGCTTGATGACCTGGTGCTCCGGCCATACCCACTGCAACCTGGGGGGCTGTATCGTTCCATTTTCGCAACTCATCAGGGTGGTCCAGGCCATACTCGGCTAAGTCGGTCGCCGAGCGCGATGGATGGTTAGCAATTATCAGAGGCGGCAGTTGCTGTTGAGCCATAGCTGCTAACGCCAGCAACATTCTGGGTTCGGTATCCCATTCGGGGTTGGCCGGCCAGGGTTCACGTTTTGCCCAGGCCGACTCGATGGCAAAGAGTTGCTCTGCCTCCGTATCAGAGAATGGGATGATAAGACTGGAATGGTCTGCGCCCGGCGTATCGAGTTCCATGCCGTAAAACTGGATGACTTCAGGAACCGCCAGGCGGGACTGCAGCAGTTCAGGGTAGGCGCGTTCCCGGTTCACTTTACTGTGTCCTGGACCGCCGTGATCAGTCGACACCATCCAACTCAGACCAAAATATTTGGCCATCAGTGCATTCATCTGGATTGGATAGATAGCATCGCCGCCGATAATAGGTGCAGGAGGATCTATTCCCCGATTCCAACCGACGCTGTAACGACTGTGGATATGATGATCTCCGGCTAACCAGGCCTTGCCGGAGCTTTCCTGGGCTAATGTGGGCAGGAGAAATGTGGACAGCACAATGCACGCCAGTGCTACCGTTTGTAAACTCATGAAGCGGATCAGGCGTGGCATGTCAGGCTTCCTGAACACCAGGATTACCCGCTTCAACCACAAAGGTCTTTCGCGTTGAGATAGGTGCATTCGCAGTTGTTACGCTGGGGACAACCTTGTAGTCAGATTGCCAAAGCGAGGGGGTCAGGGTGGCTTTAACGTAGCCCCGCTGTGCATTGTAGAACTTCACATGGGGATTATTAGCGAGTAAGGCTGCACCATACTCAGTCATATCTGCGCCGTCGCCACCAGAAGTGATGGATGTTCCCACAAACTCGCTGCCAACGGTTTCTGAGCCTGGCGCATCGAAATCCAGCTTCAGATCGGCAGCCCAGTTGGAATGAATATCTCCGGTCATCACTACCGGATTTGGCGTACCTAATGACTTGAGGGCTTGCAGTAATTGCTGTCGCTCGTAGGGATAGCCATCCCAGATATCCATGGGCCACAGCTCTTTGCCATTGTCTCCAACGGAACGTAGACTGGCCATCATTATTTGCTGTGCCAGCACGTTCCAGGTGGTATCGGTCGTTGCCAATCCGCCATAAAGCCAGTCTCTCTGAGCCTGCCCCAACAGGGTACGGCTGTTGTCCTGATGTTCGGCGCAGCTGGGTTTTCTGCCATCACCGCAGGCCTGATCGCTGCGGTACTGGCGCGTATCCAATATGTTCATTTCCATCAATTTGCCAAAGCGCAATCTGCGGTGAATCGGCATATTCGGACCTTGCCTGCCAACCGGCAAGCGAATGGGCATGAACTCATAGAAAGCCTGATAGGCTGCAGCACGGCGCTGTAAGAGTTGGTCTGGTGTCTGGTCATCTTCCGCGATATCTGCGGCATAGTTATTATCCACTTCGTGATCATCCCAGGTCACCGCCCAGGGCGCGGCCGCATGTGCTGCCTGTAAATCTGGGTCCGATTTATAGGTGTTGTAGCGCGCCCGATAGTTGTTCAGATTGATAATTTCGGGACCTTCATGGGCTCTGACCAGGTTTTGTCCCCAGGTTCGCTCATAGATGTAATCACCGAGGTGCACGATGAGATCGAGGTCCTCATTGGCCATGTGACGGTATGCGGTATAAAAGCCGTGCTCATACTGCTGGCATGACGCAAAGGCAAAATTGAAAATCTGGATATCAGCAGCCTCATCTGCCGCCGTCTTGGTTCTGCCGACGGTACTGGTGACATCGCCTATCTGCCAGCGATAAAAATAGACCTGGTCGGAATCGAGGCCACGGACATCAGCATGCACAGAATGGCCTAACTCCGGTGCAGCAACCATGGCGCCGCTGCGGGCAATGTTTCTGAAATCCCGATCGCGGGCAAGCTCGTATCTGACCTCAAGGGCGTCATCTTGGGCGCCGATATTTTGCAATACCTCTCGGGACAGACGCGTCCAAAGCACGACAGCGTCTGAAGTTGGATCTCCTGAGGCCACTCCAAGGGTGAATGGATCAGCGCCCAGGCTGGTCAGACGGCGGGTGGCGCTGTGGCCGAGTGCTGGCAGTCCAGCAAGGGCGAAAGCGGCAGTGAGTCGGGCTCCCAATCCCAATATGCTGCGCCGAGACATCGGATCATTGAAATAACGTTGCAGCGGTGAAAGTCTGTGACGATTGATATCGCGCATGATCATATGCTCCGAAGTTGCATTTCAGGGATTAAGCTTTCAGATTGAGGGGTCAACAATTAAGTTACAAGGCCATTATGTCGAGAATATTACGGCTGCCTGTCACGCTGTGTCTCAGATTGAGTGCTGAAGCAACCCGTCCACTTTTCTCGCGCGAGCTTGTCAGATGCTTTAGCAGACTCACTCCTTAAACCCACTCTGGTCACGCAATACGCGGCTTCCGAGTCGACAGCACGACCTTGAGGGGGTAGCATTCCTACACCATGAAAGGAACTCTCCATGTATAAGATGTTCAGGTATGTACTCTTGCTATCAGCTTTCTTCCTGATGGCCTCCGTTGTTGCTCAGAGTAGCCTGCCGGAGCTCAACAGCCTGGGTCAGAGCTGGAATGCCATCCCCACTGACGGCGTTTGCTCAACGGGCACGCCGTACCAGTTTTATGCCAAGCCCGCAGGTGACAACACGGAATTGTTGGTGTTTTTCAATGGTGGTGGAGCCTGCTGGTTTGGGCAAGCCTGTGATTTGAGTTCCCAGCCCAACGTCCACTCACCATTCGCAGAGATGGATCAGAACAACCCTGGGCTCGCCAGCGGTATTTTTGATCTCGACAATCCCGAGAATCCCTTTGCTGTTTACGCCATGGTTTTTGTGCCTTACTGTAATGGAGATGTGCATATTGGCGCAGGGCCAAGGGAGTATACCTATACCAATGCAGAGGGCTCTGAAATCGAAGTCACTGCTTATCACAATGGGCACGCCAACAGTCAAACCGTCTTGAGCTGGGTTTATGAAAACTTCACGGCGCCGAGCAAAGTGGTTGTTAGCGGTAGCAGCGCAGGCGCAATTGGGGGTTCGTTTTATTCAGGTCTGGTAGCGGAACACTATTCTGATTTGCCGGTAGTGTTGCTCGCCGATGCGGCTGGGGCCTACGACTCACCCTATATTTATCGCGTACATGAAGCCTGGGATGTGGCTGTAATTCTGCCGGACTGGAGCGAGTACGCCGGAGAAACAAACCGCACGCTGACGTTCCAGGATTATTACATCGCCAGTGCCAATCACAATGCCAATTTGAGGATTGCACAATTCAATACGGCAGAAGACTCGGTGCAAAAAAACTTCACTTATCTGATTGGTGACGCCCCTGGCAGTTTCTCCTTGCCGCAACGCCTTTTAAATAATTATCTGGAAATTGAAAATCGGGTGGGTGATCTCGCACATTACACGGCGGGTGGTGATGTCCATACTATATTGGGATCCCCGATTTTTTATCAATACAGTGTGGAAGGCGTGCGCTTTGTTGATTGGGTCAGGGATTTGATTAACGGTGAGCCAGTGCGGGATATCAGCTGTGTGAATGAAGCTGAGGGCTGTGGCAGCGCTCCCGACTAGCAGAAAGATGCAGAAGACAGTTTTTTAATATTGAGATAGGTCGCCAAATTGGCTGAGATAGAAGACATAGTTCTAGAAGTGAGGGATGCCATGAGTGCAGCCTTGTGTTCGCTTGTAGAGGAGGCGCTGGATGGCGCCTGTAAGGATATGCGTGATCAAACCAGTACCGCTATCGACGGTAAAACGCTGCTGAATGAAAGCGATATAGCGCTAGCGCTGCCTCAAGCAGCAGTTAGAAAAAAAACTTCACCGAATTGGTGAAATTTAGTTCACGCATGGATTTGGATATTAGTAGCACCCTGGATTTTGGAAATCTTCGACTGATCGAGGAAGATGATCTTGAAGCTATTATCGCCATGGAAGGTATGATTGCCCATGCGCGCAATACCGATATCGAGCAATACCTCTGTTACACCACCCGATTGGACAAGTTAATACCGCACACCAAAATAGATACTATCGACAAATATATTTTCGTCAATGCGCACGGTGTAAAGGTTATCGAGAAATCTCGAATGGGTCTGGCTAGAGAATTGAAGGACGGTACAGTTAAAGTGATCAGTGAAGCCCCGCTGATCGATCGAGCCATGGAAACAATTATTGGCAAACTTCGCCACGTGCGAGCAGCTGCTACCTGACGCTGTCCTGAAGTCCAATGCTGGTCTGCACGGTAGCGATCAGCCGATGAGAAACATAGCTGTCAATTTTAAGTCGGCTGGGCAAGCGCAAGCTGAGCGAAAAACCCATGCATTTTTTCTCTTAGCGCTGTGCATGGTATTGACAATGGTTGGAATACATTTACCACGCAGGTGGTGGCGGTAAATCTTAATCAATGAGCCGCGCTTAACCTGTTTGCCTGATTGCCTATCGGTTTGTTTAGTCTGAGTACTGCTCATCAGCTTCCATAATGCCAAGCAACTCCGCGGGGCTCATGTATGCGCCACCGCCGCCCTGACTGCCCATAGCCGCTTCTCGACTGCCATAAATTTGGCCTCGCACGTACAGGGCGTGATCAAATCTTTGCCATCCCAGGCCGTAATCTATGAGGCGGCGGTCAGTGGCGCGCTCAAACTGTATCCGACAGTCTCCTAGTTGGCAGATCGCATCGCCCAGAATGCCAAAAAAAGAACGATCCAGGTAATAAACCGTATGGGCTAATTCATGACCGAGGATGCCAACCTGGGCGTTGAACGGCTGATTTTCCAGCAGCAGGGCATTGCGACCACCCTCACGATTATTGTCGATGACAACCAGGTAGGTGCGATTGCGTGCCGATCTCAGCATGCTCGTCCAATGTGGTCTGGACGACAGAGGAATGTCGACATCATCCACCATGAAGCGGATTCGAACTGACTTCAACTCTGGATAATGGCTGAGTGCCAGCAATGCCTGCAATTCATAGCCAGGAGGAAGGGTTTTGTTCTCGCCGAACTCTTTTAGTAGTTTGTCATAGCTTTCGCGGGCTTCTGCTTCGACGTATTCCCTCACAGTCTGGGCCGCTGCTGGCTGCAGCGCGATCAGGCTCAGGCAAATGCTGCTCAGGATTGCGGCAAGCTGGCGAATACGGTGATTGCATGCGGCTGGTGTAGGAAAATTCCTCATGCAGGAAATGTAGCGAAAAAGTGACGGTCTGCCAAGCTTGTAAGGGCTATCGAAGCTTGCACGAATTCGCGACGCGCTTCACGTTTATAGGCAGTAAACGTGGGTGTACTTGTTAAAACTGTGGCTCAAGTCATAACTTGTCGCAGAGAAAATTAGACAATTGTCTCACCGCACTACAATGAGATTGAAATTAGTACCGGAGATACAACATGGCTAACGAACGGAGAAATTACCCTCGCGTGCCAATCCTTGGTGACGCTAATCTTAAGTTGTCAGGAATAGTTCGAAGTGGCACCCTAATGAATATCTCACCGTCAGGGATTCAGATTGAATGCCAGCACAATCTAATTGAACAACTATCCCGAGCGAAATCAGTTTCAGGTTTGTTTCCAAATTTTGAATTGGAGTTTGAGCTGGAAGCTGCTGGCAGAGAGCGAGTAAAATCCGTTTGTAATGAGCCTTATTTCAGGCGTCTGAGCCAGGATAACTACAACCTCGGCTTAAATTTCATTGCGCTCTCTGATTCTGACGAACGCCGGGTTACAGAGTTTATTAATAAGATGGCTACCTGAATCAGCCCGCTGTCTGAATTGCCAATCTGTCTGCTCAGGATACCGACTTGAGATTCTATTCCGGGCGTATTTTCGCTATCATTAACAGATGCGCTTAATCCTAAGAGTACTTCCCCTAGTTCTGTCTCTGTTCGTGCCGGCACTATTGGCGCAGGAGAATGAGCAAAGCTTTGCGGATTGGTTGGCTGAGCTTCGAGCCGAAGCACGCGAACTCGGCATCAGCGAAGCGACCCTGCGGGAGCTAGACAACCTGCAGCCGCTAGAGCGCGTGATGGAGCTGGATAGTAGCCAGCCCGAGTTTGTGCAGACCTTTACCCGCTATCTCGGTCTGAGAGTGACACCTAACCAGGTGGCGCGTGGGCAGAGTCTGTTACAGCAGCACAGCGTCTTGCTGGAGCAAGTTCGGCAACGTTACGGTGTTCAACCGCATTATCTCGTGGCTTTCTGGGCAGTAGAGAGCAATTACGGGAGATCAACCGGCGGATTTTCAGTGCTTGAGGCGCTTGCTACCCTCGCTTTTGACCCGCGGCGCGCCGATTTCTTTCGCAGGCAGCTATTGACGGCTCTCCAAATTATCGATGACGGCCACATACAGGCTGAGCGTATGAGTGGATCATGGGCCGGCGCCATGGGCCAGCTGCAGTTCATGCCGAACATCTTTTATCAGTATGGTATAGATGGTGATCGGGACGGGCGCATTGATATCTGGAACAGCTTGCCAGACATATTTCACTCAGCGGCAAACTTTTTGTCGCAGTCTGGCTGGCGCGGTGATGAACGCTGGGGCAGGGAAGTGCTGCTAACGGAAGACTTCGATTTTAGCTTGACGGGCACCTCGACCCGCAAGCCGCTGCAGGAATGGCGTGACCTTGGGGTCACGCAGCTTAATGGAGCGCCTATACCCGTTGCTGCGGGCATGGAAGCTTCGGTGATTCTTCCAGCTGGCGCGCAGGGGCCTGCCTTTCTCGGCTACGCTAACTTCCGTACCACCATGACCTATAATCCATCGACTTTCTATGCTCTCACTGTCGGGCATCTTGCAGACCGCTATGCCGGCAGTGGGCCAGTTCAGCGCATGCCTGAGAACGAGACCGCCATGAGTGTTGCGGACGTGCGAGAGCTCCAGGAACTGCTTAATCGCAATGGATTTGATTCCGGTGAGCCTGATGGCAGGGTAGGAAGGCAAACCAGAGCTGCAATCCGCGCGTATCAACAAAGTGCAGGTCTGCCAATGGATGGATATGCCTCTGTCGCCCTGCTTCAAGCTCTCCGGAAGTAAGCGCGCAATTCTGGCGACTTGAAATTACAAACGCATTCTTGTTAGACCTGGACTATGACTACTCAACCCGCTACTGATGAATCACTGCGACGATTTCGGGGGCTTGCTACCTTAACCCTGGCTGCTGTTTATTTTTTGATACTGGTAGGCGCAAGCGTTCGCGCTTCTGGTGCGGGTATGGGTTGCCCGGATTGGCCCACTTGCTTTGGTCAGTGGGTTCCGCCGACTGCAGAATCTCAATTGCCTGCGAACTATCAAGAAGTCTATGCCGAACTTGGCTACAGAGATACCCGCTTTAATGTGGTCAAAACCTGGACAGAATACCTCAACCGACTGTTAGGTGTGACAATCGGCTTACTAATTTTCGCGACGGCTTGTGTGTCCATGCCATTGCGCAGGCTGGATGTTTCAATCACAACCGCTTCAGTTATGGCTTTTCTGATGGTTGGATTTCAGGGCTGGCTGGGGTCTCGGGTAGTGAGCTCAAATTTGCAACCCGGCATGATCACCCTGCATATGCTGATGGCGCTGGCCATAGTCGCGACCCTGCTGTTTGCACTGGCGCAATCAAGGCGTCAGATAATGGCAACTCAACCGGTGCTTGCCATTGACCCGAGATTTAAAAAATGGCTATACATCGTGCTTGGCATGACTATTATGCAGGTAGCTATGGGTACTCAGGTGCGTGAAATGACAGACCTGATTCAAGATGCCCAGGGTGATGAGCTGCGTTCCAGTTGGATAGAGGCCATGCCATGGTTTTTCTATGTCCATCGCAGTTTCTCTGCACTGGTACTGTTCGCAAACCTTTGGTTGGCCCGCCTGCTGGTTAATTCCCTTGGATGGTTACATTCCTTGACCAGACTGACGTTTGCGATGATCGCTGTCATTGGTCTTTCGGTGATTTCCGGGGCAACTTTGGGCCATCTCGGCATGCCTGCCTTTGTGCAGCCCACCCACCTGCTGGCTGCGACCCTGCTATTTGGCCTGCAGTTCCTTATCTGGATGAGTTATCGACACTCTCGCGATAGCGTTTTGCTGGCGTCATCCGAGGCTACCCATAGGGTAGTTAAACCAGTGCAAATTGCGACGGCGACCTGACCCTTGCAGAGAGGACTTACCGCGATGGTAAATAAAGAACTGGACATGATCGTGTTCGGTGCCACCAGTTTCGTCGGCCAAATAATCTGCCGCTACCTGCTGGAAGAGCATACTGAACCAAACTTCACCTGGGCCATGGCAGCGCGCTCCCAGGACAAGCTCGAGCAGCTGCGTGCTGAGTTAGGGGAGAAGTCTGTTTCGATTCCCGTCGTTATTGCAGATTCCTTTGATGATGCTGCATTAATGGCCATGTGCGAGCGTACAGAGGTCATAATTTCCACTGTTGGGCCGTATGCCATTTACGGTGAGGCGCTGGTAAAGGCTTGTGTCAACACTGGAACCGACTACTGCGACATTACTGGCGAATCCCAGTGGATGAAACGAATGATCTCCCATTACAGCGAACAGGCAAAGACCAGCGGTACCCGAATCGTGCACTGCTGTGGATTTGATTCCTTACCTTCGGATCTTGGTGTCAAATTTCTGCAGGAGCAGGCGCAGAAAAAATTCGGCGTTTACTGTTCAGAAGTGAAGATGCGCGTAAAAGTGATGAAAGGCACTTTCTCTGGCGGGACAGTCGCAAGTGGTGTAAATGCTTTCAAAGAAGCGGCGCAAGACCCAGAGATACGGGCCGAAATGCGAGACTGGTACTCGCTTTGCCCAGAAGGGCATAACAATAGTGCCAGGCAGCGGGCGATTGGTATGGAGTACGACGAAGACTTCAGTTCCTGGGTCGGACCATTCATTATGGCAGCGGTAAACTCCCGTGTGGTGTTGCGCAGCAACGCCTTGCTGCAGGAACGTTATGGCACTGAATTTCGTTATGATGAAGGCACTCTTGCCGGCGATGGCGTTAACGGTCGAAAGCTTGCCAAACGCATGAAATCCGGGGGTCGGCTGTTTAGCCTGGTGTTGGCTGTGCCCCCTTTGCGTTGGTTTGCCCTCAAGTTCTTTCTGCCCAAACCCGGAGAAGGGCCCAGCCTTAAGGAA
Source organism: Gammaproteobacteria bacterium UBA7449 (assembly GCA_002477465.1). GTDB lineage: Bacteria > Pseudomonadota > Gammaproteobacteria > Pseudomonadales > Pseudohongiellaceae > UBA9145. Next base: position 16,071 of record DLPV01000048.1, on the reverse strand, counting down.
CAACAGGAAGGGTTCTACGATCTACGGTTTTTCGGCAAAACTGACACTGGAGACGAAATTCGGGTGAAAGTTACCGGTGATCGTGATCCCGGTTACGGTTCCACAGCCAAGATGTTGTCTCAGGCAGCAATTAGTTTGCACCGTGACGTTGACAAGAACAAAGTGCCCGGGGGATTTTGGACGCCGGGTTCGACATTTAATGACGCACTCTATAAGCGCTTAAGCAGCTATGCGGGACTTTCTTTTGAGGTGCTAGAAGATGAGGCTGCGAAAGAAGCAGTGGAGCAGCCAGGCGATTAGATACTCACTCCAGGTTTTCATTCGAACATAATCTTGTGCAGGTTTGTGTTGGGGCCAAGTTGCACATTTCAAGATTATGCCCGTTTGCTTTGGCTGAAAGGGTCAGTCCACAGTACTCTGCTTATCTCTGCCTTGATTAATGCTCAGAAACCGATAGCGTGGCCGGTCTCATGGTGGTCATATATCTGTGCGCAATAAACCAGCTCTGATTTACTTATACTCAAGATTAACTTATGCTTTCATCTAAATGATTTAATTGATTTTATATTCCCTAAATTTCCGAACGATTCTGCAATGTCGGCTATTTCATTGGCGCTGCAATGTAACTATCTTCTGATTCTGATCGTCTTATTATTGAAACCCGATCGTGGGTCCTCATGTGCCGGGTTTCGCGCTTAGATTCGACCTCAGGCCTCCTCCCCGGGGCTCGAGGTCGACTTTTTCTCGACAGCTTGTCTGCAAAATTCGACCGAGTCGCAGTATGCTGTGACACCCAATCCCCACTGGTGATGAGTGCAGCGATGGCGCAGCAGAATCAATCCGAGACAAACAAGGAAAAGTCTTCTTCCAGCGCAGCAAGGCTCTCTGAGCAGCATTAGACTCGCTTCTTTTTCCAGTTGAAGCGATTCCTGGTTTTTCAATTTAAATTATATGTAGACGCTTTCCGGGATCTCGTACTCAGTGCCCTGTCGCTGTTCAGCTTTACCCTTGATGTCGTTCTGATGCATGAGCCGGAAGAGAGTCTGTTCGATAAGGTGCTGGGGATGGGGCGATGCTCAGAACGGGCAATCAATTTGTTCAATCAACATGACAAAGAGCAGGAGGGTCCGGTCTCGATTGATGGTCTGGTAGATGAAATGGAAGAGCGGCTCAAGCGTCAGCAGCCCTGAGTACTACCGCAAGATCACGGCGCGATTTAAATTTATACTGAGCATTAGAAAGTAGTCATAACTACTTGAATGTAAATAGATACGACACTTTTTCCAATATAGAATCGCAAGCCTTGACGTCAGCCTATTGCTAATGGGTGAGTCTAAACGTTCGAGGTAACCGCAAGGCCAATAGTCGCGTTTTCCGGGACTGCCCGATACTGCTTATCAATTGGCTAGGGCCGCGATTCCAGTGCGGCGGCAGTATTTTGTATTTTCCACGGGGTTCGGGTATCGTCCAAACAGCGTTCAGATAGCCTGCTTGGAAGTGTCCTTTGCCAAACCCTCTGCTCCTTTTTGCTGCCCAGATTGTCTCGATTATGTCGGTACTATTGCTGGCGGCTGGATACATGAAGTCCGATCCCAAAAGTCCTAGTGCACGGGTGTTCGCCGTCATCGCAGTGCTTGTGGTGTTTTATTTGCTGAGCGGTATGACTGGACAGAATATCGACTCCAGTTTCAGGATTGATCTTAGCCCCATTAGCTTGCTGATTTCCCTGGGTACGAGCGCGATTAGTGGGCTGTTTATGATCTACTGTTTTCTCGTCTTTCAGGAGCAGCAGCGATTTCCAGTGACGCTGGCAGTGGCATTGGGTCTGCAGGTTGCACTGGACTTCATTCTGTCGCTTTTGAATCTGTCAGAAGGCGGAGGCCTCTCTGGTGGATCGGCCTTGCTTGCCACTGGTATGGATATCATGCAGCTCGTATTTGTGGGCCTCGCGATGTACTGGACCCTGAAGGGCTGGCGTGCGGACCTTGTAGATGATCGTCGAGTGCTCCGTTGGTTCATCATAGGTGTGCAGGGGGCTCTTATTTTTAGTGTGGTATTTGTTGAGAACTTCTTGCTGGTGGACGGGTCTGCTAACAATGCAAATAAACAGGCGGTTATAGTTTTTGCCATTGCCCTGTTGACCCTTGCCATGCTGTTGGTGGCGATGCGTTTTGATCTGGTGTCACTGAGTTACGTCATCCGGAAAGTAGCAGAGTTGACCGAGGAGCCGGAGCCAGAGGGCAGCCCGACCTTTGACATTGAAAGTTTTAATCAAGCCTTTCGGGAAGGGCAGCTTTATCGTGAAGCAGGACTGACTATTTCGCAGCTGGCGAAGAAACTGAGTATTCCCGAGTATCGCCTGCGATCTTTTATCCACAAACAGCTTGGTTTTCGGAATTTCAATGCGATGCTGCATGAGTATCGGGTCGAGGATGCCAGTCAGGCATTGTCGAATAAGGATAACTACAGTTTACCTGTGCTTACTATAGCCCTTTCCGTGGGTTATCAATCAATTACACCGTTTAACAACGCCTTTCGTCAGATTAAAGGTGTCACGCCATCGGAATATCGCAAGCAGCATTTAGATTAGCTTTCACAACTGGATTTTATTCAAATCTCTGGGGTATTCTTGCGCTGGCTTCTGGCAGAGAGACTGCCCGAAGAACTGAGTCCGTGTAAGGCGATTCGTTGATCAATCTCAATGTTGCCTCCAGGTTTTTTTCAGTACACTGCTGTATCAGTAATGCCACTGGCCGATTACAGATATCAAACTACTAACAATTAGGGCAATGGTCAGTTTTGCTCTGGGTCGCGAGCAAAAAGTCAGATTGCGTTACCACGCGGCCGTGTCAAGGGAAGAGGGAGGAACGCTCAGTGATTAACGAGCTCGTCTATAGCATTGCGGTTTGGTTGGATGATACGCAATGGAGCACCATGCTGCATGAATCTTATTATATGTATAACTGGGTGGAATCTACCCATGTACTGACTTTAATGCTGAGTCTGGGCATGCTGTTTCTTATCGATCTGCGGATGCTGGGCTATGCCTTGCCAGATATGCCGGCCAGTCGCCTCGCAGAGCGTCTCAATATCCCCATGTTGATTGGGTTCACTGTGATGTTTATTACCGGTATTCTGTTGTTCTATGCAGTGCCGGTGCGGACATCGCAGAGCCTTTGGTTTCGCATTAAGATGGTCCTGTTGGTTGCTTGTGCCGTCAACGCCTTTCTTTTTCATAAACAAATGAATGAATCTGCCGCGAGTTGGGAAAACGAGCCGCGGGCGCCAAGCCGGATTCGAATGGGCGCTATTCTTTCTCTGGCTTTCTGGTCAACCATCGTGGTCTGTGGCCGCTTTATTGCTTACGACTGGTTTGATTGTGACACCTCACCCAATACCTTCATCGATGTAATCTCCGGATGCGTCGATGGTCAAATCCGTTTCTGATTAAAAGGAGGAGCGACTAGATGCCTACTTCATTCTTCGCGGCTTATTCGCGAACCCTGTTTACCCTCAGTGCTATTCTACTGGCGTTGATTTTTGCCTATGGCGGCTGGATGGAAGCGATCTATCCGCCGTTACTTGGAGTTTTCGAATGGTTGGAGAATACCTGGTTTGGTGTTATCGGCAAAACCTGGGGTGCCGCATTCGCTTTTGTAGAAGCGGTTCACCTACTCGGGCTCGCGGTATTGGGCGGCTGTGTTATCGCCAGCGACGGACGCCTGTTGGGAATGGTGCTAACTGACTTCCCCGTGCAATCTGTGGTTGATCGCACACATAGGGTGTTTGTTTGGGCGCTGGCTGCGCTGCTGGCCACCGGCATATTCATGGCGTGTGGAGTAGCCACCAAGATCTATTACCTGCCAGTTTACTGGTTTAAGATGATGGCGCTTGGTTCTGGCATGCTTTTTCATTTTTTCATTCGCAAGCCGCTGTTGCAGCATGATGTCAATATGCTTAACCCGGTAGTCGTCAAGATGGTGGCCATCGCTTCGATATTGGTGTGGTTTATGGTTGCTGCTACAGGGCGTTGGATAGGGTTTAGCGGTTAGGCAATCGGTCAAGGTTAAGAGTTCGATGGCACAATCGACATCAAATTACAGGTTAGATTTATGAGCAATCAGTCAACAGAAACAGAAAAAATCAAAGCCAAAGATGATCAAACCGCCGCGCTGATCGCGGCGCAAGTCTTTATCGTTTTCTCTGCGATCTATTGGTTCATGCAACTGGAATCGGTGCGTGAGCTGCTAGAACTGGCTTATGGCTGAACTGTTGCCAGTTCAGGCAGGTTCTATTTAGAAACTCAAAAGGTCGATAAAAAAGGCTGGGCGCATCTGCGCTCAGCCTTTTTTGTTATTTGTGTATTCTGCTGTAGCCACTACTGCATCGGCGAGTAGTCCGTGGCAATCATATATTCCCGCTCAATGCCTCCCAGGATCGGCCCATTGGCATTGGATGCTTCTGCGACTGCAGTCCACTCAGGGTCCTCGATAAACGCGCCCCATGAGGTATCAGCGGCCTCACGATTTGCATGTTTGAGGACGTAAATCAGCGTATCTTCTGATTTTTCTTCATCAGTGGGGGTCCAGTAAGCTACGACTTCCATTCCGTGTTTAGCGAAGATACGTGTCGTATGATCCCTGAATCTGGCGTGGAGATTGTCGAGATTGCCAGGGGTAGCGGTATAAGTGCGGAGTTCGTAAACCACTTGATCCTGAGCTGACGTACTAATAAAAGAGCTCGCACTGAATCCCGCGAGCACTGAGATGAATGACAATAAAATCGGTTTTACTAATTTTGGCACGACATTCTCCTGAAGTAGGCTATGTTAGTAGTCCCAGTATAATGAACGTAATTTGCGATAGCGACCCCCAAAACTCACTGAAATTGCTGGTTATTTCTGGATCGGGCCCGGCAATTGGTGCTAATTTAAGTCTGTGGATCATGAGTGTTGTATGAAGAAATCTGCGATATCCAATCTCTGCATGTTGCTTTTGTTGGGAGTTCCCGCAGCGTCTGACGCGCAGGGTTCCCCGACCGAGAATGATCGACTTACCGCCAGTTTAGAGTCCATTTCGCGGCTTGAATTCGAACTCGGGAACACCAATCCGCGCCTGACGGAACCTCTGACTCAACTCGCCACCCAGTATCGCAGCGTGGGACGTTTTGCTGACGCTCACCGCGCCATAGACCGAGCCAACCAGATTGTGCGCATTAACGAGGGGCTTTATACCCGGGCACAACTGCCATTGGTGCAGATGAAGGTTGCGAATTATGCCGATAGCAATGACTGGAATAAGGCTAGAGAGCAATTGGAGCACTTGTTTTGGCTTCATCGCAGCAAATCCAGATACATCGACGGTCAACTGATAAATGATTTGATGCGGCTAAACGAGTTGCACCTGCGGGGAATCAGCGAGGACACTTCGGAGTATCAGACTTTTCATTTTCGGCAGGCGGCGACTGCCAGTTGGCTGGCGCTGGGAGCGGGCGAGCAGCTATGGGGATCTGCAGACCCACGCCTGATTCCGGTGCTCTATACTTTAATCAAGCACTATCACCTGCAGGCACTGGCTGTTGAAAACGGTGGACGTACTGGCTACGAATTACGCCAGATTGTTCCTGGCACAGACTGGGTCCGAGAGCGCGAAGATATGCGGCGCTATTTTCATTTGACTGGTTTACGACTGCTGGATCAGATTCGAAGCATTCACTTGGCGGCTAAGCCAATTGACCTGGAAGGGGCGGCAATGGCAAATCTGTATACAGCGGACTGGCATATGCTGTTCGGTGAGCAGGAGTTGGCGCTCAATGCTTATCAACGATCCCATCAGGAACTTCTCTACGCTGGGCTGCCCCGGGATACACTGGGGCAATATTTCGCACAACCCTCGTTACTGCCCGAACCAGAATTCCACGCAACCCTGGCGGACGCATCGCTGGCACGAAATGCTGTTGCTCTGGTCGATAATGAGTCCGAATTGCCAAGCGATTCTGCCAGGCTATTCTTTGCAGAATGGAGTCCAAGCTTCCCGTTTGCAAGATCTCCATACTCGGTTGCTACAGAATTCAACGCCGATGCCAACACGGCCTTGTTTACTTTTAATGTTTCCGGTTTGACTGAAATTACTCGCTGGGTAAGCAGGCGTCGTGAGCGGGGCTTCGCAGAGCTGGTGGATGTTGATGTGCTTCGACCCAATCCCGTATCCCTGGACGCGCGAGATGAGCTAATTGAGCGCCTGGAGTGGTTGCAGTTTCGACCACGACTCGCGAACGGCATGCCGGTAGAAGCTCGTGCTACCCTGGTGTATCGCTCTGCAGTGAGTATCCCCTGATCAGACTTGGCCGCTCCTTCCCCGGGTAGGGAGGTCGATCTTGAAATCGGTTTTATCTTAGTCAAATAGATTCCTTTACCGCTTTTGGGGGCACCTCGCTGTCAATTTTTCTTCCCCGATCCCGAGTCAGCTAAAGCTTTGTACAGATGTGGCCGACGCAATAATTAAGTTTGTCAATACACTACCACCAAGGGAGTTCAGGTCCGAGTACTAACAGAAACATTTCATTCATCATTACGCGCATCATGAGAGGTTCTTATCAACATGGGCGAAGTGAAACTTGTCGAGCATTCCAATGACAGCATTACCTCCTCTAACCCGGTTTTCTATGTCTTAGATACCAACGTTTTAATCCACGATCCAACCTCCATTTTGAATTTTGACGAGCATCATGTCGTCATCCCTATCACAGTTTTAGAAGAGCTGGACTCGCTAAAGAGCGGTCGCCAGTCGATCGCGGCAGACTGCCGCCAGGCCATCCGAGAATTAGATCAACAGCTGGGGCGCGCTTCACCCAACGATGTTGAGGCAGGTTTGCCAATTCAACGCAGCGATGGCATCGACAATGGTGGCATAATCTCTGTGCTGATGACTGAAACACCAGAGAACCTGCTAAAACTGCCGACCCACCTGAATGACAATAAGATTCTCAATGACGTGGGTTATTTAAAGCAGAGGTTCCCGGATCGCCGTGTCGTGCTGGTCACCAAAGATATTAATGTCCGATTGAAAGCGCGTGGATGCGGTATCGAATCCCAGGACTACCATAGCGATCTCTTGCTCAGCGACATTGAGCATTTGAACAAGGGTTATTTGGAGTTTTCCGGTAATTTTTGGGACAGGGTCGATTCAGTTGACACTTTGCAGGATGAAGGCAGAACACTGTATACCCTGGCGCGGGGTATATTCGAACAGGAGGTATACCCCAACCAGTTTGTTTTCGATGATTCTGGGTTTGTTGCACGGATCCTCGACACCAGTCAGGATTCGGTCACCCTGATGCACCTGAACCGCCCCACGCTGCTCGATAGTGAAGCCTGGGGGCTTAAACCGCGTGATCTGTACCAGGCAATGGCGCTCAATTTGCTGCTTGACCCTGATATTCACCTGGTAAACCTCACCGGTTCGGCAGGTTCCGGCAAGACTATCCTGGCCCTGGCGGCAGCTATTGAGCAGACAGTCGCCAGCAAGCTGTACCGCCGCATTATTGTTACCCGCAGCACCCAAGGCCTGGATGAAGACATCGGCTTCCTGCCGGGCACCGAGGAGGAAAAAATGGAACCCTGGCTCGGCGCGATCACGGATAACCTCGAGGCCCTGCATCTGGAAGATGAAAACTGCAGCAGCAGTGTGGAATATGTGCTGGACAAGGTGCCGCTGATGTTCAAATCTTTGAACTACATTCGCGGCCGTTCGTTTCAGAGTAGTCTCATCATCATTGACGAGTCACAGAATCTTACGCCCCATCAGATCAAGACTATTGTTACCCGCGCGGGCAATGGCTCCAAGGTGATTTGTCTGGGAAATCTGGCGCAGATCGACACGCCTTACCTCTCGCCCATAAGCTCTGGGCTCACCTATCTAACCGAGCGCTTTAAGGGTTTTAGTCACGGCGGTAATGTTCTGCTTCAAGGTGTACCGCGGTCAGTGCTGGCCGCATTTGCTGAAGAAAATCTCTAGGTATCCATCTCGCAACTAATTCTGAGCGCTATATCTTTAACTATCAAAGATTCAGCGCTCGGTTTTAACGGTACTAGACTGAGTCGTCGAGGAAATTCTGGTTCATGGTCTCGGCGGGTGCTTCCGAGATCGGTTTGCCCAAGGGTTTTGCCGGGATGCCTACGACTGTGGTGTGGGGGGCGACATCTGCCAACACTACACTGCCGGCGCCAATTTTTGCGCCTTCGCCGATGATGATGTTGCCGAGCACCTTGGCACCGGCGGCTATCAAAACTCCGGATTTTATTTTTGGATGTCTGTTGCCCTGTTCATTTCCGGTGCCGCCAAGCGTTACCTGCTGTAAGATTGATACGTTGTCTTCGATTACGGTGGTTTCTCCGATCACGATACCGGTGGCGTGATCCAGCATGATACCGCGGCCGATAACACAGGCCGGGTGTATGTCCACGCCGAATACCTGCGCATTGCGGCTTTGTATAAACATGGCCAGTTCCTTGCGTCCGTTTTGCCAGAGGTAGTGCGCCAGACGGTGGACTTGAATCGCCTGGTAACCCTTAAGGTACAGAATTACTGGCAGGAAAGAGCAGGTGGCAGCGTCACGCTCGTAAACCGCAATAATGTCGCAGGCGGCATGCTCGATAATTTCAGGTGAAGACTTAAATGCTATCTCAAACAATTCCCGCACCGAGATAGCAGGCATGACATCGTCCGACAGTTTGTTGGCGAGAATAAAACTTAGCGAGGATTCCAGGCTGTCATGGTTTAACACACAGGCGTAAACATAGCTGGCCAGCAGCGGTTCCCGCTTAATTACCTGCTGAGCCTCTTTGTGAAGTTGTTGCCAGATATCCGTCGTCATGTCTGACTGCTCTTGGCGATTGGGAACTGAGATTATAAGGTTTGATGGTCCACATACAACCGGCCTAGCGATCTTCCGGGCTATGTCTTGCCTAAACGTCGGCCTGTAAACAGCCCGTGAGCGCTCAGGAAAACAGGCGTTGTCTCCAACTTAGTTTCTTAGGTGCCACGATTTTAGTGTCGGCGATCACTTTTTCGACATGTGAATTGGTAATCAGGCGGTCGCCTTTTCAACTCTGTTCGTGCCACTGATTATGGTCCGATTCGCGTTTGAAGTGGCCAAGCAAGGCTGCCAATGCTAGTTTTCACCTATGATGATGAGACCTAGGGAAATGGTGGCTATCCTGTTGGCAGGCGCGGCACTGCTCAGCCCGGCTACAGCGCAGGAACGCTACCAATATCAATACTGGCTGGAATTGGCGGCCGCGGACCAGACTTACGCAGACCGCGCACTAGAGATAGGGCGTACACAGGCCTTTCTCGAATTTCTGGGAGAGGGCTCCGTAGTTTTTCGAGATGGGCCAGTAGACGCGCTGAAGATTTATTCCTCACCTGATTTCCGTGGCAATGACCTGACCTGGGAATCGCACTATATTGACGTGTCGCGAGCCGGCGACCTGGGTTTGTCAGCCGGACCCATGACCAGTATCAATACTGATAATGAAGATGGGCCCGATGTTTTCGGGCACCTCGTTTCAGTATGGAGAAAGCAAGAGGGGGCATGGAAGCTGGCTGCCGATATCTTTGCGTTCATTCCAGGGTTTCTGTCATTGGAGGTCGAACCCAACTTCGAAGATACTCAGCCGGTGTTTGAAGAAACCGCCTACCCGGTAATGGCTGATTTGCGTGATGGTGGCATGCAAAGCCTCATCGATGCCGACGACCTGTTTGAGCGCTCCATTAACATTAGCGGCGGAGAGCGAGCCCTGTTGCGTTACGGTATGGAAAACATCCGCGTTTACCTGCCGGGCATGGGTCCAGCAATTGGGGCTGACGTAGCCAGCTCTGTCTATGGTGCCTATCTTGATGATGTGCTGGAGACCACTACCCCGGTCAATCTGGATCACATGGGGGGATATCTCAGTGAATCCAAAGAGATGGGGTTTACTTACGGCGTCATGTCTACCAACCCGGAAGAATCCCAGTCGGGATTTAATTCCAACTATCTGCGTCTGTGGCGCCTGACTCTGAATAACGAATGGCGTATCGCGGTTGAAGTGCTCAACCGATTCTGAGCAAAACTTTGACCTGACTGCCCAGAGCTACTAGTTCTGAATAAACACTTCGCGCTCGCCGAAGAGGCGCTGGCTGCCTGCTTTGTTCAAGATACGCACCGCCAGTCTGTGTCGGCCGTTGTCAAAGAGAGAGCTGTCCAGGTCTCCACCAAATCCCAGGTGGGGTCGGTTTGGATCAGTGGTGACGGCCTGGACCGATACCACGTCGTCCCTGGCAATGCCGTAATCCAGAGTTTTGACAATTTTGCCGTCGATCAGAAGCTCCACAGAAGCAATGCCGATATCTTCATTATATGCCCAACCACTGACCTGCAAATTACCGCTTATGCGCGCATCAGCCAGAGGGCTGTCAATCCAGGCCACGCTGGGGAATGGGCAGGGGCGCGCACGCTCGTTACTCTGCGGTCCATGCTGAGTTAGCGCTGCGATGGGGTAAAACGAAAAGACTTTGTCACCCGCATAAAGTGACAGCGGAGGCGCGGCCGTTATCGCCGTGCTTTGCTGGCATATTTTGGTAAGCAGGGCGACCTTGTCGGCCTCGATCAGGGTGCTGTCCTCACTAATAAACAGGGCTGGCTGCCCCGAATAGTTGGCTACGGCACTCGCATCCATTTGCCAAAGGGCTAGTTGGGTAATCCTTCCGTCCCTGACTGCCTTATCGCGATCGAGGGTGATAGCGGTGTCTGTCAGTCCGGTAAATTTGAGCTGGGCTGCCGTATAGTAATTGTCAGTAATCAGTACCGGCCGAGCGCCTAAGAATTGGCTATCGATCAAGGATGCGGTGTAAGTCGAAAACTCTTTCCATCCAGCCATCTTGTTGGACAGCACGCCGGTGCCCAGAATCGGCTGCAGTTGTTGTTGATAGGCCTGGGAGGCGACGCCAACAAGAGCCGCCAGGGTCCCGATGAAGCCGATTGCTGGAATAGTCCGAGTAATTCGAAAGGCTGAAGCGGGCGACCACCTATCTTCGCACCATTGCGCAATATGTTTCAGTGTGAATGGCAAGGCCACCAGCAGGGGAAAGTAGCCAGATAATGGCCAGTGGATTGATGTGCTGTTGGCATCAGTCCAGGGCGCCAGAATGAGGTAGACCAACAAGTTGGTCAGCGAGAAGCTCAATAGCAATGCAGCCGAGCGATCACCTTTCCCTGCGCGTCGATACAGAGCGAGTAGGGTGATTGCAAAGCAAAAATAAAGTGGTGGTGTTACCAAGCCGGCTTGTTTGAAAGCATGCAGTAATCCCGAAGCCTGGAATTCCCAGGGATGGCGTTCCACCAGGTAAAAGCTGGCGCTGCTGAGTTGGTTACTGAGGTTGAACCAAATTATAGGTATCAGGCCCAGACTTGAGATCGCTATTGCCAGGTAGAAGCGTGGGTTACGCCACTGCTTTTGTTCTGGCTTGAAAAATAAAAGAAAGAGGACGGCGGCGAGAGGATACAGAAAAAATCGATAGTGGGTGCTGAGTCCGCAGGCAACAACTACACCTGTAACGATCCAATGCCAGAGGCTGTCAGTTCGTACTGCGCGCTCGAAAAAACCTATCGACAAGATTCCCAAGAATATTAAAGGGACATCTGGCACTGCAAGTAGCCCGAGAAACCCGCCTAGAGGTAGACACAATGCGAGCAAAGCTGAATGCAAGGCGGCATGCCGGTTGGTGATGGGGAGAGCCAGCCAGTAAACCAGCAAAGGGATCATGCTGCCTAGAATGAGAAACAACAGCCTTACGGCAAACGCACTGCCCGGGGAAATCGCGCTGCCAATTCCCGCCATAAGTGCAGTCATGAAGGGGAGGTCGCTGTAAGCCAGACTGAGATCGGTTGAGGCCAACCAGTAAAAGATCTCGTCACTGTAGAGGTCTAATTCAGTGGCGAAGTAGAACTTGAGAACGGCGACGATGCCAAATGCCGCGATGAACCCTCTCAATACCGGTGACTGAGGTGATTCATGCACAGCTTGTTCCTCTATTTACAGCAATTGATTTCGATAGATTGGAAGAATGGGTCTAAATCTGGACGGCCTGGATCAGATTCTTCGGTACCATCTTGCTGGAAAGGCGTTTGAGGCTGCTGATGAACGCAAACAATACCAGCAGCATGGCCCCAATCCAGATTGACGAGAATAAGGGGTTTGTCCCAAAAGTGCCAATCTGGTAGGTCACGGTTGCTGCGATGTAGGCGAGTGCCGTGCTCCAACTGAAGACGAGCAGAGTCCAGCGCCACCCCGCCTCCTTGTTGACTGCACCGAGAACGGCTACGCAGGGAGCATAAAGCAATATAAAAACCAGATAGCAAAATGCCGCAAACGGGCTGACGAAAAGATTCGCCATATTGGTAAGTGTGCTGCCTTGTACCTCCTGCTCTTCCGCTACAGCCTCTGCATCACTGACGTCGCCAATTGAGATTCCCAGCGGGTCGGTGAGGGTGTCTGCAAGCGCTATGAACTCAGTGCCAATAGAAGTGAAGGCTTCTCCTGCAGCGCCGAGTAGATCGGGTGCGCCAGCGTCTGCCTCGCTCTCGCTTTCAGTGTAGAGCGCATCAAGGGTGCCGACTATCGCTTCCTTGGCAAACATACCGGTGAAGAGCCCGACGGTGGCGGGCCAGTTGTCTTCCTGTATACCCAGTGGTGCAAAAGCAGGGGTGATGGCTTTGCCGATTACGCTCAACACTGACTCTCCAGAGTCTTCATTACCAAAACTGCCGTCTGTGCCCAGCGAGTTGAGAAAGCTCAGGGCAATTACGACTATTACGATCGTCTTGCCGGCCCGAAAGGTGAAGCCCTTCAGGCGGAACCATGTGGTGAGAAGGATATTGCGGGCAACCGGCACATGATAGGCAGGCATCTCCTGGAATGATGGCGTGATTTCTGCGGGAAACATCTGCTTGCGGAATACCCAACCGGTAAAAATAGCTAGCCCGATGCCCAGCAGATACAGGCCGAAAACGATGTTCTGGCCGTTTTGCTGGAAGAATGCTGCAGCAAATAAAGCGTACACCGTAAGGCGAGCGCCACAACTCATGAACGGCGCCATCGCTATGGTCATGAGCCGATCGCTATCTCGGCCCAAGGTACGGGTTGCCATCACCGCGGGCACGTTGCAGCCAAAGCCCACAATCAAGGGTACGAAAGCATTGCCGGGCAAGCCGATACCGCTCATGAGTCTATCGATCACAAATGCCGCTCTCGACATATAGCCCGAATCTTCCAGCAGCGAAAGACTGAGATAGAGAAATCCGATAACGGGAATGAATGTTGCCACCAGGGTAATGCCGCCGCCGACGCCCTGTGCCAGCAGGGTTATCACGATTGGGGGCATTGAAAGCTGTTCCAGCAGCCAACTGGTGCCGTCTACAAGGACTGCGGCGAACAGAATGTCGAAGAAATCTATGAAGATGGCGCCGAAATTCACGGCAAAGGTGAACATCAGATAAATCATCAGCAGAAAAATTGGCACCCCCAGCCAGCGGTTGAGAACGACACTGTCGAGTCGCTCAGACAAGCTGTGACGGGTAGGGCTGACTTCAACCACACCGTTAACCAACTGCCGGGATTTGTGATAGCGACGAAGCATGGGATCGGTAAGTTGCTGACCCACTTCCGCGTCTTGATTTTCTGGGTCGGTCTCTTCTGACCTTGGTGCGCGGGATGCCTCAAAATCGTTGACCATTGCCGCCTTTAACTCGCTCACGCCCTGCTTGCGGGATGCCACCATGCTGATGACAGGCAGACCAAGCTGCTCTTCCAGCTTGCCAGGCGTGAGTGTGAGACCCTGTTGCTCGGCGACATCCAGCATATTGAGAATCACAATAATAGGAATCCCCATCTCCCGAAGTTGCTGGGTAAGGACAAGGCTGCGTTCAAGGTTGCTGGCATCAATAATATTGATGATCAGATGGATTTCATCCTGCTGCAGATAGTCTCGGGCTATTTGCTCATCGATTCCCTGATATTCCTGCTCCAGGGAATAAATGCCCGGCAAATCCACCAATTCGATTTCATCCTGCTGAAGTTGTAAATAGCCGAATTTCTTCTCGACTGTGACACCAGGCCAGTTGCCTACTTTCTGGCGCGCACCAGTCAGGAGGTTAAACAGTGTGGTCTTGCCGCAATTCGGGTTGCCAATGAGGGCTACTTTTTTCATCGGGTTTACTGAACCTCCACCTTGATGATCTCAGCGTCGCACTTTCGGATACTGAGGAAGCTGCCGCCCACCTTGATTTGCACGGGATCACCGAGCGGGGCCAGTCGCAGTATTTCAATGGCGACACCGGGAATGACGCCCAGCGCGTAAAGACGGCTCTTCAGTTCCGCGGGATTCTGGGCTACTTCGAGCACCAGGCAACGGTCACCGCTATTTGCTGCGGAGAGGGGGATTGCGGTCATTTAAAATATTCGCTTGAGATTCAATGGGATAAGCGTGAATTACTGCGCCTTCAGAAGAGAGGTAAGCTATCAGATCTAAATCTTGTTGACAATCATTCTCATTTAGATTTAAATCAAGGCGTTACTTGGATATCTTTATGTACGTTTGTATTTGCCGCCAAATCACCGATCACCAGATCCGCGACGTCTGTCGCGATGGCGTCACCTCCATGACTGACTTGCGATCCCGCTTGGGAGTGGCTTCTGACTGCGGGAAATGTGGCAAGCTCGCCAAGAATATCGTCAAGGAATTCGCCAAGTCCACGCCGTATACCAACGCGGGTTAGACCTCTACCCCCTGCAGTGTGCGCGGATTGCTGTCTAGCGATTATCCAGAGCCAATCCCCAAGCTTTTTGTTCAGGCCAATGCTTGCATTCAGTGCTTCGGCTCAGCGCTCGGCCATGGGCGGTGAAAGGTAAATTCAGTGCAGGTGATAGTGAAATATCAGTCAATCCTATTGCGCCGCGAGTCAGCGGTTCATATTCATTCTCAATCAGTCGATAATTCCTAGAAGCGTATTAATTCCGGGGCGTCCATGGTGAAATGGCTCCGGCTATCCGAAGCCGATTCGCGCCTTTGCCTATGCACGCATGTATTGATCTTGGTTCAAATAGTTTCCACTTGCTCATTGGAGAGTGGCAACAGGGCCGTATCGAAATTGTTGAACGCCTGAGTGAGAAGGTTCAGCTCGGTGAGAACGTACGCCACGGCGGCGAAATTTCTCCGGCCGCATTCGAGCGAGGATTGAACTGCCTGCGTCGCTTTAAGCTGTTGATGCTTCAGTATCCGCTGAAACAATACTGGGCCCTCGGCACCAATACATTCAGGGTCACCTCCAATGCTGAGGCATTTCTTGCGGCATCTTCTGAGATTGGTATAGACATTTCTATCATCACCGGTGTCCAGGAAGCGGTGCTGATATATGCCGGCGTTATCACTGATCTACCCATGAGTGAGACTCATCGCCTGGTAATTGATATTGGCGGGGGCAGTACCGAGATCATCGTTGGGCGCCACCACGATCGCTTCCTTACTGAAAGCATGCCGATAGGCAGTGTAGCTTGGCGCGATCGTTTCTTTAGTAATATCGATAGCTCACCAATAGCACTGACGGC
The DNA here is from genome assembly GCA_002477465.1 of Gammaproteobacteria bacterium UBA7449. Taxonomy (GTDB): domain Bacteria; phylum Pseudomonadota; class Gammaproteobacteria; order Pseudomonadales; family Pseudohongiellaceae; genus UBA9145. The sequence goes on along the minus strand of DLPV01000048.1, from coordinate 425 downwards.
TGCCATGGAGAAAGGCAGAGAGGAAGCGTATGCCGTTTTCAATAGCGTGGCACCGGGTGTGGAGAGAGCTGGCTGGGAAGAGGCGCATGCCTCCTCAGGCACAGTGAAGATGCTGGCTAGTATCTGCCAGGGGCGGGGCTGTCCCCATGGTTCGATATCTCTGAAGGTGCTGCATGAGTTGAAGCCACTCTTCGCTGAGACAATCGCGCAAAAAGGTGAGCTGGCTGGGCTAAAGGAGGCTCGTCGGGACTTGCTCTTGCCAGGCTGGTGTGTTTTGACGGCTCTGATGGAGGCCTACAAGGTTGAAGCACTGCGTTTTAGTGCAACCGCGCTTCGTGAGGGCATGCTCGATTTTATGGTCAAAAATGAAAAGACACTTGACGCTATGCTGCAAAGTGATTTGCCTGGTGTAAGAATTGCCAAGC
>DLPV01000021.1:7872-11937 GCA_002477465.1 Gammaproteobacteria bacterium UBA7449 | reverse complement strand
TGCTGCGTTCGCCTCTTGAATGCAGACGCTTTGCCCCAATTAGGTACTGGCAGGATGTGATGCCACTGCGGTAAACTTGCGCCCCACGTTCGATCGGTTAGCTCGACGATATTGTGGCGTAAGCTGCACGGCTTGCAAATCCTGTCCGGCACAACCCATACTAATTAATTGCGCCCTTACTTGAGGTCAGTCATGAGCATAGAAGATACGATCAAAGAGCAAATCGAAGGCAATAGCATCCTGCTATATATGAAAGGAAATCCAGAACAGCCAATGTGCGGTTTCTCTGCTCAGGCGACCCAGGTGCTGATGGCTTGCGGCAAACGCTTTGCTTACGTGGATATTTTGAGCAATCCGGAAATTCGTTCGACTCTACCCAGCGTTTCCAACTGGCCGACTTTTCCGCAGCTATTTGTCGAAGGCGAACTGGTTGGCGGCTGCGACATCATCACTGAGATGTATGAAAAGGGCGAGCTGCAGCCGCTGGTTGATCGGGCTGGTGGTGACGAAGAGTCTGCTGCCGAGTCTTGATTAATTCCTGAACTACAAGCCCGGTAAGCCGGGCTTGTACTCTAAATCACGCCTGGTCCTGCATTGCCTCAGGCCGAAGGCGGCCACCCTCCCAGATCTTTCCAGCGATTCACTATTTTGCAGAATAATTGCGCCGTGCGTTCGGCGTCATAGTTTGCTGAGTGGGCTTCGGATTCATCAAACTCAATACCTGCGGCGGCGCAAGCTCGGGAGAGTACGGTTTGCCCGTAAGCTAGACCACTGAGACTCGCGGTGTCAAAGCTTGAGAACGGGTGGAATGGGTCGCGCTTTAGATTATGACGCGCAGAGGCGGCGCGCACAAAGCCATGGTCGAAGTGCGCATTGTGCCCGACCAGGATTGCCCGCTTACAGTGTTGGGCCTTCATGGCATCCCGAATCATTTTGAAGAGGGACTGAAAGACTTCTTTTTCCGAGCGAGCGATTCGCAAGGGGTGAAACGGATCGATGCCGGTAAACTTAAGAGCCGCTTCTTCCAGGTTAGCCCCTTCAAATGGGATAACCCGGTGAAACTGGCTCTGCTCTATTTCAAGATAGCCATCCGCGTTCATCGCCAACACCACGGCGGCTATCTCCAGAATTGCATCGGTGGCGGAATTGAATCCCCCGGTTTCGATATCCACAACCACCGGTAGATAAGTGCGGAAGCGATCCGCCAACATCGGGGTCAGGCCGGTTTCAAGATCTGCTTCATGCATGCTGCTGTTTTCCACGTGAACTCGCTTTAGACTGCAAGGCGCCAGTGCAGGGTTTCGCCCGCGCGGACAGGTATAACGGTATTGCTACCGAATTGAAAGGATTCTTCCATCTGCCAGGAATCCCGCACCAGACTGATCTTCTCTGTGTTCACAGGTAATCCGTAAAAACGGGGCCCGTAAAGACTGGCGAAGCCCTCCAGCCGATCCAGCGCGTCAGCCTGATCGAACACCTCAGCATAAAGCTCTAAAGCGCCTGGGGCAGTATAGATGCCGGCACAGCCGCAGGCGGCCTCTTTGTCACCCTTGTGATGCGGGGCGGAGTCGGTGCCAAGGAAAAACTTCGGGTTGCCGCTGGTCGCAGCCTCAATCAAGGCAAGCTGATGTGAGTTGCGTTTAAGCACCGGCAGACAATAAAAGTGAGGCCTGACACCTCCCGCCAGAAGGTGATTGCGGTTGTAGAGAAGGTGATGCACCGTAATAGTGGCGGCAACGTTGCTGCTCTGTTCCGACACAAACTCCACCGCATTTGCGGTTGTAATATGCTCCAGCACGACTTTTAGTTCTGGTAATTGGGCGCGTAAGGGTGTCAGCACCGTATCGATGAAGCGCTGCTCACGATCGAAGATATCGATTTCGCCGTCAGTGACCTCGCCATGGATCAGCAGAGGGATGCCGCGCTTCGCCATGACTTCCAGGCTTGGCATAACTCTGTCGATAGAGCTCACGCCGCTGTCGGAATTAGTGGTCGCACCGGCTGGATAGTACTTCACTGCCACCACAGCAGGCTCTTCAGAGAGGCGCACTAACTCTTCCTGAGCAAGATTATCTGTCAGGTAGAGCGTCATTAACGGTGAAAAGTTTGTGTCGGTTGGCAAGGCATTGAGGATTCGCTGTCGATAGGCCAATGCCTGCTCTACAGTCGTAACAGGGGGTTTAAGGTTCGGCATCACGATGGCGCGGCTGAAGCTGCGGGCGGTGTGGGGCACCGTGGTCCCAAGCATCTCGCCGTCACGCAAGTGCAGGTGCCAGTCATCTGGTTTGGTAATCGTTATGGTCTTAGTCGTCATGAGTCCTGCTTGAAGCGGGTGAGGTGCCAGTGAGTCGATGGGCTAATGAACAAGCTAATTGTATCGAAAAGCGCTATGGAGCTGAATTAGTCTACTAAAATTAATAGTGGGGATGCTAAGCGGGATCACCCTGTCAGGATCCCGCAAGCCGGCAATCAAGGGGCTGCGAGCAAGGGCAGCCTCCGCGGTGGTATAGGCTGTCGTGAGGACAAAAACAATTTCCGCGGGTCCGGGAAGATCGAAGCACCCGGATTGCGCTTTGTGGGAGATATGGATCCTGCCGATGTGACCGCAAGCGGCGTGTTAATATGGTGATGCTGCGCAGACCCTGAGCCACACCCTGCCTGCGCCAGAGCGCTTCGCACTAGGCCAGTGGCGCTGTCTAAATTCAGTCTGAATGCTAGAATACTTTCCCTTTAAGCCTCTGTTACCTGCATCGAGCCGCTGGCGCTGGCTTGGCATTATTCCCTGGGAGCGTATTCATGTCCGACATCAATAAAGTCGTACTTGCCTATTCCGGCGGGCTGGACACATCAGTCATTGCCTGCTGGTTACAATCAACCTACGACTGCGAGGTCGTCACCTTCACCGCAGATATCGGTCAGGGTGAGGAGTTAGAACCCGCCCGGACCAAGGCGGAGGCCATCGGTATCAAGGAAATTTTCATTGAAGATTTGCGGGAAGAATTTGTCAGAGAATACGTCTATCCGATGTTTCGGGCCAATGCACTCTACGAGGGGGAATATCTGCTTGGCACGTCTATCGCGCGCCCGCTTATCGCCAAACGCCTGGTAGAAATTGCTGAGGAGACTGGTGCCGACGCCATTTCTCACGGCGCTACTGGCAAAGGCAACGACCAGGTCCGGTTTGAACTGGGGGCCTATGCTCTGAGCCCAGGTATCCAGGTTATTGCGCCGTGGCGAGAGTGGGACCTTAATTCCCGCGACAAGCTGCTCGCTTACTGCCAGCAACACGGGATCCCGGTGGAGAAAAAGCGCGGCACGAAATCACCTTACTCCATGGATGCCAATCTGCTGCACATCTCTTACGAAGGGGATGTGCTCGAAGACCCGGCGGCAGAGCCTGAGGAACCCATGTGGCTTTGGACGGTTTCACCAGAAACTGCGCCTGACACGCCGACTTATCTGGAGCTCAGCTATGAGCGCGGCGACATCGTGGCCATCGATGGTGAGCGTTTGTCAGCGGCTGCAGTGTTGGCACGGCTGAACCAGGTGGCTGGCGATAACGGCATTGGTCGGGCAGATATTGTTGAGAATCGCTACGTTGGTATGAAATCTCGAGGTTGCTACGAAACCCCCGGCGGCACCGTGATGTTACGGGCCCACCGCGCAATAGAATCAATAACGCTGGATCGGGAACTGGCGCATCTGAAGGATGACCTCATGCCACGCTACGCCAGCCTGGTGTACAACGGTTATTGGTGGTCGCCAGAGCGACAGGCCCTACAGTCCCTCATCGACTATTCTCAGCTGTATGTGAATGGCTCGGTTCGACTGAAGCTCTACAAAGGCAATGTAATCGTGGTAGGGCGACAGTCCGATGACTCTCTATTTGATGAGGATATTGCGACATTTGAAGACGATGCCGGCGCTTATGACCAGGCTGATGCAGCCGGATTTATCAAGCTCAATGCACTGCGCTTGCGAATCGCCGCCCAGAAGGGTCGGAAATAGGGCGCTGCAGGCGCCAGATCTTGAGATCCTGCTGCAGCAGCTTCGCCATTGAATGGC
>DLPV01000021.1:0-7455 GCA_002477465.1 Gammaproteobacteria bacterium UBA7449 | reverse complement strand
CGAGTCGTCAGCTTTGTCGTATTTCCGTTGGCGGAAGGTGCCAGTTTAATTGCGAATATCGATAAGCTGGTCATGTTTGACGCAATCCAGGACCTGAAGTATGCCGATGAAAAGCTGTCGGCGCAGGTGACCCATGATCCACTCAGCGCGGCTGATTAATCGGCCGAGTTCTGAAGCAATGACCTATCTGTTGATTGCGTCGCGCCGGCCGGGAAATTCAATGCACTTATGCTCTGAAATCTCTATCTCTTCGATTACACCAAAGAAAGCCCTGGCCACCTACGCTTATTGATCCAGTGTGCCTGGCACTGGAGGTCGCAGGGTCTGAGGTGCAGCGCGCAGACCGGTAGCGCTGCGAAAGCTCGGCGCCAACGAAATCCCGGCGTTCCTGCGCACAGGGATAGTCGCGTTCTTTCTACAGCAATGCCTGGCAATGCTCAGGTTTCAGTCTTTTTGTTGTATTCGCAAAGATCTTCTATCAAGCAGGAGCAACAGCGCGGCTTGCGGGCAATGCAGGTATAGCGCCCATGCAGGATGAGCCAGTGATGCGCGTCAAGCAGGAACTCTGCAGGAATGAACTTGAGCAGCTTTCTTTCAACTTCCAGCACATTCTTGCCGGGGGCGATGCCGGTTCGGTTGGAGACGCGAAAAATGTGTGTGTCTACTGCCATCGCTACCTGCCTGAATGCGGTATTAAGCACCACGTTCGCGGTCTTGCGGCCCACGCCCGGCAGGGCCTCAAGTGCCTCTCGATTATCTGGTACCTGCGAGTCGTGTTTTTCGATAAGTATGCGGCAGGTCTTGATGACGTTCTCGGCCTTACTGTTAAAGAGGCCGATGGTCTTGATGTACTGCTTCAATCCATTGACACCTAGTTCGAGTATCGCCTCTGGTGTATTAGCTACTGGATAGAGTTTGTCGGTGGCCTTGTTGACGCTGACATCGGTGGCCTGTGCCGACAGTATCACTGCTATCAGCAACTCAAAGCTATTGCTGTATTGAAGCTCAGTGGTTGGCTTGGGATTGGCATCTCGCCAGCGAGTGAATATCTCTGTGCGTTTGATCTTGTTCATGAGTTTCCTGCTTACTGCTCGCTGGATTTCAGTCGCCCTGTAACCCGGGCCCGCTCTATAGGCGGTTCGTCACGTCGATAATAGGCTTCGGGTTTGCTGATGCCGAGCGCATTGCAAACCGCTACAACAAGCCCGAGAAGTATGAAGGCCCCGGGTTGTAAGGCAGCGAATTTTAGCCAGTCTGACTGCGTTGCGGCAGCACTTTCATCGAAGTTACCAGGGATCAATAGAGACATATTGGCAAAGATTGCCCCGCTGATGAGTAATTCGCGCAGCAGGGAGAAGCCAAAAAGGGTGACGCCAAGAGCGATACCAAGCTTGCAGGCGTCGAGCAGCACGGGCAGGGCCGTAGCAGCCTTCTGATAGCGAGGCATCTTCACCAGCAGCGCAAAATTACAGGCGACGAGATAGGTATAGATGCCAAGCTCCCGGTAGAGTGGGTAGAACCAAATTTGCAGCAACTGGCTAATCACCGAGGTGTAGCCTGCCATTATGATAACTATCCACAGGTACAGGTGACGGGAGGTGATATAGCGCCGCAGCCCATGCACGGTTAGCGCTGAGGCCAGGCATACCAGCAGATTGATAACAGCGAGAGCGCTGCCTGTAACCGTAGTCTGGCTAACCGCTAATAGCGGGCTCAGCCCCATCAAGCCAGCCAGTGAAGGATTGTTAGACCAAACAGTGGTTGATGACTCTGCAAAGCGATCAAGTTCGCTCATGCATGGCCTCCTGGGTTGATAGCGGATTATCAGGCGCTTTTGGTTTATGCAATTTGCGTCCGGCGCCCTGACCGTAGATTCTTGGCCGGAAAAAATGGTCCAGCAGGGGGGCGAAAAAGTTTCCAAACAAGACCGCGATAGCGATTGAATCAAGGTAGCTGCCCCAAACCCGAACAGCATATATGCTGCTGCCAATAATAATGCCGTAAGCGATCTTTGCTGGGTTGCTGGTGGCTGCGCTGACGGGGTCGGTGGCAATAAAAAATGCACCAATCATCGTGGCGCTACCAAATAAGTGCAGATAAGGTGTACCCATAACAGAACTGCTGCCATCGGAGTAAAAGAAGCCAGACCAGCAAATCACGGTGGCAATAATTGAGAAGGGTATGTGCCAACTAATGACCCTACGCGCCAACAGAAAGAGCCCCCCCACCAGGTAGGCAATATTGATCCACTCCCAACCGGTTTCAGCGCTGCGGGATAAGACCGGTAGCTCTTCCGCGAGCGCTCGGTTGATGGCGCTCTGGAGCGACATCTTGGATTCGATCAGCGGAGTCGCCATCGCCAGTCCATCAATATCAAGACTGTTCGCCAAAAACGGGAACGTGAGCTGTAAGTTCTGCAACAGGGCAGACAGACCCAAAGGCGATGCGCTCGAACCCAAGTTCAGAGCCGCCTCGGAAAGGTACCAGGTAGTCATTTCCAAAGGAAACGCCAGCAGCAGAAACAGATAGCCAGCCATGGCTGGATTGAAAACGTTATGCCCGAGACCGCCATAGACATGTTTTCCCAGGGCGACGGCAAAGCCGATGCCCATGCCCAGCAACCACCAGGGCGAGCCCGGCGGCACAGCCACGGCAAACAGCAGAGCTGTCACCAACACACTGCTGTCCGCGAGGTGATACTTGATCGGCAGTCCTCTTGCCTTCAGCGCGAGTGCTTCAAAAGCCAAAGCGAGCACGCTGGAAACCAGCAGATTGATTATGAGGCCATAGCCAAAGAACCAGGTGGAGATGAGAATTGACGGTGTCGCTGCTAATAACACCTGCTGCATAATTGTGGCCGTTTGACGCGCAGCAAACTGCATGGGGGAGCTGATGGAAGACATGATCAATCGTTCTCCCTTTGCTTCTTCGCTTTAACTCGAGCTACGGCTGCTGCAATCTCCATTATGGCTGACGCTCTGGAAAAATCGGGCGCAGCCGCGAGGTCGGCGGCTTTGGCGCGCGTTTTCTTTCGATTGTTGGCGTCTGCCAGTTTCTTCTGACGGTATTGATAGTGTTGATAGCGCGCCTGCCAGTGTTGGCTTTGTGCCTGGTTCCGCTCAAGCAGATGTATGTCCTCCTTGCTGCATCGATAGTGTTGAACTAGGGGGATGTTGCTTGGACAGACATAAGCACAGGCACCGCATTCAATGCAGTTCATGAGCCCATGGTCGCGCAATTCTTGCTGATCCTGTGACCGGCTAAAGTGCAATAGCTGTTGTGGTAACAAACCAACCGGGCAGGCTTCTGCACAATACCCGCAGCGGATGCAGGCACGTTCGGGCATTGGCTGTGGAAAGTTCTCTGAATCTGTGGCAACGATGCAGTTTGTGGTTTTCTTCACCGACGGCTGTTCTTCTTCGGCATAGCGTCCCATCAGGGAGCCACCGAGAATGATGTGCTTGGCGTTGTCCGCGAGTCCGCAAAGCTCGAACAGGTGGGAGAGGGGAGTTCCAATCAAGGCATAGAAATTCTTCGGCGTCTGCAGCGGCGAGCCAGCCACCGTTACGACTCTACTGATGCAGGGCTGGCCGTAGGTCACCGCCTCAAAAACAGCGCGAGCGGTCCCGGCGTTTTGCACCACAATGCCGACATCGGCTGGGCGCAGCTGGTCTGGGACCTCTTTGCCAGTGGTGGACTTGATGATGACTCTCTCGTCACCTGCTGGGTATTTGCTGGCGAGGAGTTTTAGCTGTACCGGGCTATCACCCAGAAATTTCCGAACGGCAGCTATCGCGTCTGTTTTGTCGGATTCGATAGCAATAAGACAGGAGCGGGCACCGCTGGCGAGCATTAAGTATTCGGCGCCACGAATGACTTCCTGGGCCTTTTCCCGAAGTAGCGCTTCATCACAGCAAATATAGGGTTCGCATTCGGCTGCATTGATAATAAGAATCTCAACTTCAGCCCCGGCTGCAAGCCTAAGCTTGGCGGCCGTGCTGAATCCAGCACCACCAAGCCCCATGATGCCAGCCTTAGCGATGCAATCGATCAGCGACGCAGGAGAATGCATCTTGGCTTTTTGCTGGGACTGTTGGGAAACCTCTGTATCCTGGCCATCACAGGTCAATCGAATATGATTCGTGCCGATTTGTTCAATCGTGCCGGATGTCGGTGCGTGTAGAAGCAGCTCTTTGCGGCTGTGATGCTGAGCTATGATTTGAAACTTAAGAACCTGATCGCCTTCTTTTACTACAGGGGACAGGTGTTCTTCTTTATATTCAGACAAGGAGAGCAGCAGGTACTCAGGTGGCGGCATAGGCATGATGCGCGATACCAAGGTGCGCTGCTTATGGGGAGCGGGTCGTATGCCACCTTTGAAAGAGGCGTGACGTAATGCGCTAATACGCTGAATCAAATTGCTAATCACCAGGCACGCTGCTCGCTTGTTGTTGCCGTTGCCGAAAGGCCAGCTTGAGCGACCGGCGCGGGAGTCCGCCACTGTCGAGGTGTTTGCCGAAGTGGGACCAGGTCGATGCAGTCTACCGGGCAAGGTTCGACGCAGAGGTCACAACCCGTACACTCAGCTGCAATCACTGTATGCATGAATTTGGGTCCACCCAGAATGGCGTCGACGGGGCAGGCCTGTATGCACTTGGTGCAGCCGATACACTCAGCTTCGCGAATCACGGCGATCAGAGGCGGCTGGCTCTGACCATGGCCAGGATCAAGGGGTTCAGCCAGTTCCTGCAGTAATTCACTGAGACGGGCGATGGTTTGTTCGCCTCCCGGAGGACACTTGTTGATTGCCTGGCCCTGGGCTATCGCACGGGCGTAGGGTCGGCAGCCTGCGAATCCACATTGGCCGCATTGGGTCTGAGGTAATTCGCGGTTAACAAGGTCAACGAGTGAGCGCTGCTGCTGTCGCTCAAGGTTCAACCAGCGCCAGAATCTTCTGGTGGTCCAAAACAGGCAGCCAAGTGCAAGTGCCCAAACCAGACCCGTTGCTAATGGTTGATCTGTCAAAGGCAGCATGGGCTAGATTAAACCGGCAAAGCCCAGCATTGCCATAGCGGCAATGCCGGCGCTGATGAGATACAAGGGTGAGCGACGAAATGCGCGCGGTGCGTCGCAACTATCAATGCGCTGGCGTAAGGCGGCGAAGGCCAGTAGGCAGAGCGAAAACCCAAGCGCGGCACCGATGCAGTAAATCAGCAGATCAGCAGTACTGCGCAGGCTCTCCGTGTTCAGCAGGCTAAGGCCAATGACGGCGCTGTTAGCGCTGAGCAGTAAAGTGGCTAGCAGCTGCCTGCGCGCCGTCAGCGGGAAATTCGCATGGAGGAGAGGTAGGCCAAAGCTTACCAGTGTCGCACTAACCGCAGTGAAACTGAGCAGGCTAAGTGCGTCCAGCCCGAATGGTTGTAATAGCCACCGGTATAGCAGCAGATTGATGACGCCAGACAGCGAGAGGGAAATGAAACTCAAAACAGCCAATTCGCCGGCGGCTTTCAGCCGTGCGGAGTAAGCCAACAGCGAGGACACGCCGACCAAGTGCACCAGGGCAAGGTTATTGACCAGGGCGGCGGCGATGAGGGTGCTAGGAATTGAAGTCAAAAGCAGAGTGCAGCTTACTGGGTTGATCTAGAGCGGATTCTAGCACGGCTGAAACAGGGCGATGAATTTCTTCACAACCCGAACAGACAAATAGACTTCTCAGTCAGCCCGGTTTATCAAGCCAGTGGAATAGGCTGATGGAATGCGGTACTGGCTTAGCACTGCTTGTTCAGAGTCCAATGCCTCTTGGTGATTAATCACCATCTGATAGCCATTGCTATTTTCGAATACAATATTTTCTTCAGCATTGGACTGCAGCATGTCAGCAAAATGCGCAAAATCGCGGATTGGCTCATCATTTACGAATTCTACAACCCAGTTGCGCCAATCGTGGTAACCCAGGTTAACGTCAGCTGCAAGCACCTGCAGTGCTACAACCAGTTCCCGACGGTCGGGAGAAGCCCACTCGTTGCGTGCCTGCAATAGACTCACCGGTGCAGATCTGCCCCAATCATTACCCCAGCGCTTGATCAGGTTCATGTTGAGCGGCACAAACAGCACACCGCCATAGATGTAGTATTCGGGCGCCTTGTCGAACTGTTCGCCGCGCACGAGGCTATGATTCGCCATGGGGATTTTCGCTTTCATATCTACGGTTTTCTCAACTCCACCACGCGAATAGGTAATATCAATGGATTCACCGATGTGATGCATATCGATAGCATGCTTGTAGTCGGTGAGTAGATCCTCTGTGAGTTGGATAGTGCCGTCGTCGGCGATATCGAATTCATCGATTTTTAGGATGACATCGTTTTCCTGCAGAATGCCATCGGCCGGCGAGTCTTCAAACACCTTGATAATCAGCACGCCGTTCTCTTCCTTTTCCAGGCCATAGGCGGCCTTTGCCGCAGGGCTGTCCAGAGTCTGCGTGCGGAAACCTAGATCCGGAAAGCCATCCAGCTGCTGGTCTTCACTATCTTTCAAGACATGCTGCACAATACTTGGGGGCACGAAATATCCAAGATTTTCGGCTCGACCCCCTGCGTTTGCCTGCATGACGACGCCAACGATTTCTCTGTCTACGATGACCGGGCCGCCGCTATTACCCGGGTTTATAGCAGCGTCAATTTGACCGGCCAGCAAGTAAGCACCTGCGTGGGCATACACCTGTTGCTCAACGCGAGACAGGATGCCCTTGGTAATGCTGAGGGTTTTGCCGCCTATCGGGTAGCCGTAGACGGACACTTCCTGCAGTGGTTCGGGCAAGTCACCAATGCTGAGAGCCTTCAGGTCACTGAAAAAGCCGGGCTCATCTACGGTGATTAGCGCCAGGTCTGCTTCATGGGAAATGAAGGTGACACGGGCCAGATAGCGACGCGGGTCATTGTGCTTCTGCGCCTGAACATAGCTTGCATTGGCTACAACGTGGGCGTTGGTGAGAACCCGGTTACCGTCTATCACAGAACCCGAGCCACTGCTCTGTCGCGGAGTTAGTAAGCGCCAGGGTGTAAAGTAATCAGGAGCAGCCTGGGTCGTGTAGATTTTAATGATCGAGTCTTCGACATCCCGAATTTCGGACTGCTGTGCAAAACTGCTTGTACTCATCAAGCTGACAAATAGCGCACTCAATGCCAGCGTGGCCCGTGCTGCTCGAAAAGACTGCCTGGCTGATTTACTCATAAATTGTCGCTCGACTGAAATACTGTGTATGGAATGGCTGACCGTGTGTCCAGCTTATTACGTTCAGTCAGCCGCGCCAATGTCATAGGTGCGGCGCTGCAGAAAGTGCTAGCGTTACTTGGAAAAAAAAAGATGTCACGATCTAAATATACGTTAGGTGTGCTGTGGCCAGATTACGTGACGCGGAGTCCAGGCTCCGCGCCAGCATCAGGGGCAATCAGC
>DLPV01000007.1 GCA_002477465.1 Gammaproteobacteria bacterium UBA7449 | reverse complement strand
GTCTGTACGCCAGGCTGTGAGCTGCCTTGAGGCGTGAGTCTCTCGTAGTAGCCATCTGCTCGCATCTCCCAACTCTGCACTTCGTCATCAAGGTAAGCTTCCAAATCCGAGAGGATGCGACTGCTGTGCTTCTTCTTGAGAATCGGAAAACACACTTCGATTCGATGGGACAGGTTTCGCTCCATCCAGTCAGCGCTGCTGCAGTAGAGCTGCGGCTGACTGTTTTGGAAATAGTAAACTCGGGAATGTTCAAGGAACCGCCCAACCACTGAGATTACACGAATGTTCTCGCTTACTCCTGGAAGGCCAGGCTTTAGACAGCAGATACCGCGAATTATCAGGTCAATCTGGACACCCGCTATCGAGGCGCTAAAGAGCGCCTTAATAACAGCAACATCTGTGAGGGAGTTGAGTTTGGCTATGATTCTCGAGGGCTTGCCTGCGCGGGCGGCATCTGCCTCCAGTTCAATCATTTTTATGGTGGACTTGCGCAGGTTGAAAGGTGCGTGGATCAGCAGCTTTGGATGAATTTTCTTACCCATGCCGGTGATCTGCTGGAAGACTTTATGGACGTCTGCACAGACCGTCTTGTCAGCTGTCAACAAGCCGTAGTCGGTATAGACCAGAGAAGTCTTGCGATGATAATTACCGGTTCCAAGATGTGCATAGCGACGCAATTCCTTGCCGACTCGTCTTACAAATAACAACATCTTGGCGTGCGTCTTATAGCCAAGTACGCCATAGACGACGACTGCGCCAGCTTCCTGCAGGATGCTGGCAAAATTAATATTGTCTTCCTCATCGAAACGCGCACGCAGCTCAATTACGACAGTAACTTCTTTGCCATTGCGAGCCGCCTCTGCCAGGGCCTCCACCAATTCAGAGCTTTCATTAGTGCGATAGAGGGTCTGCTTGATCGAGAGTACAGTGGGATCTTTGGCCGCCTGTCTGACCCAATCAATAATTGGAATAAAAGACTGATAAGGATGCAGTAACAGTTGATCTTCTCTATCCACGGCTGCAAATATATCTGAACCTTCTTCGAGGGCTTGCGGATAACCCGGAGAAAATTTAGGGAAGCGTAACTCAGGTCGTTCAACCATACCCAGCATTGCCGTCAAGCGCTGCAAATTTACTGGTCCATCTAACTGGAACAGTTCTTCTTCAGAGAGATTGAACCGCTCCAGCAGAAAATCTGAAAGGTTCTTGGGGCAGGCCAGACTGACTTCCAGCTTGGTGGCTGCGCCGAAGCGTCGGGATAGAAGCTCTCCCTGCACTGCGCTGGCAACATCCTCAACTTCGACATTGGACATTTCCAGATCAGAGTTTCTTGTTACCCGGAACTGGTGGCATTCTTTTACTCGCATGCCGGGGAAAAACTCATCGACGTGGGCGTGAACCACCGAGGACAGGAAAATAAAGTTGTCGCCGTCCGGAATGATTTCACTTGGCACCTTGATTAGGCGCGGTAGTGAGCGCGGTGCAGGCACAATGGCGAGACCACTATCACGACCGAAGGCATCTTTGCCTTCCAGTGAAAGTATGAAATTCAGGCTCTTGTTGACCAGCCTGGGAAATGGGTGAGCCGGGTCAAGGCCGAGCGGGCTGATAACCGGAAGGACTTCGTCAAAAAAGTAGCCTCTGGCCCAGGTGGTCAGTTTCTCGTCCCAATCGGATCGCTGCAGAAAGTGAATATTTTGTGCTGCCAGGGAGGGAAACAGTTCTTCATTGAGTATTCGGTACTGTTCGTTTAGAGCTTCCCTTACCTCGCTGTGAATGGTCTTGAGAATAGTCTCAGGATATTTGCCATCGGGCCCTGGTCGCTGGCGGCCAAAGTCCAGCTGCTTCTTGAGTCCAGATACCCTGATTTCGAAGAATTCGTCCAGATTGGAACTGAAGATAAGCAGGAACGTCAGGCGTTCTAGGAGCGGGATGTCAGAGTTTTTAGCCTGCTCCAGAACCCTGAGATTGAATTTCAAATGGGATAGCTCACGGTTCTCGTAATAGTCGTGGCTCTCCAGGTCGATGGACTCCGGATCCTGTCCCAGGATTGAAATGCTGGGTGCTGGCCGATCAGCGCTGGCGTCGTTCACCCCAGGCTGACTGTCCTGAATGACTAAAGTGCCGGGCTGGCTTTCTAACTGGTCCATGGGATTGTTTGATTCTGCTGTTTATTTGTCCTTTTCCAGGGGACTGCTGACAGCGGAGTTTATTATCTTATCGCTGCCCGTTTCTTTAGGGGGTCTGAGCATATCACAAATCCCTCGGCCCAAGCAGCTGGCCTTGCCAGGGGCGGGCATTATGACGCCTGGTTTGGCAGGTAATTGGGTAGATCAGGCGGTGGTGGCAGGAGCTGGTGGCTCCAAGCTCGCGGCAGTGGGTGCTTCGAGCTTTACCCTGTTGGGGGGGAAGTGGCATATAAAGCTGCTGCCTTTGCCTACCTCTGACTCGATGTTCAACTCGCCATCGTGGCGCCCGACAATGTGTTTGACGATAGCCAGCCCCAAACCGGTGCCACCGGTTTCCGATGAGCGGCTGACGTCTACCCGATAAAACCGCTCAGTCAGGCGTGGCAGATGTTGAGATTCGATGCCGATACCATTGTCGCGTATCACGATATCTAGTCCTGCTTCGCTATTCTGTGCAGACACCATGATAGTGCTTTCAGCCGCCGTGTATTTGGCGGCGTTGGTGACCAGGTTGGATATTGCCGAGTAGAGTTCACCACGTTCGCCCAAAAACTGTAGCTCTTCGTTACAGTCCAGCCTGAAATCGTGGGATTTTTTGGCAAAGATCTGCTGGGTGTCATTGCGAATCTCTGAGAGCAGTTGCAACAGGCTGAATGAATCTTGAGGGCGCGGGCGGGTCTTGGTTTCCAGAGAGGACAACAGCAGCAGATCCTTAACGATATTTTCCATGCGGGATGACTGTTGGTGCATTTGTTTGATCGGCTTTCGCCATTTGTCATCAAGGTCTTGCATGTTATCCATGATGGCTTCGAGGTAGCCCTTGATTACCGTGATTGGCGTGCCGAGTTCATGTGACACGTTGCCCACGAAATCTTTTCGCATGAGTTCCAAACGGTGGAGCTGAGTGATGTCGCGAGCGATCATGAGTCTCTCGTTCTTGCCGAACAGCGCGATTTGAAACTCCAGGACTCTGCCGCTGTCCCTTGGGGCATTGAGTTTTAGTGGTTCATCATAGGTATTGCCGCTGAAGTATTCGGAGAAACGAGGATCGCGAATCAGGTTGGTTACAGGCTGGCGTCGATCCTGCGGATAACGCAAACCTAGAAGCGATTCGCTGGCCTGGTTCCACCAATCCAGGTTGTTCTGCCGATCGATCATGATTACCGCTATTTCCAGCGCCGCCGAGGACTCCTGTGCCTTGTTGACTATGTTTTCGAGATAGGCACTGGCACGTCGCTCCTGTTTCTGGAGGCGATAGATGCCATCAAAAATGCCGCCCCAGAGACCGAAGCTTTCAGGAGGTGGAGATTTGTTGGAAGAATGGTCTTTGGCCAACCATTTCGTCAGTCGGAGCAGCTGATAGAAATTAAAGACCGCGTAACTGACAAACAGCAGCAGCCATGCCAGCACCAATTTGCCTGTGGCGAAGCCCGCCAGGGAAACTGCTGCTAATATCAATAAATGCCGCTTAAGTTCTGCGCGCCAGGCTTGCACAAATGAACTCCTGCCAATGGGCCAACGGGTTATGCCGGACCGGGGAAGGCCGGCATCGACGTGAAAGAGTTACTATTTTAAAGGACTCAGCGCACCCTCGCCATGACGACGGATCACAGTGATATTGTGTTTCTGAACCATGAATTAGCGCGTATACTACGCGCCCAGCTGCAAGGGAGCGGCGAGAAATGAAAATTCTCACAGTTCTCGAGGATTTGGCAAGTCCTGAACTGAATCATACAGGGTTCAAAAATGACTGAAAGTTTAGCAATAACCAGGCTATTCGGCCTAATTCCGGCAGTGTTTGTGCTTGTCTGCACTAGCACAGCATCAGCGGCCGAACTCGGCCAGCTCTACGTTGCGCCTGGAGCGCAGTGGATGGACTTTGATGAAGAAACCGGTCTTGGGAACGATTGGGGTTTTTCAGCTGGCGTAGGTTTGCAGATTGCTGAACGCTGGGCCCTTGAAGTTGCCGGGTTCGACCTGGATCCTGATAATAATGCCGGTAATGAAGTCGACCTCGATCACTACCGCGTGGATTTATTCTACAACGTGGGCGGTTTGCTTGGCGGCGATTGGCAGCCATTTGTGGTTGGCGGCATCGGCAACACAAATTTCAACGGCGAAAACGATACCCTGATGAATGTTGGCGGCGGGCTGCGCCTGCAGCTGAGCCAAAATCTCGAATGGCGCACGGCTGTGCGAGCGTTCGAAAATCTGGGTCGTGACCATGAGGATTTTGACCTCGGGCTCGACACCAGTCTGATCTACTATATCGACTTCGGCTCCAGGAGTCGTCCCGCGGAAACAGCTGCTGCCGCCGCTGCTGCGCCTCGCTCAGAGCCAGCTGACAGCGATCGGGATGGGGTGCCAGATTCAGATGATGATTGCTCCAACACGCCGCGCAGCTATGCCGTCGACAGCTCGGGATGTCCGATTCCGGTCGAGGAAATTGCCCGGGTCGAGCTGCTGGTAAACTTTGATTTCGATCGCGATGAGGTGAAGGCGGAGTATTTCAATGAGATCGAAGAAGTGGCAGATTTCATGGCGCAGTACCCTGACGTTGTGATTACTCTGGAGGGTCATACTGACAGTCGAGGTGCTGAAGCTTACAACGAAGACCTGTCTCAACGTCGCGCAGATGCGGTGCGGGCGGTCATGATTGATCGATTTGATGTTGGCGCGGGCCGCGTTTCCGCTCGGGGTTTCGGTGAAAGCCAGCCGATCGCCAGTAACGATACGGCTGCAGGCCGAGCCGAAAACCGCCGTGTGATCACGGTCATTATTCAGACCCTGCAGAACTATCGCCCACGCTAATCAGCGAAGGATAAGCTCACGCAGAGGTCAGCAGAGCTCCGGTTCGACTCACGATTCTGGCGCGTCGAATCAGCCTCTCGCTTAAACTGATCTCTCCCTCACTCATATATGCCAGCATAGAATTGCCGGCTTTTCTGTTTTAAGCAATGAATTCACCCTCCAACGAAATCGATATCGCTGACCCTGACCTACGTTGGTTTGATGCTGGAGTTGCCCCCCCTAGCTTGGACCCAGAGCAAATCGCGTTACTCTCAGATCCAGACTCGCTGACTCAGCATCTTATTGAGATAAGTGACCACAGTTTTCTGGTTGAGTTGAAGCAGGAGGGTTGGCAGACCCTCGCATCGAGCGTGTTGCGAAAGACCTTTGGGCCGGTGTCATCAGCACACAGGTTCTGGTCACGGAAAACGGTCTTGCTTTCGGACAATGAGCCGGTAGTGCTGGCCCATAGTCTGCTACCAGAGCATTCGTTGAGCTCACCACTGGCAGAAATTCCCAGATTAGGTGTGGAGCCACTGGGCGCCTTCCTTTTCAAACAAGCAGATCTGCGGCGCGAATCGTTTCAACTCGCGGAGTCGTCAGCTGGATACTGGGGCAGGCGCAGTATGTTTTTTACCGCCAGTAAACCAATTATGGTTGCGGAGTTTTTTAACCCTGGGCGTAAGCTGAACAGGCTTTTGATGAAAATTGCCGGGACTGAGGTTTCGGGAATGTCTATTTTTTAATCATTTTATAGGCGGGAATATCGCTGGCAATACAATATTTTGATATTTACAGCACTGGATCCAAAAAATACAAAAACTTGTCAACTTTGTGGCACTTTCATTAGCAAAATTTGCAGGCTGATCTATACTAACTTTCAATAACAATAGAATAAGAAGGAACAAAAATTTCTGGACCTGCGGAAGCATTAACACGGAAAGATTAAACCAGCGGGTCTAGCGATTGGGCAAAGTTTTCAGACGTCTCTTGATTTTCGATCTTTCGGTGCTTTACCGAAGTTTTGACAACCCCTCTGAGAACGGCCATGGAAATCATTGCAGCTTTGGCCGGGGCATCTTGCTAAGGGTTCGCTGCAGAAAATACCAAGGAAGGGGTATGGCAGTGATTGATGACAGCTTGCATCCAACACAAGAAAGCGTAAATTCTGAACGCAGTGCCGCACACCTGGTACCTCCACCGTCTGCAGAAACTGCAAGTTCAAAGTCACAAGCAAAGTCGCCAAGCTCAGCCGCGCTGATAAATGCCAAAAGCACTCAGCCTTCCAAGTCCCCATACGTTGATGCAACGGTAGACGCGACCCAGCTCTAACTTAAAGAAATTGGTTGTACCCCACTGCTAAGCGCTGAAGAAGAAGTCTTCTTCGCACGCACAGCCCTGCGGGGCAATGAAGCCAGCCGCAAGCGTATGATCGAAAGTAATCTCCGCCTAGTAGTAAAGATTGCCCGTCGCTACATAAATCGGGGTCTCTCACTACTGGACCTGATTGAAGAGGGCAACCTTGGGCTCATGCACGCAGTAGAAAAATTCGATCCTTAAAAAGGCTTCCGATTCTCTACCTATGCAACCTGGTGGATTCGTCAGAATATTGAGCGGGGTTTGATGAATCAGACTCGCACTATTCGCTTGCCCGTGCATGTCGTGAAGGAACTTAATACCTATCTGCGCGCTGAGCGCGAGTTGTCTTCAAAGATGGCGAAGGAGCCAACGCTTGAAGAGATCGCAGCGCTGGTGGAGAAGCCGGTCAAAGACGTCAAGAAGGTCATGGTGCTCAATGAGAAGGCGACTTCTGCTGATGCGCCCTTGTCGGGTGACTCTGAGCGTCCTGTAGTCGACTTCATTGCCGACAAAAACGCGCAAAACCCAGGGTATTTGTTCCAGTCGTCTGAATAACATCATTGCATCGAAAGATGGATGCACGAGTTGAGTGAGAAGCAGCAGGAAGTGCTGTCCCGTCGCTTCGGTCTGAATGGTTTTGACAGTGATACCCTCGAGAACGTTGGCAAGGAAATCGGTCTCACGCGAGAACGAGTGCGACAGATACAGCTAGAGGCACTTAAGGACCTTGAAACCATCATGGGGCGCGAAGTTATCGCCAGTGACGTGCTGTCCGAGTTTCAATAGTCCATTCTGGGCTCGGCAAAATCTAGAAAAAGCTATTAATCAGAGGCGACTCGGTAGTTCCGAGTCGTCTTTTTTGTGCACGGCAATCGGCAGGTAAAAGCTGATTCGGCTTGAATAGGCTTAGACGCTGGATTATTCTCACCGCCCAATAAATACGCATGTAATGGCTACGAGCCAATTTGGTGATTTGTGCTAGACCGAAATGTTAAATCCGCCCTTGAGGGCAAGCTTGTAATTGATTTGAGTCGTGTGCTCGGTGGGCCATATTGTTCGCAAATTCTAGGCGACCACGGCGCCGAGGTTATCAAGATTGAGCCACCCCGGGGCGACGAAACCCGCGATTGGGGACCTCCCTTTCACGACGATGACTCGGCCTATTACATCGGGGTAAACAGGAACAAGCGCTCAATGGGGCTAGACCTTTCGAAACCAGAGGGCAGGGAAGTGTTGATGCGGCTGCTGAAAAATGCAGACGTGCTGCTGGAAAACTATAAGCCTGGCACCATGGAAAACTGGGGCATCGGCTATGAGGAAACCCTTAAAAAACGATTCCCTAAACTGATTCACTGTCGCATTAGCGGCTTTGGTAGCGATGGTCCCTGGGGCGGGTTTCCCGGTTACGACGCCATCATTCAGGCCATGGCGGGTTGGTTCAGTATCAATGGTGAGGAGGGCAGTAACCCTACTCGATTGGGCTTGGCCGCAGTAGACATGGGTACTGGTCTCTATACCACGGTTGCCATATTGATGGCGCTGCTTGAGCGGGAGCACTCCGGGGAAGGTCAGTATCTGGACATGACGCTATACGACTGCGCGGTCTCTCTCATGCATCCCCATATCTCCAATTATAATTTCTCTGGCAAGATCCCCGGACCTACTGGCAACGCCCATCCGAATATCTCTCCCTATGATACGTTTCGCACCAGAACCATAGACATTTTTATTGGGGCAGGGAATAACCGGGCCTGGGGCAAACTCTGTCAGGAAATCAGTCGGCCGGAGCTGATGGATGACCCTCGCTTCGCCAATAACATCGACCGGGTGGAAAATCGCGATGATCTCAAGGCCGAAATCGAATCGGCTCTCATGAAGATTGATGGCGAAGAAATTGGGGTGCGTCTTGCCGAGGCTGGGCTCGCTGCGGGCCCCATTCACAACACGCAACAGGTCGTGGACCATCCCCATACCCATCATCGCGAGATGAGTATCGAAAAAGACTGGTACAAGATGGCCGGCACACCGATCAAGTTATCTCGAACCCCGGGGGCCTTGCGGCACCTGCCGCCGAAGTTCGGCGCCCACAGCCAGGAAATCCTGGCCGAATTCGGTTTCAATGAAACTGAAATCGACTCATTGCTTGCTAGTAATACGGTGCTTGTATCCCGCCAGCGTTGACTCGCACCAGCACAACGCAAGTAAATTCATAAAAATCAAGAAGCTAAAATTTTAGCAGAATCATGCTTGTTGTTTGCCGATATAGTGTTATAGTTATGTATAACACTACATCAGCATAACGGCTGGTATAAGAGATTTAACTTGGATATTAGCTGGAACAACAAAGAACCCATCTATCTGCAGCTCCGCGATCGATTGGTGGAACTGATTATTGATGGCGTACTGAATGAGGGAGATGCGTTGCCATCTGTCCGACAAATTTCCAGCGAACAGAGGATAAACCCGGTTACCGTGTCCAAAGCGATTCAGCTTTTGGTAGATGAAGCACTGGTTGAAAAACGACGCGGGCTGGGGATGTTTGTCTTAACCGGCGCAAAGGAAAAATTGACTCAAGATGAAAAATCTAAATTTTTACAGGAAGAGTGGCCCCATATCGCTGGCAAAATTGAAAGGCTGGGGCTCGAGATTCATGAGCTCCTTGACAGCGCATCGGATGAACCGGGCCAGAATAATGGGGCTGATTGATGACTAATATTGTGGAAGCCAGGTTTCTCGTTAAGCGCTACGGTGATTTCACTGCGCTGGATGGTGTTGACCTTTCCATTCCAAGCGGTTCAATCAGTGGATTGATTGGCCCAAATGGCGCGGGTAAAACCACGACTATGAAGGCGCTGGTCGGTCTGTGTGATGTTGAGGGAGAATTGGAAGTTGCTGGCCGTGATCCCCGCAGCGCGCGGCACAAACTGATGGAAGAGGTGTGCTTTATAGCGGATGTGGGAATTCTGCCAAAGTGGCTCAAGGTCGCTCAGGTGCTGGAATTTGTGTCAGCGGTGCATCCCAAGTTCGTCCGTGAGCGAGCCGAGAAGTTTCTCAGTACCACTGAGATTCCCTCCAACAAACGTATTAAGGATTTGTCCAAGGGGATGGTAACTCAACTCCATCTTGCAATTGTCATGGCGATTGATGTGAGGCTGCTGGTGCTAGATGAACCGACCTTGGGCCTGGATATTATCTACCGCAAGGAGTTCTATGACCGCTTGTTAAATGAGTACTACGACGGTGACCGCACCATCATTATCAGCACCCACCAGGTAGAAGAAATCGAAACGTTGCTGTCACATCTGGTATTTATCAAAAACGGGCGCATCACGCTGGATTCCAGCATGAATAATTTGGCAGATCGCTATTTCGAGGTGGTAGTGGATCCTGACAAGTTGACTGCCGCCGATACGCTGGAACCAATTTATACCCGCGAGCTTCTGGGTAGGAAGACCTATATGTTTGAAGATGTGCCTCTACAGCATCTGGAACCACTCGGCGAAGTTCTAACGCCAACAGTGGCCGATCTGTTCGTGGCGAAGATGAAGGAAGATCATCATGGTGGTTAATCAGTTCGGGCAATTTGGCGCGCTGCTCAAGCGTGAAATCATAGAAAACCGGAACCTGTTCATCAGTACGCCGGCCCTGCTGGCTGTTATTTTTTTCGTATTTTCTATCTGGGTTGTATCTTTTGTACCGAGTGCAGAGATAGCTACCGGTATAGAGTATCTGTCGGTGCTGTTTGATGGTTTGTCGCCGCTGCAAATGGCGCCGGTTTTCCTGCTGCCTGCCGTGCCGTTTATCGTCACACTTTATATCTGTGCAATTATCTATCTGATCAATAGTCTGTACCAGGACCGCAAGGACGCTAGCGTGTTGTTCTGGCAGTCCATGCCCGTATCGAATCTGCAGACAGTGATCTCCAAAGTCGTGACTATCTGTGCAATCGCACCAGTATTCTATGTGGCTATTCTGTTTGTCCTTCATCTGCTCGCTGTTGCCATGCTGGTCGCGCTCGGCCTGACCTATAACGTGCAGGTAGCTGGACTGGGCTATATGTTTATGGCGTCGGTGCTTAGCCTGCTGCTAATCTACCTGTCTGCGATAACAACAGCACTTTGGTCACTGCCTTCGATTGGTTGGTTGCTGCTGTTTTCCGCATTCGCGCGCAAGACACCGATTCTTTGGGCGGTGGGTGTATTTATCTTGCTGGGTTTCCTTGAGGATTTTGTGTTTGGTTCGCAGTATCTCGCGAACTGGGTTGAGAGTCGCTCAAACCCGCAACAGTATATGTTTTTTGAATTTACCGATGTCGTTGAGCGACTGTTCAGCTACGACATGCTGTTTGGCGTTGTGGTGGGTTCCATTCTCATTTCAGGCGCCATTTCCATGCGTCGATTTATCGATTAACGGACAGCAAAAAGCTTAGAACGACGAGAATATCAGTGCTAAAAGATTAATCACAAAGTTGGATTGGAATTCTGGGTCAGAACTTTAGGTCAACAAGTGGCATTGCAACAAGCCGTATTGCAACAAGCGGCGTAGAAAGAGGAGTCATGCCGGTGAACCAACTCATTAAGACTATCCTGAGTAACCGCTATGTGCTGTTGCTTACGACCCTAACCGCCTATTTGTTGGTGGTGGTCGCAGAAGGCGCAATCACGGGTCGGGAGGCTCGCTTGCTGGATTTTGAAAACCCTTTTTTCGATCTCAATATCGGGGATTTTGAAGAATTCCAAACCACCCGATCTGGGGAAGATCCCGAAGTCATGTGAGCGACCGACGGGTTCTGAATTAACGCAGCACTCCTTGACTCGGGGTCTGCCTCGCTAATCCCTCCTCACGCTAGTGTCGGGGGATTTTTTTGCACTCTTTTTCGTCTTTTCTGGGCCGTTCAAAGAGAAGCGGGTGCCTGTCAGTCCCAAGCAATTTGAGTTAGACTGGTTTGTTATGTTGGCGGGCAAAACAGCATGTGGCGCCAGTGTTATCGCAATCTTTCAGGCAGGGTATTCAGGCTCTGCTGCCGGGTAATAAGAAATGAGTGAAACCAATCCAGACTTCAGCGCTAGCAAGCTGTTTAATTTAAAAGGGAAGACGGCCCTGGTAACCGGTGGATCCTCAGGGCTCGGTCTGATCATGGCAAAGGCGTATCTGCAAAACGGTGTCAAAGTGCTAATCACTTCCCGCCGTCAGGAAAAGTGCGACATGGCGCTAAAAAAACTTTCGCAGTATGGCGATTGTCAGGCTTTCGCTGCAGATGTTACCAAAGCTGACGACCGTTCTAAGTTATTGGCGAAAGTGGAGGACTATCTGGGTGGGCTGAATATTCTGCTAAACAATGCTGGAGCCAACTGGGGCGCTCCGCTAGAGGACTATCCGGATGAAGGCTTTGCCAAGGTCATGGACACCAACCTCAACGCGGTGTTCTCCCTCACGCGCGATACCGTACCCCTATTGAGCAAGGCGGCTAGCGCAGCCGACCCCGCGCGGGTCATTAATATCGGTTCGATGGATGGCCTGCACGTGCCAGTGGTGCAACGAGTTCCGACTTTTGCCTATTCTGCCAGCAAGGCGGCATTGCATCATTTGACCCGGGCACTTGCAGTTGAATTAGGGCCCAGGCACATCACGGTGAATGCCGTGGCTCCTGGATTCTTTGAGTCGCGCATGACCGATTACATCTTCGAACATTACCTCGAAGACATAGAGGCAGATTGCCCGCTAGGACGCATTGGGCAGGCGGAAGAGATGGCTGGCATCGCCGTTTATCTTTCCTCGCGTGCTGGCAACTACACCAATGGTGCAGTAATCCCGGTGGATGGTGGTACCAACGTATCCAAGGGTGTGAAACCCTGGACACAGTCTTAAATCATTGCGGAAAGAGGGTGTATTCCCCGGTACAAAGCAGTAGCACACAGGAGAGCAAATGAGTCTATTTAGTCTGGAAGGAAAAGTGGCCCTGATCACTGGCTCCACCAAAGGTATCGGCAAGGCGATAGCCCATCGCATGGCGGAGCAGGGAGCAAAGGTGGTCATTTCGAGCAGGAATCAGGATGCCTGCGAAGAGGTGGCGGCTGAGCTGCGTGGGCAGGAGCTGGAAGCCATCGGCGTGGCCTGCAACATCAATTACCAAGAGCAGCTCGAGAATCTTGCCAAAACCGCAAGCTCTGAATTCGGCAAGGTAGATATCCTGGTGTGCAACGCAGCGTTAAATCCCTTTTTCGGCCCCTCTCAGGAGATTCCTGATGAGGCCTTCGATAAAGTTATGCATGCCAATATCGGCAGCGTGCATCGCCTCTGCAAACTGGTTATTCCCGGTATGGCTGAGGCCGGCGGCGGGGCTGTGATCATCGTCTCATCCATCGGCGGTTTGAAAGGCACTGATGCGCTGGGCGCCTATTCAATTTCCAAGGCTGCGGACATGCAGATTGCCCGCAACCTGGCTGTAGAATGGGGGCCGAAGAACGTCCGGGTCAACTGTATTGCACCGGGGTTGGTGCGCACCGATTTCGCCCGTGCCCTATGGGAAAACCCGGAGATTTATGAGGCCACGGTATCGAAATATCCGCTACGTCGAATCGGCGAGCCCGATGAGATTGCCGGCGCCGCGGTTTTACTGGCCTCAGACGCTGGCAGCTTCACAACCGGGCAAACTATTGTCATTGATGGTGGTGGTACTATCGCAGGCTAGCGTCGATATCGGGTATTCTTGCTCTCTGAGATGCCCACTAGGTCATAGGTGCTTGGAAATCAGTGAAAAATCGAATCAAACGAAAATTTAGAGGATAGTGTTAATAATGATGGATCTTGGTTTATCAGAAGAAATGGTTGAGATCAGGGAAAAGATTCTCGACTTCGTAGGAAACAAGGTGGAACCAGTAGAGGAGGAATATCACTCAGAGGTCAGTGTCGGTGACCGCTGGTCCCACACTCCCCGGCAGGAAGAGATCCTCAATGACCTGAAAGCCATTGCTCGGGATATGGGGCTATGGAACTTTTTCTTGCCGGAAAGTCAGGGTGGCGCCGGTATTAGCAACCTCGAATACGCTCACCTTGCCGAGATCATGGGGCGCAGTCGCCTGGCTTCAGAAGCTTTTAACTGCTCCGCACCTGATACTGGCAACATGGAAGTGCTTGAGCGTTACGGATCGGAAGAGCAAAAACAGGAGTGGCTGGTGCCGCTGTTGGCTGGTGAAATTCGCTCAGCGTTTGCAATGACTGAGCCGGGCGTCGCTTCTTCTGATGCCACCAATATTTCTACCTCTGCCGTGCTCGATGGTAATGAGTGGGTAATTAGTGGTGAGAAGTTCTATATCTCAGGCGCGGGTGACGCCCGCTGCAAGATCATGATCGTGATGGTAATCACCGATCCTGACGCACCAAAGCATAATCGCCAGTCCCAAATCCTGGTGCCAATGGATGCTGAAGGCGTAGAAGTAGTCAGGCCAATGCATGTATTCGGTCGTGATGATGCTCCCCATGGTCATATGCATATCAAATTCCACAATGTGCGAGTGCCTGAAAGCAATATGATTCTGGGTCGCGGCAGAGGTTTTGAGATCTCACAGGGTCGACTAGGGCCGGGGCGAATCCATCACTGCATGCGTTCGATCGGCGCGGCAGAAAAGGCGTTGGATCTTATGTGCCAACGTGCAGTGAGCCGGGAGGCGTTCGGCAAGCCTTTGGCTGAGTTAGGTGGCAACTATGATGTGATTGCAGACAGCCGTATCGAAATAGAGATGTGTCGGCTGCTGGTTCTTAAGGCAGCGTGGCTCATGGATAAGATTGGCAACAAGGCCGCGCGCGATGCAATTTCGCAGATCAAGGTGGCAGTACCGAATATGGCGCTGCGAGTAATTGACCGTGCGATTCAAATGCATGGCGCTGCCGGCGTCGGTCAGGATTTCCCTCTTGCCGCTTTGTGGACGAGTCAACGCACACTGCGATTGGCTGATGGTCCCGATGAGGTGCATAGACGAGTCATTGCCCGCAAAGAGCTGGCTAAATACCAGTAGTTTTACTGCTCCGATAGACGAAGGTATTAAAAAATGGGAACTCTGGTTCCCATTTTTTATGAGTGATGACAATCGAACAAAGCGTTTCAGTGATTATCCCTACTTTCAATCGTGCGGAACGGCTGCCGCGCGCGTTGCTGTCGGTTTTGGAGCAGTCGCGCCCTGCGGATGAAGTGATCGTGGTCGATGATGGTTCCAGTGACCAGACTCGTGAACTGTTAAAGGCAGAGTTCCCCGCTATTAAGCTGATCGTTCAGAGTAATCAGGGCGTTAGTGCCGCACGCAATCGCGGCGTGGAGGCCAGCTCTGGTTCTTGGTTGGCTTTTCTCGATTCTGATGATGAGTGGCTGCCAGAGAAGCTTGAGGTTCAAATGCAGGCAGCGGCAGCTAACCCGCAGTTCTCCCTCATTCACAGCGATGAAATTTGGATTCGCCGCGGAGTCAGGGTTAACCAGATGAAAAAGCACCGCAAGTCCGGTGGTGACATTTTCTTGGATTGTTTACCGCGCTGTGTCATTTCGCCTTCAGCTGTCGTGCTCAGGCGCGAATTATTTGATGCCGTGGGTCAATTCGACGAGTCCTTGCCGGCCTGTGAAGACTATGACCTATGGCTGCGTATCTGCCATCAGCATGGAGTGCTCTATATTGATAAGCCCTTGCTAAAGAAATATGGCGGCCATGAGGATCAACTCTCCGCCCGTCACTGGGGTATGGATCGGTTTCGCGTGAAAGCCCTGGATCAGCTCTTGAGTCAGGTTTCGCTGGAGGCTGACAAAGAGCAGGAGGCCAGGGCTATACTGCTGGAAAAATGTAGGGTGTTGATGGCCGGGGCGCACAAACGCAACAACGTAAATCTGTTAGATTATTGTGAAGCAATGATGCAAAAACATGTTGGGTGATCCCGTGTTAATCAATCTGGTAGTGGCACATGGGCTGGAAGCCAAGCCACTGATTGCGCTGTTTGATTTGCAGCCGCAAGAAGATAGCGACAATGTCTACGTTTCCAACTCTGGTGTGCGATTAATTGTGACTGGGATGGGGCGCCAGAACGTCGAGTATAGTTTGGCACAATGGGTGGAAACCAAGCCTTCTGCCAGGCGAGACATGGCGTGGCTTAACGTCGGTATTGCAGGGCATCAAAATCTGGCTGTCGGCGATACGCTGATTGCTAATAAAATTATCAGCGGCCCGGACAATGAGTCAGTGTTTCCAACGCCAATTATCAGCGGGCTTAGAACCGGCACCGTGATAACCGTAGACCGGCCCGAGTTAAATTATCCCAAAGATGCGGCTTATGACATGGAAGCTTTTGCGTTCTGGCGCTCTGCAGCGGCTTTTGGACCGCTGGATCTGGTGCAGAGTTATAAAATAGTTTCGGACAATCCAGATTCAAGTACCGATAAAGTGACACCAAATTTGATTACGGAACTGATTGACTCGGCAAGCAAGGAAATTGAAGGCCTCGTGCTACAGCTCAAAGCGCTTGCTGCAAAACAGCAGTCGCTGGTTAGCGATCCCCCCGCGTTTGTTAGCGCAAAAGCCAGCTATCGATTATCTGTTACCCAGGAAATTCAGCTTAGACGGCTCTGCCATAGATTTTACGCGCTACAGATGGGCGAGTCGCTGGAGGTCATACTCTCCGCATCACACCGTGATAGTCGTGCATTAATCGGTGCGCTGCATACTGCGCTAGGTCATACAGATGGGAACCCCGGAAGGGAGGGTGGAGAAAGCCTGTCCCGGGTTGAAGCAGGTGGTGGACAAACTGAAAGGAATCAAGCGAGTTGAATTTTTCCAGCGTTTATATAGAAGATGAGATAGCTGAGACAGAGCGTGTAATAGACATACTCGCACGGGTGGGTGACATACCCAGAATCAGGATCGAACGCTACGGCGAGATATTCAATCGCGCGGGCCAGAATTTCCGGTTACAGAAACAGGCGCCGGCGCTGATCCTGGCCAAGAAGCATGGCAAAAAAGTCTTGCCGGCCCCGGACGGCTATGGATTCGAGCAGGGCAGCGGTTTCTACTTTTCGCACATGCTCAACTGCCTCTATGACTGTCGCTACTGCTTTCTGCAGGGCATGTATCGCTCAGCCCACTATATACTGTTTACCAATTATGAAGATTTTATGCATGACATCTTGGGGCAGTCGGCTCAAGCAGCAGGAAACGTATTTTACAGTGGCTATGACTGCGATAGCCTGGCGATGGAGCCGGTGAGTGGCTTTTGCAATTCCTTTATTCCATTTTTCGCCAACAGACCCGAAATGACACTGGAAATTCGCACCAAGAGCACTCAGGTGCGTAAGTTGCTGGAGTTTGATCCTTTGCCCAACTGTGTTGTGGCCATGAGCTTTACACCAGAGGCTGCAGCCAAGCGCTGGGAGCATCGGGTACCGGCGATCACGAAACGGCTGCTGGCGATGCGCAAGCTGCAGCAGGCGGGTTGGCCCGTTGCCATTCGCTTCGAGCCGGTCATTGCAGAGCCCGAGGTAGAAAACAATTATGCGCGCTTGTTTCAGCAGGTGTTTTCAACCCTCAATGGCGAGCTTATGCACTCCGTAAGCCTCGGCGAGTTCAGGCTGCCAACAGATTTTCACAAGAAGATGGTCAAGCTCTACCCCGAGGAAGGTCTGCTGGCGCGCGAAACAATCTGCAGTGATGGCATGGTCTCACTCGCAGGCGGTGGTGCCGAGATGATGCAGGCTATCGAGTCCAGGCTGCTGACTCATGTCGATAGTTCAAGATACTATCGTTGTGCGTAGGCGTTGTGCCTAAAAGCGGTCAAAGGCCAGTGCTCGTGATGCATTACTGGTTCTCTCAGGTCAGATAGACAAGGACTGGCATGTTGGAACATGGGATGTAGATACAACAGTAACTCGCAGGCTTGCCGCCGCTGCGGTAGTGGCTAATTGTTATGGGAATTATTTTGAGGATTCACAATGACGCATGAGCAGAAAGGTGCTGTTCTGGTGACCGGCGCTTCGTCAGGCATTGGCCTGGCGATAACCCGTCAGTTGCTGGAATGCGGATTTTCAGTGCATGGAATTGCCAGGGATTTTTCCAAGGCAGACATTAGCCACGCCAATTTTCACAGCACCGAGCTCGACCTTGCCTCAGCAGACGCTATTCAGGCTGGACTGCCACCTCTGCTTAAATCACTTGATCGACCTCTGCGTGCGGTGGTTAACAATGCCGGTATCGGCAAAATGGGATACCTGGAACAGCTGTCGGTTGCTGATATCCAGAGCGTGCTGGCGGTGAATCTATTGAGTCACATATTGATCAGCAGACTGTGTTTGCCTGTCATGAAACAACGATCTGTTCTCAGTGATCTGATATTCATCGGGTCGGAGGCGGCCCTGACTGGCGGTAAAGAGGGGAGTGTTTATTGTGCAAGCAAGTTCGGTTTGCGGGGGTTTGCCCAGTCTTTGCGCCTGGAATGTGGGAAATCCGAGATAAGGGTTAGCCTGATTAACCCAGGTGCCGTTAGAACTGCGTTCTTTGACGATCTCCATTTTGAGCCTGGAGATCGCGCAGAGAATGCCATCCAGCCAGAGGATGTAGCGGCAACTGTCCTTTCAATCCTGGCCATGCGTGGCGGCACCGTAGTGGATGAAATCAATCTGTCTCCTCGCAAGCGAGTATGGCAGTCTAAATGAATGGTGGGGATCAGGACCGCGGAAAGCAGCGTCTTTTCACTGATTCTTTAATGGCCGTATAGGAGCCGTGCGACGATATGTCGCAGCTGTTTGAGTTGGTCCAGCTAGGCATAACTGCCTGATATTGATACTATTCCCTCAAATACAAGGTATTCCAACGAGCCATTTCCAATGTATGCAGAATTCGCAGGAATTGGATGAGGTGCTAAATCGTCGAATGCTCCATGCTCTACCATCCAATAATAACGGCAGCAAAGAGGCAATAGGCTATGCAATCAATTAATTCGTTTTTCCTGGTACAGAAGCTGCTTGCAACCCTGGTGTTGCTATTGGCTACCAGCAGCGCGTTTGCCCACACTGGCTTGAAGGAATCGACTCCGGCGGCAGACGCTAACGTGCAGGCAGCACCCGCCAAAATTGACCTGGTGTTTACTGCGCCGGTACGACTCGTAAAGCTGGAGGTGGCGGGATCCGGGCCCGCAGTGGAAACTGAGTTCAAACCCAGCGCTGAAGCGGTCGCTTCATACAGTATTCCGGCCGCAGGCCTGGTGGCGGGTAGCTACACGGTAAACTGGGCTGCTATCGGTGCTGACGGTCACACGGTTTCCGATTCCTTCAGTTTCGTCGTTGCTCCTTCTTCAGCATCTTCAGCTCCCTGAATTATTCCTTATAAATAGCGCTCGACCTGGATCGCCAGGTCGAGCATTTTTATGCCCATGTCCGCCATTCCAAGCAGCTGGGAGCTGGCCAGCGTAGTCTGCAAGCTTCTCATGTACCTGGGTGCCGCCAGTTCCCTTGGCGGCGCATTCTGTCTGTTCATGTATGGGGACGGCAGGCGCGCTACCGTGCAGCGCGTGTTGCTGCTGCAATTGTTCGGTGCGCTGTTGAGCCTGCAGGCTGTTGTCATCAATTTTCTTGCACAAATTGGGCTGATCAACAATGCAGGCGTGGGTGGGGCACTGGATTGGACTATGGCGCAGATTTTGATGGATACCCCGCTGGGTGATCTGAGCCTGTACCGTCTGCTAGGCTTTGCGGTACTGATCTGCTCGGCTGGCTTCTTCTACCGCCGGACCCTGGTGATGAATCAGGCACCAGGCAGATTTTTTTACCTGAACTTGCTGCGCATTAACGCTATCGGTTTTATGTTGCTGCTCTGGGCATTTCGATTTGGCGGCCATGTATCGGTGTTGACTGCGCCTGTGCAACTTGCACTGGCTGTGCACTTCACTGTCTTTGCCCTTTGGATCGGGTCGCTGTATCCGCTGCTGTTGATCTCCGCCACCGACAACTTGACTGAGCTTCAGCTGACCCTGAATCGATTTAGTAGCCACGCGATAGTCATAGTGATGGTGCTGCTTATCGCCGGCGGGGTATTGGCTGTAAACCTGGTGCATTCCCTGACCGAACTCATTAGCACGGCTTACGGGCGCGCTTTGGCGTACAAGCTTCTCTTGGTTCTGGCTCTACTCGGTATTGCTGCGCTGAATAAATTCAAGCTGGTGCCAGCGCTGCTTCTGCTACGAAGCAGTGCCAAATTTCGTCATTCGGTCAGAATTGAAATGCTGGTGGCAAGTCTGCTGCTAGTGCTAACCGCCTATCTCTCGACGGTTGTTGGGCCAATGATGCACTAAGGGCTTGACGGAAGACCGGTTGAAAATAGGGCTTACGTCAAGCTCATCTCTGTGCTGCTGGTTTTGATTTCCGCAGGCGATTGTTGGATCAGCAAACTCACTTCCAGGGTGTTGAGGTCGAGAGAGTATAGGGTCGCCCTGGATTTGGCCCGAGGTTCGAACCACGCGGCAGTGGTCATAGCAGGTTTGGCGGCGAATAACAGGGCATCCCCAACCGGAGACCAGGCCAGGTTAAACAGAATATCCTTGCTATTGTAGAGCGCTGCGGGCTGGTAGCCTCTGCCTCCTTCAGATATCGACGCTTCGTTATCCAGCATCTCAACGTCACCAAGCATAATGGTGGAACCCGTGTGATCGTACTGCACAAAGGCTAATCGGCTCTCATCCCTTGAGAACAATACCTTGCTCATATCAGTGCCGAGTCTGTCGTCGTTGCCGGATTCACTCAGCAGCAATTCGCCGCCGACCGGACCCATCTGGGTCGCGCTAATAACTTCATCCGTGAAGCGCACCGGATCAGCCTGTTGCGGTCGCGAATCGATATAAAGCAATGTGGTTAAAATCAGGGTGAGCGTGAAGGCGGCTGTGCCAGATTTTTGCAGTCGCTGCATGAATGGAGACAAAGAGGCTCTGTCAGCGGTCTGCTGTGTCATGGCAGCAGGGCTCTCGGAGTTCTCGAAGCTCTCAGATATCGCAGTTACTGGCACCGCCAGGCGATAGCCGCGCTTGGGTATAGTTTCGATAAAAGTGGTCTTTGGGTCTGAGGTCGAGCTCAGCTGCTTGCGCAATTCCGATACGGCTCGGGTCAGAGAGTTTTCATTCACGATAACCTTGGGCCATAACAACTCCACAAGTGAGTCTCGTTCCACAACTTTACCCTGATGGCGCGCCAGATGGCTGAGCAATTTTACCAAGCGTGGCTCCAGGTGACGCGAGCCTCCGGAAAGCTGGTGCCGCAGTTGGTTCAAGGCTGGGTCAACGACCCAGTTGACGATCTGAAAGGCATCCAGCGACGGATTCAGAGCTGAGTCTGCCATCTCTGATAACTGAATTTGGGATGAACCTGCAGTAGTGCCAGTTTGCATCGAATTTATCCTCAATTGTTCCTGTTTGTGGCATTCAGTTCACGCAGGCCTTTGGCTGCGATGCTCCTTCAATCGAAAGGAGAGAGCTGAATGGCCTCATTATTGGTTACTTAGACGCTAGGAACAGCGTTTTTGTTTCAGCGTTGTATTCAATTTATCGCTTTTTCTGGTTTATTGAGCCAGTTTCAGTACTGCTCATATTAACAAAATACCTACTTCATATAGCCCAAAAACACAGTCTGCAGCTTTTCTGGACATAATGTTCATTGCAATTTCAGGTTTCTGCGGCCCTCGCCCACTAAATTTAGTGCCTATGTTGATTAAGCTCCCCCAGTTGCCTGACAGCCTGAGTTTGCCAAGGTAGCTGGGGGCGCGAATTACCCGATTAAAGCCCCTAATCTCGGTCCAGGATCGGCGGTCCAGCAAGCCTGGCCCACATCAGGATAGGGCGGGATAGGAATAAAGACAGGAATAGAAACAGGAATAAAGGTAGGGGATTGGAATGAAGAGAATTTGGAGCAACTCGCTGTTTATTGGCATCGTTAACTTGGGCCTATGCAACGGCATGGCGTCTGCCGTGAGCCTGGAAGCTCTACAGCAAGGGATTCCAACCCTTGCCCCTATGCTGGAATCCGTCACACCTGCGGTGGTGAATATCCGGGTGACCAAGGCAATTCCAACATCGAATCAGTATCTTTTCGAGGGTGATCGCATCCCGGAGGAATTGCGCAAGTACTTTGAGAACGTCCCGCGCTCTCAACGGCGCCAACCCTTCGCTATGGGGGCAGGGTCCGGTGTCATAGTTGATAGTGAAGCCGGATTCATTGTCACTAATCATCACGTCATCGATGATGCTGCCAATATCACGGTGCAGCTTAATGACGGCCGTGTGCTGGAAGCGCAGCTGATAGGCAGCGATGCCAATACCGACGTGGCTTTGTTGAAGGTTGAGGCTGAGGATCTGGTGGAGATTGAATTGGCTGATATAGACAGCGTGCATGTCGGAGACTTTGTAGTCGCCATCGGCAACCCTTTCGGCATTGGCCAAACTGTCACCTCCGGCATAGTCAGCGCCTTGGGCAGGAACGGCCTCAACACCGATAATTATGAGGATTTTATTCAAACCGACGCCGCTATTAATGTGGGCAACTCCGGCGGCGCCCTGGTAGACCTGGAGGGACGCCTGATTGGCGTCAATACAGCCATTATCAGCGGTAACGGTGGTGGCAACGGGATTGGTTTTGCAGTGCCGGCCGACATGGTGGGCACGGTGATTGGCCACCTAGAGCGTGATGGCGAAGTCCGCCGCGGTATGCTCGGTGTCACGGTCAGCTCAGTCACGCCTGAAGTACGTGAGGCGCTGGCTATGACTGTGGAGCAGGGCGCGGTGGTGACCAGTGTGTTACCGGGAAGCGCGGCGGAGCAGGCGGGTCTTGAAATCTCAGACGTCATTGTAGAAATCGATGGCGAGGCTGTCACCAGTAGTCGTGAGCTTCGAAACATTATAGGTCTGCTGCGACGAGACCAGGATGTCAATTTGCGCCTGTACCGGAATGGTGAGGCGATGACAGTCTCGGCCGTAATTGGTGACCAGGAAGGCGCTGCCGCCATTGCCGGAGGCGCACCTGCCAACTCAGGCCGATTTCGTGGAGCCGACTTACGCAACATTGAGCCGGACGATGAAATTACGCTAGAGGCAGGAGTGATGGTCAAAGAGGTCGATCCTAGCAGCAGATCCTGGGCTGCTGGTCTGCGGCCGGGCGATGTCATTGTGGAGGTGAATCGCCAGCCTGTCTCTGAACTCGATGATTTTAACGGCGCTATTGTCGATAGCAATCGCGTTACTGCGATTACCGCCGAGCGGG
>DLPV01000026.1:102503-102624 GCA_002477465.1 Gammaproteobacteria bacterium UBA7449 | reverse complement strand
CTAGACTCTAACTCACTGATTTGTCGTATTTAGAAAAACATAAGTAAAATCAGGAACTTACGCAACTACAAACTTACTACAAACACTTTTAAAATGTCAATAAAAACAATAAGTTACAGAC
>DLPV01000026.1:84739-102167 GCA_002477465.1 Gammaproteobacteria bacterium UBA7449 | reverse complement strand
GAGTGGGAATGACACTCGCTTAAAATTATTTTGAACCATTGTACACTAACGATTTATTTTTGCCTGACGTAGTAATTTTATGAAAGATATATTTCCAATCGAAGGTGCATCTGTGATCGTGTCTGATGACATGTGCGATATGAACGGACATATGAATGTAAGATTTTTCCAAACGATTCCCATGGATTATGATGGCAATTTCTACAACAGTCTTGTGGGTGAAGATTACATTTCCAAGGGGTTTTCATTTTTCACAGCGGAACAAAATATTAGATATCTGAAAGAATGTTTAAAAGGTGAAAAATTGACACCTAGATTCAGAATGCTTAACGCAAACGAAAAGTTATACCACTTCGTGTGTGCAATTTTTAAAGAATCGGGCGAAGTGGCAGCTCTGATAGAAACTGTTGAAATTCATATCGATATGTCTATCAGAAAATCTGCAGCAATATCTGAAGAAATCCTTCAGACTTTGTTTAGGATGCGTACAGAGCATGAAAAGTCCAGCGATTATCCTTTTGAAACAAAGCTGAAAATCAAATAGGGTATCGGTGCCCAGACAGTGATTCGATTAGACGCTGTCTGAAATTATTGGATTCGCGAACTGTGCTGTCATACCTATTGCAGATGAAGATTTTTGGTATTGTGGAAAACGCCATCAATTGTAGTCAGGATTGCCTACCTTCTTTTGAACCCTAACTGTAATACTCTCAAAGAGCGAGCTTGTTCTGGGTGAAGCTATCTAAGTTCGCTAGTCTGTCTCGCTAACAAATATGAAGTTTCTTACTATTAAGGTCGTGCCCGTCGTTGCCTGGAGTTCTGCGCATCCGCTGAATTTCCAGCCTCGAGGGTTGACGCTGTTTTTTCTATGTTTCGGCCTCAGCCTGTTTGGGCTAGGCGAAGCGCTGCTGATTGCGGCCGGTGCTGGCGTGAGTCCCTGGACGGTGCTGGCGCAGGGCCTGGGACAGCAACTTGGTCTCAGCATTGGCTGGTCGACATTTCTGGTCAGCGCCTGTGTCTTGCTGCTCTGGATTCCACTCAAGCAAGTGCCGGGCATTGGCACCCTGGCCAATGCCGTGATTATCTCGCTGGTTATAGAACAGGCTTTGCCCTATCTCCCGGCGACGGATAACTATCTACTGAAGGTTCTGGAGGGGCTGATCGGGATTTTGCTGGTCGGAATTGGCAGTGGTATCTATTTGACTGCACACCTGGGTGCTGGGCCTCGGGATGGGTTGATGACCGGATTGGCGCGCTTGAGTGATTACCCTATTGCCTGGGTTCGCACGACTCTGGAAATTAGTGCAGTAAGTATGGGCTGGCTACTTGGAGGAAGTGTTGGTCTCGGTACGCTACTGTTCGCCTTCGGTATTGGTCCCGCCGTGTCGCTGGGGTTGTTCCTGGTCCGGCACCTGTTTCGAGAGACAGAGTAGCCAGTTAACTGTGCAACTTGTAGAGTTGACGACATGGAACTTGAGCAAACAGCGGAAACCATAGCACAGCATGAATTCTGGATGCGGCAGGCCCTGGAGCAGGCGCGCATGGCGGCAGCCTGCGAAGAGGTGCCAGTTGGGGCAGTTTTGGTGGCCGATGGCAAGTTGCTTGCCGCTGCTCACAATCAGCCTATCAGGGGCAAGGACCCCACGGCGCACGCAGAAATCCTGGTTTTGAGGCAGGCATCTCAGATTCGACAAAACTACCGTCTGCCCGGCACCACGCTGTATGTTACTATCGAACCTTGCACAATGTGCGTAGGCGCACTGGTTCATGCCCGGGTTGATTTGCTCGTGTTTGGGGCCAGAGAGTCTCGCTCTGGGGCTGTAGTCAGTCAGCAAAAGCTGTTGGATGATTCTTGCTTGAATCACAAGGTGGGCTTCGTTGAAGGCATCCTGTCGGATTCTTGCAGTGAACTGATGCAGAGCTTTTTTAGGGCCAGACGCTAGCCCAAAATACATGGATTCATGTAACTTTGACCCAAGTATTACGAATAACATACCAATAACACGAATTACCCGGGTTTTGAGCTTGTAGCGGCTGAGGCAGCATAAGCGCGGCAACTCGAGAGTCACTCTGCAAATGAAACAATTTCTGATACTGGCAATTCTGGTTGTATTCCTTCCTGGCTGCACAAACGGTAGCGCCTATCGCGCCTATGATGGGGAAGTGAGGTCTACGATGCAGATCGCGACGCTGGAGGGAAGCCAATTTCTTCGCCAGGACTGGCTGAATCGATACATGGATGCCGTCCGCTTCTCCCGCATCGATGGCAATACCATTGATGACAGCGTTGACTACGATCGCATAGAGATTGAGCCGGGTTATCACGATGTGACTGTCTATTTTTACTGGGATATGGGCACAGCACGAGGGTTGGCGCCAGCACTGGTCAGCTACGCGGCTTCGCAGGAGGAACTGTCCCGTACGCTGCGCTTCAATGCAAGGGCTGGGGAGGTTTACCGGGTGATGGCTGAGCCACATTTCGACGCCGAGCGGCAGGATATTACTACCCTTTCCTATGTCAATTTTTGGGTGGTAGATTCCAATGGCAATGAGGTCGTGTCCCGCGCTGATGGCAGTTTTACAGAACCCGGCCAGTAGAAAGCTTTTTCTGAATTTTTTCCGGAATTCTATTATCATTGCGCCACATTGAATCATCTGGATTCAGCATCGCACACCAGCCTCTAGAGAGAATTCTTTTCGATGCAAGCTTTGTTGGGAGCTAGCGCTCTATCTGCATTCAAACAAGCAAAACTGCAAGACTCACTCCGCTCTGACTTTCCAAGTTTAATTACTGTTTCTGCCCGGCATGTCCACTTCGTTGATGTGACTGAGGAACTTTCGCCTGCCAACTATGACGTGCTAAAAAGCCTGTTGCACTATGGACAGTCTGAGAGTGCAGTCGGCGAGTCAACAGCGGCCCATGCCGCTGTCCCCAGCACGGCCCAGATCACCGAAAGAGTCGTGGTGCCGCGCCTGGGTACGATCTCACCCTGGTCAAGTAAGGCAACAGACATTCTGCATAACTGTGGTTTACATGGCGTTAACCGGGTTGAACGGGGCACGGTGTTCACCCTCGGTTTCGAATCTGCGCCCTCTGCTGAACTGCTGCAGCAACTGGATGCACGCCTGCACGATCGCATGACCCAGACAGTGCTTGGCGTGGTGGATGAGGCGGAAGCTTTATTTGCCAGTGCTGAACCGAAACCGCTGCAGTCTGTCGACTTGTTATCCCAGGGAGAAGATGCGCTGCGACGAGCCAATCAGGACTGGGGTCTGGCGCTGGCTGAAGATGAGATGGAGTATCTATTCTCATGCTTCACGGAACTCGATAGAAATCCCAACGATGTCGAACTGATGATGTTTGCACAAGCCAATTCGGAGCACTGCCGGCATAAGATTTTCAACGCCAGTTGGCGCATCGATGGACAGGCGCAATCCAAATCACTGTTCGGGATGATTCGCAATACCCATGAGTGTTCTCCAGATAAGGTGCTGTCAGCCTACTCAGACAATGCTGCCGTGATGGCAGGGCACACCACTGATAGATTCTTTCCGGCTGGTGAGCAGCAATATGCCTACCACCGGGAACCCGTCCATATCCTTATGAAGGTAGAGACCCATAACCATCCCACAGCAATCGCCCCGTTTCCGGGTGCATCGACCGGGTCGGGTGGGGAAATTCGTGATGAGGGTGCGACCGGTACCGGTGCGAAGCCGAAAGCCGGGCTTACTGGATTCAGCGTGTCGAATCTGCGATTGCCGGGTATGCCCCAACCCTGGGAGGCCCCGGAGAGCAAGCCTGCCCACATCGCCACACCTCTGGAAATCATGCTGGAAGCCCCCATTGGTAGCGCCGCCTTCAACAATGAATATGGTCGGCCCAATCTTTGCGGTTACTTCCGAAGCTACGAAGCGAATGTGGAAAATGAGGCAGGTGAATCTGAAATCAGGGGCTACCACAAACCCATTATGATTGCCGGTGGCTTGGGCAATATTCGCGAGCCCCATGTCAGCAAGGGTGGGATACCTGTTGCTGCCCAACTCATCGTGCTGGGAGGGCCAGCAATGCTCATTGGGCTAGGCGGCGGCGCCGCCTCTTCGATGGCTTCAGGCAGCGGCAATGAGGATTTGGATTTTGCATCAGTCCAGCGTGACAACGCAGAAATGGAAAGGCGCTGCCAGGAAGTCATAGACCGTTGCTGGCAGCTAGGTGCCAGTAATCCCATTTTATTCATTCATGACGTTGGCGCAGGCGGTTTGTCCAACGCCCTGCCAGAGTTAGCCAAAGATGGAGGCAGGGGCGGAAGCTTTCGGCTGCGTGATATACCTAATGCTGAATCGCAAATGACGCCCCTGGAGATCTGGTGTAATGAGGCCCAGGAGCGTTACGTGCTGGCAGTGTCGGGGGAGGACCTGGCGCAATTCGAAGCGATCTGTGCCCGTGAGCGTTGCCCTTACGCAGTAGTTGGAGAGACTACGGCAGAAAAGCATATTGAACTCAAAGACAGCCATTTTGACAATAAGCCCATCGATTTGCCGATGGATGTCCTGTTTGGCAAGGCGCCCAAGATGCATCGGGACGTAAATTCTGGTGCAGTCGCGATCCGCGACGATGGCCTGGAAGGGATCACGGTTGCAGATGCAGTACAGCGGGTCCTGTCCTTGCCCACCGTGGCGAGCAAGAGTTTCTTGATTACCATTGGTGATCGCAGCATCACCGGCCAGGTGTGTCGGGATCAGATGGTGGGCCCCTGGCAGGTGCCTGTCGCCGATTGTGCCGTGACCGCGACCTCTTATCGGGACTATGTTGGTGAGGCGATGGCCATGGGTGAGCGGACACCCCTGGCCCTGTTCGACGGGCCGGCCTCGGGTCGGATGGCAATAGCGGAGGCTATCACTAACCTGCTGGGTGCCGACCTTGAGCAACTCGGCGATATCAAGCTTTCCGCCAACTGGATGGTGGCTGCTGGGCATGGTTGTGAGGACGCGAAACTCTTCGCAACGGTCAGGGCAGTCGCCGAGGAATTGTGCCCGAGTCTGGGTATTTGCATACCTGTTGGCAAGGACTCCATGTCCATGCGTACGGTATGGCAGGAACACGGAGAAACAAAGAGTAACACTGCACCGCTGTCGTTGATTATTTCGGCGTTTACGCCGGTGACTGATATTCGCCGCAGCTTAACGCCACAGCTGCAGCTTGCCGAAGAGGCCACTTTACTGTTGCAGATAAGTCTAAGCCCAGACGCGTATCGCCTGGGAGGGTCGGCACTTGCCCAGGTATTCGACCGGACCCTTGGCGCAGTGCCTGATCTAGATTCAGCACAGCTTATGACTAATTTCTTTAATCTGGTTACCAGGGCAAAGGCTGAAGATTTGCTGCTTGCTTATCACGATCGTTCAGACGGTGGGCTATTCGTGACTCTTGCCGAGATGTGTTTTGCTGGTCGATGCGGCGCGCAGATAGACCTCGGGCGGTTTAATTCGAGTCAGCATGATCTTGCGATCCTGTTCAATGAGGAACTCGGTGCAGTCGTTCAGGTTCGCGAAAAAGATCTCGCTAGACTGCTGGAGCTCGCTGATTCCTGCGCCTTAGAGGATTGCATCACTGTGTTGGGTAAAGTGGTCGCGGCTGATGACATCAGTATAAGTCGCCATGATCAAATAATAATGAGTGACACCCGCACTAATTTGCAAAGGATCTGGTCTGCTACCAGTTATCAGATGCAGGCCATAAGAGATAATTCGGACTGTGCCCTTGAAGAGTATGACCGGATACTGGACGCAGGCGACAGGGGTTTGCACGCAGAGCTTGGTTTTGATCCAGATGCAGACATTTGTGCGCCCTATCTGAATCTGCAGGAACAGCCCAAAGTTGCTGTGCTGCGGGAGCAAGGGGTTAATGGGCAGATTGAAATGGCGGCAGCGTTCGATCGTGCCGGATTCCATTCAATAGACCTGCATATGACTGACCTGATAGAAGGTCGTGCGTCACTCGATCAGTTTAATGTCCTGGTGGCCTGCGGCGGCTTCTCCTATGGAGATGTGCTGGGCGCAGGTGGCGGATGGGCCAAGTCGGTCCTGTTTAATGATGGTCTGCGGCAACAGTTCCAGACCTTCTTTGAGCGGGAAACAAGCCTGAGTTTGGGCGTATGTAATGGTTGCCAGATGATGTCACTATTGCAGGATCTGATTCCAGGTGCGGGTAACTGGCCAAAGTTTGTGCGCAATCGTTCCGAGCAGTTCGAGGGCCGGTTGGTCATGACAGCGATATCCGACAGCCAATCAGTTCTGCTGTCAGGAATGCAGGGTTCCCGCTTTCCGATTGCGGTCGCGCACGGTGAAGGCCTGGCGGATTTTAGTGACAGCTCGCAGCAGCATGCCCTGAGTAAGTCGGGACAAGTTGCCATGCGCTATGTGGACAGCAGTGGTGAGCCCACTGAAACCTATCCCGCAAACCCTAATGGTTCGCCTGGCGGAATTACCGGGGTCACCACAATTGATGGTCGAGTGACCATCATGATGCCCCATCCCGAGCGAGTGTTCCGGACTGTCCAGAATTCCTGGTATCCTGATAGCTGGCAAGAGGATGCACCTTCAATGCGTATGTTCAGAAATGCCAGGGCCTGGCTAAACTAGCCATGTCAGATCAACTGCTCAAGATCGAGTTCTATGTACCCGAAACCCATCTGGAGCAGGTGAAGAGCGCTATGTTTTCAGCGGGTGCGGGGCGAGTTGGTGATTACGATTGCTGTGCCTGGCAGACCCTCGGTCAGGGTCAATTTCGACCGCAAGAGGGTAGTACTCCATTCTTGGGAAAGCATGGGCAGGTAGAGCGGGTGAATGAGTTCAAGGTGGAGATGGTATGCATGCAAGCGTTGCAGAGCGCAGTCATCGCCGCGCTAAATTCTGCCCACCCTTATGAAGAAGTGGCCTACTGCGTTATCCGAATTGAATCCTGATCAGTGTCGCTTGTCTTGCGCTGAGATGCTCCTCTGACACGCCTCGAAAGGGTTGCTTCAGATACGCCCAATGCGCTTGCCGTCATTTTCTGGTTACCCTGGTAATAGTGCAGCACATGCTCGACTACTGTGCCTTCCAGAGCCTTCATCATATCTTTAAGATTTAGCTGGTTCCTGGAATCAGGATCATCGTTGACCGAGACGCACTCGGTAATCTGCTCCAGCAATTGATTGTGCAGCTTTCTTTCGTTGGAGTAAGGCAAGAGTGTCATTAGCTTGAAGAGGCGCGATTTTTCCTCAGCGTACACAATTACTACCAACATAACTGTCGAAGCCAGGGACATAAAAATACCAGCACTTAAGGGCAGGCCAACTGCCTGAAGTATGATGATCATGGCGGTGATGAGAACCGGGGTTGCGCTGGCCAGCAGAAACACCATGCACTGACGGCGCTGCAGGTTGGACTCATGCGTGTTCATGCCGTAAATCAATAAGCCGACAGCGAAGGCAATACCGCCCAGGGTGTAGAACTGAAACAGCCAATACAGAGATCCAGCTTCCTTGGTAGGGATGTAGCTTCCCGCCAGAATTGTCCAGTCCGCAATTAGATTGCGACTAAAAACCAGTGCTACGGTTAGTGCCGCCAACACGAAATTGAGTGCTAATTTAATTTTCTGCGCGTTCCAGATGAAATTGGAATAATCAAGTGCAATGTTGAGAAACGCATGCACGATGAAAATTGCGCTGCAGTGATAAGCAATAAGAAGGACCAGCGTTGTGGCATCGCTGTGTGATTGTCCGAGTGCAATCAGTTCTACAACATTGAGCAGGAAAACGGCGAGAAAGAGGACACACAGGTTAAAGGTTTCTGAACGCAGGGAGGATTGATAGCGCAAAAAAATGACGATCTTGAAGATGATTGCTGTGATGGAAGGAATCAGGAACCAATCCATAATTAAAATCCTGCATCTTTGCGCAACGTGTTCGCTGCAATTCTATTATTGTAAGGCGTTATTCGCCGTCACCTGTCACCGTTATCCCCAGCAATCAGGTTCCATGCCAAAGTCTGTTTGCGATCACCACGCTAGCAACCCGGATTCTGCTAAATGGATGAATCAAGGCCTGCGCCTATATTTACCAAAGATCCAGCAAGGTATCACCCAAGCACCAACTAAGAACCAAGCGCACTTGTTCAGGCTCAACTTCACTGCTTCCCGAGAATTGCGAACCAGGCTCAAACCCGCGCCATCTGTTAATCTAGCCCGGAATCCCTCGAATTTGACGCAACCGGTTGACACGTTTAAGCATAAACAGCCTGCTTTTTATATCCTAAATAGCCATGCTGGTGGATTCAGAATTGGCGGAGGCTTTGTTGCCCTTCCCGGTGGAATGGCGCCAGCGCTGGCGTGACTAAAACTACAGAACCAAACCTATCTGGCTAATAGACGGACCGCTGCCCGAGCCCAATATCAATATTCGATCGCTTTCCTTGGTTCCCGTCATATCGAGGGTAACAGCAATGGATGCTCTTGTTAAGTTACCTAGTTCCTTGAATGTGCTTGGCGCCTTGGTGATTTCCACTTTGGCCAGTTCAGCAAAGCGTTGGTGGACTTTCTGCCCAGGTTGGTGGCAAATCAGATAGTCAACATCTGCAGGTCACCAATCTAAAATCTTGTAAGTATCTAATATTAATGATTTATGCAGGTGAATCGCTGCAGCAGAAATCTTCTCCATCAGCATTTGCCTGAAGCGCTTACCGTCTCCGTCATACTTATAAGAGCACAGCTCTGCTTATCTTCCCTGACTACTGAAGCTGTAGGTTTTTACCCCTGAATGCTGTGATGCTCTTTGCAAAATAACGGCACCTCCAGCATCCCCAGTGGTTAGCCCGCCCACTTTCTGCTGGAAATTTTCCTGGGTAGGGTTTTTGTTGATATCCGCGATGCAGCCCAGGGCGACGTGGCTCGGTACTTCCCCCGTCACAACTGCCACATTCTCCTCGGCTCCAGTTGCAATCATGGCGTTGCCTACCGATATACCGTTGGTGAAGCAATGACAGGCGTTGGTTACATCAAGGCAAGCTGAATTGCTGCAGCCCAGCTACCGCTGAACACGATGCGAGGTGGCGGGTTCTACCCAATATCGATCAATGCCGCAGTAAATAACCATGGCAATATCTTTGGGATCCATGCCGCATTTTTCCAAGGCGGCGCGCCCTGCTTCTATCGCAAGATCTGATGGGTTAGCTTCAGGTTCGGCAAACCGGCGTGAGCGAATCCCTGTCAGATCCTCCAGCCAGGTGTTTGGGACGTTGAAACGCGTTTCGGACTGAATCTCATCCATTAACTCTTCGGAACTTATTTTTTGCTCCGGCACGTAAGAGCCTATCGACTCGATACGTGAAAACCCTGTTATGTTCATAGATGCCCCTGAATATTTCCCGAATGATTTGCCACGCTATGAGATTCCATTATTTACACGCCGACATAAAACAGAAAATTTTAATAACGAAATAGTTTGAAACTCCGAATAAGGTGGTTTTTTAACATTTGAAAAATGAAATTTAAACGACGTTGTCATTGATTAAATCGATTAACGCCGATATTTATGGGATATTTTCTTATAGCAGTAGCTTTCGGTTACTAGTTGTTTTGCTGGGAGATTATTTAGGACTGAGCTTCACACGAGCAGGTGAGGTTTGCCCGGCAAGTCTTTTTAGTCTGCAAAATGAGTTTTACTGTGACTAATTAGTTTCGTTGAGATTGATCGGTCTTCGCTATGGTGCACATCAAACATGCGCACCGGAAAGCGATTGTTTTTTAAATCAGTAAAGAAGTGTTCAAGCGTACTGCGTACAACCGGGAAGGCAATCTCATCCCAGGGGATTTCAGCTTCGGTAAAAAGTGCGACTTCCAGCGACTCTGCGCCGGCTGCAAAATTCAGGTT
Source organism: Gammaproteobacteria bacterium UBA7449 (assembly GCA_002477465.1). Lineage (GTDB taxonomy): Bacteria > Pseudomonadota > Gammaproteobacteria > Pseudomonadales > Pseudohongiellaceae > UBA9145. Next base: position 92,262 of record DLPV01000026.1, on the reverse strand, counting down.
GACTAATTCGGCGCGGAAGAACATATAGACCTGATTGATCGTCGGCAAATTGAACAAGGTGTAAAGGCTGCTGTCATCTACTTTTACGGTGGCACCGGCCTCTTCAGTTGTCTCACGAATCGCTCCGCTCAAGCTGGATTCACCATTCTCCATGAAACCCGCTGGGAGAGTCCATTTGCCGTAGCGCGGCTGGATTGCACGCTTACAGAGCAGAATTTTGTCCTCGTAGAAAGGCACCGTCCCGACAACATTCTTTGGGTTTTGATAGAAAATACTGTCGCATGCCTCACAGCAGTGGCGCACCTTGTCATCCCCGTCAGGGATGCGAAGTACGATAGGGGCGGCGCAGTTATGGCAAAATTTCATGTAGAGGCTACGTCAAACCGGCTTCGGTCCATAGTGCATGCTTAAGCGGCGCCGCAGTTATTGGCACCAGCGTGTCGACATCTTACTGCTTCCAAGGGCAAAGAGGGAGAGAAAAGCGCGGTAACTGGGTGGAGAGCCTGAAGAGACTGCATATGTCGCTTTGCCTTGCGAGGGGGGGGTGGGTGGCTAGATACGGTTAATTTCGCAATGCAGGCGAAAGCGCTTTGAAGTCATGAATGCTTCAATTTCCCGTAGCCGTCTTTCCAGGCTTGCATAAATCTCGGTGCATTCTTGTCTACTGACGCCTGTAGTTTCTGCAGGATCATTTCTGTAGGCGCCGTACTTAGGCTTGCCACTGCGATCACGCTGCTTCCGGGTAAAACCGCTGGCCGCGCTATCAATTTCTGCCTTCAGTTCGATGTTTACCTCGTCGACTGCATCGGAGATGTCTTGCTCAAATTCCGACATGTCAGGATCTATCTCCTCGTTGTCGTAGCGCTTACGTGAGGCTCTCGCCTGTCGCCGGGCAGCGCGACGTGCATGCCGGTTGCGGCGTTTTTCAGCGCGGCGTTCGCGGCGCCGCATGATGCGTGAATAACGTTCCTGATCACCCATATTGGGATCGGGGTCAAAGACTATCCAGCAGATGATATAGGCCCAGAAGGTAAAGGGCCCGAACACAAACATGGATAGCAACGTAACCAGCCGGACTGAGAAAGTGCTGACTTCCAGGTAATCAGCAAAACCTGCGCAAACGCCGGCGATTTTCTTGTTGCGCTCATTCTTGCAAATAGGCTTGCGATAATTCAGCTTGCGAAAATGCGCTGCACTCGGTGTATCGCGAAAGTAATCGCGCATCTTGTCTGGTGTAAAGTCTCTGTCTAAACAGAAGTACATCACAAAATAACCAATGATGAATCCAGGCCAGGCCAGCACGCAAAGGATAAAGACGATGCGTACGATTGCAGCAGGAATGTCCAGCCAGTTGGCGATACCAGCGCAGACACCAAACCAGAGACGATTGTCAGTATCCAGGTACAAGTCACTCGCTCCCGTGTTCATTCTGCTCTCTCCAATCCGGCACTTCTGCATCCAGAATAGATTCCAGGGTATCAATACGATCCTTCAATGAGGCAGCCATTCCCGCAAGCTCATTAAGTTCATAGTGACCCTCAGCTTGGATCGGTGCACGCCGTCGACTCTTTCTAAGCAGCAGTATCCAGACGGTAATGGCAGTTAAAACCATTGCCACTAACGATATGATGAATTCCAAAACGCCCATAACAAAACCTACTAGTCAGGATTACTGATTTTTATTCAGTTTAGTCTTTAACTCTTCCAGCTCCTTATCGATCGATTCCTGCTTCTCCAGTTCATCGAATTCGGTTTGTAAACCGCGCTTTTCGACATGGGCGCTGTCCATCTGACCTTCCATTTGATCAATTTTCTTCTCGTAATACTCAAATTTGTCCATAGCGTTGTCAATAGTGTAGCTGGTGAGTTGACGATGGACATCGACGCGGGATTTGGTCGCATTAGTGCGCATTACAATGGTCTTCTGACGTGCGCGGGCATCGTTGAGCTTTGCCTGCAGCTGTTCTATCTCATTGCTTAGCTTTTCCAGCGTCTCGTCAAGCTTTTGCAGATCCTTTTCAGTGATTTCGACACTAGCGTTGATATTGGATTTTTCCATCAGCGCGGCCTTTGCCAGGTCGTCCCGCCCTTTTGACAGAGCTAACTCCGCTTTGCTCTCCCAATCCGCGGCTTGATTGCGTAACTGCTCCGCGCGTCGGGTCAGGGTTTTTTTCTCGGCAATCACCTTGGCAGTGCCGCTGCGGACTTCGACCAAAGTCTCTTCCATTTCCTGAATTACCATTCGGATCATCTTTTCCGGGTTCTCGGCCTTGTCCAGTAGGGCGCTGATGTTGGAGTTGATGATGTCTGAAAGTCTCGTAAAAACGCTCATTGTGTGTACCTCTTGTATGGCTTTTGCCGAACCGTGGTTGGTTTGAGTGTTTTTTTGCAGAGACCGTGCCAACTTTCGTTTTCTTGTATCTTATTGAATGATAACGAGAAATAATGCTTTTTTTGATATGCTTATTGAGCTCAATAGCTAAAATAGTTAACAAATGGTAATTTTCACTACCAGTAATTAGTCTGCGCTGCCGGCGGGCCCTAGTGGCCGCTGTCCTCGCTTTCTAATGCTGGGTTCACGGGCAACTTATAGAAAAATATAAAGTAATGGATCAGAGCAGTTCTGCGCCGCGAATGATTGGCGAATCCGCCAACTTCCTGGAGATGCAGGAACATATCTCGATAGTCGCACCGCTAAACAAGCCCGTCCTAATCGTGGGCGAGCGGGGCACCGGCAAGGAATTGGTTGCAGCCCGATTGCACTTTCTTTCTCGCCGCTGGGAACAGAGCTTTCTCAAGATTAACTGCGCCGCCATGAGTGAGACGCTGCTCGAAGCGCAGTTGTTTGGTCATGAGGCAGGAGCCTATACCGGCGCAACCAAATTGCGGAAAGGCTATTTCGAGCGAGCTCACGGCGGGACATTGTTTCTCGATGAGCTAGCCAATACTGACATGTCAGTGCAGGAGAAAATACTCAGGGTCATCGAATACGGTGAGTTTGAGCGATTGGGGGGCAACGAGACAATTTCTGTAGATGTTCGCATCGTTGCTGCTACCAATGAAGATCTTCCCGAGTTGGCTCGGCAAAACAAGTTTCGCGAAGATTTGCTGGATCGCCTGGCGTTTGACGTCATCACGCTACCGCCACTGCGGGAGCGATCCGACGACATTATTGTGCTCGCGGAACACTTTGCGGTCGGTATGGTAAAGGAATTAGGAGGAGAGTTTTTTGCAGGCTTCTCTGAAAGAGTGGTGAAAGCCTTAATGAATTACCCCTGGCCCGGTAATATTCGCGAGCTTAAAAATGTCATCGAGAGGGCGGTTTATCAGAATGGTGATGGACACATAAACCATCTTGTATTCAACCCTTTTGAATCACCCTACAGACCCGTTGCCAGAGGTGGGCCAGAGGCGGCTAGGGGCGCTGGAGGTAATGCCGGTGAGAAGCCTGCCGCTACTCAAGCGCCTGACTTAGCAGCTGCCGACTCTTTTGACTTCAAGGCTGAGGTTCAGGAATTTGAAATCAACCTGCTCAAGCAAGCCATGGAGCAGAAACAGTTTAACCAGAGAAAGGCCGCTGAATTTCTGAATCTTAGTTACCACCAGCTGCGAGGGTATTTGCGCAAATACGATCTTCTAAACTGATCTGAAGCGCTTGGCTTCCAGCCTAGTTTTGAATTGCCTCGTACACCATCTGCTGCGCAACATTGTTATTAAATGGTGCCCTTGGCCCACCGCGCTTCTGCTCCATGTAAATCATAAAGAGATCATTTTCTTCATCAACAATGAAGATGGTGCCTCCGATCCCGCGCCAGCCGAAGTTGTGGGGACCGTTGGGGTCGTCAGTTGTGGGCTGTAAATGGAAGCCTAAACCCCAATCGCCAGCTTCTCCATAGAAGAAAAATTCGCGGGAGACGTCAGCGCCGATTCGCTTCTCACGCATCAGGTCCAGAGTTTTTTCTTCCAGTATTCTGGCGCCATTGTATTCACCACTATTCAGCAGCATTGTCGCGAAACGTACGTAGTCTTCTGTTGTGGAGTTGAGTCCACCGCCGCCAGACAGCATTGCGCGCTGTTCGGTATTGTCGGCCATAACACCATGGAATGGTTCGGCAATTCGATTGGACTTGCTGATGGGTACATAGAATGTAGTCTCGTCCATACCCAGCGGCGTAAAAATCCGTTCTTCTAGCACGACGTCTAGCGTCTTGCCTGCAGCGACTTCCACCACAGCGCCGAGTACATCGGTAGAGTGGCCATAGTGCCATGCCGTTCCCGGCTCAAAATAGACCGGGAGCTTGCCTAAACGTCCGGCAAGATCTCTGGCAGTAATATTTGAGTAGTCCGCAAAGTCACGTTGATACATCTGGCCCAGGTCGCTATCTGGAGAGAAGATGGCTTGAATAAGTCCCGACTGGTGAGTGAGAAGATTGGCAACGGTAATGGAGTGCTGGGCGGGTCGCGTCTCGCCAGAGTTGCGATCAATCACTTTCAGGTCGGCAAACTCAGGGATATATTTCTCAATCGGATCTTCCAGTGCCAGCAAGCCGTCCTCCACCAGAGACATGGCAGCCACACTGACAATTGGCTTGGTCATTGAGTAAATGCGAAAAATAGTGTCCTGATTGACTGGTGTGACCTTCTTGGGAGTTTGATATCCCACTGTTTCCAACAAACCAACGCCATCGGAATTGCCAACCAGAATAAGAGCGCCAGGAAGAAATTCGCCATCCACAGCCTCCTGCATCCGCAATTTGATTCGATCTATTTCAGCCTGATCGATTCCAAAGTTAGAGGGGTGGATCATACTGATGGAACTGACAGTATCTTTTTCGTGGTGGTCAGCCCATAGCGAGATTGGGGTTAGCAGTAATGAGCAGAGGGCGATTTTGCTTATGCGGTGAGTCAGATTCATGGTTAAAACCTTAATTAGAGTTTGTCGATCCATGCTTGCTGGAGCGGAGTCGCTTCGCGGGAGTGAATATACAACAGGTAATCGCGAAACCAAAAAGTCCCCTCAATGCTTATTCGGGAAGAGGCCGCATTTGGCGTTTCCAAATACGGGCAATATATCAGCAGATCCTGTCGCTTGGATGCGCTGATTTAGCTAGCCAAAGTCTCGCAGCAGCGAGTCAGCCACTTCAGCAGGCACAGGATCGGTGGCGTACTGATAGTTGAGGTGCTCAGAACGAATAGCCCAACTGGCGCCATTTCGGGCTGCTTCAATCATTTCATCGCTGAATTCGAAGCGCAGGAAATGCACAGACGAGGTTTTTTCGTCAGTTGAACGAGGCAAGTCTTCATTGGCGATTGGGTAGACCGGGTCGAAGCGTGCAATTTGAATTGAAATCAGCTCCTCGATGCCCAGCAGTTGTCGCAAGCGCTGCTTGCGCTCTTCCTCATCAGGGTATTCAAGCATGAAAGTGACTTTCAGGTTTTTGCCGTCGGGTATCAGCGGATTATAGGCTTCCAGTTCACCAACTAACTCGTCTTCTGCGGTGATTTTCTCGGCCCGAATCAGCTCCAGAATCTGGTAACGCATCACCATATAGTCTTCGAAATGAAGCATGGCGTTGGGGCCTAGTGATACCCGTCGAGTCTTCTTGTGCTCCATAATCGCTTTGCGAATAGCAGGTCTCTGCGCTTCATAGGCAACCAGTGGAAGCAGGTCAGCTAACGTAATTTTCTTCATGGCAATCTTTACCTCGGAATTCATAAAATCGATCTCAATAAAGCAGATGCTAGAGGCCGTAAGCCAGTCGAAGTAAATCGATTGGGTGCACGGTGCTTTGTTCAGTCTCAAGGTTGTTTTCGATGTGTTTGCCGGCTACCGGGCAGTCACTCCCGTAGTAGTCAGGCTCTTGTTGCTGGATTTGCCGTACAATAGGTCGGGCAATTTTGTTGGCGAACTGCAGTGTCTCTGACTTCACGCCATAAGTGCCGTCGTGCCCGGAGCATCTCTCAATGTTCTTGACGCTAGTATCTTCAATCAGTTCAAGTATTTGCCTGGTCTTGGGGCCGATATTCTGTACCCGCTGATGACAAGCAACATGGTAGCTCACATTACCGAGCGTTTGCTTAAAGTCAGTCTTGAGTTTGCCCGCTTTATGCAGTTTGTGAAGAAACTCAAAGGGATCGTGAAACGCCTTGGCCACCGCTTTGACTCGCTCGTCGTCCGGAAACATCAGGGGCAGTTCCTGTTTAAACATCAGGACACAGGAGGGCACTGCCGCCATGATGACGTAACCCTGTCGCACCATGTCATATAGAGCCGGAATATTCAGCTCTTTGAGCTTGCTTACCGTGCTGAGGTCACCCAGTTCGAGCTTCGGCATACCACAGCAGTGCTCTTTGGCTGGCAAGCTCACGGTCACATCGTTGTGGTTTAGTATCTTGATAATGCTAGCGGCAATGTCAGGCTCATTATAGTTGCAGTAGCAGGTGGTAAAGAGGGCAACCTTGTCCAGTCCTCCCGCTGCATTTTGCTCAGACGCAGGCACTTCAGTATTTTGCTGCCCAGCTGCTGGGTCAAATATGCGCACGGCATTGATCTGGCGGGCAGTCTTGCGCGCATACTCCGGCAGCTTTGCATCTTTATGTATCCCCAATGCGCTGTCCAGCACTGAGCGCATGGCGCTGTTCGTGTTGCCGCCATTAACCAGCGTATTAATCAGTGGTGTGGAGGCGAGTTTACCCACCATATCGGTGCTGGTGATAATTTTGTCCCGAAATTTCGTGTCACCTTTTTTGAACTTGATGGCTTTGGCCCGCAGCATGAGGTGAGGAAAATCCACGTTCCACTCATGGGGTGGCACGTAGGGGCACTTGGTCAGGTAACAGAGATCGCAGAGATAACATTGATCGACCACTTTCGTGTAGTCAGCGACAGCGACGCCATCCACTTCCATGGTGTCGCTCTCGTCCACCAGATCAAACAGAGTTGGAAAAGCATTGCAGAGACTCACGCAGCGGCGGCAGCCATGACAGATGTCGTAAACACGCTCGAGCTCTTTATTCAGATCGGCCTCATCCCAAAACTTTGGGTCATCCTGATTCAGGGGGTGCCGGGTGGGCGCGTCGAGGCCGCCTTCTCTACCATGCTCTGCCATAGAAGGTCTCCTTGCTGATGGTATGCGGGGAAGGGCCCTCTGCTCCGCTTCGAAACAGAGGGCGGGTCTGCTGGCTTAGTCGTCCAGTGCGTCTAAGGCCTTCTGGAATCGATTCGCGTGAGAACGCTCGGCCTTGGCAAGGGTTTCCATCCAATCGGCAATTTCTTCGAACCCTTCGTCTCTGGCGTCTTTTGCCATTCCCGGATACATGTCTGTATATTCATGGGTTTCACCGGCAACCGCAGACTTCAGGTTGTCCTCGGTGCTGCCAATCGGCATACCCGTGGCGGGATCGCCGACCTCTTCAAGATACTCCAGGTGACCGTGAGCATGGCCAGTCTCGCCCTCCGCAGTTGAGCGGAACAGGGCAGACACGTCGTTGTAACCCTCGACATCTGCTTTTTGTGCAAAGTA
>DLPV01000026.1:0-84417 GCA_002477465.1 Gammaproteobacteria bacterium UBA7449 | reverse complement strand
AGGTAGCGGCGGTTGGCTTGAGACTCACCCGCAAACGCGGCTTTCAAGTTTTCTTCGGTCTTGGATCCTTTCAGCGACATAGTATTTCTCCCGTCGGTTTAAGTTTGTGCCGTGAACTTACACTATCTTCAGGCTAGTTGTAATGTCTGTTGATAGAACAGCTTATAGTGGGAATGTATGGTGATTAGGTAATCAAATCCAATTGATTTTCTTAATGTGTTGATCGTTTTTTTCGATTAACATCCTGACTCTATGATGCCCTCTCTCAAGCAACTCCGATATATCTGTGCCGTCGCCGAACACAAGCACTTCAGCAAGGCTGCGGAAGCATGTCACGTGACCCAATCTACCCTCAGTGCAGCTATACAGGAGCTGGAATCTCAGCTTGGCGTCGTGATTTTTGAGCGCAACAAAAAAAGTGTACTGATAACACCCCTTGGCGCGCGACTGCTGCACCAGGCGCGCCTGATTCTTGGCAACGTGGAGGACTTTGTTGGACTAGCCAAGTCTCATGACGAAGCACTCACGGGTGAAATCAGGCTGGGCGTAATTCCGACGATTGGTCCTTTTATGTTGCCCCATCTGCTCGCTGAGCTCAGGAAAAGCTATCCGAAACTCAAGCTCTACTTAAGAGAAGCGCTGAGCGCTCAGCTATTGCAGCAGCTGCAAGAAGGCAAGCTGGATCTGGCAATTCTGGCTTTCCCCTATGTCATGCCAGATATGGAAACTCTTAGCCTGTTCCGGGATGATTTTGTACTGTGCTTACCTCCCGGCCATCAATTGGAGAAATCCAAGCAGGTGAAGCAATATCAGCTGCAAGGGGAAAGCCTGCTACTTCTGGAAGAGGGGCACTGTCTGCGTGATCATGCGCTCGAGGCGTGCAAGCTGGAGAGCGCCGATACCGACCTAGTGTATCAGGGCACCAGTTTGCATACCCTGGTTCAAATGGTTGCAAATGGTCTTGGAGTTACGCTACTGCCAGCGATTTCAGTCGCGGGCGATGTACTGGGTGACACCCATCTAAAGATCAAAGAATTCAATAATGAAAACGTGTCCAGAGAGATTGGTATGTCCTGGCGCAAGTCTGATCCGCGGCGGGAAGAGTACCTGCTGCTGGCAGATTTCGTGAAAGAGAATACACCTGGCGCTAAGCCGCTCGCATAATTGCCCGCACCCTGTCCTGAAGCGCCGGGACGACTTCTTGTTCAAACCAGGCGTTTCGTCTTAACCATAATTGATTGCGCGGGGAAGGGTGAGGAATTGCAAACTGCGTCGGCGCATAGCTGCGCCAATTCTTGACTGTATCGGTGAGCCGGTTAGGCGCTTCAGGTAGATAATGCCGCTTTGCGTAGAGTCCGATCAGTAGTGTGCATTCGATTTTCTGTAGATGCTGAAGAACCTGGTGGTGCCAGGTAGGCGCGCAGACTGGCGCTGGTGGCAGGTCTCCTGACTTGCCCTTACCCGGGTAGCAGAATCCCATGGGCATGATTGCGACCCGGCTAGGATCATAAAATTCAGCATCAGTGAGTCCCATCCACGCGCGCAGTCGAGAGCCACTGGCATCACCCCAGGGTATGCCAGATGCATGTACTTTCGACCCTGGTGCCTGGCCTATTATCAGCAGCCGGGCACTGGAAGTGCCGCGCAATACTGGGCGAGGTTCAGGGATCTGGCCTTCGCAAATTCTGCATGCTGCAATCTCTGACAAGAGCTGCTTGAGATCTGAAACAATGACTTCAGCCATGACTCCATTATAGTCTTAATCTGCAATGAGAATTTTTACCGTTTCCGATCTGCATGTTGACTACCCTGAGAACCTCAAATGGGTGCTTGAGCTGCCTTCTGATGAATTTGCACAAGACGTGCTCATTCTCCCTGGCGATGTCAGCGACAGCCTAGAGTTGCTGAAATCTACGTTCGAGGTCCTTAAGTCCAGATTTGGGGAAGTGCTGTATGTCCCTGGCAATCATGAGCTTTGGGTGGACGGTACGGAATTCGAGTGTTCGCTGGAAAAATTTCATGCTGTTATGGCGCTGTGCCAGGCATCTGGAGTCGAGACCAACGTCTTCACGGCCGGTAAGCTGAGTATCGTGCCGTTGCTGAGCTGGTATGATTTCTCCTTTGGTGAGCCCTGTGCGTATCTAAAGCGCGCCTGGCGGGACTTCAAAGCCTGTCGCTGGCCGGCCCAGCTCCAGACTCCAGTCCAGGTCTGTGAGTTCTTCCTGCAGCGCAATACCGCAGTGCTTGAAACCGTCAATGACAAGATTATAAGTTTTTCTCATTTTCTGCCCCGCATCGATGTGATGCCGTCGCGCATTCCCGCGCACCGGCGCAGGGTCTACCCAGTCTTGGGGTCTGCGGCACTGGACGCACAAGTTAAGCGTTTGAATTCCAATATACATATTTACGGTCATAGTCACGTCAATCAATCCGTAGTCATCGATGATATCCACTATATAAATAATGCCTATGCATACCCCAAGGAAAATCGGATTGCGCGCAAGCGACTGCACTGTGTTTTTGACACTGACAAGGAAAGGGATTGTTTAATTGAGGCAGCCGCAGCAGGGGGATCGCTAAATCATGGAGCTGCCTGATGATGCTGTCCATATCTGGGTTGTGAACCAGGCTGATGTGTATGCGTCTGAATTGGAAAGACTCGCGTTGGATTGGCTGCAGGTGGCAGAGCAGAGGCGCTACCAGCGCCTGGTTTTTGATCATCATCGCCGGCAGTTACTGCTGGGGAAATGGCTAACGCGAACCTGCTTGAGTGAGTATGTAGACCGCGACCCTGCAGCCTGGGAGATTCAAACCTCGGCCCACGGAAAACCTGAACTGGTGACCAAGCAATTGGACAGGCCGCTCTGTTTCAATCTGTCCCACAGCGCTGATTGCATGGTGCTGGCTGTGTGTCGACACCCTCAGCTTGGTGTCGACCTGGAGAACGCGAGTCGCGAGCGCTTAGTAGGAAAAATTGCAGATAGATTTTTCGCACCGACCGAGGTGAACGCGCTATTAGCGTTACCGGAAGCGCAGCAGCTAGAACGCTTCTACGATCTCTGGACTCTCAAGGAGGCCTATATCAAGGCTCGGGGTCTAGGTCTCGCCATAGCGCTGGATAGCTTCGCCTTCAGTTTTGAGGACAGTAAAATCAGTCTGGCTGAGTATGAAATACCCTCCGCCGAGCGCTTGCCCTGGCAGATCTGGCAGTTACTGATCGATTCACCTTTCAAATTGGCGCTGGCTGTTCAGCCAGTAAATCCGGGAAAAATTTCAGAGTTGCGCTGTTTTCAGCGAACCGGCCTGACTGACAAGCACGAGCAAGCAATCTCGGTCCTGCGCCAAAACTGATAAGCAAAAACCCGCTCAATGCGGAAAATGCTGGCCAGAATGAAGATTTATTCCGGGTCTGCGAAAGGTAATGCTTCCTGCCGGTCTGCTTCCCACATCTTCACGGTACGTAAAACATTGTCCTTAACCTGCAATATTTCTGCATAGTAACCATCAAGCTTTATGCCGACCACTGAGTCAGGAATTGACTGCAAGATCTCCATTAGCAGCCCGTTCAGGGTGTTGGCAGATTCCGAGTCCAGATCCCATGACAGAATCCGGTTTATGTCTCGGATACTGGTGCTGCCATCAATCAGATAGCTACCATCCTTCTGGGCATGAATATCCTTGCTGCTGTCCGCCAGGTCTGTGGTGAACTCGCCTACTATTTCTTCCAGGATATCTTCAAGAGTGACGATGCCTTTGACTGCACCGAACTCGTCGACAACTACAGCCATGCGCAGTTTCTTACTTTGGAAATTGAAGAGCTGGGTGTGTAGTGGCGTGGTTTCAGGAATGAAGTAGGGCTCAATAGTTTCCTGAACGATGGAGGCTTTATTCAGGTTCTCAATCTTTATGAGTCGCCCGGCGCTGCGCATATGGAGGATACCGATAATACTGTTGATGTCCTTTTTGAAGACTGGCAGGCGTGTATGTTGAGCGCTGGCGATTTGTTCGACCATGTCCTCGACGTCATCTTCTATATCCAAACCCTGAACTTCATTGCGGGGCACCATGATCTCATCGACCTGGGTTTTTTCAAGATCCAGGATGTTGAGCAGCATGCCCTGGTGTTTTTTCGGAAGTCTGCTCTCTGACTCATATACGACAGTGCGCAGTTCCTCCTGATTAAGCTGTTGGTCATTGGCATCTCCCTGCGGGTGAAATCCCAGGAGCCTGACCAGGCTATTGGACACAGTATTTACTACCCAGACCACTGGATAGAGTACCTTCAGCAAGAAGCCCAGTAGCAGGCTTGAAGGGTAAGCAATCTTTTCAGGATAAAGTGCCGCGATTGTTTTTGGAGTTACCTCCGCGAATATCAAAACTATCAGCGTCAAAACAACAGCGGTTGCTATAGGTGCCGGTTCTCCCAGTAATATGATTGCAATGGATGTGGCGATGGAGGCTGCCAGAAAATTAACAAAGTTATTGCCAATCAGGATGACACCAATCAGCTTGTCAGGCTTTTCCAGCAGGCGACTGGCGCGAACTGCGCCCGGGTGGTTGCTCCGGCGCAGGTGATTCATGCGGTATCGATTGAGGCTCATCATGCCCGTCTCCGAACTGGAGAAATACGCCGAAGCCAGAATCAGGGCGAGGAATGAAAGCAGCAGAGTGCTTAATGAAACATCGTCAGCAGTCATGGGCCCCTACATGGGAATCTTGGCATTGATGGGTTGGCATGAGGAAGGAGAAACAAGGCTTATCGCTGTACTTGATGATTCAACTGATGATGAATTCCAGCGCAAACTTGGAGCCATAGAAGCCAACCAGCAGCAGGCCGAACCCTGACAGTGTGCCCCTGATGGCCGTCACGCCGCGCCAACCCAATTGGTAGCGTCCCCACAGGAGCACGGCAAATACCATCCAGGCGAGAATGGAGAAAAAGCTCTTGTGAATCACACCATCCCGCCCCCAGATATCGCTGATAAATACAATGCCGGCAACGATGCCCAGAGAGAGTAACAGCTGACCTACCCAGAGTAGTTCAAACAGAAACACTTCCATGTCCTGTAATGGCGGAAATCGGTGTAACAAGCCGCCGGCATGGCCGTGCTTGAGCTGATAGTTCTGATAGGCCAGAAAGCCAGCCTGCATTGCCGCGATGGAAATGAAGCTATAGGCCAGAATGGAAATAAGAACATGGCTTGCCATGCCTGCGCTAAGGCTGGTCGGGGGATAGCTGCTGTCTATGCTGAGGGACATGATGATAGAAATCACGGCCAGAGGAAACAATCCAAGGAAAAGGTTCTCCAAAGGTTTGCGTATACTGCTTGCTAACACTAATGCAGAAATCGAGACAGCAATGAGCGTGCTAATCTGTACCACGCCAAAATGGTAGCCTGTCGGAGAACTGATAACCCTGGCAGCGCTGATAGCATGTGCTATAACCGCCAGAGTGCCGGCGATGAAAACGTATCGCCGCATCCTGCCTGCGTTGTTAGCACGGGCAAGATTGATCAGTTGCAGGGTAAACCCCGCCAGGTAGAACCCGATCGCGAAAATGCCTGAAATAATAGTAAGTTGCATGGTTGCTAAATTGCTGAAAACAGGCCAGAGTTTCGCATAAGTGCCTTATATGTACCATAGCGCCTGCAGCCCTTTTTCACGCTTGCAGGAATTTCGCTATAATCCCCGCTCACTCGCCATCAGTAGTATGATCCTAGCTCAATCTGCATTTCGACTTTTTAACCCACAGGTGGACCCGTGTTTGAAAATTTAACCGAGCGCTTAAGCGGCACGTTCAGAAAACTCAGCGGCAAGGCCACACTTACTGAAAATAATATTCAGGATGCCTTGCGTGAGGTTCGCCGCGCCTTATTGGAGGCCGATGTTGCGCTGCCGGTGGTGAAAGATTTCATCGATCGGGTTAGCAATCGCGCCGTAGGCCAGGAAGTCTCAAAAAGCCTCACTCCGGGCCAGGCCTTTATCAAGGTCGTCCAGGCGGAGATGCAGGCCATCATGGGGTCGGCCAATTCAGAGTTAAACCTGAAGTCAGCGCCTCCAGCCGTCGTGCTCATGGCGGGACTGCAGGGTGCAGGTAAAACCACCACCGTGGCCAAATTGGCCAGACTGCTTAAGACGGGAGAAAAGAAGAAAGTCATGGTGGTCAGTGCCGACGTGTACAGGCCGGCGGCGATTAAACAACTTGAAACGCTCGCCAGCGACATAGGGGTGGAATTCTTCGCCTCTGACGCGAGTCAAATGCCCACTGCCATTGCCGATGCAGCCCTGCGTGAGGCGCGCAAGCAATTTGTTGATGTGCTGCTGGTGGATACCGCGGGACGCCTCGCCATTGATCAGCAGATGATGGAAGAAATCGCGGCACTGCACGGCCAGCTCGCGCCCGTGGAAACCCTGTTTGTGGTAGACGCCATGACTGGCCAGGATGCAGCCAATACGGCGAAGGCTTTCAATGATGCCCTGCCTCTCACTGGGGTCGTGTTGACCAAGGCGGATGGTGATGCCAGGGGTGGTGCCGCGTTGTCGGTACGCCACATCACCGGCAAACCCATTAAATTTATCGGGGTTGGGGAAAAAACTGACGCCCTTGAGCCATTCTACCCGGACCGAATCGCCTCTCGCATTCTTGGGATGGGAGATGTGCTGTCTCTGATTGAAGAGGCAGAACAAAAAGTTGATAAGAAGAAAGCCGAGCGTTTGGCCCGTAAGATCAAGAAGGGCAAAGGTTTTGACCTGGAAGATTTCAAAGAGCAGCTCACGCAAATGCAAAACATGGGTGGAGTCGCCAGCATCATGGACAAGATGCCGGGGATGGGCGCAATGCCGCCTGGCGCGGCTAATATGGTTGATGACTCCCAATTTCGTCGTATGGAAGCCATCATCAATTCCATGACCATGCGCGAGCGAGTCAATCCGGACATTCTGAATGGGTCCCGCAAGCGCCGCATCACCCAGGGATCCGGCACCCAGATTCAGGATCTGAACCGACTGCTGAAACAGCACAAGCAGATGCAGAAGGTCATGAAGAAGATGAAAGGCGGCGGAATGGCCAATATGATGCGCGGTCTAGGCGGTATGCAGAGTAAAATGGGTCCAGGTGGCATGCCCGGAATGCCCCCGGGGGGCAAATTCCCCCGGTTCTAGGTCGAAAGCAGCGGCGCCAAAGCCCCAGTTTTACTGCCTTTCCGCGCTTCCAATACAGGCTCAATTGACATAGAATACCCGCCTTTTTATCCGGGGGTCAGGGCAATGCGCCTTGGATTCATATAACCCACTGGATTCAATATACTTTTTTTGCATCAGGAACATTGTATGGTCACTATTCGATTGGCTCGTGGTGGCGCCAAAAAGAAGCCCTTCTATCACATCACAGTGAGTGATAGCCGTCGCGCCAGAGATGGACGCTTCATTGAGAGAATTGGTTTCTTTAACCCCATGGCGAAAGGCCAGGAAGAACGTCTGCGTCTTGATCTGGACAGAATGGCGTATTGGCAGTCCGAGGGCGCTCAAGTGAGCGACCGCGTCAGCAATCTTGCCAAGGATGCGGCCGCGGCTGCTACGACCGAGGCCTGATTTCTCCTTATTTGCCTGTAGGCATGAATGTGCAAGCGGCTGCGGCAGATAAACGGGTTGTTCTCGGCAAGGTAGGCCGGGTGCACGGAATCAAGGGCTGGTTAAAGCTAAATTCTTTTACCTCGCCCCCGGCAAACATCCTGAGCTATGCAGAGCTGCATACCGAATTGGATAAAGCGCCTCGGCTCCTGCACATTGACGACAGCAGAGAGCAGCAAAAGGGCTTGATCGTCCATTTTGAAGGCTTTAATGACCCGGAAACCGCCAGTAGCTTAACTGGCTGCGAGATCTGGGTGCCTAGTACAGACATGCCGGCGTTGGCAGCAGGCAGTTTCTACTGGCACGAATTGCAGGGCCTGCAAGTGACGAATTTGCAGGGTCAACTATTTGGCAGCGTGCAGAGGCTGATAGAAACCGGCGCTAACGACGTGCTGGTGGTGGCGCCTACTGCGGAGAGCTGTGACACGAGAGAACGCCTGATTCCTTTTCTGCCGGAGAGGGTAATTGTGGAAGTCTCATTGCAAGAACGGCGCATTACCGTCGATTGGGATGCGGATTATCTGAGTTAAGCGCGGTTACGCAGATTTGCGGTGCCAGCGACAACTCGCTGCCGAGGCAAGGGCCGGAGAACAGGCCGAGGGGAACTGACCAGATGCGGGTTGCCGTTGTCACACTGTTCCCCGAGATGTTTTCGGCTCTGACGGCGCACGGTGTGAGTAGCCGGGCGGTCAAGGACAACTTGATCAATCTGGCGTTCTGGAATCCCAGGGATTTCAGTACGGATCGACACCGAACGGTTGATGACAAGCCCTTTGGCGGTGGTCCAGGCATGTTGATGAAGACAGAGCCGCTGATCGCCACCATCAATGCGGCCAAAGCCAAATTGGATGAGACTGGCGAGACTGCTTGCAAAACGGTCTATTTGTCGCCCCAGGGGAAACCCTTGAATCAGGCGAAGGTGGTTGAATTGGCGCAGCTGGAATCCATGGTTCTTGTCTGCGGTCGTTACCAGGGCATCGACGCCCGGGTTATTGAGGCCGAAATAGATGAAGAGGTTTCGCTAGGGGATTTCGTGCTTAGTGGTGGTGAGTTAGCTGCGATGACACTGCTCGATGCAGTTATTCGACAGCAACCCGGCGCGCTCGGAGATGATGATTCAGCGCAATTGGACAGTCTGGCTAATGGCCTGCTGCACGCGCCAGAGTACACCAGACCCCAGCAGTTTGAGGGCAGGACAGTGCCAGAGGTGTTGTTGAGCGGTGATCATGCCGCGATTGCGAGATGGCGGGAAAAACAGAGTTTGGGAGCGACCTGGCTTAAGCGTCCAGATTTACTGGAACAGATTGAGTTAAGCCAGGAACAGCAGGAACTATTGGAACTATTTAAAGCGGAGTATCAGGCGGCCAAGTAGGCCCCGACTACTCGGAAGTCAGGTCAGGAGTTTAGCAAGATGAGCAAAAATAAGATCATCGAACAGATCGAAAATGAGCAAATGGGGAAAGAACTCCCTGATTTCGGTCCAGGCGATACCGTTACAGTCCAGGTTAAAATCAAGGAAGGTGATCGCGAGCGATTGCAGGCCTTCGAGGGAGTGGTCATAGGCAAGCGCAATCGCGGCCTTAACTCCTCATTCACGGTGCGAAAAATTTCCCACGGCGTGGGTGTTGAGCGTACTTTCCAAACTTTCAGCCCACTGGTAGATAGCGTCAAGCTGAAGCGTCGCGGTGACGTGCGTCAGGCCAAACTCTATTACCTGCGTGAACTGACAGGACGCGCAGCGCGCATCTCGGAGAAGCTCGACAAAAAGGCAGGCGAGCAGGCCTGATTACTTCGGTTGTTTCCGAGCAAAAGTAAAGTTCAAAATGAGAAAGTTGCCCTGGCAGCCTTCTCATTTTTTGTTTCTGGGGCCATAAAACCTTAGACTATGCCCTACTTGGGAACAGGAGTAGGTTTTCCCCGGTCATCGAATTCACCAACCATAGCCCATGCGAGCGAGGGGCTAATTCCAGCGAGGCGGAAGACATGAAAAGCACGAATAACCTGGTCCGGATAATCGCGGCACTGCTGTTTGGCAGCCTGTTATTCGCCCAAGCAAGCGCTCAGGGAGATCAATCCTTGCGCGGCAAGCTTGAGCAGGCGATCGAGATTGCCTCGCAAAACACCCTGCAAATCGTATCGCTTAATCAGACGGCGCTGCCAAATATTTTTGAAGTTGAGCTGAATACCGGTGAGATTCTTTACAGTGATATCTCGGGTGATTACTTGTTCGCCGGTGACATGTACGCGACGACTCCCACAGGCTTAATGAATCTGTCAGCCAGCACTCGTCAAAAACGTGCACTGGATAAAATCGCGCTGATCCCAGAAGAGGAAATGATCATCTTCAGCCCGGAAGAAGTGAAGGCAACGATCACTGTATTTACCGATGTGGATTGCACCTACTGTCGCGCCTTGCACGGCGATCTGGAAGACCTGATGGCCTATGGCATCGAGGTGCGCTACCTGGCTTATCCACGTGGTGGTGAAGCAGCTGCGTCTTACGACAAGATGATCTCGGTCTGGTGCGCGGATGATCGTAAAGAGTCCCTGTCGCTGGCAAAAGGGGGCGAGGACTTGCCGCCAGTCACTTGCGAAACACCTATCCTCGAGCATTATCAGTTGGGCAACGAACTGGGTATCAGTGGAACACCAGCCCTGGTGTTTTCAGACGGGCGTGTTATTCCCGGATATCTAGATAGTGAACGTCTGGCGTCCATGCTCAGCCTCAACTAGTCTCGTCAATTAGCACTCAGCTGTGATACCAAACGGCAGTTTTCCATTGGGCGCAATGGCTGAGTTTAGTAGAGGTTTCCAGTATAATTCTCGCTTTGATTTTCCAAGCTGACAGGGATATTCACCCACCTGTCTGGCCAACAAGCGTGAGAGGCAGACCTTGACCCAGCACACACCGACACAACTCAGAATTGGAATTTGCGGTCTGGGGACAGTGGGCGCAGGTACCCTGCGCCTCCTGGAAGAAAACAAGGAAACCATCACCCGGCGCAGCGGCTGTGAAATAGTTGTCACCCATGTCGCAACCCGCACCCCAAAGCCAGAGCTCTGCCAAAACGTAGCCCATTCTGGAGACGATCCCCTGGCGTTAGCTGCAGATCCCAGCGTCGACGTCGTTGTGGAGACAATTGGCGGCTATGACGTTGCCTTCGATGTAATCAAGACTGCACTGACCAGCGGCAAACATGTGGTGACCGCAAATAAGGCCCTGATTGCGGAAAAAGGGAACGAGCTGTTTGCTCTCGCGCGAGAGAAAGCTGTGACGCTTGCATTCGAGAGTAGCGTTGCTGGCGGCATTCCCATCATTAAGGCCTTGCGTGAAGGGCTCGCTGCAAATGAAATTGAGTGGCTGGCGGGAATAATTAACGGCACCGGAAACTTTATCCTGTCCGAGATGACGGCAAACCAGAGCCAGTTCGCCGATGTGCTGCAGGAGGCGCAAGAGTTGGGTTACGCTGAAGCTGATCCAACCTTCGATGTCGAAGGAATAGATGCGGCGCATAAGCTCACGATCATGGCATCAATCGCATTTGGCATACCTCTGCAATTCGACAAGACTTACACTGAGGGAATAAGCAAGGTCACGCCTGATGATATTAATTATGCCAATGAGCTTGGCTATGAAGTAAAGCATCTTGGTATCGCGCGCAAGACGGAAAGCGGCATCGAGATGCGGGTCCACCCAACCCTGGTGGCTAAATCAAGGCTACTGGCAAACGTTAATGGTGTCGGCAATGCCATACTGGTGCAGGGAGACTTCGTGGGCTCCACGCTGTATAGCGGTCCGGGCGCCGGCGCGGAGGCTACTGCCTCTGCAGTGGTCGCGGATCTTATCGACCTTGCGCGTCAGGTGGTTGCGGGTGCCACATTTCCGGTGTATCCAGCTCTGGGCTATCGAGATGCCTCCAATGATTCGCCGGTGCTCGCAATCGAAGAGATCGATGCGGAGTACTATCTGAGAATTCCGGTTATCGACAGGGTTGGCGTGATGGCAAAGATTTCTAATGTGCTTCAGGATCAGGAAATCAGTATTGAAGCGATCATACAGAAAGAGGCGGCGAGTAATGAGAGTGTCCCTATTGTTATTCTCACCCACCGTGTGAAGGAAGCTAAGCTAAACAAAGCCATGGCTGCCTTGGAAAATCTTGAAGAGATCACTGGTGCAATTATGCGGATCAGGGTTGAACCATTTCATGGAGAGGCTACTTAGCCTGCGGAAAGCTTGAAATATATCAGCACAAGAGGTGGCGGAGAGCCACAAACATTTGAACAGGTTCTGTTAACCGGTCTGGCGCCAGACGGTGGGCTCTATGTCCCCACAGAATTACCGCACATCGATGCCAAGCAATTGGCGGATTGGAAAAACCTGTCCTATGTCGACCTGGCGGTGGAAGTGGTAGCGCCTTTCGTAGGGGATGCACTGCCCAGATCAGAACTCGAGCGCATAATTGCTGAAAGCTATGCTGAATTTGATCATCCGGAAATCGCGCCAGTCACTGAGTTGGGAGACAACAAATTCCTGTTAGAGCTCTATCATGGGCCGACCCTGGCGTTTAAGGACTTTGCCTTACAGGTTCTGGGGAGACTGCTGGATCACGTGCTGAATAAGAATGACCAGCGGGTGGTAATATTGGGGGCGACTTCCGGTGACACTGGTTCTGCTGCCCTGGAAGGCTGTCGCCACTCGGATCATGTCGATATTTTTATCCTGCATCCACATCAGCGCGTGTCTGAGGTTCAGCGTCGGCAAATGACTACGGTAACCGGAGATAACGTTTTCAATCTCGCCGTAGAGGGAAATTTTGACGATTGTCAGCGTATTGTGAAGGCAGCATTTGCTGACCAATCCTTTCTGCCAGCTGACCGCCAATTGGTGGCTGTGAATTCCATCAACTGGGCGCGAATACTGATGCAGATTGTTTACTACTTTTATGCTGCACTAAAGCTGGGAGCGCCCGAAAAAGCTGTTTCGTTTTCCGTACCAACTGGTAACTTTGGTGATATCTACGCAGGCTACCTCGCCAAGCATATGGGCCTACCGATCGATCAACTGGTGGTAGCAACCAACGAAAATGACATATTGCATCGCTTTATTAGCAACAATGATTATTCTGCGACACAGCTCAGTAAGACCTATTCACCGAGTATGGATATCCTGGTCTCCAGCAACTTTGAACGCTATCTGTTCGATATGTTTGGTCGTGACGCGAAACAGCTGACTGATTTTATGCAGCGCTTCGGTAAAGAGGGGCTAAGTGTCAGTGAAGAACAGTGGCAGCAGGTGCAAGCCATGTTCGACAGTGCCAGTGTCAATGATGATAAAACCTGTCAGGTCATTGCCGAGGTTAGGCAGGCAACGGGCAAATTGCTTGATCCCCATACCGCAGTGGGTGTCGAGTCTGCACGCATTGTTCGGCGCAGTCAGGATGTGCCAATGGTAACTCTGGCGACAGCACACCCAGCAAAATTCGGCGATGCCATCACCGCAGCGGGTCTGGATCTACCGGAATTGCCAGCACATCTCGCGGATTTGTTTGAACGGGATGAGCGCTATGCGGTGGTTGCTAGCGATCTTGCTCAAGTCACTTCTTATATCAAAGCGCATATCTAACAAGGTTCAAGCGACAAGCCATGATTCGTCTGCAGCGACGTGCAAGTGACACGGGATTGGCGCTACCAGATTCCTTACATCCTCTATTGCGGCGGGTTTACCAGCAGCGCAAGTTGGCGACTGCGGAAGAACTCGACCTAACCCTCTCCAAACTCATCCCTCCTGACAGCATGCTTGGCATGCGAGCAGCGGTGGACTTGCTGCTGCAAGCCTTGCAGCAACAGTCACGGGTTTTGATCGTTTCTGATTTCGATGCAGATGGCGCTACCAGTTGCGCATTGGCGATAGCGGCATTGAAACAGTTCGGTTACCAGCATGTGGATTATATCGTTCCGAATCGCTTCGAGTATGGTTACGGCCTGACGCCAGAAATAGTAGAACTGGCGGCCACCAAGTCGCCAGATCTTATCATCACTGTGGATAACGGCATTTCCAGTGTCGATGGGGTAAGGGCTGCGCAAGCAATTGGTAGCAAGGTGTTGATTACAGATCATCATATTGCCCCGAATGAATTGCCCAGCGCTGAGGCTATCGTGAACCCCAACCAGGCCGGATGCTCATTTTCCAGCAAGGCGATTGCGGGAGTTGGTGTCGTGTTCTATGTCATGTTGGCGCTGCGCAGTCGCCTGCGAGAGATGGCCTGGTTCCGTGACAATAATCAGGCAGAGCCAAATATGGCTGAATTACTTGATTTAGTGGCACTTGGCACTATTGCTGATGTTGTGCCACTGGATCACAACAATCGCATTCTGGTTGCTGAGGGACTGCGCAGAATTCGCGGGGGCAGGGCGCGGCCGGGTATAATTGCATTGCTTCAGGTCGCAAAAAAGAATGCGGTGAATCTTAGTACTTCCGATCTCGCTTTCGGTGTCGGTCCACGCTTGAATGCCGCCGGCAGGCTGGATGATATGACGACAGGTATTGAGTGCCTATTGACGGATAGCGACAGCGATGCCCATCGCCTTGCCCTGCAGCTGGACGGCATGAATCAGGACCGGCGCCAAATCGAGTCGGAGATGCGCGACCAGGCATTTGAAAGTCTGGCGAATCTGGAGCTGGATGCTGCTGACATGCCTGCGGGTCTATGCCTGTTCGATGAGCGCTGGCATCAGGGCGTGGTGGGAATTCTCGCTTCCAGGATCAAGGAAAAGTACCACCGTCCCGTAATCGCGTTCGCATCAGTTGAAGGGGGCGAGGAGTTAAAGGGTTCGGCGCGCTCGATTCCAGGTTTCCATATTCGTGATGCCCTCGACGCCGTTGCAACCCGTAACCCTGGCCTGGTAACCAAGTTTGGTGGTCACGCCATGGCCGCGGGTTTAAGCCTTGCGCGGGGTGACTTTGAGCGATTTAGCGAAGCGTTTGCCGCAGAAGCAGCGAGACAACTCAGTGCGGCACAGCTGCAGGCAATGGTGGAGAGCGATGGCGAGGTTTCCGCTGACTTCATGACCCTCGAAGCCGCCCAGGTACTTCGATCCGCGGGCCCCTGGGGGCAGGAATTTCCAGAGCCTCTATTTGACGGAAAGTTTATTCTCCGCGATTCGCGGGTGCTCGCCGACAAACATCTGAAAATGGTGCTCAGCCCTGAATCTGAACCAGGAAAACTAATCGATGCGATTGCGTTCAATGTGGATGAAGACGCCTGGCCTGCCGTTGATGCCTCCCGTATCGAGTTGGTGTTTCGGCTAGACGTCAACGAGTACCGAAACTCGCTGAACCTGCAGTTGCTGGTAGAGCGGATACTTGGCAGTGAGTAACGCGTCGGGTAAACCGTGGTGCCCCGGCTAGTTGCTGAAGCAGTTGAGTGCTAGACCAGGATATCGATGAGTTGACCGCGTCTGGCAACAGGCTTTGGCGAAGTCTCGTGGGCGTTACGAAGTTGAGCCTTTGAAGGGATAAGCCAGGCTTTAGAGAGAAACGCACCGGCATCATCAAGTCCGCTCATGCCTTCAGACAAGTGTTTCGCAGCATGCCCTCGATCTGGCTCTTGATGGTCGCACCGATTCAGGCTCTGCTGCCAAACTGCACAGGGGACTCTTCTGGCTGGGCTTTCTCAGCCTGATTAGCCCGCGACACAGGTGGAATACTGCGTTTTGTAGTCTGATTTACCTGGCTGCGCGTTCTAGTGCTTATAAAATCGGATGCTTGCCTGGGTGGAGCTGGCGCATTCTGCGTGAGAGGTCACTCTAGCAGAGATTTCTGAGTGTTCTTAAATCGATTCATGCCATGAATCGGCCGGCAAGTATGGGTTTGCTCTAAGACCTAGCCCTGAATGCACTGGGCGTCGGTGCACGAATTTTGCGTTTGCCGGGTCTATTGCTAAATCTTGTGTTAAGTCTTGTGCTAGGTCTGGTGCACTGGCTGAATTGGTGCCCGGGGCTGTTATTGCAGCGCAGCGCAAAAATGCCGACAGTTTCATGACAGAAGTCGGCAGTTTTGTTACCTTTTGGCACATTCCTAACCTCAACGGGCGGGTAGAATGCCCGCACATCCTGCAGGAATAGACTATGGCTCGTATCATGCCTAACTTATTGATTGTTATAGGTTTATTTTTGGTCTCAATAGGCGCATCAGCACAGGTGCACCGAACTGACCAGATCGAAGTCGAATTGATCTCGGAAACCTTTACGGTGGTGCCGGGAGAAACGACCTGGCTGGCAATCAGGCTTGACCCTATCGAGCATTGGCATACCTACTGGAAATTTGGCGGCGACAGCGGAGAAGCTACGCGCGCTGTTGATTGGGACATGCCTGCAGGCACGGAGATCGGAGAGATTCAGTGGCCGATTCCTGAGTGGACACCCTTCCTCGGCAGCGACCTGGTGACCTTCACTTACGAACGTGAAGTCTTCCTGCCAATGGCGCTCACCGTGCCAGCAAATTTTAGCGGCGAAGAGTTGGCCCTAAGCACTCTGATCGAGTGGCAGGTCTGTGATGAAATCTGTATTCCTGGTGAAGCCAATTTCTCCATAGCGCTGCCGGTTGCCGCAAATCTGGAAATTGATCCGCAATGGCAGCAGGCTTTCGCGGAAACTCGAAGCACGCTGCCGACTCCTGTTGACGCCCATGGACTGGTAGCTGAATTCAATGACCATGACGGCAAGGTCAACGTCATGATCAAGGCAGATGGTGCCCAATTTAATGATATTGATGAGGCATGGTTTTTCCCGGTTGAGCGCCGAATCATGCGCTACGCGCCCTACCGCAATGTCATGTTGGACGGGGAGCGGATTCAGCTTTCCACCGAACAGCATCGCCGCTATGACGGATCGCGGACCACGATGGAAGGCTTGCTTTCGTTCGTGGATGATGCAGGGAATCTGCAGGCATTCGACCTGACTGCGTCTCGTAGCCCGGTGGCATGGGATAACAGCATTGAAGTCGAGCTGCTGTCTGAAACAACGAATATTGTCCCCGGCGAGACTACCTGGCTGGGCCTGCGCCTTGATCCTGCCGAGCACTGGCATACTTATTGGAAAATGGGTGGTGATAGTGGTGAGCCCACGAGTCTGAACGAGTGGGAGGCACCAGAAGGCACCCAAATAGGGGAGATCCAGTGGCCCGCACCACACTGGCTGCCATTCTACGACACCGACCTGGTGAACTTTGGTTATGAAGAAGAAGTCCTGCTGCCGGTAGCGGTTACCCTGCCTGCAGATTTTAGCGGCGATCAGGTTGAGTTGAGCACGCTTGCCTATTGGAATGTGTGCGACCAGATTTGTATTCCCGGCGAGCAGCGTCTCAACATTACCCTGCCAGTCGGTACTGTCCCCGAACTGGATGCAGGCACCCAGGCCCTGTTCGACGAAGCAAGGGAAGCGATCCCGTCAACGGATCACGGTATTCGATCGATGACAGCGGTTGCCGGTGAAAGAGTGAGTCTCGGATTTGAGGCATCTGACCCCATTTTCGATGATTATTCAGAGGCCTATTTCTTTCCAGATCAGCGCCGAATCATCAAACCAGGCCCGCTGCGGGAAGTGAGCTTACAGGGCAATCTGCTACAGATTACCCATAAGCAGCCCAGACGCATGCTACAGGACCTGTCTGAGGTCTACGGTGTGCTGGTGCTGGAAAACGATGCTGGTGCGCGCACGGCCTTTGATTTCGTCAATCCCGCTGCCGATGCAAACTCTATGACCATCGCGCCTCTGGCCGCCGCGTCAAATGGGGGTACGGCTGACGGCTACGGTGAAGGCGGTGCTGGGCTCTTGGTATTCATGGGCTTCGCCTTTCTGGGCGGCATGATTCTTAATTTGATGCCCTGCGTATTTCCTGTGCTCTCTATCAAGGCGCTGAGCTTTGCCAATAATGCGGGTGAGTCAAAAGAGAAGCAGCGCATGGACGGCCTGGTCTACACCCTAGGCGTGGTTGTGGCCTTTGTGACCCTGGCTTCCGTACTCATCGCACTGCGAGCTGGTGGCGAAGCAGTCGGGTGGGCTTTTCAGTTCCAACAGCCCTGGTTCCTGGCCTTCATCGTCTACCTCTTTTTCCTGATGGGACTGAGTCTGTCTGGCGTGTTTGAAATTGGCACAAGCTTGATGGGCGCCGGCAGCGGGCTTACTGCGCAGGGTGGCTATAAGGGCTCTTTCTTCACAGGTGTGCTGGCTACAACGGTGGCGACGCCCTGTACTGCACCCTTTATGGGGCCCGCCATTGGCTTTGCTTTGACCCAATCGTGGCTCCTGGCTATGGCGGTCTTTGTTGCACTCGGTGTCGGGATGGCGTTCCCGATCCTGGTATTGAGCTACGTGCCGGCACTCTACAAGTATATGCCCAAACCTGGCCCCTGGATGGAGACTTTCAAGCAGGTCATAGCCTTCCCGCTCTATGCATCGGCTCTGTTCTTCCTCTGGGTTTTAGGTAACCAGGTGGGTGTCATGGGCATGTCGCTGGTGCTTGGTATGTGCGTGGTGATGGCGTTCGCTGCCTGGCTATATCAACGCCGTTTCACCATGGGAGTCTTTATGCGGACATTCAATTATGGCGTCAGCCTGGCGACTCTGTTGCTTGCCATCTACCTGACGCAGTCACCATTCATGCAAACAGTCGCTAATGCGGCGAGCGTTGCCAACCTGAGCACCGATGAGGAAGGCAATGTGGTTCGGGATTATGAGATTTTCAGCTCACAGCGTCTGGATGAGTTGCAGGCCGAAGGCAAACCAGTATTTGTTAACATGACTGCGGCCTGGTGTATTACCTGTCTGGCTAATGAGCAGACCACACTGAGCACGGATCGCGTTAAGCAGGTTATGGCAGATCGGGAAATCACCTACATGAAGGGAGACTGGACCAACGAGGATCCGGAGATTACTGCGGTACTGGAGCGATTCAACCGACCCTCAGTACCGCTCTATGTCCTATACCCCGGGGATACCAGCAAAGAGCCGGTGATACTTCCCCAAATTCTGACGCCAGGTATTGTTGCTGAGGCATTCGAATCGATTTAGGCAGAATACGCGCTTAAATCAGGCGTTGAAAAACAAAAAAGGCGGCCCATCGAGCCGCCTTTTTTGTTAGCAAATTTGTGCTTGAATTGAGCCGTTAAATTATTCGGCGCCAGGCAGATTTAACTGGCGTGAAAGTACTCTATCTTCAGTCGGTTGATTTCAATAATGTCATGATTGTCCAACTTCACAGATCGCGCACCAATGTCTTTACCGTTCACTCTGGACGGCGCAGAGCCTTTTGGTTGGTCCAGGCACACGATGAAGTGTCCATCTGGTCGGCGGTTTATCTGGACGACTTCAGAACCAGCTTTGCCCAGTTTTACCGAGGGTTTTGTCAGCGGTAACTCTTTACCAGCACCGGTGCCGTTCAAGATTTGCAGCTTGGCATGCTCAAGCGGGGGCGGTAACACCGGTTGCTTGGCGGGTTCGTATTCAACATCGTTAGACGCAACTGAACTGGGGTAGGTAGGCTGCTGGGGTTTGGGCCGAATGAGTACAGTTTTCTCGGTATCGTCATCAGCTGCGCTATTCGCGTTCTCATAGCGTAATTCATGCTTGCCAATGACGATCACGTCACCGTTTTTGAGTGGATGTTTCCTGATGTTGTGCCCGTTGACCTAGGCTTTATTGGTTCTGTCCAGATCTTCCAGGAAGGAATCATCAAAAATAGTGAGCAACTTTGCGTGATGCCCGCTCGCGACGAGATTCTCGATACGGATGTCATTGTCATCCTTGCGTACGATAGTCATGACTTCCTTGTCGAGAGGAAACTCGTCTATCTGTTTTGAGTTGAAGCTGAACACAAGTTTGCCTGGCATGAGTCGATTCTCTTACTAATCTGTGGCACTGCAGCCTAGTAAAATTCCGTTTATGTTTCTGCTTGTGAGACCTGCATCAGAATGACGGAAATATTGTCCCTGCCGCCATTGCGATTCGCTTTTGAAATCAGCGTCTCTGCTGCCCTTTCAAGGTTGCTGGTCTGCTCCTTCAATGTTTCCTGAATTTGCCAGTCCGCGACCATATCCGATAAGCCGTCAGAGCAGAGCAAAAACACATCGCCTGCCTCTAAGTCGTGCTGTAGGGTATCCACCTCCACCTGTGCTTTGGTACCCAGAGCTCTGGTGACGATGTGTCCTACATTCGCCGAGCGTGCTTCTTCTTCCGTATAGAAGCCGCGATCTATCAAGTCTTGCACCAGGCTGTGATCTTTTGTGATCCTGCGAAGCGATTCAGCGCGGTATAGATAAAGGCGCGAGTCACCCACATGGCCGGCATAAATCTGTGAATCCTGAATCATCACAGCAACCAGGGTAGTACCCATGCCGCGGTGCTCATTAACCGCTTCTGCAGCCTGGTAGATCATACTGTTACTGAAGGAAATTGTATTACTCACGTAGTCCAACAGCTGAGAACCAGTTATCGATTCAGTAGGTTTCGGTTTGCACATGCTCTGAAGTTGTTCCAGCACTGACTCCACCGCCATATGGGAGGCAATTTCGCCAGATCGGTGACCACCCATACCGTCTGCGAGCACTGCAATGCCCAACTCCTGATCAAAACCGATATGATCTTCGTTGAGCTGGCGTTTGAGGCCAGTGTCAGTAAAGCCGGCTATTCTCACCTGGAAACGTTCCTCTGACATCTGGTTTGCCTACAAGCCCCTCAAATTCGCTAACTACCGCCACGTAAACGGCCGGCATACTCTGGTTAATGTTTTCCTGACCATCAAATAGAAACAGATATTGTGCATACACAAGGCAGAGCAGGGCGAACAGTACATTTACCCGATTTCCACTTGTTGGCTGTTTCTTCCTGGTAGCCAATTGGGAGATAGCTTCACTGTCTTCCGGACTGTGTGGCATTTGCTTCACTGCGTCCGTTACTGTGTCGATCTTGGTAACCTTACACAGTCTTGCAGGTTTCGACTGGTCTTCTTTGCGGCGATCAGCAACTCGATTTTTAACACGTGCAGGGCGCTCAGTAAATGATAGCTGTTGCCGCTTGGATAGCTGGCTATCAAATAGCTCAAGCGCCTGCTGCAAAATATCCTGACTCCTGTTTGCAGGAATCGTTGAAAGCATTTTGGTAATAAGATCCTGTATGTCTGTCGGTAACTTGGCGAAAGCCTTGCGGATCACGAAGCCGGTTTCATTGCGGCGGCGAGGTAAGCATCCGGTAAACAATTGATAGAGTAGAACGCCGACTGCGTAAATATCTAATGACCGGGAGCGATCCTCACCTTCCAAATATTAGAAACAGGCCGTCTACACGTCGCTGGTATCGTCCTGTAGCCAGAAGTCAGTGACTTTTACCGACCTATCCGGGTCAAACAGCACGTTGGTAGGACGCAAATGACCGTGAACAAGGCGGTTGTTGTGAGCGAATACCACTGCTTCACAGAGCTGTTTGGCGATCTGAAGTGTTTGTTGCCAGGTTAGATGGAAGGCCAGTTTGTCCTGCAGCGTGCCGCCACTCATATACTCCTGGATTAGCACGAAAAAATCATCATTACGAAATGTGCCTAAAGTACTCACGATATTGGGATGCGTCACTGAAGCCAGCAGGCTCATGGCTTCATAGCCGGAACTGCCTCTGACTTTCTTTTTGACGATCAGGAGTGTGCCTTTTTCCTTTTGCTGGTAGAGGTAAACTCCACCGAAGCGGTCTTCTCTCAGTACATCGAGCAGCAGGAACTTGGATTTAAAACTCGTGAAGCCTTGCTCTGCCCGCAGCTTCTGCTCCTCATTGATATGGGCGCCCTGGGGAATCGCAAGCAGTCGGATTTTGAGTTCCTCGGCCGAGTCTGGGCGATGATTCGGGTCTTCCTGCAGGCATTGCAGGATCAACTGATTGAGTTCTTCAGATACATCCGGGTTTAGTTCGCTTGGGTCAGGATAACGGCCGCTGGGCAGCTTGCCTGTAAACAGGTGGTACATGAGCACGCCCACAGAATACAGATCGCTCTGGGCCGTTACGTTCTCTGCTGATTCCTTTTGTTCCGGGGACATATAGTTGAACGTGCCCATGACCATGCCAGCGCAGGTGCGATCATAGGTCTTGCGCATTTCCTCATAAAATTGGGCGATGCCGAAGTCTAGAATCTTTATGTTGTTATCATCGTCAACACAGAATGTTGTCAGGCTTGATGTCGCGGTGAATCACGTTGTTTCCATGAGCGTAGGCAAGCGCCTTCAGAATCTGGACAATGATGTCGACTTTATGCCCATGGCCAAGTTGGCGCGATTTCATCGCGGTACCGAGATCGATACCTTCGACAAATTCCATCACGAAATAGGGCATCTCATCTCCGGTGATGCCACGGTCTATGACGTGAATGATATTAGCGTGATTAAGGCGGGCAATGATGTAGGATTCTCGCTCAAACCGCTTGCGCGCCTCTGCATCAGAGCTGAGCTCATTGATCAGCAGTTTGATGGCGACCGGGCGCTGCAGGGAGTCCTGGATACCGCGATACACGTGCTCCATTCCACCTTCGCCGCTTTTGAGAAGATTTGAATAACCTTCCAACTTCATCACTATCTCAGGTGCCTCGATACCAAGCCAGGTATTTACAGGGTTTCAGGCTGATAGACTAATGAGGGTGGGGCAATGAAAATGTGATATTCTTCGCAAATACTGAGGAAGGTGTAAAAATTACCTACACCTGGCTCTGCGCTGCAGACTAGTGCGAATTGAAGGATTGTCATTCAAACTCGTGGGCATGATCTCTGCGTAGGATAAGTGCCCGATGAAAAGCACGCTATAAAAAGTACCCTATGAAAGTCCTCAATTTCACGGCTTCGGCTGTCCTGGTAACCCTGGTTTTTTACCTTCTTGTTGTTGGTGAGTCACTGCTGTTGCCATTAGTGATTGCGATTGCGCTCTGGTACCTGATCAATACCCTGGCCCGCGGATTCAGCAGAATCGAAGTTGCTGGTTTCAAATTTCCGATGCCTGTCTGCCTGGGGGCGTCATTACTGACTTTTCTGCTATTGATTTGGGCGCTGGTTAATTTTCTCAGTGCCTCGGCAGATGATGTGTTGGACGTGGCGCCTATCTATCAGGAGAACTTGACACGTCGGCTAGAGTCAGTTCCATTTATTGACTTCGCTGCCTTCGAGGAGCGCAGTCTCAGTGAATTGATCACCGATTGGATCAATATACCCTCTTACGCTACATCGATAGCCTCCTCTTTTGCTGGCATCCTGGCCAACGGAGGGCTGATTCTAATTTACCTGGGCTTCTTGTTCCTTGAGCAGGGGCATTTCAGTAATAAAATCTCAGCGCTGGTGAGTAATCCTGATAGGGAAGATGAGGCGCATCGCATCATCACGCGCATTCGGGACGATATCCAGAAATACATAAGTATCAAGATGTTTACCAGTTCTCTGACTGGAATATTGAGTTTTACATTTCTATCTACGGTAGGGGTGGATTTCGCTGCAGTCTGGGGTCTCCTGATTTTTTTACTTAATTTCATTCCGACAGTAGGTTCAATTGTCGCAACGATTTTCCCGGCCCTCATAGCCCTGGCGCAATCGGATGGATATACACTATTTGTTTTGGTGCTACTTGGCATTGGTGCGCTGCAGATTTGTATTGGGAATATTCTGGAGCCGCGACTGATGGGCTCGTCCTTTAACCTCAGTCCGGTTGTGATTCTGCTCAATCTCGCACTTTGGAATGCCATTTGGGGAATCCCTGGCATGTTTCTATGCGTCCCCTTCCTCATCATTGTGGCTATTGTACTCAGCCACTTTCCGCAGACGCGCCCAGTGGCCATCATGCTATCCAGTGACGGCAATCTGCGAGTGCCGAAAGAAAAAATAATCACCAATTTCAGCTTTACCCCAAGCTCATCGAGCCTGCTGGGAAGAAGCGATGAAGAGAATTCGGACTAGTCCAAAGCTGAATTCTCGTGCCAAAACCAGCATGTTCGCTCCATAAACAGCATGGAGTCCTCCGTTAAACCCTGACAATTGGCCAGGATTCAAAAGAATCTCGCATTTTTTGCAGGACTTACCGGCACTTAGGCCTGCAACCTCCAGTCAATAAGCGCTATAATTCTGTGCCTTTTTGAGCGGGGCGGATGCTCCGGACAATCACTCTAATTCGATAATCAGTACTTTAAAGTTGATCAGATGAAATCTGCAGAAATAAGACAGAAATTTCTCGAATTCTTTGCCGCGCGAGACCACGAGATAGTATCCAGCAGCCCACTGGTGCCGGCGAACGATCCAACCCTGCTATTCACTAATGCCGGGATGGTGCAGTTCAAAGATGTATTCCTTGGCGATGAGAAGCGAGAACGAGTCAGGGCCACCAGCTCACAGCGCTGCGTGCGTGCTGGTGGCAAGCATAATGATCTCGAGAATGTGGGATATACGGCTCGCCAC
This sequence comes from Gammaproteobacteria bacterium UBA7449, assembly GCA_002477465.1. Lineage (GTDB taxonomy): Bacteria > Pseudomonadota > Gammaproteobacteria > Pseudomonadales > Pseudohongiellaceae > UBA9145. The sequence continues at coordinate 60,322 of DLPV01000026.1, read as the reverse complement.
CATACTTTTTTCGAGATGCTCGGGAATTTTTCGTTCGGAGATTATTTCAAACGTGAGGCTATTCAGTTTGCCTGGGAATTTCTGACTGTTGAATTGGGATTGCCTCCGGAGAAACTCTGGATCACCGTTTACAAGGAAGACGATGAGGCTGCGGCGATCTGGATGGATGAAATCAAAGTCGACCCAGACCGATTCTCCTGGTTGGGGGAAAAGGATAACTTCTGGGCGATGGGTGACACCGGCCCCTGCGGTCCCTGTTCTGAAATATTCTATGATCATGGGCCCGACGTTCCCGGTGGTCCACCAGGTAGTCCAGACGAAGATGGGGACCGCTACATTGAGATCTGGAACCTAGTCTTTATGCAGTTCGAACGTAAAGCCGACGGCTCGATGATGCCATTGCCCAAGCCGTCGGTGGATACCGGTGCCGGTTTGGAAAGGTTGGCGGCAGTGCTTCAGGATGTGCACAGCAACTATGAGATAGATCTGTTCGCTGGACTAATACGCGATATCGCCAAAATTACCAATACTCAAGACCTCGAAAATAACTCACTTCGAGTTATTGCCGATCACATACGGTCTTGTGCCTTTTTAGTTGTCGATGGCGTCATTCCCTCAAATGAAGGCAGAGGTTATGTGCTCAGACGCATAGTGAGGCGCGCCGTCAGACATGGATACCGTCTCGGCGTAAAAGAAGTCTTCTTCTATGAAATTGTGGCGTCTCTTACTCGCGCTATGGGTGAGGCTTATCCAGAGCTGGACCGAAAACAGGAATTTGTCGAAAAAGTCCTTGTGGAAGAGGAGCAGCAATTTGCGCGCACACTGGAAAATGGAATGGCCATTCTCGAAAAAGCGATCGCAGAACTACAGGGAGACGTTATCGCCGGTGAGACCGTATTCAAATTGTATGACACTTACGGATTCCCTGTTGACCTCACGGCAGACATTGCCCGCGAACAGGATCTCATTCTTGATATGGATGGTTTTGAGGCGGCGATGAAGGTGCAGCGTGAACAGGCCCGTGCGGCGAGCCATTTCACTGCTGTAGACAAGCTCAACCTCGAAGATCTAGCTGCGACTGCATTTACCGGTTACACCAGCCTTCAGGGCGATGGTAGGGTAGTAGGGATCTATTCATTGGCGAATGAAAAACTGCATACTGCCCCTGTTGATTCAGAGGTGACAGTTATTCTCGATTCGACGCCATTTTACGGAGAATCCGGCGGGCAGATCGGTGATAGCGGGTTTCTGGAAAATAGCAGTGCGCGCTTTGAAGTATCGGATACCCAGAAACAGTCGGATGTATTCCTGCACCGCGGCAAATTGGCAAGCGGTAATCTGAATGTTGGTGACCAGGTGCGCGCATTGGTTGCGGGCAATGACCGCGCAGCGATTACCTTGAATCATTCTGCAACCCATCTAATGAATGCAGCACTTCGCAATGTTCTCGGATCTCACGTCCTGCAAAAAGGTTCCCTGGTCGCAGCCGACAGGTTGCGCTTTGATTTTTCACACAATTCTCCAGTCAGTGCGGCAGAGCTTAAACAAATCGAAGAACAGGTGAACGCCGAAATTCTTAGCAACTCCGGTGTGGACAAGGAAGTCATGGGAATTGAGGCGGCTCGTGAAAAGGGTGCCCTGGCACTGTTCGGTGAAAAGTACGGTGATGAGGTGCGTGTCGTTTCAATGGGTGGCGACTATTCCATTGAATTCTGCGGCGGCTGTCACGTTGATCGAACGGGTGATATAGGCCTGTTCAAGATTACGAGTGAGTCAGGTATTTCTGCCGGTGTGCGCAGGATTGAAGCGGTCACAGGGCATGGAGCATTGGCGCTGGTTGAGAGAGAAGAGTCGATACTTCGTGATGCTGCGGCACTGCTTAAATCCGGCACGGGTGAAATTCTCGACAAGCTGACTGGTCTGATCAGTCAGAATAAGGCCCTGGAAAAACAGCTCGAGCAAATGAAATCGAAAATGGCGGCAAGCGCTGGTGATGACCTCAGTGCAAGTGCTGTGGAATTGGCTGGCTCCAAGGTGTTGGTTGCGAAGCTGGAGGGTTTTAATCCCAAGTCGCTGCGGGACACCATGGATCAATTAAAGAACAAGCTGGGTACCTCTGTGATCGTGCTGGGCAGTGCAGGTGATGGCAAGGTAAACCTGGTGGCCGGTGTGAGTAAGGATTTAACTGACCGGGTGAAGGCCGGTGAGCTGGTGAATATGGTCGCCCAACAGGTGGGGGGCAAAGGTGGCGGAAGGCCAGACATGGCTATGGCTGGTGGCAGCGAACCTGAAAAATTGCCCGCAGCGCTGGATAGCGTGCATTCGTGGCTGGAGGAGCGCCTCAACCAGGTGTAGCAGACATGGCTCTGATTGTTCAAAAATATGGTGGCACCTCAGTCGGCTCAGTCGAGCGAATTGAAGCGGTCGCAGAAAAGATTGCCAAATTTCGTGACCGCGGCGACGACGTGGTGATTGTGGTATCCGCCATGAGTGGAGAAACGAATCGCCTGACTGCCATGGCCCTGGAAATGATGGAGCAACCGACGCCAAGAGAAATGGATGTTCTGCTTTCCACCGGCGAACAGGTAACCATAGCTTTGCTCTGCATGGCCTTGGAAAAGCGCGGTTACGGTGCGCGCTCGTTCACCGGCGGTCAGGTGCGCATCCTCACTGATGAAGCGCATACCAAGGCGCGAATTCGTGAGATAGATAGCACCCGAATCATGGCGCAACTGGATCAACAGAATATTGTCGTGGTTGCGGGATTTCAGGGCGTTAATGAGAATGGTTGTATAACTACTCTCGGGCGGGGTGGTTCCGATACTACCGCGGTTGCACTGGCTGCAGCTTTGGATGCAGATGAGTGTCAGATCTATACCGATGTCAAGGGTGTTTACACAACTGACCCTCGCGTGGTCGAAGATGCGCACCTGCTCAGCAGTATTACTTTTGAAGAGATGTTGGAGTTGGCCAGCCTTGGGGCGAAAGTGCTACAAATCCGCTCAGTGGAATTTGCGGGAAAATACAAAGTCCCGTTAAGAGTCCTTTCCACTTTTGAAGAAGGTCCAGGTACCCTTATTAGTCTGGAGGAAGACACAGCAATGGAAGATCCAAGCATTGCAGGAATCGCATTCGAACGCGATGAAGCCAAGCTTACCGTAACCGGTGTGCCCGATGTTCCCGGTATCGCCTACAACGTGATTGGTCCAGTGAGTGATGCTGGCATTGAAGTCGATGTCATTGTGCAAAACGTGGCAGCGGATGGTACCAACGACATCACATTCACAGTGAAGTGTGCGGAGGGTGACAGGACCAAGGCGATCCTGGACTCCGTGTCTAACTCGCTAGAGGCTCGCGAGGTAATCCTGGACAAGAAAATCTGCAAGGTCTCTCTGGTTGGGGTGGGTATGCGATCCCATGCCGGCATTGCCAGCAAGATGTTTAAAGCCCTTGCGGAAGAGAATATCAATATTCAAATCATCACTACCTCAGAGATCAAAATCTCCGTTGTCATCGAGGAAAAATACCTCGAACTTGCGGTGCGTGCGCTTCACAGTGCCTTCGAATTGGGTGATCCGGACGCCGAAAACAGCATTAATTGAGTTAGTTAAGCGGCTAAATGTGACTTATTTCCGGCTCTAAACGGTTGGCAAGGCGTCAATATAGGCAGATACTATGGATATGCTGCGGGCAGAAAACTGACCTCAACCCGGTCTAACTCTCTGAAGTGCCCGTATCGTGTGGGTCAGCGAGCGCAGGGCGGAGGTTGTCCGACAAGTTCGAAAACTTGAAAGAGTCGGACGACTCGAATCAATCGGGAGAAACAACCAGGAGAAAGACCGCGCTCCGTTAACGGGCAGTTGCAATTGGCCCGAAGGCCTTTCGGGGCTTGACCTGCACCGAAGGAGTACACAAAGGAATGAGTAATGGAGAATTACAATGTTGATACTGACGCGCCGTATCGGCGAGACATTGATGGTTGGGGATGATGTAACGGTTACCGTGCTAGGGGTTAAGGGTAATCAGGTTAGAATTGGCGTGAACGCGCCCAAAGAGGTGGCAGTCCACCGCGAAGAGATTTACCAGCGCATCCAGCAAGAGAAAGGTGGTGATGCGCAGGGGGAAGGGGAGTCTTAGGGCTCTTACTGCCTGCGTTTGGAAGTATTGAAGACCCGGTCATCGGTTTGGTGGTCGGGTTTTTTGGTTTTAGGGGGTTGGATTTGGGTTTTTTCGGGGTAAGCGCTGAATTGGGGCTTTGAAGGGATTGATTCGCCATCTGACCAAGTCAGATGGCTCACCCCGATGGGGCAGCCTGCGGCTGTCCAAAATGCGTTTGCGTTTTGCCGAACCGGGGGGGGTTACCTGGGTCACTTTGCGCCACAACCAAAAAGGCCCCGCAATGCGGGGCCTTTTTGGTTGTGGCGGAGAGTGAGGGATTCGAACCCTCGATAGGGGTAAACCTATACGCCCTTAGCAGGGGCGCGCCTTCAGCCACTCGGCCAACTCTCCGTAACTTTCAAGTCTCTATGATTTCCGGCCGTGGCCGAAATCGCGCGCATAATATCACAAGGCGGGTGCAATGAAGAACACTCTAGGGTCGGATAATGGCCTGGCCCTGCATGCAGAGGGCTCCTTCATGGTCTGCGACCCAGAGTCGGACATTGCCCTCGCTGTCAGGGCTGGTGGCGCGGATGGTGCAGGCTTTGTTGTCAAATACGGGCCGAAGGGCCTTGAATTCGAAGGCGCTTAGCTGGGCCTCCGGCAGGTTTTGCCACAGTAGCTCCAGCATCATGGTCGCCAGCAGAGGTCCATGTACGATAAGCCCAGGGTACCCCTCGACCCCGGCAACATATGGGGTGTCATAGTGAATGCGGTGGGCATTGAAGGTGAGCGCAGAATATCGAAACAGCAGGCGTGAATCTGCCTGAAATTGCAGCTGGAAATCGCTGACGGAGTCTGCAGGTTCGCCAGCAGGGAGTGATGCGCCTGGCTTTGCAGCCTCGCGATAGACGATGTCCTGGGATTCGGTGATGCAGAGCTGTCCCGACCGGGAAATCTCGTGCTGAACCTTAACAAAAGCCAGGCTACCACTGCGGCCTGTCTTTTCTTTGATGCTGTGGATGGTTGAACTGCGAGTGAGCGGGTCGCCGATATTGACTGGCAGGTGAAACTGCAGCTGACTGCCTGCCCACATGCGGCGAGGCAGGATGATGGGAGGTAAAAAGCCACCGCGCTGCCGGTGGCCGTCAGGGGCCAGGTCTTGCTGGGCGGCAGTTTCAAGAAAATACAGCCAGTGCCAAAGGGCGGGAAGCTGGCTCTGGGCGAAGAACTCAGTCTGGCGATTAAAGGTGGCGGCCAGGGCCCGCGCAGGTGTGAGACCTATAATGTCATCGACAGTCTCATTTCTGTCGATCCATTGTTGCAGCTTGATTTCGTTCATTGCGAGCAATCCCCCGTCCCAATTTGCTTAGGGAATTTAATGGATGCCATGGGATGTTGCCACTACAATGTGGTCTTATTGAAAAGTCTGAGTCTTTGGCGGTTTAACTGTGTCTGGCAAGTACTTCGAAGAACTGGAAGTGGGAATGGTGTTTGAGCATCAGCCCCATCGTACTATTACTGAAACAGACAACCTGCTTTTTAGTGCGCTTACCCACAATCCACAACCTCTGCACCTTGATGCGGAGTTTGCCAGTCAATCGCAACGCGGGCAGATACTCGTCAATAGCCTGTTTACCCTGGGTCTGGTAGTAGGCCTGTCGGTTGCTGACACCACGCTTGGCACCACCATTGGCAATCTGGGAATGGAAAAGACAGAGTTTCCCAATCCTGTTTTTCTTGGGGACACACTCAGCGTTTCCACGGAAATTATGGACAAGCGTGAATCCCGGACCAAGCCGGACCGTGGCATCGTCTGGTTTCGTCACCTTGCGCTAAATCAGCGTGGCGAAGTCGTCTGTGATTGTCTGCGTAAAGGCATGATGTTGCGATCACCCTCCCATCAAGAGAACAAGGACTAGTCATGGCCGTAACTCCCAGCCCAGGTGCCAAAGGTTTGCGCCGCTCGCTGCATTTTGTGCCTGGCGGCAATGCGCGTATGTTTGAGAAAGCATTGAGCTTGAATGCTGACAGCCTGATTCTGGATCTGGAGGATTCCGTCACCCCGGAGAACAAGGCCGATGCACGGCAGGCCGTGTGCGACTGGATTAGTCAGGCCGATTTTGGCGCACAAGAGTGCCTGGTGCGAATCAATCCCCAGGACTCCCCTTGGGGTAGGGAGGACCTGGAGGCGGTCGTGGCAGCGACACCTGATGGTTTAATGCTGCCGAAGGTGCTTAATCGGGCCAATGTTGACGCGGTAGATCAGCTTGTTACCGCTCTGGAGAAAAAATATGGAGTGACATCTGGCGCTATTTCATTGCTCCTCATTGGAACGGAAGCGCCTGAGGCTGTGTTTGCACTACCAACCATGGGGGGTAATACGCGTGTCGATGGACTAACCTGGGGCGCAGAAGATCTTGCCGGCGCGCTGGGATCCAAGTCCAAACGTAATGCTGAAGGCGAGTACCTCGATGTGTTTCGCTATGTGAGATCAACTTGCTTGCTCGCTGCGGTAGCCAGTAACGTGCAGCCTATCGACTCAGTATATGTAGAAATTTCCGATAGCCAGGGGTTGGAGAAAGAGTGTATGGAGGCTGCTGCTATGGGCTTCCGCGGCAAGTTGACGATTCACCCGGGTCAGGTAGATATCGTCAACCGCGCTTTTACGCCTAGCCACGCCGAAATAGCCGAAGCCAAAGAATTGCTTGCCGCCTTCGCTGATAATAAGTCGAGTGGCAAAATGGCTTTTGCCTACAAGGGACAAATGGTTGATGTGCCACATCTCAAGCGGGCCCAACAGATTCTTGCTATTGCCGCGCACATCAGCGGCCAGTCCAGCTAGGTTTCACTGTGGATTTTTTCGAATCTGAAGATCTCAAACTCATTCGCGAGGCGGTTGCCAGAATTTGTCGCGATTTTCCTGATGATTATTGGGAGGCCCATGATCGCGAGGGAAAGTATCCCCAGGATTTTTATGATGCGATGGCAACCGCGGGATGGATTGGAATAGCGATTCCTGAGTCTTATGGTGGTGCCGGCAAGGGTGTGCAAGAGGCTGCTGTGGTGCTGGAGCAGGTCGCAGCCTCCGGCGCAGCGATGAATGGTGCGACACCCTTGCATCTTTCCATGTTTGGCATGCACCCGGTGATTAAACATGGTTCGGAAGCGATGAAATCCCGCTATCTGCCTGATGTGGCGTCTGGCAAGCTTCAGGTCGCATTTGGCGTTACTGAGCCCAATGCTGGTAGTGATACAACGTCGATAGAGACCAGCGCTCGTCGCGAGGGTGGTAACTATGTCGTTAAGGGCAGGAAAGTTTGGACAACCAAGGCTATCGAGGCAGAGCGGGTCCTGCTGCTGGTTCGCACCCAGAGCAAAGACAGCGTAGCGCGCAAGACAGAGGGTATGACCCTGTTGTTTGCCGAATTGAACAAGCCCGAAGTCTCCATTTCACCGATCCCAAAACTGGGGCGAAACGCCGTGAGGACCTGCGAGGTTGTGTATGATGAACTCCTCGTAAGTGAAGCTGATCGTGTGGGAGAAGAGGGACAGGGCTTTCGTTATCTGCTGGATGGCCTCAACGCGGAACGAATTTTGATTGCTGCTGAGGCAGTGGGCATTGGTCGAGCGGCCCTCCGCCGCGCAGTTAATTATGCTAATGAAAGAATCGTTTTTGGTCGGCCTATCGGGCAAAATCAGGGCATCGCGTTTCCTCTGGCTGAAGCCAGAACGCGACTGGATGCAGCGGAACTGATGGTGCAGAAGGCAGCCTGGAAGCTTGATCAGGGGTTGCCCTGCGGTACCGAAGCCAATATGGCGAAATGGTTAGCGGCCGAGGCAGGCTTTTTCGCCGCTGATGCCGCGATACAAACTCACGGTGGTTTTGGCTACGCCAGGGAGTATCATGTAGAACGCTACTGGCGAGAGGCGCGCCTGATGAAACTGGCTCCAATCTCACAGGAGATGATTCTGAATTTTATTTCGGAGCACGAATTAGGATTGCCGCGTTCCTATTAAGTGGCAATCAGCGTTTACTAAATCTGGAATAGTAACGCTTTGGCGCAGCCCAGGATTGATCGCCAGAGCCCATAGAATATTAGTGTCAGTCTCAGGCTAACCCCAGGATTGATGGTTCAAGGAATATTATGCGTAAACTAATCGGGTCAGTTGTATTTATTTGTTTGCTTGTTCTGTCTAAGGCTACGCTGGCGCAGGATGATGATTTACATGATCCTGAAGTGCAGCGTGTGGAGCCATTTCAGGTATTCGACAATCTTTATTACATTGGGGTCGATTGGGTTGCGTCCTGGCTTCTGGTCACTGACCAGGGATTGATTGTATTTGATGCCCTGTATGAAGAATTGACTGACCTGATGATAGACAATATTCGGCAGCTTGGATTCGATCCCAACGATATTCGTTACCTGATTGGTTCCCATGCGCACTTCGATCACATTGGTGGCGCTATTCGCCTCCAGCAGGAATTTAGTGCTGTTGTCATGATGACCGAAGAGGACTGGGCCATGACAGAGGAGCCTGCAGTTTACCGCGACTACCCCAAGCCCATTCGTCATCTCTCTGCGAGTGACGGTGCCACGCTGAACCTGGGGCGAACTCGTCTGCGCTTTATGAAAACACCCGGTCATACGCCCGGCGTGCTGTCCACGCTATTCACTGTCTATGACAACGGCTATCCCCACAGCGCCTTTATGTTTGGTGGCGTTGGACTGAATTTCAGCGGTGTGGAGCGCACCGAAATGTATATCGAAAGTATCAAAAAGATGCAGCAGCTAACGGGCATTGAAGTGAATATTCCAAACCACGCCTCTTCAGCAGATGTCTTTGCCCGTCGTAATATGCTCGCCGAGCGCCAGGATGGAGATCCGCACCCCTTTGTTGATCCCGAGGGCTGGATAGCTTCCCTGGACTTATGGCTCCGGCAGGCTGAACAAAAGCTAGAAGCAGAGCGCGCTGCGGCTAATTGATCAATTTGCTGAAAAACTGCTCGCTGAACTTGTTTGCAGGAAAGTAGCTTTCGATAAGTAATTCTTCCATGCCAGTATCCAAAGCCGTTCCAAACTGGCTTAGTGTCGTGAACAAACTTAGCGTGATTCCGTCCAGGCTGAAGTCTATTGTTTGCATGGGGCCATCCTCGCCAATCTCACCCGGCTGCTGCCGGTTTTCTGGTGGATTTAGCGCTAGGATCTTCTGATAGAGCGCTTTGTGCGACTCGCTGTCATAGGCAAGCACCTGCCTTCGCAGGCGCCGCAGCAGATGGCTGGCGACGACCTCCCAGTTTGCGATCAGCGGCCTGAACATATCCTCGCGGAACAGCGCCATCAGCAGATTGTAATTGCTGTGCAGCACCAGTGCTGAGAGTCGAGAGTCAGGCTAAATCAGTTCTCTATTTGCCACCGGGCAAAGAGTCGTCGAGCGCTGCTGAGTTGCTGCGGGTCAAGGCGGGGTTCTATCTTGCTGATGAATGCCGAGGCTTCATCATGTTGATTGACTCGAGCCATATGGGCCCAGGCGTGGGCCTGCACCAGGTCGCGCTCCACCGGATCGCCCTCAAAATATATATTTGCTAGTGATAGCGCCGCGTTGGCATGGCCATTTTTGGCGGCCCTAACTAACCATTCAAGCCCTTGCGCCTCGTTTTCGGGGGTGCCGATGCCTTGCAAATAGAGGCTGGCAAGATTGGCCTGGGCATCTACATGTCCCTGATGCGCTGCGGCTTCAGTCCATTTAAAGGCCAGGTCCAGGTCCTGATCAACGCCCTGACCGGTGAAGTAAAGGATACCGAGGTTATATTGAGCCAGGTCCAGGCCGGCTTCAGCCGCTTCAGAGAACTCAATAAATGCGGTGTCAAAATCACCGGCGAATGCTGCATTAACACCATCTTCATAGTCAGCGAAAACCAGCGTCGCTATGAACATCAGCGCGATAGCCAGCAGAATTGGGCCAAAGTTTTTAATCAGGTCAATGAGTTGCCGTCGGCGCATTGTATATACCTTTGCCTCTTACTTACCTGTAAATACGACACGGAGTCCGTCTCCGATTGGCTAATTTAGCAGTTTATCCAACCCCAAGTAGCCAGGATACTGAGGAATGCGCTGAGCCTCACATATGACTATGAAAAATCACGGATTTCGCTATAATACCGGCCCTCGATTGGGGCCCACCAGGCCGAAATATCGATTACGCACCCGTAGCTCAGCTGGATAGAGTACCTGGCTACGAACTAGGGGGTCGCACGTTCGAATCGTGCCGGGTGCGCCACACACAAAAAAGCCCGCTTTAGCGGGCTTTTTTGTGTGTGTCTTACCCGTCCGATTCCACGTGCCCGTTCGACAAAATGCGAACGCATTTTGGACAGCCACAGGCTGCCCCAGCGGGGTGAGGATTTTGGCTAAGCCAAAATTCGAATCAATCGTGCCCCTGCAGCTTACCTAACTCCAGAACGAAGCGGGCTTTTTTGTGTGTGTCTTCCCCGTCCGATTCCACGTGCCCGTTCGAAAGGAGCGAAGCACCGCAGACAGCGCCTAATACTGCCCACTATCCCACCCATAACCATCCGCTCTTACCACCGGTGCTCCAGGCAAATTCGGAAACACCATCTCCTTGGCCCGGCTCCTATCACGCTTGAATCCGCATTTTTCTATCATCCGAATTGACGCAGAATTTTCTGGATGCACAAAAGCCAGTAAGCCCAGTAATCGCATGGAGTTGGCCAAGGCTTTCATGCTCTGCAAGCATTCTGTCCCAAAACCCTGGCCCCAGTACCCGGGCGCGATCACGCAGCCTGTTGATGCGACACGCTGATCTTCCATGGCCAGGCCAGCGCTGCCAATGAGCTCGCCGGATTGCCTGTCAAAGCACAAGAGCGGCCCCAAGTGATTATTCTCCCATTCGGTATCCGAAAATCGGATGAAGGCATTGCTGTCGGCCAAGCTCTGATGGCGGGGCCAGCCGAGGAAGCGTGTGACTTCCAACAGGCTCGAATAACTTTGGAAAATCAGCGCCGCGTCCTCCGGCACCGGGTGACGCATTTCCATTCGTTCGCTGCTGAAAAAGCTGTTTGCAATCATGTTTAATTGGCTTGAATCAGGAAAAGGTAGCGCATCTGGAAGTTGCGGCTGTTATAAGGATTGTATGCGCCGCCACCACAGTTATTGAGATACTTGTTGCTCAAGCTGAACCTTGCTTGAAAACCGCGGCTAAATCTACTCCAATAGCAGCAGGAGGTCTCCACCATGACAATTAAAAAAACTCTTCTGGTTTGGTTCACCTTTGCACTTGTTTGTGTGAATCCGGTGCTCGCCAACGAGGGCACTATTGCCTTTATCGGCGGCACTATTATCGACGGTACCGATGCTGAGCCGTTGCCTGATAGCGTACTGGTAGTGACAGACGGCAGGGTTCGCAGTGTAGGGCCCCGAGCCGCGGTGAGTATTCCTGAAGGGGCAGAAGTGATCGATGTGTCCGGTAAGTACCTGATGCCCGGGATGATCAACGCCCATGGGCATGTCGGTGCAACGGATGGCCTGGATGCGAACGGTGAATACAGTACCGAGAATCTAATGCGGCAGCTCGGTTTATACGCCCGTTACGGTATAACCACGGTCAATAGTCTGGGCGGCGATGAAGCCGCGGGCTTCGCACTGCGCAATGAACAATATCGCTCAAGTTTGCAGCGGGCCCGGCTATTTGTGGCCGGCAGCGTAATCGCTGGCGCCGACGAGCAAGTAATCCGAGACCAGGTAAATCGCAACGCCGATATGGGGGCGAATTTCATCAAGACGCGCATTGATGACAATCTTGGTGCAACCCAGAAAATGTCGCGGCCCCTGTTTGAAGCGCTAGTGGAACAGGCCCATATGCGACGACTGCCAGTCGCTGTCCATCTGTTTTACCTCGATGATGCCAAGTATATGCTGGAAGTTGGAGCAGACCTGATCGCTCACAGCATCAGGGATTTGCCAGTGGACAGGGAATTCATTGCGGCGGTGGCAGAGCAGGGCGTTTGCTATATCCCTACCCTGACCCGTGAAGTGTCCACTTTTGTGTATGAAGATGTGCCAGAGTTCTTTTCTGATCCTTATTTTCTGAAAGAGGCAGATCCGCAAGTCATGGCACAATTGCAGACACCGGAACGGATGTCGCGTATGGCCAATAGTCGCGCTGCCCAGGCCTATAAGGCGGGGCTGGAAGTGGCGCTAGCCAATGTGGGTGCGCTGCATGCGGCGGACATTCCGATCGCCATGGGAACAGATACCGGTCCGCCAGCCCGTTTCCAGGGTTATTTTGAACACATGGAACTGCAGCTGATGGCGGATGCGGGTATGAGCCCCTTAGACGTTATTCGCTCGGCGACAGGAGTCGCGGCTGACTGCATCGGGATGTCTGATATCGGGACTCTGGAGCCTGGCCGCTGGGCAGACTTCAGCATTCTCACCGCCAATCCCGCGGTTGATATTGCCAATACCAAGACCATCGAAACCGTCTACATTGCCGGTAATAGGGTGCCCCAACCCTGAGGCGACCAGCACCGGGTTTTGGCTTTCAGGGGCAGGGGTTCTCACCTTCCACTGGTGTTGCACCGGAAGGCAGGAACCGACAGGGGTCGGCTTGCTCCAGAGTCAGTCTCGCGCCAATCCGAATCAGGCTGCTGGTGCTGGGAGCTTGAAAAAAATCGTAGCCGTCCCGCGCAGACATCCAGGCAGAGGGGCCGCCGACAAATTTGCCGGCCGCCTCGGTCTCTTGCTTGATTTGAGTCACCAGGGCTTCATATTCCCGATCCCCCTGGCGCGTGCCGCTAAAGCTGCCCAAATCGCCACTGGCAACGAACATGCCATCCACGCCATCCACCGCTGCGATAGCAGCTGATGCCTCAGTTCCCTCCAGGGTTTCGATCATGGCCATAATCATGACGTTGTCATTCCAGGTCTGGCGATAGTCGCGTCCCCAGAGGCGCCCATATTGGCCACCGCCCTGACTGCGCCTGCCGGCTGGGGGATACTTGGCGTGGCGCACGGCATTTTCCATTTTCTCCGGGGTATCAACCATGGGGACTATAATGCCAAGAGCACCGATATCGGTTGCCTTCTGAATAGCGCCTTCGGAGTCATCAGGCACGCGGATGAAGGGAATAGCTGGCGCATCGCGGCAGGCCCAGATCATGCGCGCGACCTCGCTAAAGGACAGGGGGCTGTGTTGCATCTCGATCCAGATGAAATCGAAGCCGGCATTAGCCATAGCGCAGTAGATATCCGGGTCTGCAGTTTCGACGGTGCCTCCAACTACCTGCTCTCCCGCCATGAGCTTGGTCTTGACCGTATTGTACATGCGCACGCCCTGGGCTTGAGTCAGCGCGCTTTGAATGATAATGACTCCCGTTAGAACACTGCCGAGGAAGAATTTTGTTGTTTTCATAGTGGCCTCTCGTTGTTCGTTTCAATTATTTGCAGTTGATATCAGGGGTTTGGTATCAGCTGCCTTGGGTTGAGTTTCTTCATTTCAGTCTGCAGGGCTCGACGGGCTTCGCCGGCTTGTGCCAACTCTGCGCGATTCTCATTGGTGACTTTCGAGTAATCATCGCGCCAGCCTGGATCGCCATCCCAGCTGTAAGGCGAGCGCTGAATTGTGTTTGCCTCGCTTGCGGATCGCAGCAGTTCCAGCGCCATACTGGTATGGCTCAACTGCATATCTCGGTCGAAGGGGTTGCCAAGCGGATTACCCAGGGGGAAATCGGTGTGCAAATAACGCGGTACGCCAACATGCTCGATAATATCCATGGCGCTGCCAATTATTACCGTGGCTATGCCGTGACTCTCAAGGTGGCGAGCAACCAGACTCACGGTCTGGTGGCATACGGGTCACAACGGCACCAGCAGGGCGACGTCAGCCTGATCCTCTTGCAGTCGCTCCAATAATTCAGGCGCATCTTCTTCTAGCGTCTGACGCTGGCTATAGGCGGTGGGGACTGAATGAAAGCGCGGTGCCAGGCTGCCTATGCCGCCTTCGTCCTGGACAACCAATAGCGGCTCGATGGGCAGAAAACTGCCGGTATCCCGGGTATGGGTGACCGTGTCATGCCAGGACAAGCCCAGGGTATACATCGTCTTTGGTGCCGGTGTGGATAGGCTGGAATACAGCTTGCGTTCGCTGCGACCTTGTTCAGTATCGGGCATAGCAGTGGTAATCAGGCTGACGGTGGATTCCGACAGGGGTTTTTGCAAAGCTGAAAATGGGGTAGTGGCGAAATGCGCCCACAGATAAGGCTCTGAGTAACCCTGAGCCTCATAGTAAAGCCGGGTACGCTCCATATAGGGAACGTCATAAGTTTTATTCACGATGGTCTCGAATCCTTGAATATTCAGCATTGAGAATAACCACTAATGCCGCCGAGAAAAAGTGCCTGGTCGCGAAAAACCGGGCGACGATTGGTGTCAGGTTGCGTACGGTTGGTGTCATTTCCGTCCAATTCACTCTTAAACTAGCTGCATTCCACACCGTAAACGCTTTGGAGCAACACCCATGAACACTATTGAAGTAGACGTCGCCATCATCAGGGCAGGCACGGTGCTTGAGCCCGCAACCGGTCAGAAATGGTTATAGATCGACTCAAGAAATTTGATTTAGTTGGCTGAGCTAAGCCACTTTTTGGGCGACGTGCCAGTCTTCTTTCTGAATACGCGGGCCAATGCGGCGCACCCTAACACTGCAGCTCAGCTCATTGAAACAATTCGTGGCAACTCAGCCTATAACGAATTTACTAATGGCGCAGTTCAGATTCGCGGCAAATAGCTTGTTCACATCAGAAGCTTAGGTGCTAAAGTGCGGCTGTCCAGTCACGTCCTGACCATGATAGGCTGCTTGCTGATCGGTCTTACCCGGTGCAATATGCGATTTGTGAAAACACTAAACCTTAATAGTGCCTGTCTTACCATTTTTCCTTACAGGACGGCCTGCGTAAAGATTCAGCGTTTGCCGCGCTACCTGGCGGCGGCGTTCGCAAGCTGCTGTCTATTGATTCAATCCATTAATGCTCAAGAGAATTTCACTATGTCAGGAACCGCCCCGGTAGCCGGTGTTGAATTTCAGACTGTTCAGGCCAATGGTCTTAATTTCAGGTTAGCTGTAGCGGGAGATTCCGGTCCCTTGATGCTGTTAGCCCATGGCTGGCCGGAGTCTTGGTACAACTGGCGCCATCAAATGGTATTCTTCGCAGAGCAGGGCTATCGAGTAGTCGCGCCGGATATGCGTGGATACGGTTCTACCGACGCGCCGGACGCCGTGGATGAATTTGATATTGAACACCTGGCCGCAGATATGGTCGGTATACTGGATGCCCTGGGAGAGTCCAGCGCGATCATGGTGGGACATGACTGGGGATCGATTGTTGCCTGGAACACGGTGCTTATGTATCCGGAACGTTTCAGCGCTTTGATTGCCATGAGTGTGCCATATAGTGGCAGACCCCCACAGTCACCCATGGAATCCTGGCGTGAGGCGTTTGCTGATAATTTTTATTATATTCTTTATCACAATGAGCCGGGCTGCGTGGCAGAGACGGAGTATGACAGTGATCCCTATGGCTTGATAAGCAGGCTGTACCTGTCGCCAGATTCGCCCCGCCAGGCAGCGATGATTACGGATCCATTACGCACAGCCGGCGGCTGGATAGGACGTCTGGGCGCGCCCACCGGACTACCGGATTGGTTAAGCCAGGCTGATCTGGACTACGTTGTGGGAGAATTCGAGCGGGCGGGCTTTCGCGGTGGCGTGAACTATTACCGAAATTTTCATCGCAACTGGGAACTCACCGCGGACTATCAGGACGTTAAAATCACTGTGCCCACGCTATTTATTGCCGGTGAGCAAGATGTTGTGATTGCGGGAGCCAACAAAGCGCGCCTGCAGGGCGCGATGAATCGAGTTGTCGATGATTTGCGTGACGTAGTCTTGTTTCCAAATATTGGTCACTGGGTGCAGCAAGAGGCGCCAGATGCCACCAATCAGGCAATGCTCAAATTTCTGCAAGAGCTCTAGTAAAGGCTGAATTTGCTCTGAGCTTGCAGCCCTAGCCCAGCAGTTTGCTTACGGCAGCTATGGCGCGGTCAATATGTTCAACCGTATTGTATATGGTGGGGCTAAGCCGCAAGCCTCCGGTGGCTGCACCCGCAATTCCGTAGTCCGTGTAGAGCTGATTGCTGATGGCGCCCCCGTTACCGCTACTCACGCGGGTTATACAAACGCCGTGGCTGAGTTCGGCTGACATGGGCGTTACCAGTGACAGCTTGGCCGCGCTTATCCCGGTTTTCAATCGCTGAGTCAGGAAGCTGATGCGCTGCTCAATGCGTTCAGGGCCGATTTCGTCGTGAAGGGCTGCTGCAGTGCCCAGTGCCGCCAATGCAGCATCGTCGCGCTGGCCTAGAGATTCAAATTTTCTCGCGCCCAATAGATCTGTTTCTGCATCATTGCCCCAACCCGGCGCAATAACGCTTGGCCAAATTCGGTCAATGTTGTCCGATTTTACATAGAGCAGGCCAACTTCCCGGGGGCCCATATACCATTTGTGGGCACTGGCGCTGTATGAGTCCACGTCCAGCGCGCGCAAGTCCAGCGCCAGCGCGCCCCAGGATTGGGCGCCATCGACATGGACGTAGATGCCGCGATCATGGGCTGCAGCTACCAGCTCAGCAATCGGGAGCTGGATGCCGCTAACGTTTGATACCTGGGTAATAGCCAATACGCGGGTAGCATCCGTAAACTGGCTGGTGAAAGCGGAAACCAGTTCAGCTTTGGATTGCGGTTGAGTTGGTGTTGTGACCCGCCTGACCCTGAGGTCAAATCGTTCAGCCCTGACATCCCAGGCCACATTATTGGTCGGGTGGTTTTGATCCCATAGCAAAATTTCATCGCCGGCCTCGAGAGACAGGCCGTTGTTGATCATGTTGTTGGCTTCGCTGGTATTTCTCACCAGGGCAATTTCGTCGGACGATACATTGAGCTGGCCAGCAATCCGGCTTCGACATTGTTCCAGCAGTTCTGAAAATTTTGCCCGGTTATTGAATGAGCAATCGATATCAATGTCAGCGGTAAAGTGCTCCACGCTGTCGGTCACGGCCCGAAAAGCGGGGCACAGATTGGCGGCGTTCATGGGGACGGCATTCTCGGTGAACGCAAATTGAGACCTGACCTGTTGCCAGAAGTCCTCTTCAGTTTGGGTTTGAGCGCCAGCTGCCAGTGACTTAAGAGCACCTGTGCCGGCAAGCAGGGCTGTACTTTTCTTTAAAAAATTGCGGCGGCTGTTGTTGTTCTTATACATATTTATTCCTGACCTGGCTTGTTGAGAGCAGTCTGAAGAAGGCACAAGACTAACCGAGTCTGACCAATGTGCAAACACCGAGCGTTCAGATGATTCGCTGCGCGCGTAATTCGTCAATCTCTGCCTGCTGATATCCGAGCTCCCGCATGATGCTGTCTGTATGCTCTCCCAGGGTAGGTGCCCGATGGCGTATCTCGCCTGGTGTTTCTGAGAGCTCCACAGGGGTTTGCATAATGGGTGCAGGCTTATCGAGGCCAGGGTAATCAATCGCTTGGAACAGGCCCTTGGTCTCAATATGGGGGTCTTCCAGCACTTCCTGGGGTGACATGATCGGGCCGGCAGGCAGTCGCGCCTCTTCCATGGCGGCGAGCACCTCTTCAGAGCTTCTTACCGCGCACCATTTTGCGAGACGCTCACTGATGATTTCACCATGGTCCCCACGGGAAATGTCGTCCTTAAAACGAGGATCTTCCAGCCAGTGGTCTTCGCCCATGAGATCAGCCCAGCGTTTAAACAGTGGGCCGCCCACGGATTGCACCAGCACCCAGCCGTCCCGGGTTTTAAACGTGTCAGCGGGAGCCGAGGTTTGTGAACGGTTGAGAGTGGCAACTCGATTGACCTGAATGGCGTTCTGCTCGATTGCGGTTGCATTCATCATGGTCAGGGCGGTATTGAAAAGGGCGCCCTCAACGATTTGGCCTTTGCCGGTCTTTTGGCGCTCAAACAAGGCTGCCATGGTGCCAAAGGCAGAGAGGCTGGCGGTGCCGAAATCGATGAACGGCGCATAGGCCTTAACCGGTTGCTCCGGTGTACCCGACATGTACATATTGCCGGACATGGCCTGTCCCAGACCATCAAAGCCTACCCGGTTTGAATAGGGACCACCGCGACCAAAAGCCGAGATCATGGTAAGTATGATGTCTGGTTTGATCGCTGACAGGCTCTCGTAATCTAATCCCATCGCCTTGAGCGTGTCGGGGGGCAGGTTGGCTACCACCACGTCTGCAGTCGCCACCAGTTTTTTCACAATTTCGCGGCCAGCTGGCTTCATCGGATTCAGGGTCAGGCCGCGCTTGTTGCGAGCCAGCTGCATAAACATGGCGCCGTCACCATTCTCAGTAACTGGCGACAAAAAACGGTCCTCGGAGCCATCGACTTTTTCTATTCTGATGACGTCTGCACCCATGTCTCCAAGTAGTGTGGCGCAGTAAGGGCCTGCTATATAACGCCCGAAGTCCAAAACGCGAATTCCTTCCAAGACTCTGCTCATGCTCCAATTTCCTGTGCTGATTTTGCTTAGATGGGTGAAGAGAGTCTGCACCCAAACTGGGGGGCAGAGTCTACCATAAGGCGCGAATTCGTCAGAAAAATCCCGCTTCAATAGACTACTTGCAAAATTCCGCGAGGCTTCCCATCAAATTTGTGAGGTAGTTAACGCATTTTGCCTACGGGCTTCTGCATAATGACAATCATTGAGATGTTAGTCACAAATCGAGTAACAAACGCTAAAGTTTCGCGGCAGGCCAATTCTCCGGCCTGCGGGTTTTCAATAACAGAGTTTTTAGAGGTGAGTAGATGATGGTACTGGCTGACAAACAACGCCCAAAGCAGGCTCTTTTAGAGCTGCAGGCAATTTTGAAAAAGCCGTATAAAGATGTCTGTGACGTTTGTAAGGGGGAGGGCAAAATTACCAATAGCAGCAACTGCCCCAAGTGCAAAGGCTCAGGCCAAAGACTGGTGAGGCTGTTCTGATAGGAAGCTAGCGCATTTTATTTCTCAATTCTGGTGGCGGACAGAAAGTCATCTAGCTGACGCCAATTTACAGTCCTGCCTCTGCCTTCCCACTTTTCTTCCGTCCGTCCGACTGTCACGCCCCTGCCAGCTGGCATACAATCCTCTGAAATAGCCCAGAAATCTGCTTCACAGGCGCAGACGTATCATTTCTGACCGGCTTTCTATCCATTTTGAGGATCTGATCATGGCACTATTCCGTCAACCACTGCCCCGCAAGCTGCTCGCACGGGCTCTGTCCGGCCTGCTGATTCTGAGCATCGCAATATCGGGCGTTGTCGTTCGGGCTCAGGAAATAGAGCACCCGGGCTATGAGGTAGCTCCTGAGCGCCGTACAACCGGAATCGGGAAATTCTATATGGGCCGTGAGATATCCTTTGTCATGGGGCATCAGGCAGCGGAATGGTTGAACCGCCCTGGCCGAATCCAGGAGGAGATGCCTGATGAAGTGGTGGCGAATATGGGGCTCGATCCAGATCATGTTGTGGCAGATATAGGCGCGGGTTCAGGTTACTTCTCATTTCGGATTGCCCGGCTGGTGCCTGAGGGTAAGGTGCTGGCGGTGGATATCCAGCCAGAGATGCTGCAGTTGATCAAAGCGCAAATGGCCGAGGATGGTGTTTCCAATATTGAAGGCGTGCTGGGCCAGGTTGACGACCCCAATTTGCCCCCGGGCTCTATCGATGCCGCAATTATGGTGGATGCCTACCATGAATTCTCCCACCCATTCGAGATGATTAACGGCATTTTCCAGGCTCTGCGGCCCGGTGGCCGTATCTTCTTGCTCGAATACCGTGGCGAAGACGCCAGTGTGCCTATCCGGCCCTTGCACAAGATGACCGAAGAGCAGGTTGTGCGTGAGATGAGTGTTTTTGGTCTGGAATGGACCGACACGCTGAACTTCCTGCCTTGGCAGCACATGATGATTTTTACCAAGACCTAAACTAAAGCCTAAGCTGGTTGGCACAGGTTTGCGCCGCCGGATCGCAGACGTCACACCGACTGATTTCTAAAGTTTTCAGGCCAGCTGTCGTTATTCCCGGCAGAATTTCATAGGCGCGCGTAACCCTTTTACCCTGGCTTACGTCTAAGAAGTATCTTGGGAGATTGCGGTACAAAGGGGCTGAATCATGACTTATTGCAGATACAAAGAATTGAAGGATCCAGTGCATCGTTGTGTCAGGCAACTATTGCCTGGCTCGCATTGGTCTCTCGCGGTATTGGAAGGCAGTTTGATGCTGGTGCTTGCCACTACCGTTGCGCTATACGTTTATTAATGAGTATCGACTGGCTTACCATCCAATAGTTGTCAGCGACTTTCCAATAAGTTGCTCTTGCACAGACAATCAGCATCTATGTTTTTGGTGCAGGCTCTTAGCTATATTCTGTAACCATCTGTTTTGTATCTAG
Organism: Gammaproteobacteria bacterium UBA7449; assembly: GCA_002477465.1. Lineage (GTDB taxonomy): Bacteria > Pseudomonadota > Gammaproteobacteria > Pseudomonadales > Pseudohongiellaceae > UBA9145. The sequence continues at coordinate 39,690 of DLPV01000026.1, read as the reverse complement.
TTTGCTAGCATTTAAGTAATTGAGGATAATAGACGGCCTTGAAGCAGGCCGCTGTCTCCATCGTGCAGGGAATTGCACCCGGAACCACAACAGCCCATCCAAATTTTTCCTTTTAATTCTGCAGAGGTTCAACTATGCAACGTGAGTCAATGGAAGTTGATGTAGTCATTGTCGGTGCAGGACCGGCAGGCCTGGCGACGGCTTGCAAATTACTGCAATTAGCGCAGGCGGGTGAACAGGAATTGACCGTGTGTGTGTTGGAAAAAGGCGGCGAAGTCGGTGCCCATATTCTGTCCGGCGCCGTATTTGAGCCAAGCGCATTAAATGAGTTGTTTCCGGACTGGAAAGATAAGGGTGCCCCCCTGAATACCCAGGTGACCGGTGATGATGTTTACTACCTGGGGAACAGCGAGTCCTCGTTTAAATTTCCCGGGCCGCTGGTGCCGCGTACGATGCATAACCACGGCAACTACATCATTTCTCTCGGCAATCTGTGTCGCTGGCTGGGTGAGCAGGCCATGGAATTGGGTGCTGAGGTTTTTCCGGGCTTTGCCGCGGCAGAGATTCTGTACCATGAAGATGGCAGTGTTAAGGGTGTGGCGACTGGGGACATGGGAGTCACTGCGGAGGGCGAACATAAGCCTTCCTTTGAGCCGGGTTTTGAGTTTCATGCGAAATACACCATCTTTGCGGAGGGTTGTCGTGGCCATCTGGGTAAGGAGCTGATTTCACGCTTTGAGCTGGATAAGGATTCAGACCCCCAGCACTATGGCATCGGTATCAAGGAAGTCTGGGAAATACCGGAGGGGCAGCATAAAGAAGGGCTGGCTGTGCATACCGCTGGCTATCCCATGACTGGTGCATCCTATGCAGGAAGCAGCGGCGGCTTTCTCTACCACGTTGAGAACAATCAAGTCTCACTGGGACTGATTGTCGACCTCGGCTATAGCAACCCCCATATCAGTCCCTATGACGAATTCCAGAAGTTCAAGCATCATCCCGTAATCAAGCAATACCTGGAGGGGGGTAAGCGCATCAGTTACGGTGCGCGCGCAATCATCAAAGGTGGTCTAAATTCCCTGCCGAAGATGACATTCCCAGGCGGTTTGTTGATCGGCTGCGATGCGGGGACGCTGAATGCGGCTAAGATCAAGGGCAGTCATACTGCGATGTGGTCGGGAATACTGGCGGCAGAGTCGCTGTTTGAAGCCTTACAGGCGGAGTCTCCCGAGTCCGAAATCACCGAATATAGTTCGAGATTCAATAACTCAGAGCTTTATAAAGAATTACACCAGACCCGAAACTTCAGTGCTGGCTTTCACAAATTTGGGTTTTGGCTCGGTAGCGCACTGTCATTCCTCGAGCAAAATATTTTCTTTGGCAAATTCCCGCTGACTTTTCACGACAAGTCCGCCGATCACAGCCAGATGAAGCCAGCGGCAGAATGCCCGCAGATCAACTATGCCAAACCCGATGGAGTAATTAGCTTCGACAAACTTTCCTCGGTATTTTTGTCCAATACCAATCATGCTGAAGACCAGCCCTGTCACCTGCAGTTGAAGGATGCTTCGATTCCGATCGACGTAAATCTGCCGAAGTTTGACGAGCCGGCGCAACGTTATTGTCCAGCGGGCGTTTACGAGGTGGTGGAGGAGAGCGATGGTGGTAAACGCTTTCAAATCAATTCTCAGAATTGCGTGCACTGTAAGACCTGCGACATCAAGGATCCCTCCCAGAACATCAATTGGGTGGTTCCCGAGGGTGGAGGTGGTCCCAACTATCCCGCCATGTAAGGCGCGCCCAAAAAGGGAAAAGAAGGTCAAAAGAAGCTCCAAAGAAGGGCCGCTTGCTGGGAGTGAAACTGCGCCGGTACCGTTCCCCTCTGCTTTCCGAGTCTCTCATGACCATGCTACAGTAGCCCTTGCCTGTTTTGTTTAGGGCTTGCTCGCGCAGGCCGATAGACCACGGGGCTTTTTATGAGTATCGTGAGTATCATGAGCACTTGTCGAGCCGGCTCGCTCACTGTCCTTGTCTGGATTACGGTCAGCCTGTGTACGCCTGTCCTGGCTCAGGGTGATCTGGTGCAGCAACGCTGGATGGGGTTGGATTCTAGCCACTTCACAGTTCTGAGCCAGGCCTCAGATCGCCAAACGCAGCGGTTTCTGCGTGACATGGAGTCCTGGCGCCAGATTGCCGCCTACCAGATTGTCGGCAGCGCTGTGCTTCCGGCGATTCCCATTCCCAACTATGTGTACCTGTTTGACAGTGAAGCTGACTTTGCTGCTTTTCTCGTTGGTGAAGAGCGGGGCTATTTCTATGCCACACCGCGGGCAAACTTTATGGGTATATTGCTGCGGGATGATCAATCCTTGCTGCAGGCCAGGCATCACTACGCGCATTTTCTGATCCGAAATTTTTCCGATCTGCGTCTGCCGCGCTGGTATGAGGAGGGCCTCGCGGCTTATCTCGCAGGCGTCAATATCGATGACGGTCGCGGTGAGTTAGCGCGTCCATCGGCAGACGGATACAGCGCATTGGCCCAGGTAAGCGACACTATTCCGATGGGTCGCTTGCTGTATCGGGATGATTCTCTGGCATCGCCGCGCTTGATTCAATTCGCCAATCTCAAATCGGAGGCGTTGTTCCACTATCTGCGGCATGGGTATGCAGAAGACGCGTTTCCCGATCGTCGCGCGCAGTTGGCACGCTATGTTGAGCTGTTATTGGAGGGACGCGCCGCGCGATTCGCATTTGACCAGTCATTCGACATTACCACGGCAGAGCTGGATGCAGAGTACGTCGATTATCTCAGCAATAGCAGGCGCCCGCGTGTGGATGTAGAACATGGTGAGCTGGCGCCAGTTCAGGTGCCAGGCGCGGCCCCGCTTGATCCCGATAGAGTAGCGATATTGCTCGGTGAATTGGGTTTGAACAGCGGGCGATTGGATACAGCGGAGCAGCTGTTTGGCAGTCTCGTGGAAACTGAAGCGCCGGTGGCGAGAGCCTATTCAGGCTTGGGAGATGCATTGAGATTCGATCTTGATGAGGTGTCAGACCAGACGATTGCGGCGTATTTTGAGCAGGCCACAGCGCTGGCTCCTGAAGACCTCAATATCATTTTGGATCTGGGAGAGTACTGGGAATCAGAATTATCAGATTGTGAGAAAACCTATTCCGAGGCGCGTCGCCAAAGTCTGTTCGCAGTGATGCAGGAACAATTTACCCGGGCATTCAAAATGGCGCCTGATAATCCTGAGGTCAATCTAGCCATGGCGCAATTCTATTTGTTTCCAGAACAGGACTGGCGCCTCGGTGTCAGCTATCAGGAGAAAGCATTTGCTACATTGCCAGCAGACAGTTTTATTATGGAGCAAGCGGCAAAATATGCTATGGCCGCTAACGAATTTGATTACGCTGAGCAGTTGATTTCAGAAATGGCTCAACCCCTGCATTTTTACGGAGAGCCTGATTACGTCAGCGATCTGCGAATTCGTCTACTGAAGAAGCGCCGTAACGAGCCCTACGATGCCTGTGCTGTTTACTAAAGCTAATGCTGCTGCATTAGTCTTGCTTGTGTCGCTGTTTCTAGACAGTTCGACGCAAGCAAGCATCCTGGATGAAACCGAGACACCTGACCCTTTATTTTTGCAGCTGGCATCGCCGCTGGAGGCCTATAATATCGATGTGATACATAACCTGAATCATCGTCAACTTGCCAGAGGTAGAATCAGTACTTATAGGTTGGGAAGATTTCCGGATTTGCCTAATCATAGTTATCCAGCATCGCTAGAATTGCAGAGCTGGGAAGCAGAGCTGACGGCTGGTTTGATTCAGGGATTGGTGATTTTTACTGATGCCGGCGCCAGCAATTTCGAGGAGCATGCACTTCTGCAGGACTGGCTGGATGATCATTCCATTGCCAGGACTCTGATCAGCTTTGCTGCATCGGACCGCGAGGCTGCAGACAAGATTGCGAGTGTGGCCAGGGGATATGGCCATGCTGTCCTGTTCCTGGATAGTAATACCGACATAGCAGTGGCGGGGAATTTTTACGCTACAGCGGCTCGGCGCTTTGCTATCGATGGGCGTAATGCTAGGCGCCTCGAGAGCGAGGTCACAGAACTGACATTGCTCGGCAAACGCGTCAGGCGTAACAGCAATTCAATCTTCAGGTCCGGAGAGGCTCTGGGTGGTCGAGCTCTCGCGCGCACTGAGCCTTCAGTTTTCGAAAAAAAGTCGCTTGGCGATGAGTTTTCAGAATCAACTATACGGGAAATCATCGTGCCCGGAGGTGTGGCGTTAGGGGAAACGTCCTATCTGAATCTGGATGTGTCCGAACTGCGTTTTACCGATGGTCAATTTTTATTGTTAGATGAAGCCGGTGCTGCCTGGGAGCTACCAGCGCTGGAAGCAAAAACCTTAAAAGCGCTGTGGGATTTTGTGGCGCGCTCTATTGCCATTAAATCCGATGCCATCGTGGACATTGATGAAGCGGGAAGGGTACGGATCTCCTCTGCGCTCAGAGATACGGATGCAGGATTCGAAATCATGCATGCTGACACCTTGCCATTTGCCTATGTCCAAAATCTTGATGTGATCAAAAGCGTTATCATCGATACGGGTGTCGACTGGCTGCAACGGGAAGGCAATAAACTGGAGTTTGTCTCTAACTATGAAGTGCGGTTCCTGTCAGCGGACAATATGCGCCTGGCCCAGACCCGGGTGGCGCTTGAGTTTGAGTATGAGCACGATGCTGAAAGCATGGAGTTTCAGCGCAGCTGGGGACGGGATTCGGGGCGCCTAAGAGAAAATCTGGATTATGCCGGTCTAGGTAAGGATATGACGCCGATCGCTAAATACGCCGGATGGATTGCCCTGTTTCGCAGCCTGCAGGAACAACAGATTAGTTTTCTGCGCGGACGCTACGAGTTCTTGAAAGTAGACAAGCGTGGGCAGGAAACCCCGGCTCGTCATTGAGTCAAGATGGATTAAGACATGGTCAGCGAGAGTGATGATTAAGTTAGTGAACTGCAAAATTAAGGGCTTGCTGTTCATGGCAGGGCTTTTGTCAGCCTGCAGCACGATTAATTTGCAGACCGAGTTTGAGCGCGATGCAGCGATAGAAGCGCAGATAGTCGATCGGACCGAGGATCTTTTTAGTGAGGTCGATCCACTATTTCTCAATGATGAGATCATGGCGCTTTTGGATCGGCTCATCGATGATGGAGACAGTACTACAGTTCGCGTCGCGAAAATTCAGGCGCTGCTATACGACGAGAATTATCTCAATCTGCGATATGACGATTCCCGCACCCACACCGCAGTAGAAGCCTTCGAGACGCGGCAAGGCAACTGTCTCTCCGTCATGAACCTGTATATCGCTATGGCGCGTTACACCGGCATAGATGCGCAATTCCAAACTGTTGAAGTCAGGCCAGAATGGGACAAGCGTGGTAGCTTGCTGGTCTTGAGTCGTCATATTAATGCGACCGGCAACCTCGGATATAAGCGCAAGTATGTGGTGGACTTCACTCCTGAGATTCAGCTACAGCAGCTCACGGCAAGAACGGTTAGTGATCTCTATGCGCGAGCGCTTTACTTCAATAATCTTGGGGTAGAAGCGCTGGTGGCAGAGGATTTGGATACAGCACTCACTTACTTCAAAAATGCACTGTATCTCGAAACAGATTTATCGATTGCCTGGAATAACATCGGGGCGACCTATAATCGTTTGGGAAACAGGGAGTTTGCCGAGTATAGCTATCAAATGGCATTTCTGACTGAGGATAATAATGCGACGGCCGTGAACAATCTCGCAAAGCACTATCGGAGCACGGGAGAACTCGAACTTGCCATAAGGTACGAGGACGCGATTCAGCGATTTAACGATCGCAATCCCTACTATCATTTCGCCAGGGGGCAGTTGGCTTTAGAAGCAGAGAATCTGGAAGCCGCGCGCACTTCCTTTCAATCAGCCCTGCGACTGAAACGCTTTGAACCGGATTTTTACTTTGCCCTTGCAGACGTCTACTCGGCACTTGGGGATGAACTGGAAGCGGAGGATTTGCGGCAGTCGGCCGAGGAGGTCGTGGCGGGTAACGCCGCGATCTACCAACCCAGCTCCCATAAGCTACGTGTTATTGACTCATCTAATATTTTGAATGACAGCAGCGCCGGAACCACAATACGCTTTCGGTAAACCTCAATTTAACTGAGAATCGCGCCAGTAGCGGGTGCCTTTGATCGTTGCCTGCAAGGCTAGGCCAGATTGGGTTAACTGGTATACCGTCACATTGTCCACAATAGCTTCTCCGCCGACTGCAGCGCCTAGATCACCCGCCTTGGCGGCGGCATCAGCCTGGCCCCCGACTGCGATTCCCAAGTCCATGAATCGGTCCAGCGCTGCATGATCGTGAAATACAAACACGGCGCGAAAATCTTTCACACCCGCACCGAGACCGATCCCCACTTCGCCCATACGCATAAACGTATCGCCGCCATTTTCGTTGTCCCTCACCACCCCGACACCGCCACCGAAGCTGGCCAGGATCAAATTGATGTTGGCGTTGGTGAATACCGCATAACCGGCAGCGCTGCCAATTTGTACGCGTGTATCGGGTTTAATGGAGTACAGCTCCGTCAGCACGTCCTGGCGCATTTCCAAGATGCCTTGACGGCGCTCGGCGGCATTACCGCCGCCAATCCCGGTGCTGGTGCAGGAAGCGATTGTGAACAGGCAAACCAGGCTCAGGGTTAGATTGGCTATTCGCATAGGTGGCTCCAAAAATAGTTGTTTGCGAAAATAGTGGGCTGCACACAGGCAGGCGCGGGGCCATACATAAAAGTGACTCAGCTGTTTCGATTGATCGCGAAATCCACCATGGCCATGAGGGAGTCGCGATAGCCAGAAGCGGGGAGTTCGGCAAGGCAGGCTCTGGATTCGGCCACCTGCGCTTCTGCGAGGCTCTGAGTGTAGTCCAACGCGCCTGAGTCAATTACGATTTTAATCACATTCTGCAGTTGCTCAGGGGAAACAGTCTCTGCAGCCAGGCTCTGTTTGACCAGGGTGACATCATCGGGTCCACAATTAGCCATGGCGTAGAGCAGGGGCAGGGTAGGTTTGCCTTCAGCAAGGTCATCGCCGACGTTTTTGCCGAGGGCTTCGGTGTCACCGCGATAGTCCAGCACGTCATCAATCAGCTGAAAGGCAGTACCAATGTGCATCCCAAATCGGCCCAGCCTATTGGAGACTGTAACGTCGGCGCCAGCCAGGATAGCCCCGCATTCGGCCGCTGCCTTGAACAGGATCGCAGTCTTGTTTTCAATAACGCGCATGTAGTCGGCTTCAGAGGATTCCGGGTTAGATTTTGCCAGCAGCTGCAGCACCTCACCCTCGGCGATCTTATTGGTGGTGTCGGCGATAATTTCCATAATGCGGAGACTGCCGATGCGGACCAGCACCTGGAATGCGCGGGAGTAGATGAAATCTCCGACCAGTACGCTGGAGGGATTATTCCATTCCGCGTTCACTGTGGGGCGGCCTCGACGCAGCGTCGACATATCGACAACATCATCATGCAGCAGGGTGGCCGTATGAATGAATTCGATGACGGCGGCCATGGGGATATGCTTGTTATCCTCGATGCCACAGCTTTTTGCTGCCAGCAGTACCAGCAATGGACGCAAGCGCTTACCACCGGCTTCCACAATATAATGGCCGATACTTTCCACCAGCTCGACCTCTGAATAGAGCTGGTCAATGACATATTGATTGACGGCCTGAAAGTCGTCTTCGACGATCGCTCTGAGCTGTTGGGACATTTCTGATTTTGGGCTGAGTTTGAGGCTATTGAGGCCAGGCACTCCCTGTGTAGGGCGTGTTCTAGATTGAAGACGCATGCTAGGGAGAGCAGGGAATGCTGTCAAGTGAGCAAATTAGTGTGCAGGCGAGTGATTTAGCGGCATTGGGGCGGAAAGTAAGCTAGCTTAAAGCCTTTATTTTCACTTGCTTAGCCTGAAACGATCCCGTAAAATGCCCGGCCCTATGGAAACGGGTACCTTGCCCTTCCCAACAGGTTTTGGAGTTAGCTATGTACGCGGTAATCGAGAGTGGTGGTAAGCAGCACAGGGTCACTGAAGGTGAAGTCCTGCAGTTGGAGAAGCTGGATGCAGCCGCCGGCGATGAAGTTCAATTCGACAAGATATTGATGGTCGGTGAAGGGGAGTCGGTGAAGATTGGTACACCTTATGTGGAAGGTAGCCAGGTCACGGCTGAAGTTTTAAAGCAGGGTCGTGGCGACAAGGTGAAAATTGTAAAATTTAACCGTCGCAAGCACTTCCAGAAGACACAGGGCCACCGCCAGAGTTTCACCGAGGTGAAAATCACTGGTATCAAAGGCTAAAGGATCAGGAGACAGGCATGGCACATAAGAAAGCAGGCGGTAGTACTAATAACGGTCGCGATTCCGTATCCAAACGTCTGGGTGTGAAATTGTTTGGCGGCCAGGTAGCAAAGGCTGGAAACATTATCGTGCGCCAGCGCGGCACTAAGTTCCATCCTGGAGAGAATGTTGGCTGTGGTAAGGATCATACCCTGTTCGCAAAGGCGGATGGTGTGATTCGATTTGCCGAAAAAGGCCCACATAACAGAAAATTTGTGAGCGTCGAGACGGCCTGAATCGCAAGCGTTTAGAGAAAAGCCCCGTCATTTGACGGGGCTTTTTTGTTTGTGCGGTTCAAAACCCTCGGGCAACTGCTGAAGTCAGGAATTGCATCATGAAATTTGTCGATGAAGCCGAAATCACCGTGGAAGCGGGCAAGGGTGGCAATGGTTGCCTCAGTTTTCGCCGTGAGAAATATATCGAAAGAGGCGGGCCTGACGGCGGCGATGGCGGCGACGGTGGCAGTGTGTTTTTGCAGGCAGATTCAGCCCTGAACACGCTGGTAGACTTTCGTTTTCAGCCGCGCTACCGCGCGGAATCCGGCAAGCCTGGGCAAGGGCGTAACTGCACGGGGCGGGGTGGTGAAGACCTATTGGTCAAGGTTCCCCTCGGCACCAGTGTGATTGACGTCGACACTGAAGAATTGATTGCAGACTTAAACCAACCAGGGGTGCCAGTCATGGTGGCCAAGGGCGGTTTCCACGGTCTGGGAAATACCCGCTTCAAATCCAGCACCAATCGCGCGCCGAGAAAAACCACGCACGGCACGCCCGGCGAAGCCCGCACCTTGCAGCTACAGCTGCGCCTGGTGGCTGACGTTGGCCTGCTGGGTTTGCCCAATGCAGGCAAATCCACCCTGATACGATCTGTGTCTGCAGCTAAACCCAAAGTGGCGGATTACCCCTTCACAACCCTGGTCCCTAATCTTGGGGTTGTTAGCCTGGGTCTGGAACGCAGCTTCGTGATGGCTGATATCCCGGGACTCATCGAGGGTGCTTCAGAAGGCGCGGGTTTGGGATTCCGTTTTCTAAAGCACTTGTCCCGAACTCGCCTGCTGCTCCACCTCATCGACGCGATGCCTGTTGATGGCAGCGACCCGGTCGCAAATGCCCGCAGTATCATCGGGGAGCTCGAGAATTTTAGTCCTACACTGGCGAGTAAAGAGCGTTGGCTGGTGATCAACAAGGTTGACCTGATGCAGGCCGACGCAGTTGAAGAATTAATAACCGCTTTACGCAGTGAATTAGATTGGCAAGGAGAAATTCACCAGATCTCGGCGCTCAGCGGGATCGGCTGCAATGATTTGTGTGAAAATCTCATGGCGTCAATTGAAGAGCACCGACGGCGGCTGCTGGATGACGAGGGATACACTGCTCAGCAGCTTGAACGAGAAAAGGCCATGGCATTTGAGATTCGCCGCAGTATTGAGAGCAGCAGGCAGGCTCGAAGGCGGCAGACTGAAGAAATCGAAGACTGGTACGACATGGAATGACAGCTAGCGCGAGTCAACACAGGAATAGAAACTAGAGTCATGAGCAGGGATAAATTTATAGAGGGTCGCCGTTGGGTAGTTAAAGTGGGTAGTTCCCTGGTAACCAATAACGGTTTGGGACTGGATCGGCAGGCGATCGCAAACTGGGCGCGACAATTGGTGGCGCTTCAAGGCGCTGGCATTAAACTGGTACTGGTTTCAAGTGGTGCGGTCGCGGAAGGGGTAAGTCGACTGAGCCTGAAGTCGCGACCGCGGGAAATCCATATGCAACAAGCGGCTGCCGCTGTAGGTCAGATGGGCGTGATCCAGGCCTATGAATCCTGCTTTATGGAGCATGGTGTGCATGCGGCACAGATTCTGCTGAGCCATGAGGATCTCTCCGACCGCACGCGTTATCTGAATGCGCGCAGTACCCTGACTACCTTGCTCGAACTAGGGACGCTGCCCGTGGTCAATGAAAATGACACCGTGGCCACGGCGGAATTGTGCTTTGGCGACAACGATACCTTGGCCGCGCTGGTGGCGAACCTCACTAACGCAGACGCCATGGTGATTCTAACGGACCAGGATGGTCTCTTCACGGCCGATCCCCGCGGTCACGAAGATGCAGAGTTGGTGTCTGTCGCCTCGGCCCACGACGAAAGCCTGGCGGCAATGGCTGGCGCGGGCAGTAGCCTGGGCAGAGGCGGTATGCAATCCAAATTAAGTGCAGCCAAATTAGCGGCACGCTCAGGCACCGACACGATTATCGCCAATGGCCGCTTCGAGGATATTCTCGCCAGGATTGCCTCCGGCGAGGAACTCGGTACCTTGCTCACCGCTGATAGTGAACCGATGACGGCGCGCAAGCAGTGGTTGGCCGGCCAGTTAACGGTTGCCGGCACCCTGCAACTTGATGCGGGGGCGGTGAATGTGCTTTGCAACTCGGGTAAAAGCCTGCTGGCGGTTGGCGTGCAGCGTGTCACAGGAAAGTTCAGGCGCGGTGATGTCGTGGCCTGTGTTACCACTGAGGGAGTCGAAGTTGCGCGGGGGCTGGTGAATTATGACGCGGCAGAAATCGCCAAACTTTGCGGCAAGAGCAGTGACCAGATTGAAGCGCTGCTGGGATACGGGGGTGAGGAAGAGGTGATACATAGGGATAACCTCATCCTGTCGCGATAACTGCATATCCAAACGTAGCAGCGGCAGCAGGTTTTCAGCCAGCCAAAAAAAACCGGCCAGAGGCCGGTTTTTCAGAGTTATTGCAGCACCGGGTCCTACTTGAGACCCTTTACTGCAGAATTTAATCTGCTCTTGTGTCGTGCCGCCTTGTTTTTGTGAATGATGCCTTTGTCGGCCATGCGATCGATCACTGGGACGGCCTCATTGTAGGCTGCAGTGGCAGCACCGTGGTCACCACCAGCGATGGCTGCATCGACCTTCTTGATGTAGGTGCGCACCATGGAACGGAACGATGCATTGTGACGTCGTCGAGTTTCCCCCTGACGGGCGCGTTTACGGGCTTGTGGAGAGTTAGCCAATTTATGCTCCTTAGATTTAGCGATTTAGCTCTTAAATACGACGCTCATTTGCTGTTTTGCTGAGGCCTGATTCTGTTCGTCGGGGCAGTCAAAACTGGCCCATGTTCGAAGGAGCGACACTATGCCGTTTTCACCTATTGATGTCAATATGAAAAGATGCACACCAAGCACCTTTGTCTCTGTTAAATATTTAACGAAATCAATAACTAATCTGATAAAGTTAAGAATGTATTCTGATTTTTGACCGGGCCGGCCGGCATTCAATTCAGGCCGAGCGACTGCATCCCTATGACAGTGGACACACAACAGCAGCAAGAAAGTGAGGCAGCCCCTGATAAGGCTCGTGGCAGCTTGCTAAAATCCAGCGGTATCACCGGGTCCATGACCATGGTGTCCCGCGTGCTGGGCCTGGTGCGAGATATCGTCATCGCCAGGGTGTTCGGCACCACTGACGCCACAGACGCTTTCTTCCTCGCCAACAAGATACCGAATTTCATGCGGCGTCTTTTTGCGGAAGGCGCATTTAACCAGGCTTTCGTGCCCATCTTGTCCGAGTATCGCAGTCAGCGACCTCATGCCGCCGTCCAGGCCTTGCTGAATTCGGTGGCAGCAAGTCTGGGTGGATTCCTGCTCCTGCTCACCGTGTTCGTGCTTATCGCCGCGCCCTATGTCGCCGTGCCAATCGCTTACGGATTCACCGATGAGCCACAGAAATTCGCACTGTTTGTTGAAATGCTGCGCGTTACGTTCCCCTATCTGCTATTGATATCGATGACGGCACTGTGCAGCGCAATATTGAATAGCTATGGTCGATTTGCTGTCCCGGCACTGACCCCGGCCTTGCTCAACATCTCCCTGATTTTCTGTTCGTTTCTGCTGGCGCCGTACCTGAGGCAACCGGAATTGGCCTTGGCGTGGGCTGTCCTGCTGGCCGGGTTCGCGCAGTTGTTCTTTCAGCTGCCTTTTCTCATTCGTCTCAAGCTCCTGCCGAAGCCGGTTTTTGGGAATGATAAAGAGGGTGTCGCCAGAATTAAAAAACTGATGCTGCCGGCTCTGTTTGGTGCCTCCGTGAGTCAGATTAACCTGCTGCTGGACACTGTCATTGCGTCGTTGCTGGTAACTGGCAGCGTGTCCTGGCTTTATTATTCGGACCGCCTGATGGAACTGCCTTTGGGTACTTTTGGCATTGCCATTGCGATTGTGGTGTTGCCCAGTCTATCGAGACAGCACGCCGAATCGTCGGTACAGGCCTTCGCCGAAACCCTGGACTGGGCGCTGCGACTGGTCTGTCTAATCGCGATTCCAGCCTCCCTGGGCCTGATTCTGCTGGCGGAGCCGCTGCTGATCACGCTGTTTCAGAATGATAATTTTCCTCGCAGCGATGTCATTAGTTCGGCCGGTAGTTTGCGTGCCTATGCTGTTGGTTTGCTTGCTTTTATGAGCGTTAAGATTTTTGCGCCGGGGTTTTATGCCCGACAGAACACATCGACACCAGTGCGCATCGGGATCATTGCTATGGCAATAAACATGATCCTGAATATCACTTTCTACCTGGCCGGTTTGGCCCACGTAGGCCTGGCGCTGGCGACCAGTCTTGCTGCCTTCGTGAATGCTGGCTTGCTATTGTGGTTTCTGCGCCAGGACCAGGTTTTTCTGTGGCAGTCAGGCTGGCTGAAATATTTGCTGCAATTAGGCCTGGCGAATGTCGCTATGGTCGCATTTATTCTCTTTAGCGCCGATCCATGGGAGGTTTGGGAGAGTCTTTCTGTGTTGGCAAGAGTCGCGAAGCTAGCTGTTGCAGTAGGGGGCAGCGTAATTGTCTATGTGCTGGTGTTGCTGCTGGGCGGATTGCGCTGGAGGCATATCTACCGCTAAGGCATTTTTACGGCACGATTCAACGTTATAATCTCAAGCACACTCGGTAATTAGGTGTGCAGGTGTTTGGATGAAAAAGGTCTATTCCAATAACAATATCGCCCTGGTCTGGCATGTCAAAAATATGCTGGAACAGCAGGGTATAGATGTGGTGACTCGTAATGACCGTCTGTACAGCATAGCCGGGGAGATCCCGGTCACTGAATGTATGGGTGAGGTTTGGGTAGTGAATGCACTCTACTATCAGTATGCGGAACGCCTGGTCAAAGAAATGGAAAAGCTTGAATCAGAGGAAATGAAGGATTGGACCTGCGATGCCTGCGGCGAAGATATCTCAGGCACTTTCGCGGTTTGTTGGAACTGTCAGTCAGTGCCGGGCTGTGAGCCGGCTTCGGGGCTGACTTGAGCTTCGGTATGCGAGTAACTGCCGTTTTTCTGCTGCTCTTGTCGCTGTGTGAGACTAGCCTGGCGAGCAACAAGGAATGCGTGGTGCTGCTTCATGGCCTGGCCCGCGTCTCCAATTCTATGGTGGAACTCGAACGGAAGCTTGCCCGATCGGGTTTTCTTGCAGTGAATATCACATATCCGTCGCGACGCGATGAGATTGAATTTCTGGCCGAGGAAGCCATAGGCCGCGGTTTGTCGGCCTGCGATGAACAGCAGGTATCCAAGGTTCATTTTGTAACCCATTCTCTGGGCGGCATACTGGTTCGCCAGTACCTGGATAGCGAAACTCTGCCACAGTTGGGCAGAGTTGTCATGCTGGGGCCACCCAATCAGGGCACCGCATTGGTGGATAGAATGCGTCGCGTGCCGGGTTGGGCGCTGCTGGGACCAGCAGCTGATGTGCTGGGCACGGGGCCCGATAGTATTTTCTCCAAACTGGGGCCGGTGCAGTTTGAGCTTGGCGTTATCGCTGGTGATGTCAACGTCAATCCGCTGGCAGCGCTTTTCTTAGAGGGCAAAAACGATAGCGTGGTCACGGTCGAAAGCACCCGTGTCGTTGGCATGGATGAGCACCTAGTACTACCGGTGATGCACACAATCATGATGCGCAATAATCACTTGATTGATCAAACTATCCACTATTTGAAGACTGGAAATTTCATTCCCCAATAAAACATGACAGCGAATCAGGAAATCAGTTCACAGCAGGCCGAGCTAGCAAGTTCGCTTGGCATCAGCCTCGATGAGTCCACCAGCCTGCGGCAGTTGATGCTGGAGTTGGACAAAGCGCTGGGTCAGCAGTATCTGCTGGAGCAGGCACGCTGCTTTATTCTGTCTGCCTACAGGCATCTGACAAAAGCAAATTGGGAATCTATATCCGAGAGTGGTCTCAGTCTCGAGCAGCAGTACGAACTCGCTGAAATCTATGTCGGCAGTGATAAATTCAAACAGTCCCTGGTCACCGTGCTGAAAGACCCGCGGACTCGCTTCACCTTGCTGGGTTTTGCCAAGTCCAGAAACCTGGAAAAACGGGTTTTATCGACGACGACCAAGGCTTACCAGCACGCAAGAAAAATACTTGTCGACAAGGAACTGGTGGCTGCGAAGCCGGCCTCGAAACGGGCGCAGGCTTCCGCAGATTCCCACAGTCAGTCGCATGCCGGTGCTGACAAGAGCCCTGCGGTAAATGCCAAACCAGATGTGGGCGACAGTGTCGTAAATCGCCGCGCTGCGAGGAGAGGGTTCACGGATACCAGACATGCCGACGACAACTTGGAGGTCGAGACGGAATCAATCCATCGCGCCAGCCTTGGGGCAAGTGAGATGGCCATGTCGGAGGAAGAATTTGCGGAACTGGAAGAAGAGCTAAGCAGCAGCAAGAAACCAGCGGCTACCAACTGGACCTATGAGACCAATGAGGACCGCTTGAGTCTAGTGCTTGGTCTTGCTGGTGGTGGCTTCTGTGCTCTGCTGCTGTGGATGTTTCTTTAGGGCTGTAATTCCCAAGCTACGCTCTCGACATGAACTTGCCCGTGTTGGTATTTACTTTTACTGTTTCACCTGGCGCCAAATATTCTGGCACCTGAATTTCGAGGCCGGTTGAGAGCTGCGCGGTTTTGGTCCGGTTAGTAGCTGAGGAACCCGTTACTGCCGGCGGCGTTTCAATAACCTCCAGATTCACGGATTGAGGGAGTTCAATAGCGGCCAGGTGCCCGTCCACGATTAGAGCGATGATGTCTTCCTGTTGTTCTACGAGGTAGGGGATCTGCTCTTCGATCTGTCCAGCGCTCAGGCCGTACTGGGTATAGTCCTCCACATCCATGAAGTAGTAGATGTCGCCATCCAGATAGGAGTATTGGACTGAAACTCGCATGCAGTCTGCTTCTTTCAGAATATCTTCGCCCTTGAATGAGCTATCCAGTTTCTGGCCTGTGGTTAGATTGTTGAAGCGCACTTTGTAAAGCGTTGCCGCGCCCCGTGAAGAAGGTGACTTCGCTTCCAGTTGCTTGACGATATGTGGTGATCCGTCGATATCTACGATCATGCCTTTCTTTAATTCGCTGGCTTTGGGCATTTGCTCTCCGCTTTGGTTTGATACAGGCTTCACAATCTGATGCTGCTCGGTGCAGCCCGCGTGTCCTTATCGTGGCGGAAATGTAATGGAAACAACGGGCTAGCACAATAATTTCAGCAAAATAACCCTAAATAGCTTTGAGTTAAGATACGGATTCCACCATAATCCACAGTCCTGAAAAAGTCCGGAGCCACCATGGGTAAGGAGCACAAAAAAGGCACGAGAGAAATTCATAACCTGCACATAACAGGTTACGAGTTGTTGCCGCCGCCAGACGATCTGAAAAAAGAGTTCCACCTTGAAGGTGAGGCCCTCAAAACAGTGAGAGAAGGGCATCGCTCAGTCAAGGGTATACTTGATCGAGAGGATCAGCGTCTGATTGTAGTGGTTGGCCCTTGCTCCATTCACAACCCGGAGGAGGCGCTCGAATACGCGCGTCTGTTAAAGCCTCTGGCAGATGAATTGGCGGATGATTTGCTCATCCTGATGCGTGTCTACTTTGAAAAGCCGAGAACCTCGGTTGGCTGGGAGGGTTTGATTTACGACCCTTTTCTCGATGGCAGTATGCGTATAGATCAGGGGATCCGCATTGGTCGCAAATTAATGCTGGAAATAGCCGAGCTTGGGCTTCCCATCGCCATTGAGGCCCTGGACCTCATCTCGCCGCAATACTTGCAAGACCTGGTGAGTTGGACTGCTATCGGTGCGCGTACCACCGAGTCACCTACCCATCGAAAGTTGGCGAGCGGTATTTCCTCAGCCATCGGCTTTAAAAATAATGTTGATGGCGATGTTATGGTTGCAATTAATGGTATCCGTTCTGCCTCCGCCAATCACAGCTTCATCAGTGTAACCGGAGAAGGGCAGGTTGCAGTATTCCGAACGGAGGGTAATCCACACTGTCATGTGATTCTTCGCGGCGGTAAATCACCCAATTACGAGGCGCAATATGTGCGCGAGTGCGAAGAGGTTTTAAGTAAGGCCGGCCATCAAGAGAACATCATGATCGATTGCAGTCATGGAAACTCGCGCAAGGATCCCGCTAAGCAACTTGATGTACTTAAATCCGTTGCAGAACAGGTTCAGCAAGGCAGCGAATCGATCATTGGCGTAATGTTGGAAAGCAATTTGGTGGAAGGTAATCAACCGATTCCCGACGATCTTGAAGAGATACGATACGGTGTCTCAATCACTGATGCCTGTGTTAGTTGGGAAACAACTGCAAAAATCTTGCGGGATTTCGCGGCTGAGATTGGACCATCTCTGAAATCTCGTTCAGCTTGACTTAGATCAAGCGCCATAAGTTTCGTCTCCCTTAGAATTCTTTGTCATTGGCGGGCAGGCCTGATCATTCCCAGTGATCGGATTCACATCGTCTACGGTGAGCCTACTAACTAAATCAAAAGCTAGATGCGGATGCTGTGATTGTTGCCAGTCATGCTAAAGACTGTGACTGGCTGCAGCTTACCGGTGCTACAACTAACTGCGTGATCCAAGGCATTAGTTCCAACGTGATTGCGGTTAAGGTCTAGACCTTAACGCTTGCGCTGCGGTTTTCGCTTTTAGCGTTTCACTTGCTGACAAATTCGAATACAGGGGCGAGTCGAAATGGCTAGCTGCGCCGAGCCAAAAGACCGTATTCCACTTATTTCACTGTCCCAAATACAAGTTCAACTTTTGAGCACAGCAGCTACGCTGTCGACGAGATAGTCAAGGTTGCTGTCGTTAATGCTGGCGACGTTGATACGGCTGGACCCGACCAGGTAGATGCTGTAGTCATTAATCAGTGTCTGTATTTGAGCCTTGTTGACGCCGAGGAAGGAGAACATGCCTTTCTCGCGCTCAATGAAGCTGAAGTCTCGCTCTAACCCTGCCGCGCGCAGACTTGAAACCAGCAGAGAGCGCAGGCTATTGATACGATCCCTCACTTCCTTGAGTTCTGCATCCCAGTCGGCCTGAAGCTCAGGATTCTGCATAACAGTTTGCACAATAGCGGCACCGTGATCAGGCGGCATGGAGTAGTTTGCGCGGGCGGCCGCAGCAAGCAATGTGGTTGCGGCACTCGCAGCCGCGTCATTTTCACAAATGAGGGTGAGGGCGCCCGTGCGTTCCCGATACAGGCCAAAATTCTTTGAGCAGGAACTCACCACAATGAGCTCTGGCAGGGCTTCGGCCAGCAAGCGGACGCCGTAAACGTCCTGCTCCAATCCATCGCCCAGCCCTTGATAAGCCAGGTCAATGAACACTGTAAAGCCCTGCGACAATGCGACTTCCTTAATGGCTTGCCACTGCGCCTGGGTGAGGTCAGCGCCGCTGGGGTTGTGACAACAGCCGTGCAGTAAAACGAGATCACCGGCGGGAACCTGCTGCAGGCAGCTCAGCATCTCATCGAAACGAACGGAGTGGGTGTCGTAGTCGTAATAGGGATATTGTTCAATCTTCAAGCCGGCGGATCCCAACAGTGGGACGTGGTTGGCCCAGGTTGGATCGCTCACCCAGACTGTCGCATCCGCATTCGCCTTCACGATGAATTCGGCTGCGAGTCTTAAGCCACCGCAACCGCCAGGGGTTTGCACGGTGACCCTGCGTCCACCGAGAGACTGTTTCAGCGATTCACCCAGCACCATGGTGGCAATAATGTCGTTGTAGCCGGCAGCACCGGTAGGGCCGACGTAAGCCTTCGTTTCCTGAGAATTAACCAGAAATTCTTCTGCGTGCTTTACCGCGCGCATGACCGCGGTTTTGCCATTGGCGTCTTTGTAAACGCCCACGCCTAGATCAACCTTTTTGGGATTTTCGTCTGCGCGATAGGCGGCTGATAAACCGAGAATAGGGTCTGGGGGAAGCGGCTGAAGTGACTGGAACATGAGGCTGTCTCTATCTGTGTTAACTGTTGGATCTGCGTTGACAAGCTTTAAGGGTGTTCTGTAACAATGAAGCGCGGGTCATTGGGCCGACGCCACCGGTCACATAGGTGATGTAGGAACACTTGTCCTTGACGTTTTCGAAGTCGACATCACCGACATTACGGAAGCCGGATTTGCGAGAGCTATCTGGCACCCTGGTTTGACCAACGTCTATGACCACTGCGCCAGGTTTAACCATGTCAGCGGTAACAAACTCGGTTTTCCCGATTGCCACAATAAGAATATCAGCGCTCAGGCAGACTTCCTTGAGGTTTTTTGTGCGGCTGTGGGCAATGGTCACTGTCGCGTTGCCGGGATTGGTGTTGCGCGACATCAAAACGGCCATAGGAGTGCCGACGATATTGCTGCGGCCCAGGACGACACAGTGTTTGCCTTCCGTCTCCACCTTATACCGACGCAGCAGTTCCATGATGCCATTGGGCGTCGCGGAGATGAATGTAGGTAATCCGAGGCTGAGATTGCCAACGTTTTCCGGGCAAAAGCCATCGACGTCTTTGCTGGGGTCGATGGCAAGGATTACCTTGTTCTCATCGATCTGGGGTGGCAAGGGCAACTGCACGATAAAGCCATCAATGCCATCATAGGCGTTGAGTTCTGCGATTTTGGCCAACAGTTCGTCTTCTGTGGTGTTGGCGTCGAGCCGGATGGTGGTGGAGCCAAACCCCACTTCTTCGCAGTCACGAACTTTCATGCCGACATAGTTCTGGCTGGCACCGTCGTCTCCGACCAGCACTGCGGCCAGGTGGGGTGCTCTTTTTCCCTGTGTGATTAAGGCCTCAACCTCTGTGGCTATTTCCTTTCGGATTTGTTGAGAACAGGCAGTTCCATCGAGTAGTTGCATCGCGTTTGGTCCGGTAACTAGCAGTGCTATTGATTGCTGGCGAGTTCTCCTGGCAGGGAATCTGCCAATGAGAGACGATATTCAGAAGGGCCCGTATCATAAACGAGCCCTGCAGCTAGCTCAAGCTGAGCCTACCAGCTGCCGGTGTTCTCCATCGAGGCCCAGGGCTCTTTGGCCGGCAATGGCTCACCCTTTTGCAGCAGTTCTATGGATATGTTGTCAGGGGAGCGCACAAACGCCATGCGGCCATCCCGGGGCGGGCGGTTGATAGTGACGCCGCAATCCTGCAGATGCTGGCAAAGGGCATAGATGTCGTCAACGGCATAGGCCAGGTGCCCAAAATTTCGGCCTTCACCATACTCCTCAGGATCCCAGTTGTAGGTGAGCTCAACTTGCGCTTCAGTGTCGCCAGGTGCCGCGAGAAAAATGAGGCTAAAGCGACCCTGCTCATTGTCGTAGCGGCGGAGTTCCTCCAGGCCGAGTTGTTTGCAATAAAACTCCAGCGAGCTGTCCAGGTCAGTTACCCGAACCATTGTGTGTAAATATTTCATGAATTTAATTCCTGATAGCTTCCGCTGAAGTCAATAAACGACGACAGAGCGGATGCTCGCACCAGCGTGCATCAAGTCAAAGGCGCTGTTGATATCTTCCAGCGCCAGCGTATGAGTAATAAGGGGATCAATCTCTATCTTGCCATCCATGTACCAGTCAACGATGCGGGGGACGTCGGTGCGGCCGCGGGCACCTCCAAAGGCCGTGCCTCGCCATGATCTACCTGTCACCAGTTGAAATGGTCGGGTCGAAATTTCCTGACCAGCCCCGGCAACGCCGATGATAAAGGATTCGCCCCAGCCCTTATGGCAACATTCTAGCGCCTGCCGCATAGTGTCAATATTGCCTATGCACTCAAAGGAGTAATCCACACCGCCGCCGGTAAGATCGATGATGGCCTGGGTGACATCATCTACATCCTTGGGATTAATAAAGTCAGTCATGCCGAACTGGGTGCCAAGTTTGGCACGGGTAGGGTTGATATCGACGCCAATAATGCGGTCTGCACTTACCATGCGCGCACCCTGGATTACGTTTAGCCCAATTCCGCCCAGGCCAAACACGGCGACGGTACTGCCGGGCTCGACCTTGGCATCAAACGCCACTGCGCCGACGCCAGTGGTCACGCCGCAGCCGATGTAACAGACCTTATCGAAGGGTGCATCCTCCCTAATTTTTGCCAGTGCAATTTCTGGCATCACCGTGAAATTGGAAAAAGTTGAGCAACCCATGTAGTGCAAAATTGGCTCACCATCCAGCGAGAAGCGGCTGCTGCCATCAGGCATCAGTCCCTGGCCCTGAGTGCTGCGAATGGACTGACAGAGATTGGTTTTAGGATGGAGGCAGAAATCACATTCCCGGCATTCCGGTGTGTAAAGGGGGATAACGGCGTCTCCTGGCTTGACCGACTTAACGCCACTTCCGACTTCAACCACGATGCCGGCGCCTTCGTGTCCGAGAATCGCGGGAAATGCACCCTCAGGATCATCTCCCGAGAGCGTAAAGGCGTCGGTATGACAAATTCCGGTGGCCTTTATTTCGACCAGGACTTCCCCAGCTTTCGGTCCCTCCAGGTCGACTTCGATGACCTCGAGGGGTTTACCTGCGGAAAACGCTACAGCGGCACGGGTTTTCATGGTGTCGTCCTTCTTGTTCTGGGATGGTTTAACAGCATGCCCACACCGTCAATCGGCCGCCAGTAGGGCAATAAAAATCTGCTGGGCTTGCTGCTATTGATAATACAGGAGATGCTACAAGAGATGCTTTGGCAATTGCAAAACAGCGCAGGCCCAAGCGCTAATAAGTCGCACACCGAGGCAATGGGATGCGCCACTGGAGATAGCCAGCGTCTACGGGTATCATCCGCCGCTTCTCATGGGGCGCAGATTAATAGTGCCTGACCAAACCCGAATTCCAAGGCAGAAGGAACCTACGTGGAAATTCTATTCGCAGTCACTGTGATCTTTGTGGGCTCTTTTGTGCAGAGTTCCATTGGCTTCGGTCTCGCCATAATTGCTGCGCCGCTGCTCTATTTTATTGATCCACTCTATGTGCCGGCGCCCATAACCGTCTGCGCGCTGACCCTGTCCGTGGCTAATTCCGCCAAGTTCTGGAAATCGATTTCTTTTGCAGGTTTGAAGTACGCGATACTCGGCAGGATACCAGGCACTATTGCCGGCGGTATGTTGCTGCTCTGGATCGATCAGCGCGCACTCGCCCTGTGGCTAGGGATTTCGGTGATTGCAGCGGTGGCCCTGAGTCTGTCGAACGTGATGCTAAAACCTACGTCTCCAGCGATGTTCTCTGCCGGTTTTCTCTCGGGATTCATGGGCACCAGTTCGTCAATTGGAGGGCCGCCCATGGCGTTGGTGTTGCAGCACGAAGCGAACGACTTTATCAGGGCGAATCTGGCGGCATTCTTTGTGGTGAGCTGTATCTTGTCTCTGGCGATGTTGGCAACAGTGGACCGTTTTGCTATGCCGCATCTTCTCATATCCCTGCCGCTGATGCCGGCGACCCTCGCTGGTTATTGGGTGGCTATGAAGACGCTACACCTGATCTCTCATCAACGACTGCGCAAAGCTTCCTTGATCTTGTGTGGGGTGGCTGGCTCCACGGCGATACTATCCTATTGGTTATAGAGCTTAATAAACCAAACGTTCCTTAACGGTGATCGGTGGCTCATTGACTATTCAGGAAATTAAATGCGCTATTCGGCATCCGAGCGTTGTTCACGGGCAGAGACAAAGTCAAATCAGTTTGATATAAAACCCTGCAGCTGCTACCGCAAGACTCAAATTGTAAGTTGCTGCCCCCAGCGATGGTGCCCTGAACGCGCCATCAGGGTTTTTTAAAGAGCAAACGAAACGTGGCAGATTGGCCTCAAGAAACAACAATGGAAGCTTTCAAGCGGGCCTGGACACTAGAGGGTGAGCCGTTCTGGTCTGCCGTGTTTTTCATGCATCAAGACAAGATGCAGGTCAAGAACCCCAAAGTTGCGATATTTAATCTCGAAAAAATAATAACCGCGACTTTTAAGCTCGCGAATGCCAAAGGGTTTCAGGCCATGAGTTTGCGGGACCTCAGTCGGGAAACTGGTATCAGTATGGGTGGGCTGTACGCATATATTGGTAGCAAAAATGACCTGGCCTCCGTGATAGAAGGTGTTCTGCGTACTTACATCGATAGAGTGATTGGCGAGCTGGTTGACGAGGACCTTGACCCGGTCGACCGCCTGCAGGCAATTATCTGCGGTGAAATTTTTATGATACAGATTATGAATCCCTGGTATTACTTTTGTTACATGGAATTGAAAGGTTTAGACAAGGAGCAACAGCAGCAGGCAATGGATCTTGAGCTGCGCTTCGATAGCCTGCTTGTAGATGCGATTCAGTCTGGTATCAGCAAGGGGCAATTCGTTTGTGAAAAACCCACTTTGCTGGCGGCATCTGTTACTGCCCAGTTGCAGCAGTGGCACCTTAAGCATTGGAAGTTCAAGCTCCATGAGGTGAGCATGGAAGAGTATGCCGAGCATATTCTCGAAAGTATGTTGCGATGCTTGCAATACGAAGGCGCGGCTCGTTCTATTGGTCGCAGAAAATAGGTATGCCGGGAGCTGGCCAGAATCAGCTGTTTTTCGCCAGCAGACCTCGCTTGTTTGCATAGAACGCCCGGATTTCGACCATGTCTTTTTCCAAATCTCCGGTAGGCGTAAAGAAGTCAGCGAAGCCCGCTTCTTTCTTGCTGGCGTCAACATAACCCAACAGGATTGGAACTTCGGCGTTGTTGGCTATGTGATAGAACCCTGTCTTCCAACGCGTAACCTTGCTGCGGGTTCCTTCGGGCGGGATCAATATAATCAGCTGGTCATTCTCAGCGTACTGGCGCACGGTTTCGTTCACAACATTATGGGAGGCGGACCGATTGATAGGAATGCCGCCTAGCCATTTCATCAGCCAACCAAAAGGAAAGGGGAACAGGGTATGCTTGCCCATCCAGAATAACCGCAGCTTGAGTTTGAGGACCACCAATAGCATTAGGGGGAAATCCCAATTGCTGGTATGAGGTGCGCCAATCAATACACAGCGTTGATGCGCGAGAGGCTCTCCGCGCGTCGACCAACCGATCAGGACAAGGATTAGCAGTGCCAATCCTCGCAGGACTGGGGTCAGCAAGGGCGTTGAGAACACCGTAGTACGCATAGACTATTCCTCATCTCCAAACAGGCGTTTTAGTTCGGCCAGAGCGCGATCGGCATCCGATTGGGGTGATTGCTCGGCTGTCTCATCCGCTTCGGGAAGTTCTTCTCCGAATAGCGCTGCAAGTTTGCTACGCGCCTCGCTGGTTGCAGTATTTTCCTGCTTTTGATAGGCCTTGGTGTTGACCCTGAAGTAATCACAGAAGTTTGCCTTGTCTTTATCCAGGATGAAATCTGCGCGGTCTTCCTCGCAGGCATCCGACAGATTGGGGGCGTAATGAAGACATGCCAGGCAGGCATGGAGGTCAGCTTTGCATACGCTACACTCCTCGTACCGGGAAAACGGCAGCAGCAGGTGCTTGAGCTCGGCACCGCACTTCCAGCATTGCATGTCGATGCTGCGACTGCCCAAACTACCACTCCTTCACATATTCCGAATAATCGGTGCTGGGGCGCGGTTTGGCGGGGCCGGACAGGGTGCCGAGATAGAGGAAGCCGACAATTTTTTCGTTGCCCTGCAAACCCAGGCCGCGATGCACGATATCCTGAAATGCTGGCGATCCCGACCGCCACATCGCGCCCACGCCGACAGCATAGGCTGCGTTAATAATGTTCTGGGTAGCAGCGGCTGCTGATAAGTCCTGCTCAAACTCGGGTACCTTGGGGTGTGGCTGAGGGCTTGAGATTGTCACAACAATGAGAGGCGCCCGCAGTGGCTTCGCTCGCAGTTTCTCCCGTTGAACTTCGCTGATTTCATTATTTTCATGGGTCGCGGCCTCCACAAACAGATCCCCGAGTCGATTGCGCGCCTCGCCGCGGATGAGCAAGAAGCGCCAAGGTCGCAGCAGGCCATGGTCAGCGGCCCGGAGTGCCGCCCTGAACATGCTGTCCAGCTGCTCATGGCTGGGGGCAGGATCGCATAGCCTGGGGGAAGAAGTGCGGGAATGCAGGGCCTCGAGCGCTTTCAATACTATCTGTCCTCCAAGGTTCTCTGATGTTTGGCCAAGTCTGGCGCTTTGGCTAACCCCGCGAAACCAGCTCAAAGCTGCAGAAGCATATATTAAAGCGCCACAGAGAGGAAACCAGAGCGGTGGAGCAAAGATTAATCCTCAGAAAAATAAGGTGTACCTCGGCTCAGGCTGACATGCGCCTGTCATTCTAAAAGTGGTATACTTCTGCACAATTGAGTCGATATCAATGAACTGTAGGGTTTGGGGCGCAGGCGCTAGCTGTGCTTCGCTCCGATTCCATGAAACCGCTTCATTACACACCCCTGGATTTTGCACATGAATTCTAAAGCTGACGTCATCGCGGTAAGCTCTGAGAAGCTAGTCTACCCGCAGGACAAATCCCGTTACTTCGGATCCGTAAAAAAGGACAAGTTAAGGCTGGTCTTCTCTTTTTACTCACCCGACGGTAATGAGATTGCGATGCCGATCGCGAGCTTGTCCGCCTATTTAAAGCGAGATTTTCCCTGGGTAGAAGTGCTATTGGAACCGGTCCTGATTCTTCGAGACGCCGAGAGGTATTCGCCTGAAAACTATGCCAAGACGATAAAGGCGATGAATGCGGATGTGATTGCTTTCTCTGTCATGAGTCCGCACTGGTATCCGATGGAACCTTATTTCGAAGAGATCAAAAAATTGATGCCGGATCTGCCTATCGTAATTGGTGGTTACCAGGCCATGCTGTCGCAGGAACAGACTATCGAGAATCCGAATGTCGACTATATCTGCGTGGGCGACGGTGAGTACGCCATCGGCAATGTCGTGGAGCACCTGCGCGGCAGCAAGGATGGGCCAGCCGACGGTCTGTGGGAGAAACTTGTCGATGGTGATGTCTACAAGACTGAGCCGCATCAAATCGGCGACTTACAGGCACTGCCTTTTCCAGACTACGATGTGTTTTCCAAGGAAGATGGCTTTAAGGATGTTAATTCATCTATTTTTGGTCCCAAGGGCAAGCTGGTGCTGCCGGTGATGACCGGGCGAGGTTGCCCCTATCGCTGCACTTATTGCTGCAATACGCCAATCCTGGAGGGCTGGCGCTCCAAGAAGGAGTTCCTGCGCAAGTATGATGCGGAAGACATGGTGACTGAACTGGAGCGCCTGAGAGATGAGTATGGCGTAGGTTATTTCGAGTTTTGGGACGAACTATTTCTCTCAAACCTTAAGTTCGTGCGGGCTTTTTTTGAGATTTATAAAGAGCGCATCGGACTGCCATTCTCTATCAACTCACGGGTTGAGGTCATGAATGAAGAGTTCTGCAAGACTGCTGCAGATGCCGGGTGTCACACTATCTGGTTTGGCATTGAGAGTGGGGACGAGGAATACCGTGCTAAGATGCTGGGGCGCAAGATGAAGAACCAGCAGGTTATTGATGCGGCGGATAACTGCAAGAAGGCTGGAATCAATCGATTGACTTTCAACATTGTCGGCGCTCCGCTGGAAACTGCGGATAACATGCGCGAGACGCTCAAGTTAAATCAGCGCATTGCACCAGAGCACTTCTTCTTTTTTCCCTATATTCCTCTGCGTGGTACCCCGCTGTATAACATCGCGAAGGAAGAAGGGCTGCTGTCGGAAAACAAGAAAAATCTCCACTACCTGTCGGCGGCTAATGACAAACAGTTCACGCTCAATATGAAGGAGCGCCCCGAGCTGTTGACAGCCCATGAGTACAACGAGATTTGTATGGAAATGCTGGCTTTTCAGGAAGCCAATAATCGGCTGAGCTATTCTGACTCTGAGAGTGAGGAAAATGGCGAGACAGCTGCGGCAACAGTTGAGGACAAAAGTTTTACGCTCACCGAAGCCGAACCAGCAGCTGCCGAGAACGTGCCAGAACAAGCTGCCCAAATGCCGCCTGGTGCCAAGGAAGATACAGGCTTCGTTAAGAACATTATCAACTTCTTCGGGCGTTGATTCAGGTCTGGGCTGCTTTTTGCTGCAGCACTTGATCGCCGCTCAGGGCACGATTAAACGTATGCCATGATATCGCAGCCATCAGAAAATTTCCGCACACTGCCCCCGCAAAGAAGCCAAACAGGCCCAGGTACATGCTGCCAATCCAGGCAAGGGGGACGTAGAACACAAAGAAGCGCGCAATGCTTAGATATAAGGCCGACAGCGGCTTGTGCAGTGCGTTCAGGCTCGAGTTCGTAAGAATAATGATCCCCTGCAAGCCGTATCCCAGCGGCATGATCCATAGAAACAATCTTATCGCTTCAGTCACCCCCGGATCATCCGAGAAAAGCGTGGCAATTAGCGGGGCAGTGAGTGCCAGCACCAGATAGATGCCTAGTTGCCAGACCACAATAAATCGGGTGGCGATACGATAGGCTTCTTCAACCCGGTCAAGACGCCCGGCTCCCAAATTCTGGCTGATCAATGGTGGTAGTGAAGAAGACATGGCCAGCACTAGTAACGTTGCCATGGGTTCCAGTCTGGCGCCGACTCCATATGCCGCCACTGCAGTACCGCCAAAGCCGGCAGCGATAGCGGTCATGATGCCTGCGGCCAACGGTGTCATCATGTTCGCGCCCGCAGCAGGGACGCCAATTCGCAGCATGTCCCGGCCCGACGTGCGAAACGCCTCTTTACTGGGAATGGCGCGCGCGACGATTTCCTGTTTAACCACTAGCAGGTAGATAAGGTAGGTAAAGCCCATCGACCAGGCTAGCACCGTTGCCCAGGCGGCACCCTGAATACCAAGCTCTGGAAATGGGCCGACACCGAATATCAGGAGTGGATCGAGGATGGCGTTAGCCAGGCCTGCGGCGGCCATCAACATGCTGGGCGTCTTGGTGTCGCCACATGCGCGCAGAACACTGTTGCCTGTCATGATGCAAACAACGAGCACGCTGCCGGGAAACCAGACATACATGTACTGTCGAATCAACACCATCAGCTCTTCGCTTGCGCCCATAAGCGCAAACAGTGGCTCCATAAAAAGCCAGAGAGTAAAGGCGACGATGACGGCAAGCGATAGAGAGATGTAGTTAATTACGGTCGCTGCTTCCTTGGCTTTTTCATACTCGGAGCCGCCAACGCACTTGGCCACGACCGCTGACGCGCCAATGCCAAGTCCAATAGCCAGGCTCATTACGGTAAAAGTGATAGGAAAAGTGAAGCTGATAGCGGCAAGAGATTCGGTGCCAAGGAAACTGATAAACCAGGTATCCACCAGGCTGAAAGTGAAGAGCATCATCATGCCGATTATCATCGGCATAGTCATACGAATTAGGGATTTCTGAATTGATCCTTCGACCAGTGTGTTGCCGTTTGATGACTTCTGGATCATTAAACTACCTAACAGCCCAAGTTGAATATTGCACTAGTATGCAGTGGCTCGAGAAAAATGCAGATACGGGCAAGCTTCTGACCGCAGAATAACCCTTTTCTGTCCGAAATCATTGCCCCAACACATATTATTGCATTCAGGCTCCAGCCTGGTGCCGGATTTTTACCAGTTGCTTAAAGATCCTGGGGTTTGCAAACAGCAGCTCCTTGCCAGCTGCCAAAGCAGGGCTGCCTGATTCTGTTCCACAGATGCCCCCTGCTTCCTGCAGAATCAATGCCGCAGCGTGCAAGCCTGCTGGCGATGTTGGTAATCCCCAGCCAGCCCGATAGCGGCCCGCAGCAACTTGCAGCAGATCCAGAGTAGTTTCCCCAAGCATTCTGGGCGCGCAGCCAGCCTGGAGCAGGGTAGTTTGGATACCGGAAAGCAGAATTGGGTCAAGGTCGGTTGGGTCGATGCCTATCAGTGCGCCGCGCAGCTCATCGCTTGGACTGACCCGTAAGCGACGCGAATTCAGCTGTGCGCCCGCACCTCGAGTCGCGGTGAATTCTTCATTCAACAGCGGGCATATTACAACCGCATGCGAAAGTTGTTCGTTGACCTCGATAGCAATGGCGACACCAAAGGCATGGAATCCACTTAATAGATTTGTTGACCCGACTGCGGGCTCCAGCAGCCACTTGGGTTCACCCGGCTTGCCCGACTGTGCGCCAGAAATACGTGATTCGATGTTGTGATTGGGATAGGCATTTTGAATGTGATAGAGCAATGATTTGTCCGCATCCACTTCGACAGAAGTCACGTCCTTGCCTTCGGCATCCTGAACAACCTGGATACGATCCAGGCGTTGGCTTTGCTGGGCGAGGACATCTGCGGCATCTCTGCCCGCGCGAAGGGCAATTGTAACTAGCGGGTGCATCCGGGAATCCTGAGTTTGAAAGAGCGGTCACTTCCGCAGACCGGGTACCGATCTGGGACGTTTGAGGCGGCGCATGATACCAGACTCTCGCCTGCCGGTGGTAATCCATGTCTGGGCCCGGTTGCTGTTATAATCGGGGTTTTCGGGTCCCTGCAGATAAATCATGATCGATCTCACCACAGTCAAAATAGTCCTCGTTAATACATCTCACCCAGGGAACATCGGCGCTGCCGCCCGCGCTATGCGAAACATGGGTCTGCAGCGGCTGACTCTGGTGGAGCCACTAGAATTTCCGAGCGGGGTCGCCGTGGGCCGTGCCGCTTCGGCACTCGATGTTCTTGAGGGAGCCGAAGTGGTGAGTGACCTCAAGCAGGCCATTGCCGGCTGCAGTCTTGTCATAGGCACAAGTGCCAGATCCCGGAGTATTCCCTGGCCAATGCTGACGCCTGAACAGAGTGCAGAGAAGGTTGTAACAGAGAGCCAACAAGCAGAAGTGGCGCTAGTTTTCGGTCGCGAAGACGCCGGTCTCAACAACGAGGAGCTGCAGCAATGCCATTTTCATGTGCAAATTCCTGCCGATGATGACTACAGTTCACTCAATCTGGCAGCAGCTGTCATGGTGTTGAGTTACGAAATACGTAAAGCCGCTCTCAAACTAGCCGACCAATCAGATAGGAAAGAAGATGAATATTGGGATCAGGCGAAGGCGACCGGAGATCAGGTAGAGCATTTCTACGACCATCTTGAAAGAGTGATGGTGGCGATCAACTTTCACGACCCCGGTAATCCTCGACAACTGATGCAGCGCATGCGGCGGCTGTTTGGCCGAATTCGAATTGACGTCATGGAATTGAATATATTGCGTGGTATTTTGACAAATATTGAGCTCAATATCCGGAAGGATACTGACTAATCCGTTGCTAGCCGAATTATAAGCAAACTGTCACTCCGCCGTGCAATCCCTTGATAAAAAAATGACCCAAAACCGATCATTCTATTTTAGCGATGGCCCCTATATTCAAGTGCTGAAGGCACTTGTGGAAGCGCTGACATTACCTGAAGCTTTTGTGAAGCTGCTAGGCAACCCGCTTACAGGGAAAAGCGTCCTGTGTACTAAGCTGACTCAATACCTCCGCTGTAAGGGGCTTAAAGTCATATATTTCGGTAAAGCCATTGAATCGCCAGGCATGCTGCGGGCGGCCCTGGCGCAGGAATTTGATTTACCGTTATCAGCTAATTTCGCCCGTATCCTCGAAGATGCCCTGCAGGAGCAGAATCAGAAGCGAGTCATTCTCATTTTTGATGACGCACATCTGTTGACTAATATCACCTTGATTGAGATTTATCGCCTGGCGGAAGTGCAGGTGAATAAAAAACGCCTGTTGAATATCCTGTTGTGTGGCGAACCCGGCCTTGAAAAGCGACTTCTGTCCAACAGTGAGTTCAAGTCGCTGCTGCTTAATGTTTCCCACAAATTCAAACTCGAGCCAATGAATGAGGAAGAGCTCGCCCAGTCCTTTTACCGCTTCGTCGACATGGCCGGTTTGCCAGGATTGCAGTTAGAACCTTCTGCCATCGGCTATTTCTTCAAGCTATGCAAAGGATTTCCGGGCTCCTCAGCAAACATGTGTCAACTCATTGTGGCGGCAAGGAAAAACAGCGCAGAGTTGCATCCTATTAGCAAGACTGAATTGGTAAAAATATTTAGCGCGGCTAACGGCGAGCAGGCCTTGCCAACTGTTGGCTTTCGCTACACCAACAGTAAGATGAACACCCTGATATCAATAGCTGCAGTGATGTTGGTTGTGAGTGTGGGATTGATCTATCGGCTACTCAACCAGCCTGGTAATGGGCTTTTTCCAGCGCCAGTCGTGCAAGGCCTGGTTGCCAATAGTGTTGATACAGACCTACTGTTTCAAAGTGCGCAGGAAGCCGAGGCGATTCAAACGGCTGGCAGTAGGACGGCAGCTGGCACGCGAAATGCTGTCGCGATCAACGAAGTTACTGCATTAGCGCTGCAGACAGACGAGTTCTCAGCGGAAGTCGCTGATTCAGTTAGAACAGGACGCCCTGAGACCGAGCCTGAATCAAATCCAGCGGCTTCGGGCACGATAGCGACAGTGATCGCCGTTGGGGCCTCCTCGGTCCAGGGAGCGTTGTCAGAGACAACTGTTACAGAGGCATCGGACTCCGGCCTAGTGCTGGTGACGGCCAAGGAGCGCGGCATCGACCTCGCATCAATTGCGGAACCGGCCATTTATGGCACGCTGCAGGCGCAGACAGCAGAAAACATTGGGGAAAGTGCCGAACAACAAAGTACGGAAGAAAGCACCGGGGAGAGCTCCCTGGCAGTTGTTGAAGAAAGGCTCGACGAATCAGAAGGCACTGCCAGCAGTGTCAGTGGGCTAGAGCAGGAAGCAGCGGCTGTTGACGAAGCCATTGTGGCGGCAGCTGCGGAGCAGCCAGCGCAGGCTAAGATTCAAATAGAGACTGTCCAGTCCGCAGCGCTTCAAGATGAGGTAGTTGAAGTGGATAGCGGGGTCGCAGAGTTGGCTGTAGTGAAGATGGCGACTGCGTCGCAGTCGACGATTGCAGCACCCGCGCTAGTGGCTGGGAGCAATGAACCAAGTGTTGAAACAGATGCCAGCAGTAATTTTGATCTCGGCGTGCTAGAGCAGTTTATTGCTGCCTGGGTTGATGCCTGGCAAGCGCAATCCCTAGGGGCATATTTTTCCGCCTACCATGCCGAGTTTGAACCCCGTTATCAGGATTCGGTGTCTGCCTGGCGCAGCAGTCGTGAGCGCGTCATCGACAATGCCGGCTGGATAGAACTCGAATTGAGTGATTTTCAGTACATCGGTGAGGAGGCTGGAGTGATTGAAGTGCACTTCTGGCTTAACTATCGGTCACCGACATATCAGGATGATACGCAGAAGAAATTGCTGTTAGGTCGTGAGGCAGGGGAGTGGCGTATTCTGGAAGAAATTAATCTCCAGGTGAGACGCTAAGTTCAGCGGCGGCGTCGCTGTTTGCGATCTCGTTTGGCTTTTTCTGTGGGTGGGGGAATCAGACTGCCTTTCCCTGATCCTATCAGATCAGTTCTGCCCAGCCGCTTCAGTGCCTCCCGCAGCATGGGCCAATTCTTCTCATCGTGATACCGCAGAAAGGCTTTTTGCAATCGGCGCTGATCGATGTCTTTGCTAACGCTCAACTTCTCGCCTTTGTAGCGCAATTTTTGTAGGGGATTACGT
Organism: Gammaproteobacteria bacterium UBA7449; assembly: GCA_002477465.1. Lineage (GTDB taxonomy): Bacteria > Pseudomonadota > Gammaproteobacteria > Pseudomonadales > Pseudohongiellaceae > UBA9145. The sequence continues at coordinate 7,355 of DLPV01000026.1, read as the reverse complement.
TCCGAATAATACATCGCGGTGGCCAAAGCCATGGGCGATGGATAGAACGTCTGCACCTGGTCTGGTTTAAATTTGTGCTCTTTCAGCCACAGGCTAAGGTTCAGCATATCTTCTTCGTCACAGCCCGGATGGGCGGCGATGAAGTAGGGGATAAGGTACTGTTTTTTGCCTGCCTTGCGCGAATACAGATCAAATAATCTCTTGAACTCATCGTATGCAGAGATACTGGGTTTCATCATTTTCGACAGGGTTTGATCTTCGCTGTGCTCCGGCGCAATTTTCAGGTATCCGCCAACATGATGAGTAACCAACTCTTCAATATACTCCGGGTCCTTCAGCGCGAGGTCATAGCGCAGGCCAGATGCAATGGCGATGCGCTTTACGCCATCGACCGCTCGAGCCTTACGATACAGTTGCGTGGTTGGGCTATGGTCGGTATTCAAGTGTTTACAGATATTGGGGTATACACAGGAGAGGCGCTTGCAGGTCTTTTGGATCTTTGGCGACTTGCAGTTTAATTTGTACATATTGGCGGTAGGGCCGCCAAGATCAGAAATCGTTCCAGTAAAACCAGGTACCTGATCCCGTATTTTTTCGATCTCTCTAAGAATGCTGTCCTCCGACCTGCTCTGTATTATCCTGCCCTCATGCTCCGTAATTGAACAAAAAGTGCAGCCACCAAAACATCCGCGCATAATGTTCACGGAAGTTTTGATCATGTCATAAGCAGGAATCCGAGCGTCTCCGTAGCTTGGGTGGGGTCGACGCTGGAAGGGAAGACCGAAAACCCAGTCCATCTCATCCGTATCTAGGGGAATCGGCGGAGGATTCACCCACACGTCTTTTGTGCCGTGTTTTTGAATCAGGGGTTTTGCGTTGTAAGGGTTGGCTTCCTGGTGAAGCACTCGAGACGCATGCGCGTACAAAACAGGGTCATTTATCACTTTATTAAAGGATGGCAAGCGGATATAGCTGGTTGTCTTGTCGTAATCGCTCTGCCTCTGCAGTGGCAGGGGGATTATCTTGACCGGTGCTGGCGCATCAGGCTCCCCATTGGGCTCGTCGCCTGAATCTTTCTTGTCGTGCTGATACTCATAGGGGTTTGGGAGTTTGTCGATCTTTGCTGGCCAATCGATGCGGGTAGAATCGATTTCGGTCCAGCCAGTAGGCGGGCCGTCGCAAACCCGGGCAGTGCCTCGCATATCCCAGCAGTCGGTAATGGTTCTGCCGTTGGCAACGTCGTGTGCCAGATCCACCAGCGCACGTTCTGCATTACCGAACAGGAGAATGTCAGCATTGGAATCTATCAGGATTGAGCGCCGGACCTTGTCACTCCAATAGTCATACTGGGCAATGCGTCGAAGGCTAGCCTCAATGCCGCCAATTACGATCGGTGTGTCGTAGTAGGCTTCGCGACAGCGCTGACTGTACACGATGACGGAGCGATCTGGTCGTTTACCGGCCTCCGCGTTAGGGGTATAGGCGTCGTCGCTGCGGATTCTCAGGTCTGCCGTATAGCGATTTATCAGCGAATCCATATTGCCGCCGGTTACGCCGAAGAATAAATTGGGCTGCCCAAGCGCCTTGAACGGCTCGGCAGAGTCCCACTCCGGTTGCGCAATGATGCCAACTCTGAACCCCTGGGCTTCCAGCAATCTGCCGACAACGGCCATGCCAAAGCTGGGGTGGTCGACATAGGCATCTGCGGTGACGATGATAATGTCACAGCTATCCCAGCCCAATTCATCCATTTCCGCTCGTGACATTGGCAGATAGGGCGCAGGACCATAGCACTCGGCCCAGTACTTGGGATAACTGAATAGTTTTCTGGGCTCGTCTTGATGACGAGTTGGATTGTCTACTTTGGAGGGCTGCAAGTTTTCCTGCCTAGAGAAACTGATCCAGAGGGGTCACTTCACCATTGATAGTGAGCTCGCTATTAGCGAGACTCACATCGAGTAGCAGCCGCCCGTTATCGATGGAGACGTAGCCCTGTTGAACGTAGGGGTCTACCATTTCTGCCGCAGGGCTTCGCATCATGGCTTCCAGATCCAGTGAGACGTTGACTTCAACTTCCAGAGCCGCGATCACTTCCGAAATTTCAATTTCCTCCATGGACTGAAGTTGCGGTAGTCCTAGCCACCGTATCCTGATATCGGCCTGATTGTCGCCATCATAAATATTCGCAGCAACCTGGTTGTTAAACACCAGGCCGTTCTGTGCCAAAAGTAAGGCCAGTTCAAGTGCATCCTCTTCAGACGGCATAGCACCGCTGCCAGCGGCCATTTGCTGCTGGAAGTTCGCTATTAAGTCGTAATAGGCGCTCACCAGCGCTGTTTGTAATTCATTGACTTCAGTGGTCCAGGAAAGTGACCGAATTGGAATATCGCTGCTGATATTGTTTATATTAAAACGCTGATACACATCGATTTGGCGCTGGGCATCTATGCCTGGCCGCACACGGGACTGGGCTTCCACCCCTTCGACGCTAAACTGGAGCGGAGACTGGCTGGATATGGATGGAATCGACAACAGGAGGTCGCTGGGTGCAAACAGGTTGTTCATCTGTTCGCTGCTACTCGCCAGTTGCATGGATGCCAGTTCGAAACCCATGCCGGATTCAGATTCTGTTGCGCGCAGACCACCCATCATCATCTGAATTTCAGCAGACATATCAGGGTTTGCCAGCAAGGTGCCGGTAAGGCCTTCAAAGCTCACACTGGCCGCGGGTTCGGTGATGGTCACGGGCGCAATGGTCAGCTCTAACAGCAGGGACTGATCGAAGCCGGCGAATAACTCAAATGTAACTTCAGGCAACTCGAAAGGCACCTGGGTCAGCGCCTTGGTGATTTCTTTGCTGGCAAAGCGTGGTGTGATTGTGGCATGAACCAGACCGAACTCCATGCCCTTTGGTGTCAGGATGACGGGGCCATGGCTAAATTCGAACGCCAGGCTGCCGCTCAGTGTTTCATCCAGCGCGAATGGGGTGAAATCAACCTGAAACTCTGCTGAGGATGAATACCAGCCGTCTTCGAAGCTGGTTTCCGTGATAGCAAGCTGTTGTCGGGTCTCTGGAGGGATCAGCGAAAACAAGGTATCGACCGTGTTATCACGCAAACTCAGCCCGATGAGCTTGGGGGCGGCAATGGCAAGAATCAGGATTACGCCGAGCCCAATTCCGATTGCAAGCTTATTGTTTTGCACTAACAACTCCGTGATCCAGTCATTCCAGGTTTGATTTCGCCCCTCGGTTTAGCGCCTGTTCAAATAACAGGCGAAAACAGAAGCGGTAGGCCGCTTTCCGGTGGCTCAATATACCAGCAATCCGGTGATATTCCTGAGCTTGATGCGGAAAATTTCAGGGTCTATCTCGGTTTGACGAGGTTTGCGGACTGAAATTTGCCGCTTGAGGTTACACTGCTTGCGTCTGCGTGGCTTTCCCGGCGCTAATTTTGTAGGCACAGCGCCTGGCACCCGCCAGTAGATGATCCGTGCGCTCCACGTCGGCAAATTCAGCGAGCACCGCCCGCAAAAACTCCAATTCTGCCTGACAATAATGCTGGCAAGTGCTGGCAGCTTGAAAAATGGGGCAATGGTTCTCGATCAACAGCCAGCCATCTGGAAGCAAGCGAATCTCTGCCATAAACCCAGCTGCCGTGCGCATCTCTGCCAGAATCATGAGCTTTTGCCCCAGTTCGGGCCCAGCCGCCTCGAGCTGCTGCCGATAAGCCGGCAACTGCTGGGCCTCGCTCTGATCGATCAATTCCCTCAGCACCTTCTCACCCTGGGTGTTGCGAAGCGCAGTTATAAGACTGGCAGCGGTTTGGTCATGGGCATCTGGAAAGTGTTGGTGACCCAGGGCCGTCAGTTGCCAGTAGTGCAGCGGGCGACCTCTTTGTTGTCGAGTTTCTGGCTTGGCTTCTACCAGGCCTTTTTGGTCGAGTTCCGTAAGGTGCTGGCGTACCCCCATAGTTGTGATAGCCAATTGTTTTGCCAGTATTTTTACAGATTGCGGGCCACGCATCTTGAGGCGTCGGAGGATCGACTCCTGTGAGGCGGAAAGGGATGAGTTGCTGGTCACGGGCATAATAATTGGCGCCGGGTAGTTTAGAAGTTATATCGGCCTATTAAACAAAGTATTTACTTTCTTAACGTGATTTTGTTAATAAAAAAGTAATAATTTTACTATATAGAGAGGCTGCCTTAGCCAGTTAGTTCAATGAATGAGCATGACGGCGGTGCCGCGAAGGCAAGTAGCAATCGGCCCTTGCGCATGTCAATATTTGCTGTAACAAAAGCCGCTGTTGAGTCAGCAATTACAGTAGAATGGCATTCGCACTTTGCCCATGATTGCTTGAGTCTACTGTATGGATTTTGACGCGCCGCTGCTGGTGACATTTGTCGCCTATCTACTCCTGATACTTGCCCTTGGCATCAAGGCTTACCGACAAACCCATGATCTCGGTGACTATATTCTCGGAGGCCGCAAGCTGGGTGCTGTCGTCACCGCGCTGAGTGTTGGTGCCTCTGATATGAGCGGTTGGTTACTGTTGGGCCTGCCTGGCGCTATCTATCTCTCTGGATTAAGCGAGATTTGGATAGGCATCGGCCTGACAGTAGGCGCGTACTGCAATTGGCTGTTTGTCTCCAGACCGCTGCGGGTATACAGCCATCACGCCAATAACTCACTCACCCTGCCGGATTACTTTGAGAATCGTTTTCAGGATCGCTCTCGAATCATTCGCTGCTTGTCAGCAAGCGTTATCCTGGTGTTCTTTACCTTCTACACCGCCTCCGGGCTGGTTGGAGGGGCTATCCTGTTCGAGAATAGCTTTGGTCTGGACTATTCGGTAGCGCTATTCTCCGGTGCATTTATCATCGTTTCCTATACCTTTATTGGTGGCTTCCTTGCAGTGGCCTGGACCGATGCTATTCAGGCTGTGCTTATGTTACTGGCCTTGCTGATTGCGCCTGTCGCAGTAGTTATGGGGTCAGGTGGCATTTCTACAGTTGTCAGCGAAATGCAGGCTGCCAATCCAGCCAGCACTGATTTATCCGGTGATCTTGGCTTCTTGGCGTTTATCTCTTTAGTGGCCTGGGGCCTTGGCTATGTGGGGCAGCCCCATATTTTGGCGCGGTTCATGGCCGCTGAGAGCCCGCAGAAGCTAGCACCTGCCCGCCGACTTGCGATGATTTGGATGGTTATTGTTCTCTTTGGTTCGGCCACAACAGGACTTGCAGGAATCGCCTACTTTGCGAACGCGCCCTTGGACAATCCAGAGACTGTATTCATCAATCTGAGTCAGAACCTCTTTAATCCCTGGGTTGCAGGTATTATCACCGCCGCCATTTTATCGGCCATTATGTCGACTATTGACTCGCAGCTCCTGGTTTCATCCAGCGTGATAAGCGAGGACATCTATCGTGTTTTTATTCGTCCAGAAGCGACAGATAGAGAACTGGTTGCAGTGAGTCGCATTGCGGTGATTGTGATTGCGATTCTGGCCTTGATTATTGCCAGTGACAGGGAAAGCCGAGTATTGGATCTGGTAAGCTATGCTTGGGCCGGATTTGGAGCTGCGTTCGGGCCTGTCATCGTGTTCTCTTTGTTCTGGCGCGGAATGACCGCGATGGCAGCGGTGGCCGGTATGCTTATTGGAGCGGTTACCGTAGTGCTGTGGTCCAACCTCCACGGTGGGATTTATGATCTTTATGAGATCGTGCCGGGCTTCTTGCTCGCGTCGCTCGCAATTATCGGTATTACCTGGGCTCGCCCTGAGCAGCGCGAGGCAACCCTGGCCAGCTATGATGCGGCGAAAGCGCTTTATCATAGCGATTGAACTTTGAGTCGATTCAGCGTTTAAGTGTCGCGAGTCATCCGGACATGGGCAATGCCATCTTCAAGATAAGGTGAGCTGGCGGTGACGAACCCCATTTCCTGGTAAAACGATTCCAGGTACTGCTGTGCAGATATAGTCAGCCCCTTTCCGGGCCATTTTTCCTCACAGTAGGCGATCGAGCGAGCCATGAGTTGCTTGCCGTGACCGCCCCGGCGCTCGCGCTGGCTGGTCACCACTCGCCCGATTGACGCTGCCGGGTATTTTTCCCCCGGTGGTAGCAGTCGAGCGTAGCAAACCAGCTTTTCTTCATGCCTGCCTAGCATATGCACAGCAACCTGATCGCTGTTATCGATATCCTGGTAAATACACTCCTGCTCCACTATAAAGACCTCGGCACGAAGTCTAAGAATACAGTACAACTCCTCATTACTGAGAGCTGAAAACTCCTTACACTGCCAGGAGAGTCTTATCATGGTGCCAAACATCCGAATGCAATTGCTGTCTGACTTTAGTGGCTAGCGAACGACTCTGCAACTGCGTCCGCCAGTGAATGCCAAAACAGCAAATCGCCGGGCTAACAGCAGGAAATTTAGCAAGTAGCGAAAGAACAGCTAGGAAATCTGCGAAGCTGCGGCTTACATAGCTGAATGAGGGTCTGTGTCTGAATATCTTGCGTCACCGTGGCCTCTATATTGGTGACAGATATCGGCTAGCGGGCGAGCTTACGATATACTTTGCCATGAGTCCCCGTGGCACAACTGGATAGCGCGACGCCCTCCTAAGGCGTAGGTTGCAGGTTCGACCCCTGCCGGGGACACCAAATCTTTGTAACATCTCGTCACGATTCGTGAAAATAATCCCATATATCAATACGTTATAATATAATTCGATTTCGATGCGTAACTCTGAGGTTCCGCCAAAAAAATATATTTAATGGTGGAACTGATGGTGGAACTTATGCCGAAAGTCGTTAAACCGCTCACTGAACTGCAAGTAAAGAATCTTAAACCAAAGCAAAAACCAGATGGCACGCTTGTTAAGAACATGCATCAAGCGTTACAAGTGTGACAGACGAGTCTGAACATGTGCCTTCTATGTCTAGGCTTTAGATTTCTGTCGCATATCCAAGATGCCAGGCAACAGAGCAACCATCATTACGATAGATGCAACGTACTCTCCGCCTAGTGATTCACCGGAAATGAACTGATAGATGCCGTATCCGAAAATTAACCAGCAGGTGCATAAGTAACCAAATAGTACGGCTTGACTGACTTTATTTTTCATAACCATCTTCCGGCTGCTTTTCTTCTTTACCAAAGCCGGCAGGAACTGATATGCACGCGAGTATGAAAGAGCATGAGCCAAGAAAATTCACGGGCGAGGGTAGTTCTACGCCGAGCAGCAAGTCAACGAACATTATCAAAGCAGGTGGCACCATAAATACAAAGAACCGATATTTTTTAAGAATTTGAATCATGCTCGCCTCCAACCAATTAATATTAGGATATAACACAT
>DLPV01000020.1:15337-20012 GCA_002477465.1 Gammaproteobacteria bacterium UBA7449 | reverse complement strand
TGCAGCATAGAAACAGCAGGCCTACTAGGGAAGTAATAGATCGAACAACTTTCATGACTAGCAATCATAAAACGGGCGAGCGCAAAAATACAGTATTGAGAAAAAGTGGTAAGAGAAGGGGGCAGAGTAAAAATACAGTGGTTTCGACAAAGGCCTGGGCTACTTCAATTCCCTTCGATTAGATCGAGCTTGAGATGCTCGTGAGCATCGAAGCTGTCATCGCATCACGCTATCAGGCAATAGACCGCTTGGCAAATGAAGCCATTGGGGTGTACATATCACTTCAGTAAGAACGCCATTACTTCTCCTGAAACCTTTGCGAAAAAAGTAGACCTGAAAACTCGGCATACATATTGCTGCACAACAAATGAGCTGACCGGGAAATTACCGGAAACGAGAAACACGTAAAAAAGCGCCTGCTGTATCCTTATAATAAAGTTTTCTTAAAATAAGAAGGGGTTATTTTACCTTAGGTGCGATCTAAAATGGGGCGTTTAGAAATTATACGCACCAAATTGGTTCGCTTAACAGACATATTCGTCAATCATCGAGCAAAAAAGTAAGACAATGCCTCCTACCAGCCATTTCCAAGGAATAAGTATGACCAACACCAGCAATCGCCGCCTAGCGGCCGTCGCGGCATTTCTGTTCATCGCTACAGCAAGTTCGAATCCAGTATATTCCCAAGAAAGTAGAATCGAGGAAATTATGGTGGTTGCGGAAAAACGGGACGAAAGCCTACAAGATGTATCTCAAGCTATTACCGCCATCACAGAACTTGATTTAGAGACTCGAAATATTAACTCTTTCGTCGATCTCAGCGCATTGGCACCCGGCCTGACCGTATCAAAGAATGAGGGTTTCAAAACCGTAGTTTCGATCCGAGGTGTTGGTAACGAGACAAACCAAAATGCAGTTGCTGCTCCTTCAGTCGCTTACCACATGGACGGCATATTCATTGCCTCACCTTTTTCCCTTCAATCAGATTTTATCGACGTGGAGAGAATCGAAGTCCTACGGGGGCCTCAAGGAACTCTGTTTGGGCAAAATTCCACTGGTGGAGCAATTAATGTAATAAGCAAAGAGCCTTCTTTAGACTCTTTAGAGGGGAAGGCAGACGTTACCGTGGGAAACTATGGGCTGACAAAAACCCGTGCGTCCATAAACATACCTTTCTCAGATTCACTCGCGTCAAGAACCTCGGTATCCCTTACCTCGAGGGACGGCTTCAGTCAAAACGTCTTCAATGGCCAAGAGTTAGATGATGCAGATCATACAAGCTTTCGCACGGACTGGCTGCTTGAGTTGAGCGATACGTCAAGCCTTCGAGTATTTGGCCAGTATTTCGACGCTGATAACAACGGAGCTGCGATAAAAGGCTTTTATGACACTACGCCCGACAGAAGGAAGCTTTCGCAAAACACCCTTTCCAAGTACCAACTTGAGTCGAAGATTGTTGGTGGTATTGGGGAATTTGATCTGGGTTATGCGACCCTCAAGGCTTTAGCGAGCTGGCAGAAAGATGAGATCTATGTTGTCAGAGATAACGACCGGCATAATTTGTTTCATGACCCTTCATCTGTCGCTGCCACAGCCCCTTTTTATGTTGGCGTCGAATTCAATCCTGAAAGCCAGATACAAGAAACAAATACGTTCGAAATAAACATGATTTCCAATGAACCTTTCAACGGGGTTTTCGATTGGATCATAGGTGCGTTTTACATGGACCAAGAAATCGAAGGTCACATAAGGGAGTTTTTGGATGATAACTTTAATGGGGTCTATGACGGAACGTTTGCTGACCCCTACTTCGATACCAGCTATTCCAATATGTTTCCTGCATCAATGCTTCCAGCAGGGCTTTCTCCCGGTCAAATTCCAGGTGGTGCTGGAGATTGGGGATTTATGTCTGACAACTATCCAACCCGAGAATCTTACTCAGTCTACGGTCAGACGACCTTTAACGTCTCGGACGCGTTGCGCATTATCGCAGGCGCTAGATATACGGATGACACAGTGGAAAGTTATGTAAACAACTTCTTCGGAGGGCAGATCGGTAATTTGGAGAAGACGTCAACAAAAACTACTGGACGACTAGCATTCGAATACGACCTTGGGCTTAATTCAATGATCTACTCCTCTTTCACACTCGGATTTAAGCCCGGTGGGAGTAATCTTACCTATGGCTACACCGAAGCTGAGGACGCCTCGATGGGTAATGCTATTGCACCCCCTCTCGTATTCCCAACTTTCGAAAGTGAGTCCGTTACCGCATATGAAGTTGGAATTAAATCTGATTTTATTGATGGCAGGATGCGAGCTAACGTTGCTGCATTCTTTTATCAATACGATGACCTGCAGTTCCAAGCAACTGATCCGGATGTTTTCCGCGGTGGAGTTGCGAATATTCCTGGATCGGAAATGAAAGGTGCTGAAGCCGAAATTATTGGGATTTTAACTGATGAACTGACCCTCGACTTCAAAGCCGCGATCCTAGATTCTGAAGTGACTACAGACTTCGAAACCTTAGACAATGTTAAGGCAAACTCAACCATTCCCGCCCCTCCTTGGTGCAGCCCCGTCGGATACTTGGGTTTTTGCTACGAGGACCTGCGTTACGCGAACAGAGAAAACATAAGAGGGAATGAATTGGCAAAAAGCCCTGATTTGACGGCAAGCCTTAGGCTTCAGCATCAGACGGGGCTTTCATCGGGCCATACGCTAACCAGCACTATCGACTATATTCATCGCGGCTCTTTTCAACAGCGTGTAATTAATCATCCACTCATTGATACGGTGGAGGACTACAATTTACTCAATCTGACGACGGGGCTTGATTCTGAATCTGGGACGTGGGGATTCGACATCATGTTGTATAACTTGACAGATGAAGATGGAATAAATTCTGCAATGACTGATGTGTTCGGAGTTAACGCGACGGGTATTGAGCTGATACCTCCCCGCCAAATAATGGGTCGGTTGAGCTACTCATTTTAAACAATTTTCCGCGGCTCACCATTCTCTTTGTTTGGTGAGCCGCTCTGTGGCGACCTTCCCCTTTTTCTTTTTATATGTAGACAAATTTTAAAGCGAACAAAACGGTTAATGCCCACGCAACAAAAGATACTTGCCGGAACTTTCCGGTAAAGGTTTTTATCACCGCAAAACTAATAAATCCGATCGCGATTCCATCGGCAATCGAAAATGACATGGGGATCATGATGACTGTTATCAAAGCAGGTATCAGTTCGCTATGGTCGTGCCAGTCTAAATTCTGCAAACCACTAAGCATAATCATAGAGACATAGATTAGAGCGCCTGCCGTCGCATATGGTGGAACAAGGCTCGTGAGAGGGGAAATAAAAATAGTAATACAGAAAAATAAAGCGGTAAAAACAGCAGTGAGCCCCGTCCTGCCACCGGCTGAAACCCCAGCAGAACTTTCAACATAACTTGTTACCGGAGCGCAACCCAAAAAGGTTCCCACTAGACTTGAAACACTATCGGTCCTGAGCGCTACGTTGAGATTAGTTATTTCATTGTTTTTATCAGTAAGTTTTGCACTGTCAGCAACTGCAAAGAGAGTGCCTGCAGTATCAAAGAGATTAACGAACAGGAAGGCAAGGACCACAGTGATCATGCCCACATTCATTGCGCCAGAAATATCTAGCTCGAGAAATACTGGTGCTAGTGGCGGAGGTTGCGCGACCCATCCTGAATATTCAACCTTCCCAAGAGCGACAGCTACGCCGGTAATACTAGCGATGCCTAATATAATTGCGCCAGGGATGCGCCGTATCGAAAGCACAGTGATCAGAAGGAAACCCAAGAGTCCCAAGAATGTTTCAGCCGTTGCGAGGTCTCCTAGAGATACGTAGCTCGCACTGTCCGATACGACTATACCGCTGTTTCTGAGACCGATAAATCCTATGAAAATCCCTATCCCTGCTGCGATTGCAAATCTGAGATTCACGGGTATGCTCGCAAGAATCCATTTTCTCAAGGGCGTCAGGCTGATGACAATAAAAAGTATGCTTGATAAAAACACGGAACCGAGGGCAACTTGCCAGCTGTACCCGAGCTCTCCTACCACTGTGAAAGTAAAGAACGCGCTCAATCCTACTCCTGGCGCGAGGGCGACTGGCCAATTTGCTACGATTCCCATTGCAAACGTAGCCAGCGCTGCTGCTAAGCAAGTCGCAGTAAAACTTGCGCCATAATTCATCCCGGCCTGCGCCATCATTGTTGGATTGATCACTACAATGTAGGCCATAGTAATGTAAGTGGTCAGTCCGGCAACGAACTCGCGAAAAATGCTGGTTCGCCTGATGTCGATTTCAAAATGACGGATTAATCTTTCTCTCATAATCGTTATGATAGCATTTACTCGATCTATGTTGGAGGAACTCAGTCCTGTTGTCGTCGATACCGTAAGTCTTGGGGAGGGGCAAGTCATCACTGTTTTCATCGTCAATGATGAACATGTCAGCCAGGCCATTGTAGGTTTGCGGGCCTGTTTTGTGATGGGTGTGCGGGTGATACCAGGATGTAGAGGCTTGTTGTCGAACTGGCAAGTCAAGTGACCAACTGCCGCCGGGTTCAATTTCTCGTTGCGGGCCACCATCTAATTCTCTAAAAAAGGGGGTCAGAGTAAAAATACAGTACTGTATTTTTA
>DLPV01000020.1:545-15023 GCA_002477465.1 Gammaproteobacteria bacterium UBA7449 | reverse complement strand
GTACTGTATTTTTACTCTGACCCCTTTTCTTACAAGCACGCGCGTAAGCATGATGATGTAGCCTGCTAATCTTTGAATTAGATCGGTATGAATTCAAATGTCACAAGTTGGCAACATTACTTTTATCGCTCCTTCATAAATCTTTCACAAATTTTTCAAGAAACTATCACCGAACTGTCACCTTGGCTTTGTACATTAGATGTGGCTAAAAGCTAGGTGGTAAATCGTTCATGTTGCGCTGAACGCGGAGCAAATTTCGTACAGCGGTTTTCGCCCTTCAGCTGACTGACTTCACTATCAAGTATCAAGCCCCAACGTTGCCATCGAGAGGGCAGCGGTTCTTCTTGACTTACCGCTATCATCCTTTAGGAGAGGAAAATGAATCCACAGTTCAAAAGAGTCTGGCCGGCGATATTGCCAGTGCTTGCATTGCCAATTACCGCAGCTGCACAGGAAAGCGATATTGAGCAAATCCAGGAAATTGTAGTCACCGGTGCTGCGCGCACTTATTCAGCATTGAGCACTACTCAATCGATGCAGGACCAGCAGAATCCGATGACATCTATACTCTCCACCATTGATAACCTGCCAGGCGTCAACATTACAGAAGGCGATACTTTCGGCTTCGATGATTGGTCGACGACGGTTAACCTGCGTGGATACCAAACCAGCTTATCAGAGCAACAGGTGGGAACTACCATCGATGGTTTCCCCAACGGAGATTCCAACTACGGTGGTGGTGCCAAGGCCAACCGCTATATTGATTCCATGAACTCCGGTGGCGTCGAAGTAAACCAGGGCATCGCATCAATCGATACGCGAACCACGGAATCTCTCGGCGGTACGCTAAATTTCACCACCAATGATCCAACGGAAGATCAGCGATTACGCGCTCAAGTGGTGCAGGGCGATTTCGATTCGCAGCGTTACTACGTGCGTTACGATACGGGCAGAATCCTTGATGGTACGACCCGATTGTGGATTTCAGGCAATCACAACGAAGCCACAGACTGGATTGAAGGCTCGGCACAGAACGAGCGCGACCACTTGGCAGCTAAGTTCATTACTGAATTCAATGCTCAGTACACATTGACAGGCTATTACGCCTATGACGACATTCATGAGGACAACTATCAGCGAGTGACTACAGGTCAGTTTGCCACGGACCCGGATACTGACGGGTTGATTGGTTTTCTCACCGACAGTCCCTACGTGAATCAAGTGTATCGCCGCGGTTGGTCAACCTTGCGTGAGAATCGCTTTGGCTATCTGAAGCTGGACGCCCATCCAGTTGATGATTTGGATATTTCTGTGGGTGTCTACGACCATCAGATGGAAGGTCGCGGTGACTGGATTCCGCCTTCGATCGTTGATCTGGTTGATGATCAGGGTGGCGCGGAAAATGAGATAGCTGGAAACCTGCCGGTTCTTGGTGGTTCTGGCATAGGCGCTATCTACTTTGTTGATAATCAGGGAAGGTCGCTAAGTCCTACGCCTGGCTGTGAGTCTTCAATTACGTTTCCCTATGGTGGTGCTGGTCCTCAATCTGATCCGCTCTGCTATGGTGCAGGCGCGATTCCAGTACAGTCCTATCGACACACGCATTACGGTCGAGACCGCAGCGGTTTCACTGCAGATTTTGACTGGGCGGTCAGTATAGGTGAAGGCGAGAACACACTGAGCGGCGGCCTCTGGCTTGAAGATTCCAATCGCCGGGAATACCGCGATTGGCATCGCATTACAGACCCTCGCGTCGGTATCGAATTCAACGTGATTCCGTACTGGATCCAGTACAACCGTGATTTCAACAGAGATACCACAATGTGGTACATCCAGGACCAGTTCACCATTGGCGCGCTGACCCTGACTGCTGGTATCCGTGAGTTTGATGTGGACAACAATGAAGCCGACTTGTTCGGTGTAGCTGCTCCAGAGTCATTGAATTCAGATACAGATACCCTGTTTAGCGGTGGCGCGACTTTCGTTACGCCTATCGATGGTTTGGAACTGTTCCTGGGCTATTCAGAAAACGTCAAGCCATTGCTAGATCTGGTGCTTGAGCGTGAAGGGTCCTCTGGTGCCAACCTGGAAGCTGAGACAGCGGAGAATCTTGAGCTGGGACTACGCTACGTTTCGCCTCGCCTGAATGCCTCTGCGGTGTTTTTCCAAAACGAATTTGAGAACCGTCTTGAGTTTTTTGGTCCACAGTTGGCTGGCAACATCCCTAACTACACCATTGGTCTCGCCGGGCGTTTCGACAACGTCGGTGGTATCGAATCCGATGGCTTCGAGTTAGCCGCGAATTATGAGATTAGCGAAAACTGGTCGATCTATGGATCCTACACCAATCTCGACGCTGTCTATGTTGGCACTGGCCTTGGTGCAGGCGCCGATGCTTCACTGGGTCTCGTTCCTGGTAACCAGGTCGTGAACACTCCCGATGAGATGTGGGTGTTGTCTCTTGACTGGACTCGCGACTCGTACTTCGCCGGTATTTCTACTAAATATGTAGCCGAACGATTTGTGGACCGCGGTAACGCGCAGGGTACACCAGACTACACGGTTACCGATGCCTATCTTGGCGTTAACGGCGAAGCGGTTTCTGATCTGCTGCAAGGATTCGAATTCCGCTTTATCGTCAACAACGCCTGGGATGAATCCTACCTTGGGGGTATCTCTGGCTTTGGAGCCTGGATTGGTGCACCGCGAACAGCATCATTCTCTATGACGGTAGATCTATAAGCTGAGCTGCCTTTTTGGCAGCGTTTATAAGCAAAACGAAAGCAGCTGGCGTGTGAGCGCTGGCTCTTTTTTTATTGGCAGTGTTACTCTTGTTTCAGTCGCAGTATGGTCTGTAGATTGGCGGACTGTGGCTGCCGATGATCTGTGAGAATCTTTTGAAGAGTCTATCCTCCAAGCTAAGTCGTCGCAGGCTGCTGCGTTTAGCAGCGGCCTTGCCGTTGTTGTCGAAAAGCACTGCCGTGATGGCAGCGCAGCAGTCAGACAAAGCTGCTGCAACACAACAAAGAGCCCTGTCGCGCATCGCGTTTGGTTCCTGTGCTCATCAGGACAAGGACCAACCGATCTGGTCTGACATAATGGGCAGCCAACCGGAACTGTTTGTGTTTCTAGGAGACAACATCTATGGCGATTCCGACAATCCGGAGGTGCTGGCAGCGAAGTACGCAAAGCTCGCGGCCAAGCCAGGCTTCTCCAGTCTGCGACAGCAGATCGAAGTCATCGCCACCTGGGACGACCATGATTACGGCCGTAACGATGCGGGCAGGGAGTATCCCAGCAAAGAGGCATCTCGAAAACTGCTGCTGGATTTTTTTGGCGAGCCGGCTCGCAGTGAGCGGCGCACGAGACCAGATGGAATCTACACTTCTTACCTTTATGGAGAATCAGGTCAAAAGGTGCAGGTTATTCTGCTGGACTTGCGCTGGAACCGGAGCGCAATTACTCGCATCCAGGATCCGCAGCGCCAGCAAGAGCGCGCTGCCGAAGATCGTGGCCCTTACGACGTATCACTGTCTGCCGAGGCAGAGCTTCTGGGTGAGCGGCAATGGGCATGGTTGGAACAGCAGCTGCAGGTCGAAGCCGATGTGCGAATTATCGGAAGCAGCATCCAATTACTGGCTGAATTTACGGGCTGGGAAACCTGGGCCAATTTCCCTAAAGAGCGCCAGCGTTTCATCGAGCTGCTGGAGCGCTACCAAACTGAGCCCATAGTCATTATCTCCGGTGATGTGCATTGGGCCGAGTTCAGTCGGATAGATGAGACGGCGAATGGTTGGCCCCTTCTTGAACTGACTTCCTCTGGAATCACCGAGGAGTGGCCGCAGATTAGTCCCAATCGCCATCGCGTCGGGGAGGCTTTCGCGGTTGCCAACTTTGGTTTGATTGAGATTGACTGGTCATCGCGAACCTGGCCGCAGCTCACGCTGTCAGCTCATCGAGTGGGAGGGGATGCGCTGTTAGGCCATCGCATAAGTTTCAATCCCTGACCCCCAAACCTGCCTCACCCCGCAAAGATCCGCCAAGCAGACAGGCCTGTGGCTGGGTCAATGCCTGTTTGGGCGCTTGCCATGCATTCCGGTCTGAGTTCGGGCTCGTGACTGCGGATCTGGATCGTCATCTGGCTGTCACTTTAGATAGCGAGACTCTTAAGTACAAATACAATCCTGGACCAAGAGAGAACCATGCACTTTCCCTATCCGCGACGAAAATTTCTCAAAGCAGCACTTACCACTGGCGCAGCCTCTGGGCTCTTGTTCTCTGCTTGGGGAAGCAAGGTGCTTGCTGCCCTTGCTGACCCAGAAAGCAGCCAACTCTTCAGTCACGGCGTGGCCAGCGGTGATCCCACCCACGACAGTGTCTTGCTGTGGACAAGGGTATTGCCCTCTGGCAGTGCGACGGTTGACTGGGAATTGGCGACAGACCCAGACTTCACTCAGATGCAGCAGCGAGGAACGACTGCGGCAACTGCGGCAAGAGATCATACCGTTAAGGTCGTGGTGGAAGACCTCCAGCCCGGTGAAACCTACTACTATCGCTTTCGCGTAGGTGAGGTAGTTTCAGAGCCAGGTCGCACTCGAACACTGCCAGCAGGACCCTTGGCACAATTAGGTATTGCTATCGCGTCCTGCTCAAACTATCCATTCGGATTCTTTAACGCGTATGAAATCATTGCCAACGATGCCGACATCGATTTCGTTCTGCATCTGGGCGACTATCTCTATGAGTATGGTGCAGACGGGTGGGGCGCTGCCGAAGGTGCTGCAATTGGTCGTGCCCATGCGCCTGCCCACGAGATCGTAAGCCTGCAGGATTACCGCGAGCGCCACGCGCAGTACAAGACCGACCTGGGCTCTCGGCTGATGCATGCAGCCCATCCGCTGATTTCAACCTGGGACGATCACGAATCCAGCAACAACCCCTGGCTTGGCGGCGCACAGAATCATCAGCCCGATACTGAAGGCGATTGGCGCACGCGACGAGATGCGTCGCTTCAAGCCTACTTCGAATGGATGCCGGTTCGGGATCCGGAACCTGGACTCAGCAGAGCCGAGCTTTGGCGCCATTTTTCTTTCGGTGACCTGGCTTCATTAACTACCCTGGAAACCCGCCATACCGGTCGCAGCGAACAGATAGATTACGGCGACCACCTGGAAGCAATTGATAATGAGGCCGATCGTGACCGCTTCTTGCAAGACATTCTGGGAGACTCGTCAAGAAGCTTGCTGTCAGCCGATATGGAAACGTTTTTGGCCAACAGCTTGACCAGGTCGCTGAGCGAATCTCAACCCTGGCGACTGATAGGCAATCAGATTCCTGTCGCCCGGACCCATGTGCCGGATGTCGCCAACCGTCTTGAGCAGGAAGCCGGCCGACGCTATGACTCGCTACCAGACTCCCACCGCCTTTTTTCCAGACTGGGCCAGTTAGACCTCCCTCTCTACCTTGACACCTGGGACGGCTATCCAGCGGCCCGTGAACGCTTTTATCAGCGCTGCAGCGCAGCAGGTGCGAGTGACTTGATCGTATTGACTGGCGATAGTCATGCATTTTGGGCCAATGAGTTATTCAATGATTCAGGTCGGCGCATGGGGGTAGAGCTTGGTACAGCAGGCATTACTTCGCCTGGTGATTTTGAAGATTACGGGCCGGACGGTGCTGCAGCTTTCGATCGCCTGGTGGCCGAGCATAACCGCGAAGTAACCTGGACCGACTGCACGCACAGAGGGTTTGTAAAGTTAGTGCTGACACCCGACTCAGCAACGGCAGATTATGTCGTCGTGGATAACGTCAGATCTCGCCAGTACGGTAGCTCTGTCTTGCGTAGTGTGGACATCGTCAGGCGAGACGGCAGTTTAGCTTTCTCTTAAGATGGCCTTCATCAGACTCAGCCGCGTCTGAACTGGAAACGACAAGGAGGTCAGGTTGAAAATAGGGCGCTGTTTTTAACTCTGGCTTCTTTTGTGATTTTGCGGTGGGCCTTCTTGTGGGTTCAACCCGGTAGGATCGAATAATCATGATTAACCGCAGGCATTTCATTCTTTCTTCATCAGGCCTTCTCGTCGCCAGTAAACTGAGCGCAGCGTGGGGGCAGGAAGTGATTCGAGACCCCTTTTCTTTCAATCTGAATAAGATAAGGGAGCTCCCTGCGGGCGGCGTTCCGCCGTCAGCGCTGCATACGCAGCTTTCACTCGAAATTTAGCAAAGCTAAATTCCTCGCCCTTCGGGCAGCCTACGGCTGTGCAAAATGCTGGCGCATTTTGTCGAACCGCAGTGGCTCTCATCCACCCCTAATCACCATGCATAAAAAAGCCCCGCTTCGCGAGGCTTTTGAATACGTGGTGCCCAGGGGCGGAATCTACAGGTCAATAAATACGTGGCCTACAAAGATTAAAACGGAAAGTACCCTCATGGGTACCCACAAAATTAGCGTTTCATAAATGTATTTGACCGCTCAAGAATTTATGAGTGCACCCAGATAAATAGGCCCGGCAACCCCTAACGGCGCTGTTATAAATGACAGTACCCTGCCCCGTACATAAAAGTGAATTTCAAAAAAATCGAAAAAAAGAACGGAAAGTAGGATTTTAAGTGATGTCTGCGTGGGTACTACTGTGGGAACCGAGTCATATCCTTTCTTTACCTTGGGAGGTAGTAAATGCCTCTTCTATCTGATCCATATCGCTAAAACGACGGATTCTGGAAACGTTCTGTCACTATAGATAGCTAGTACGTTTAAATCTGCCGNNGAACCACCGACACGAGGATTTTCAGTAGACGTGCTGACCGATTCCTCATTTGAATCAATGAGTTAAAACTGCAAAATCAAAGTGTGCTAAGAAGTGTGCTATGGATTATTCGAAAAAGCTGCCCAAACTCCTACAATTTTATCGTGTCACGATTCTTAAATATCAATCAGTGCTCTTAAACATACCATGTCCACTCACTGACTAAATTGTACATTTCGGCTTTTAGCTAGTGGACGGGAGCAAAAATCCTGTGGAAGATAGGCTTGGTCGATAGTTGTAAAAGTAAAAGAGCAGTGGAGACAGTAACTCCCACATCAAAATCCCTGGCTTCAGGAGTGAATACATCCCGTCCTTTAGTTGTATTGGTGTATATGCCCTGCATCAATTGGCTATTTTTTACCCTGATAATTATTCAACAGGGTACGCTGTCTCAACAAAGATTTTGGTCTATCGCTGTGTTAGTGTGGATTGTTGCGATCGTATGCATGGCGATTGCGGTTATGGCGGAGCACCTGGGCAGGCGGTTCACTCAGCTTGAAATCGATTCCTCACAATTCTTTGTAGCGAAATATTTACTTGGCATGTGGCTGGCAGTGATTGTTGCCTGGGCCATTTTACCCCTGCAGAATGGGTCAGATAATGTTGCACGCAACACATTTTTAGTGCCAGGAATCATTGGAACAATCGAGGTGCTGCTCATTGCCACAGCCCGGCATATCATTAGGCAGCGCGATGTCTATATACAAATCGAAGGGCTTTTAAAAGCCGCCGAACTCAAGGCAGTTAAATCCAAGCTCAATCCACACTTTCTGTTTAATTCACTCAATCTAATTACAGCGGAAATTAGAGAGAGACCCGAAGTTGCCACTGCTGTCATAAGGGATCTATCAGATCTACTTCGAGGGGTGCTAGAAACTCACTCACGCGCATTAGTGCCGATTGCAACCGATATGGATTTAATAGAGCGGTACTTGCGAATTCAAGCTACCCGGTTCGATCCTGGATTGAGCTTCGAAATAGAAGTTGATGAACGTACAAGGCAACTCAGCTTCCCACCTTTTTTACTGCAGCCTATTGTGGAAAACGCAGTTACACACAACATCGCAATTCGTCCCAAACTACATATTCGAATCCAAACAATATATAGAGGCGTCGAGCTGGAAATAATAGTGGCTGACGATGGGATTGGCTTTGAGCCAGAAAGGGGCAGATCCGGCCTCGGCCTGCAAATCGTCCGCGATACCCTGGCCATGTGCTATGGCGAACAGCATCGTTTCAGTGTATTGAGCAAGCCAGATATGGGAACAACCGTAACTATTGTACTGCCAGTAGTCTCATGAGCGAGAAAACTGTGCTGGTAGTTGACGATGAACCTGCTGCCCGGCGTGAACTTATCGCACTGTTGAGCGATTACTCCTTGTTGTCGGTCGTCGGGGAAGCCGGTGATGGTGTAACTGCAGAAATGGAGATACTTCGACTTAAGCCAGACATTGTGTTTCTCGACATTCAAATGCCCAGGCGAAATGGCTTAACTGTTGCTGCGAATACTGTATCGCAGGGCTATCAACTCGTATTTGTAACTGCTTTTGATGATTACGCAGCACAAGCCTTTGAAACCCACGCGATTGACTACTTATTGAAACCTGTAAGACCAAGTCGACTGGAAAAGACGCTGGATAAACTTTTGGGCTTAAGCAAAGCGTTGCACGATTCAGAGAGTGATATTGAGCTCAGTACGCTGCTCAATGTGCTGACCAGCAAGGGGCAGGAATCACGCGTTAATATTCGTCATGGTAGTAGTAGTTTGCTATTGAGCGTCGGGGACATTGCTTATATCGAAGCTATTGCGGGATACAGTCGCATTCACTTGAGCGCAAACGGATTTGCTCTTCACAGATCTCAGACCATAATTAGCGATACGCCGCTCGCAAAAATCTTACAGACTTTGCCGGCAAACGATTTCATTCGTGTGCACCGTTCATTCATCGTAAACCAATCGCAGATTCGATCACAGCGCAGCGAAGGCAGAAGATCATACGTTCAGCTTGCTGACTTTCCCGAGATACAAATTCCAGTTTCTCGATCCAATGCGCGATTGATCAAAGAGCGTTGGCCCAACATTTGAGTTAAGAATGCCCATTCATTGGCTGATTTGTACACTTCGGCTGCTAGCCTGTGGACGAAAGCAGAATCCCTGTGGAATATGAGCTTAGTCGATCGTGGTAAACATCCGAGAGTTTCACAGATATCAACTACCACGGCAGATTTTCCAATTTAACGTATGCACGCTTTCCATTCGCTCAATACTTATTCACGCAACAGGAGAACATGATGAAAATGACGCTGGTAAGAAAGCTGGCAGTAATTGCGCTATTTGGGCTCTTCTCCCAATTCTCGATGGCTCAGAACCCAGCAGTTTTCGGCGCACTACAAGAAATCGCTGGTTTCGTCGCCTCAATAAATCATTTTCCGACAGACGCTGACAAGGCCGCATTGGTTGAGATTTCTAATAATGGCAGCTTGCCTCAGGGTATAAGAATGATGGCTAGTGTGGTTTCTGAAATTAGCCATTCCCCCTCGGATCAAGGCAAAGAATTGATGGCTAGTATTCAAACGGCTGGACAGGCACCTGAATAGCTTAAGTCACTAGCCGGAATTATCGCCAATTTTAGCCATATGCCAAGCGATGCAGACAAGGAAACACTAGCCCAGCTATTTCGCTAGCACAGGCCTTGTCATTCTTGGTTAGGGCTCATTCTTTGATTGAGAAGACTCCGCAGCATAGCTGCTATTAATGCCAAATTATGCAAATGCTGTCAGCCCATTTTGACCCAAATGTAATTTGGGTTGACGGCAAGTTTGAGATTGTGCGCCTCTTTGTTTGGGCGAGTCAGTGATTCCTAGCCTATTAATCAGGGCCGCCGTTCTTCGGTTCTCTAAATTTCTAATGAAGGTACTTTTATAATGAGCACGCCGCAGCAGGAGGTAAGAGAAGCGTTAGGAATGGATGGCAAGCGCAGGTCATTCAATTGGCTTTGGCTGGCGCCCATTATAGTGATCGGTGGCGGCATAGTTTTCCTGCAACAGGAGCCGCAGGATCCACTAGTAGAGTACGTAACGCAACCACCAGAGCGGGGAGACTTACAAATTACTGTCACGGCCACAGGCACCTTGCAGCCGACCAAACAGGTTGAAATCGGCAGTGAAGTTTCCGGCATTATTGAAAATGTGTTTGTGGATTTCAATGACAAGGTGACAATTGGGCAAACGATGGCCCAGTTGGATACTCAGACTCTGGAAGCCAGGCTAACTTCAGCGCGGGCGTCATTGCAAAGTGCCGAGGCAACACTGGCGCAGGCGCAAGCAACTGTGGTTGAAGCTGACGCAAAAACCCGTCGCTCGAGAGACCTTAGCGAGCGTGATCTGCTCTCGTTGCAGACTTTGGAAGCAGACGAAGCGGCTTCTCTGAGGGCGGCGGCATCGGTTGCGAGTGCAGAAGCTCAAGTGACTGCAGCGGCTGCCGCACTGAGAGAATCTGAGACACTGTTGGCCAAAGCAGTTATCAATTCACCAATTGACGGCATCATCATTTCCCGGGAAGTGGATCCTGGCCAGACCATGGCAGCATCCTTTCAGACTCCGATCATGTTTATCGTAGCTGAAGACCTTTCCAACATGCTGCTGAACCTGGATATTGATGAGGCGGATATCGGCCAGGTCAGGGAGGGACAGAAGGCCACATTTCGAGTAGATGCCTATCCCAGAACAGAATTTACAGCGGAAATCATTTCGGTTCGCTTCAACCCTCTCAAAGTAAACAACATCGTAACTTACGAAACCGTGCTCAGTGTCAGCAATCCGGAATTGCTGTTGCGCCCTGGTATGACAGCAACAGCCGAAATTCTTATCGAAGAGACTGAAGAGTTGTTGCTAGTACCGAACCGCTCGCTGCGTTTTCTGCCCCCTGACGAGAGGGTCGCGCAGCTTGCTGCAGAAGGTGACAATGTTTGGGTGCTCGAAAACGGACAACCAAAGCCTGTGCCGGTCACCATCGGTCTTACTGACGGAGAGTTCACCGAAATTAAATCAGGTTCACTCTCTGACGATGCGGTTCTCATAATCGATATTGTGAGGGAAGCAAGGTCTCAGTTACCAGGTGGGGGCCCGTTTGGATGAGCGGAGCGAAATTAGGCCAGGCTGGGGCAGTTGAGGCGCCTATGCCAGATCCAGCCACCTCAACTGATCGCGTTCCTACTATCCAATTGCAACAGGTCGCGCGCAGTTACGGACACGGCGCGTCACAAGTAATCGCGCTCGACCATATTGATTTCACCGTACAAGAGGGTGAATTTGTCGCCTTGATGGGGCCATCAGGAGCTGGCAAATCCACTTGTTTGAATATGTTGGGTTGCCTTGATCGCCCAACTAGCGGACATTACTTTTTTCAGGGCGTGGATGTTGCCTACTTGTCCGGGGAGAAAAGGGCGCTGTTGAGGCGCCATTTCATCGGCTTCGTATTTCAAGGGTTTAACCTGCTGAATCGTACGACTGCACTCGAGAACGTAGAATTACCTCTGATATATCGGCGCGTCCCGGCAAAAGAACGACGTCGTCGCGCGCGCGAAGCGCTGGAAAAAGTTGGACTGAGTGGACGCGAAAAACATACGCCGGGAGAGTTGTCCGGTGGGCAACAGCAGCGGGTGGCAATAGCCCGTGCTATTGCGACAGATCCCGCAGTAATGCTTGCCGATGAGCCCACCGGGAATCTCGATAGTGCCATGAGCAAGGAGATTTGCCATCTGCTAACACAGCTGAATCAGGAGCAAGGTCTTACCATTGTGATGGTGACCCATGAACCTGATATAGCAGAAATCGCGCAGCGAGAAGTCCATTTTCTGGATGGCCGCCTAGCTACCGATGTCTCTAGAGAGGAGCCATCGGCATGATGTTAAATGCTCTCCTGCTGGCATTTCGCGCACTGCGTCGCAACGTTATGCGCTCCTTGCTCACCATGCTTGGCATCGTAATCGGAGTGGCGGCAGTAATTGCAGTGGCCACCCTGGGTGCTGGTGCCAGTGCGAGCATCACCTCTCAAGTATCCAGTCTCGGTGATAAGTTGTTGTTCATCGCCCCTGGTGCCGAGCAACGTGGCCCGCAAAGCGGATCTGCTATCAGGCAATTTACCCTCAGGGATGCCGATGCCGTCGAAAATAATATTTTCGGAATAGAAGCAGTATCGCCAACAGTTTCAAAACAAGTAACGACTGTCTACGGAAACAATAACTGGTCCACTTCAGTTACCGGTATTACCGAGGAATATTTCCCGGTGCGTAATGCCAATGTCATCCGCGGGAATGATTTTTCTGAACAGCAATATCAGAGCGGTCGCCTCACCTGTATTTTAGGGAAAACCGTGCGTGAGGAATTGTTTGGTGCAGTTGACCCAGTAGGCAGCACCATTCGAATCGGTATAACTACTTGTCAGGTCATTGGAGAACTGGAATCAAAAGGACAGGCCGGCCCCGGTAATGATCAGGACAATATTATCCTGGCACCGCTGCGTGCCGTGCAAATCCGCCTGATAGGAAATGAAAATATTACTGCCATTGCAGCATTGGTGAGTTCGGGTGCCAGCAATACGGAAGTCAGGTTGAGAATTGAAGAACTTTTACGCGAACTCCGCAATATTCGAGAGACGGATGTTGATGATTTTCGTGTGTTGGACCCGGCTGAGATTGCTGGCGTGTTGGAAGATGTGACTGGCATTCTGACTCTTTTCCTGAGCTCGATAGCAGCAGTTAGTTTGCTGGTGGGTGGCATAGGCATCATGAACATCATGCTGGTATCGGTAACTGAACGCACTCGGGAAATCGGCATACGATTGGCTATTGGTGCTCTGGGGAACGAAGTGCTGACACAGTTTTTAGTGGAGGCTGTGATCCTGACCACGCTGGGAGGCTGTATCGGCATATTTATCGGCTTGGCCGGTTCCTATATAGGAGCAAGCTACATAGGTTTCGAGTTAACAATAGACCCGAGCATTGTGATTGGCGCATTTGCATTCTCCGCTTTAGTCGGAGTGGTGTTTGGGTTCGTTCCGGCACGACGCGCAGCCAATCTTGATCCGATTGAAGCGTTGCGTCATGAATAGTGTTCTTGATATTGAGAGCAGTTAAGTAAATGGGGTGAGAGTAGAAATACAGTAGCTCTGAAGAATGGCTTGGCTGCTTATTTTCTTTCGATTTAGTCTAGCAATAGATTTTCTTGAGTGCCGAAGCTGTCTACGCGTCAGGTTAAGTGCGGGTGAGCTAGGGGAGTTGGGATTTATTTTTGTACAGTTGATCAAATTTAAATTCCTCCGTCCCCTTTATTCTAATCAGTAGCCGCGGCGAATCTCTCCCGCACTGGTGCCGTCAACATTGACATCACGTAGCCATTGCACAGTGGCGTCGAACAGGATGATGCGATTGGTTTCCCACATGGCATTGTGGGAAGTGCAGCCGAGATCCAGCAGTACTTTTTGTGCGGCGCCGAGGTCTTCATAGAGAGCGCGCACACTGGCAGGGCGCACCTGAGCATCATGCGCCGGCGAAACGATCAGCATGGGATTGTGCGTCGCTGCCACCATGTCCTGGTTCCAACCCCAGGTGGTAGTGCGTGGAGCACGTCGTACACCGGTGCCCCAGGTGGCGCCAACAGAATCAGAAGCCAGCATGTCCTGCCAGATGGCGGTCTTCACATTGGCCTCGTACTGGTTATCGCAGCCCACCTGGCGGTTCCAGTTGTTGGTGAAATCATTTGCAGATTGCTTGGTGAAGGCAGCTCCCGGCGAGGGCAGATTGTCCGGGGGTGAACCGGAGCGGCCACGGCCATAGGCGGGGGCCAGAAGAACCAGGTTGCCTACCTTATCTGGGTACAGGGCGGCATAGCCAGCCGCCCTGGGGCCACCGAGTGACCAGGCGACCATATGTACTTTCTCGACATCGCGGAAATCTCGCAGCCAGTCCACTACTGCGTTGATGTCGTCCCAGTCCGAGGCGATCGTCGTGGCCGCGAAGGGGTAGCTGGGAGGACAGGGTTCATCAATGAAGGAAGGGACAAAGTCCGCCTGCTGACGCTCCGAAAGATTACAAATATCATTCATTACATTGGGACGCCTGGAACGGCCATAGCCGGTGGTATCCATGGAGAAGGCATCAAAGCCCGCGGCCGCCACGTATTCCATCCAGCTATATCCGGGATAAGAGACATCGAAGGCGACTTCCGCCGTGTACAAACAGCACGACGTCGCCCTCATCGATGTCAGCACCATCGACTATGCGCTCGCGCACGTAGATCGAGGCCGTTTCCCCATGCATGGACGGCGCGATAGAGACATTGGGGACGTAGTAGTCGACACTAATGATCGTGTCCTGGGCAGCCACCAGGCCAGAACCCGATACCAGGCAGGCGCAGTAGAACAGCGGGAGTAGTGACAGGCGGGACTTTGGTTTCATTTGGGGCTCCTGTTTCTTCTTTTAATTGCAGCTTGTTCTAGATTGCGCTCTTAAAAATCAAAGGGGTCAGGGTACTTTGAATTGTCCCTTCGATTGAGTCTAGTAACAGATGCTCTTAGACATCGAAGCAGTCAACGCGTCTTGAAATGTGCTCGTAAGCTAGAGGAGTTGGTGCCCAGGGGCGGAATCGAACCACCGACACGAGGATTTTCAGT
>DLPV01000020.1:0-250 GCA_002477465.1 Gammaproteobacteria bacterium UBA7449 | reverse complement strand
GAACCACCGACACGAGGATTTTCAGTAGACAGTGTGACCGATTCTTTATACGAATCAATGAGTTAAAAACACGAAAACAGAGTATGCTAAGAAGTGTGCTGAAAAATATCGACCAAGGTACTCTGATTCCATTTATTAACTATTTATTCACCTGTCATAACAAACTGATCATAAGGTGCATCGATCTGATAGGCGTCGACACCCGCTTCGCGCATACGTTCGATGTCTGCTTTGGCCCGTTCCAGATGCG
>DLPV01000029.1:11317-11981 GCA_002477465.1 Gammaproteobacteria bacterium UBA7449 | reverse complement strand
TTTCGGCAATGGCTATGTGGGCCTGGTTACTGGGGCCTGTCTGGCAGAAGTTGGCCACCAAGTGCTGTGCATGGATGTAGATCTTGCCAAAGTTAAGGGCCTGCAGCAGGGCTAAATTCCGATATACGAGCCGGGGCTTGAGGAATTAGTCATAAACAATGTCGCCGCCGGCAATCTTCAGTTCACTTCGGATCTGCCTACAGCAATCTACGCAAGTGGTCGGCTCTTCATCGCAGTTGGCCCACCTCCAGATGAAGATGGCTCCGCGGATCTGAGCCATGTTCTAGAAGTTTCCAGGAATATTGGCAAGTTCATGGATAGAGAAAAGCTCGTGGTCACCAAGTCCACGGTGCCGGTAGGAACGTCAGACCAGGTGCTTTCGGCAATCAAGAATGAATTGCAGCACAGAGAGATTGAATTCAGCATCGAAGTGGCCTCTAGCCCAGAATTCCTGAAAGAAGGCGCTGCTTTTGCAGACTTCATGAAACCAGACCGCATTGTCGTTGGCGCCACATCATAGAGTGCTCGGGCCGCACTGCAAGAGCTTTACGCCCCTTTTTAATAGGAACTCCAACCGTATGATTTATATGGATATTCCGCTGCTGAATTGACCAAATACGCAGCTAACGCCATGCTCGCTACAAAGATCAGCTTTATCAATGAA
>DLPV01000029.1:2122-10954 GCA_002477465.1 Gammaproteobacteria bacterium UBA7449 | reverse complement strand
GGTTCGGATCGGCATCGGCTCAGAACCTCGAATTGGCTATCAGTTTATTTACCCTGGATGTGGTTATGGAGGGTCCTGCTTCCCCAAGGATGTGCGCGCCCTTGGTGCAACTGCCGCAGAGAGTGGCTATGAAATGGGGATTTTAAGGGCGGTAGAAGCAGCCAACGATTATCAGAAAACGAAGCTATTTTCACACATAAATCAATATTTTAATCATGATTTTAAGGGAAAAACGTTTGCTGTTTGGGGACTGGCATTCAAACCCCATACCGACGATATGCGTGAAGCTCCATCACGAACCTTGCTTGAAGCGCTTTGGCAGGCAGGAGCCAGGGTGAAAGCCTATGATCCAGAAGCAATGGGGGAAGCGCGACGCCTATACCCCAGGCAAACCGACTTGCAGCTTTGTAAAACTCGGGACGTAGTGCTTGAGGGCGCAGATGGACTGGTGATTTGCACGGAATGGCAGCATTTTCGGGCACCAAACTTTGAACAAATCCTGCGCTCATTGAAATCGACAGTCATATTCGATGGTCGCAATCTCTCCGAACCGCAAATGCTCAAGCAAATGGGGATCAACTACACCGGTATCGGGCGTGGAGACTCTGTCACGCACTAGCCGGTCTTTTGTCGACAATTCTGTTAAAAGTATGCAACCTTTTGTTAGAATGTGCGCTCTATGCCGGAAATTGTCGACATACCAACTGAAAATATCGCTGTCGGAGCCAAACCAAAGACCCTGGCTGATGAAGTCTTCAGCCAGATGCGTGACGCCATCGTATGTGGAGACTTTGCACCTGGCTCCAAGATCAACGAACCCCAGCTAGCTTCCCAATACGGCATAAGCCGTGGCCCGCTAAGGGAAGCGATCCGCCGGCTCGAGGGCGCCAAGCTAGTCGAGATCAAGCCTAACGCCGGTGCCAAAGTTATTTCTCTAAACAAATCTCAAGCTATTGAAATTTATGAAATTAGAGAATCATTAGAAGGCTTGGCGTGCCGACTTGCTGCTGAGAAAGCAAGCGCTGAGGACTGTCGCAGGCTGCGTGATTTGCTCACCGCTCACGAGGCCCAAATCCAATCTGAAGATGGGCGACTTTATTACCAGAAAGCCGGTGACCTGGACTTCCATTACCAAATCGTAAGTCTGTCTGGAAATCAGCGCTTATTTGATCTCTTGTGTGGCGAACTCTACCACCTGCTTCGCCTCTGCCGGATGAAGACCAGCAGTCAACCTTCTCGACCCGAACGCGCTTTCAGGGAGCATCATCACATCGTCGACGCGATCGAACAGGGGGATGGGGGGCTGGCGGAAATACTCATGCAGCGCCATATAGCCAACGCTAAAAAAACTCTAGTTTTAAATATAAATCAATTAGATAAAGAAGATAATTAAGGTAAAAATCAATGACAACCCTCAGTGCTGGAAAACGCTTCAGAGAAGCGCTTGCTGCCAATAACCCACTACAAATTGTGGGCACTATTAACGCTTACTGTGCCATGCTGGCAGAAGACGCCGGCCACAAGGCGATCTATCTTTCCGGCGGTGGTGTAGCAAACGCATCCTATGGTCTGCCGGATCTGGGAATTACTAGCCTCAATGACGTGATCGCCGACGTTGAACGCATTACTAACGCCAGTGGCCTCCCCTTGCTAGTCGATATCGACACTGGCTGGGGTGGCGCATTCAACATCGCGCGAACCATACAGGCCATGGAGAAAGCTGGCGCCGCAGCGGTTCATATAGAAGACCAGGTAGCTCAAAAGCGCTGCGGTCATCGTCCCAACAAGGCCATTGTCCCTGAATCAGAGATGTCTGACCGCATCAAAGCGGCGGCAGATGCCAAGCGGGATGACGATTTCGTCATCATGGCCAGGACTGATGCCCTCGCGGTCGAGGGCATGGAAGCAGCGATTGCCCGTGCGGTGGCCTGTGTGAATGCCGGGGCTGACGCGATCTTCCCTGAGGCGATTCTGAATCTGGCGCAGTACAAGGAGTTTGCTGAGGCTGTGGATGTGCCGATCATGGCCAATATCACTGAATTCGGTAAGACCCCGCTTTTTAACTGCCAGAAGCTTGGTGAAGCCGGCGTCGCCATTGTGCTCTACCCACTGAGCGCTTTTCGGGCCATGAGCAAGGCAGCGCTGGAGGTTTACGAAACCATTGCAATCAATGGCGACCAGACTGCGGTCGTGTCAAAAATGCAGACCAGAGATCAGCTCTACGAGGTATTGGGATACCACAGCTATGAGCAAAAACTGGACAAATTATTCGAATAATAGTCATTAATTTTCAATATATTATACTATTTTATTTAAGTTAATTGACATTTTGGGAATCGGAGAGATTCATGGTTGATAAACAACTGGGAGGCGCCGGCCTCCGTGGTCAGGTTGCGGGTGAAACCGCGCTATGTACAGTCGGCAAGACTGGCACTGGCCTCACCTACAGAGGTTACGACATCAGCGTGCTAGCGGAGAAAGCCAGTTTCGAGGAAGTGGCCCACTTACTGCTGCGCGGGCACTTGCCAAATCATACTGAGCTGGATATCTACGTAAGCAAAATCAAGGGCTTGCGGGACCTGCCCCAGGAGTTGAAAGATGTACTGGAACGCATCCCGGCCAGCGCCCACCCGATGGACGTCATGCGCACAGGCTGCTCCATGCTAGGCAACCTGGAGACAGAGATCGACTTCAGCCAGCAGAATGATGTAATTGATAGATTACTCGCGATATTGCCGTCAATTATCTGTTATTGGTACATTTTTTCACACCAAGGCAAGCGCATAGATACGGCTCTTGATGATGCTTCCATCGGTGCGCATTTCCTGCATATGCTGAGCGGAGAAACGCCTTCAGAGCTCTTTAGCCAGGTGATGAATGTCTCCCTGATCCTTTACGCTGAGCATGAGTTCAATGCCTCTACCTTCACCGCAAGGGTATGCGCTTCCACCCTGTCCGATATGCACAGCTGCATCACCGGCGCCATTGGCAGCCTCAGAGGCCCTCTCCATGGCGGCGCCAACGAGGCGGCTATGGACATGATTCAGCGCTGGTCGTCTGCTGACGAAGCCGAACAGGCGCTGATGGGCATGCTGGAGCGGAAGGAAAAGATCATGGGCTTCGGCCACGCGATCTACCGGGAATCTGACCCCCGCAACGTGATCATCAAGCAATGGGCAGAGAAACTGGCGAATCATGTGGGCGATTCGGTGCTGTATCCGGTTTCAGTGCGCTGCGAAGAGGTGATGTTGCGCGAGAAGAAGCTCTTCTGCAATGCGGACTTCTTTCACGCCTCGGCTTATCACTTCATGGGGATCCCGACCAAGCTGTTTACCCCGATTTTCGTGATGTCGCGGCTTACCGGCTGGGCGGCGCATGTGAAGGAGCAGCGGGCTAATAACCGGATTATTCGACCTAGTGCTGATTATACGGGGCCAGAGTCTTCTGATTGGGTGGAAATTGGGGGGCGGTAGTCCGCCCTCAAACTGCGATCTTGCTGACATTTTTGATGCCTTAAGGTTAAGGGGTCTGTTTATTACCGTTTCCCCGCTTTGCGGGGCCCCCCTCATAAACAGACCATCACCAGCGAAAGGCGGGACTGCCTTTGGTGGGCTTGGTAGAAATACTTTTGATATTTCGACACTGGCTTAAAAATTAGTTTTATTTAATTGTTTTTTATGGGTTTTTTATGAGTACAAATGTTGATTTAAATGAGCGGCCAGCACCGGATCAGGTGTTGGTGGATATTGCGGATTATGTCTGTGATTTTGAGATTGATTCGGACGAGGCTTACGACACGGCCCGCAATTGTTTGATGGATACGCTGGGCTGTGGGTTTCTGGCCCTGCGCTTCCCTGAGTGCACCAAGCTGCTTGGGCCTTTGGTTGAAGGTACTGTGGTGCCTAATGGCGCGCGGGTGCCGGGCACGCAGTTTCGGATGGATCCGGTGAAAGCGGCATGGGATATTGGCTGCATTATTCGCTGGCTGGATTACAACGACACCTGGCTGGCGGCGGAATGGGGTCATCCCTCGGATAACCTTGGCGCTATTCTGGCCGTCGCCGACTTTTTGTCGCAGCAGCGGGTTGCCGAGGGCAAGGCGCCCCTGACTATAAGAGATGTTCTCACTGCGATGATCAAAGCCCATGAAATACAAGGAGTTTTGGCCTTAGAGAACAGCTTCAATCGAGTTGGCCTCTGTCATGTTCTTCTGGTGCGAGTTGCGTCTACCGCAGTTGTAACGCGGATGCTGGGGGGCAGCAGAGAGCAGGTTATCGACGCCCTCTCCCAGGCCTGGCTAGATGGTTCCAGTCTGCGCACCTATCGCCATGCACCTAATGCCGGGCCCCGTAAGTCCTGGGCCGCGGGTGATGCCACTTCCCGCGCGGTGCGGCTGGCTGATCTCACCCTGCGCGGTGAAATTGGTTATCCGAGTGTATTGACGGCACCTACCTGGGGCTTCTATGACGTCTCTTTAAAGGGGAATTCTTTATCATTCCCAATGAGTTATGGGAGTTACGTTATGGAGAACATTCTTTTCAAGATCTCCTTTCCAGCTGAATTCCATTCTCAGACTGCGGCCGAGGCCGCGGTGCGCCTGCACCCGGAAGTCAAAGACCGCTTGGACGAGATTGAGAAGATCGTCATTCACACCCACGAATCTGCCATCCGCATCATCAGCAAGGTCGGCCCGCTCAACAACCCCGCCGATCGCGACCATTGCCTGCAGTATATGACCGCGGTACCTCTGGCTTTTGGCAACCTGGTAGCCGAAAACTATGAAGACAGCTTCCACCGCGCTAACCCAGTCATCGATGAGTTGCGAGAAAAGATGGAAGTCCATGAAAACACGCAATATTCTGCGGAATACCTGGAAGCAGACAAGCGCTCTATTGCAAACTGCCTGCAGGTGTTTTTCAAGGATGGGACTGCGACTGGGGCCGCGGAGATTCACTATCCTGTCGGCCACAGACGGCGCCGTGAGGAAGGTATTCCCCTGCTGGAAGAAAAATTCCAGTCCAACCTCGCCACCCGCTTCCCTGCCAAGCGCTGCGAAGAGATATATGGCCTATGCAAGGATCAGGCTCGCCTGGAACAGACGCCGGTGCATGAGTTCATGAGTATGCTGGTCATCTAGCCATTTGTGTTGGCGGCGAGCAGCGGTGCTTAAAGCGCAGCTGCCCGGTGCTGACTCAAGTCAGTCGAAAGTCGGCCGCTCTCGGGTTAAAGCAGAGGAAATTCTGATGAAACTCGCTGGACTTAGCATCAGCCCATCGGCTGCAACTGCGCAGTAAAAAGACTTGGCAGGTACAGCCGCAGAAACTTACGTAAAAACTGCTTTATCAATAACTTAGCGGCCTTACGCAGTAAATTTTTCCAACCTGAAAGTTAGCCCCCCGCAGAAAAACCACACTTAAACTTCAGGTATAGTTCACTTTAATAATACAAATTATTGATACTGCTTTAGAAATTATTTTAGTTATCTAAAATTCACTTCAGCGTGGCTGTGAACAACATATAAGAGTATCCCACGGCTTTTTGGGTGGGCATAGAAAGCCATCATAATGCGCCTGCTCGGCAAATCTCGACCTTAACCGAAGTCTCTGCTGCATCCTGGAATTTGCCTCAATACTCGCCTCGCTCGCAGCAATCGTCAGCAGCATTATTGAAATCTATCCAGCTAACCCCACATAAGGGTTTGCGAACGATGCTCCATGGAGGTCGTTCGAGCCGTCCGACCAAACTGGTGGACACCTTCATATTGCTTTACAGGCCATCAAATTAAAGGCCTAACCATTAGGATATGTCATGAGAAAGTTAGACTTTGCACCGCTTTACCGCTCCACCGTGGGCTTCGACCATCTCTCTTCTCTGCTGGATACAGTGAATCGCAGCGATAACAACACCCAAACCTATCCGCCTTACAACATTGAGTTGTTAGAGCAGGACAAATACCGAATTACCATGGCTGTAGCCGGCTTCACCACCGAAGAGCTGGACCTGCAGACTGAGAAAGGCACCCTGACTGTGAAGGGTCGACACAGTGACGATGGTGCCCAGCACAACTATCTCCACCACGGCATTGCCGCGCGCAACTTCGAGCGCCGCTTCCAACTGGCGGACCATATCGAGGTAACCGGCGCTTGTGTGGAAAATGGCCTGCTGCATATAGACCTGGTGCGGGAGATTCCAGAGGCGATGAAGCCCAAGCAGATTCCCATCGGGAACGGCAATGGCAAGCTGATCGACCTCAATAAAGATGATCGCAACGCCGCCTAAGCACTAACCACTGGCTCGCCTGACTGCAATCCTGAAGTGCGGGAAGGCCAGCCAGACTTTGATGATCGATGACTCAGCACGGGTTCCAAGAAGGAGCCCGCTCTCTATCCCTGCTGGCACTTCTCCGGTCAGACAACGAACCGTCCACCAGCCTGCCCCGAGTGACACAAATGGTTTCAATATTCTCAGCTTAGGCTGTCAACCAAATACAGGCGGGCGGCGGTTAATTAGCAAACCAACGGTGCTTACCTCACGAGCAAGACGAACATGAATTTTTTGACCGACACGAAATTGAGCCTGAAAGAGTCCCTGCAGAACTATATGTGTCTGCGCATGCGGTTCAGGGGCACTGTGTTGGCCGGCGAGTATCAGCATCCAGCATCACCCGCTGATGCAGCTGCGTACGTCTTCGAGGCCAAGATCAAGCATTGATCGCTTCTGGCTTGCTACCTTTGATGGCAAATTTTGATCGCGGCTTTTAATCACCGCCTTTAAACGCTGGCTTTAATCGCTTCCTTAAAACGCTACTGGTGATAGCGACATTAGCTTGCATCTTCAGTTCACGACTCCAGCTCGCCCTGTCGGCCCGTATTACCCCACTGTGTTAACGCTGGTTCAATACCGCACCATCACCCCGGCTCTGGACCGGGTCAAAAGATGAACTCCCACCGCAACTGATTAAAATTCAAGTCCAGCGCAGGCTGTAACTTCAATCCAACGCGTGAACAAGCAGAGCACTCCTCAACTTGGGTTCAAACCAGGTTGATTTCAGCGGCATCACCTCACCGGAGTCCGCAATGGCCTTGCTGCAGTTTCAATCCAGCACGTGAACAACCAGGCCACTCTTCAATTTGGGTTCAAACCAGGTAGATTTCGGCGGCATCACCTCACCGGCATCCGCAATGGCCATGAGGCTTTCGATGGAAGTCGGATAGAGCGCTATCGCCGCCTGCCATTCACCGGAATCGACTCTTTTTTCCAGCTCAGCCAGCCCCCGAATCCCTCCCACGAAATCTACTCGCTTATCTGTGCGCTGATCCTGAATGTCCAGCAGCGGTCCGAGTATGGTGTTCTGCATGATGCTAACATCCAGTGAGTTAACCGGGTCGGTAGCATCTATCGCAGCCGCCGCGGCTGCATTGAGATGCAGTCGGTACCACTGCTTTTCCAGGTAGAGCCCGAACTGCTGCGCGCCAGTTGGATTTGCGGAGGCCGCATCACTGACTGTCTCTACTTCAAATTTCGCTGACAGCGCGCCAAGAAACTCTGAACTGGACTGACCATTCAGATCTTTGATGATGCGGTTGTAATCGAGGATTTGCATTTGGTCGTGGGGGAACAATACCACCAGAAAATAGTTATAGGATTCGTCGCCCTTATGATCCGGGTTTCTATCCTCATACAGGGCTCGCACACGGGAAGCGGCAGCTGAGCGGTGATGGCCATCGGCAACATAGATGCAGTCTAGTCCATTGATCGCCGCTTCCAGATCTTCGGTCAATGCCTCGTCGGCAATAGTCCAGAATGTATGATGGGTACCATCTTCGGCGGCGAAGTCATATTCAGGCGCAGCGCGGGTCACCTGCTCTATTAACGCGTTAACTTTGGCCTGCGCTGCGTAAGTGACAAATACGGGACCAACCTGTGCATCCAGCGCATCCATATGGTTTACCCGGTCATCCTCTTTGTCAGGACGGGTGAACTCATGCTTCTTGATTAGGTCAGCCTCGTAGGCATCTACTGAAGCGATCGCCACCAAGCCGGTCTGGGTATGCTCACCCATGACCTGTCGATATACATACAGCGTGTCCTTCTCATCCCTTCTAAGAGTACCCTCAGCAACGAATCTATCCAGATTTTCTCGACCCTTGGCGTAAACTCTGGGGTCATACACACTTACCGCAGGATCAATGTCGACCTCTGGCTTGTTGATATGCAGAAAACTGTGTGGATTGTCTTTCGCAAGGGCAAACGCTTCTTCACGATTTAATACATCGTAGGGGTGGGATGCTACCTTTTCAGCGAGCTCGCGAATCGGGCGCAGCCCGCGGAAGGATTTGATTAACTGCATAATTTTTCCGTGTAGTTTTTGACGATAATTTATTGGTTAAATTTTAAAGCGGGGCTCTGTCTGTTAATTACAGCTTTCTATTTAAGGACCGATGTTAGGGTATTGCTGTTGAAGGACCCGTTATTGAATGGACCCATTATTAAAGACCTCATATTGAAGACTTCCTATTGAAGATCCAATATTGAAGACCCTCAATCGAAGGCCAGCAATTTATTGTCGGCTAATGAGGTTCAGCTATTCTGGGCACTCTTTAACGAGGCGCTGCAAACGAACGCTATTTCTTGTCGAAGGTATACACACCCTGCCAATCTGGCCCAGGCGGATTGTCTTCATAGTGTTCAATGCGCTGAAGAAATACCCGACGCAATGCCGTATTGTCGCATGTCTCAAGAAGCTGGGTAAATTGTTCCCGTGCTCGTAGCCAATCCTGCTGACGATAGGCAGCCAGAGCCGAGGCAAATAAAGCCAATTCCTCTTGTTTT
>DLPV01000029.1:0-1730 GCA_002477465.1 Gammaproteobacteria bacterium UBA7449 | reverse complement strand
ACCTGTACTTCATCCAACTCCCTGTACACAAAGCCTGGGGCCGCCGACATACTCGCTGCGCTTACAATATTTGCGACATTGTAAAGTCGGGTCAAACTCTCCAGGCGCGCCACGAGATTCACCGCGTCCCCAATCACAGAATAGTTGAGCCTGTTGGCCGAGTTGAGATTACCTGCAACCACGAGGCCGGTATTGATGCCGACGCAGGCGCTGAGGGGGTTCTCTGCGCTGCCCACTGCCGAGATGATTTCTAGACCAGCGGCCATTGCATTTGCTGCATCGTTTTTACTCGAAACTGGTGCGCCAAATAAGGCCATGACTGCATCCCCTTGAAATTTGTCCACGACGCCATTGTGCGCTTCCACAATATCGCTAATACAACTCAGCACTTTATTAAGTTCTCCGAGGACTTTCTGCGGCGGTAGATCTTCACAGTAGCTCGTAAAGCCTCGAATGTCAGAAAACAATATTGTCGCAGTTCGCTCTTCACCGCTGAGTTCAACCGAATTACTGAGCAATTCTTCTGCGATTTGCTGAGATACAACCTTACCAAGCAAGTCCCTAACTCGTTCTTTTTCTTGCAGTCCTGACGCCATAGTGTTGACTGAATCGGCTAATTGCCCCAGTTCATCACGAGATTTTATACGGACAGATTCATCATAATTTCCCTCACCAATTCTTTTCACAGCCTCTGCTAGAGAACTAATCAGGTTAGTCATTGAGCGAGAAAGATATATCACTACGAGCACACTAAGAATAAGTGCAATGCTGTAGAACTGGATTAACAATTTTTGAAAGGCCAATACATTGGTTTGGTTTTCGTCATAGGATCTTTGTATTACCGCCAGGATGCGCTGATCAGCAGACGGATCAAGATATAATTCACGGATCAACGATGTGTACTCTTCCCCCCCATAGGCAATGCGCTACAACTCGCCTTCCACATTCAGTTGGATTGATTCTCTAAGTACCTGCTGTCTTTCGGTGTTGAGCGTCGATGCAATAACATTAAGAGAAGCACCCGCGCTGCTTTCAAGAACACTCACTTCAGAAAGCGTTACAGCTTTTACCCCTTCGACAAATCCGTTATCCATGGCGAATCCGCCGACGATCCAAGCGACTTGCCGGGGCAAATAGAGCGGCAGCGCAATAAACTGATAGGGAATGCCTTCCATTGCAAGAATAGCGGCGGCCGTGCCATCTTCACTCGCATCCGCCCGCTGTAAGAGCTCGAGCCATGGACCCGCCAACTTCTGATGTACAGCATTGGCTGTGTCTGCAAGCACATTGAATTCAAGGTCAGTGATTATCAAAGTGTCAGCACTACCCAGAGATCTGTTCAGTACGTTATACGCCGCATCGAGCATAGTGCGCTGGTCATTAGCAGCGAATTCAGTACGAAAACCAGAGTCCCAGGTCAGGCTGTTTATTATGGCTTCGAGGGTATAAGACTGCTGCGAGCGCTGTGCATCAAAAACACCTGCACCCAAAGCAAGATAGGTGTTGATTGTCTCTTCGGTGTACTGTGTATTGTTGGTATTTACAAAAAAGAAACTGCCACCCAGAATTGGCGCTAGCAGTATCAATAAAAATGTCAGCAAGCGTGTGCGGAATCTTCTGAAACCCCAGACTGCCGATATTTTCATCAAGGCTACTCAATCAATAACGGCGTCTGCCGGCCGTCGGCGCTCGTCGCAAACTTCTGTCTCTTTCAAGCTTTATGGTGACTT
>DLPV01000044.1:693-17531 GCA_002477465.1 Gammaproteobacteria bacterium UBA7449 | reverse complement strand
GGCCGCTTGAAGGTTTGGCGACAGATCTCCAAAGCCAGTTAAGCCCTTAGCATGCAGCTGATAATGCCACGATCATGGCAGAAACTGGTAGCAGGCTGATAGACAGCATCACTGCGGATTGAATGGTGTCGATTTTGGTATGCGCAGCTTGAGTATTAACTGCTCGGCACTGATCTTGCAGCGCATTAAGCAACATAAATTTATGAGCCTATTAGGCGAGCGAACTCTAATATGACCCTGGTTGTTTTCGATATGGACGGCACCCTGCTGAACGCCAAGTCTGAGTTGACCGTATTCACTGGTGAGACCCTTGCCCTCATGAGAGCAGCAGGTATCCCATATACAGTCGCCACGGGCAGGACCTTGCAAGCGGCCTTAGGTCCCATCAGGGGTCACCAGTTTGCGCTACCCCATATCTTGAAGAACGGTGCAGTAATATGGTGTCCACAGCAGCAGGACTATAGTCATAGCCATCTGTTAACTCAACAAGAGGTCTGGCATGTGATGACGGCAATGACTGTCCAGGAAATTACTCCCTTTGTCTTCACGCTTGAACCAGATGGCCGTCATGCGGTGTATCACGGCAGTCTAAAGTCTGAAACTGAA
Source organism: Gammaproteobacteria bacterium UBA7449 (assembly GCA_002477465.1). Lineage (GTDB taxonomy): Bacteria > Pseudomonadota > Gammaproteobacteria > Pseudomonadales > Pseudohongiellaceae > UBA9145. The sequence goes on along the minus strand of DLPV01000044.1, from coordinate 16,925 downwards.
AATCGTTTGGCAGAGTTATTTGAAGATGAGAGACACTTGCCTCTGGAGCCACTGCGAGCAATGCCCGATACGGCGCATGTGATTAACCTGAGCGGAATGGCGCCTCCAGATGCTGTGCAGTCAGTTATCGACATGATCGCTGATGAGGAAGACTTGGTGGCGTATACCGGCCAGGCGTTTCAAGACAAGAACCTGCGCTGGATGGATATTCATCACAGCAATGGCAGCAAGGGCGGCGGCGTCACCACACTGCGTGATGAGCTCGGCTACAAAGAGATTATAGTTTTTGGAGATGGTGAAAACGATCTGAGTATGTTCCAAGTCGCTAGCGAGTCCTACGCCCCTGCAAATGCAGACCCTGAGATTAAAAGTGCGGCCACAGATGTTATTGGCCATCATGATGAGGATGGGGTAGCGCGCTTTTTGCGCGAGCGGTTCGAGCTTGGCTAGCAGGCAGGTATCGTACGGATACCTTCAGGGTTGAATAACCACCAAGGTTTTCTTTGAATTCCGGTGGCCAGGCATAGGCTTCCGCGGTTTTCCGTGCCGTCAACAGGCGCTCAATCTCGCGGATCTCGTCCGGCTGTTGCAGGTTGACAGCCGTGATGGCATTGGCAGCCCTGGAAGAGTTAATGCGGGTTCCTGTGGGTGGGTTCTGACTGAACGCAACCATCGGCAACAGACACAGCAATATGAATATTGAGAAAGGTCTGGCAATCATGCACTTTCACCGGTGAGCGAAAGGATATTTTCAGGTATAGAGTGCCGTCTTATGCTGGTTTGGCGCGGCTGTTCTCTTTACCGCTTGAGTTGCTGCGGACATCAATTCTGCGTAGCCGTGCAGTACTGACCAGCACTTGCTATTGCAAAAGAAGACGCGTGACACCGAGCCGCCCCGTGAAGTCCTGTTACTTGCATCAACAGCAGCACCCTAGACTATCCGCAGTAGACGCAATAGGCCAAACCTCGTTACGCATTGAACAACCACGAGTTTGAGCGAGGCAACATCTCGATACCAAGCGCTGCTAATCGGTACCGACTGCGATCAGGCAGTGGGCCCAAAATAGGGAATGCAGTCTCCAATTGGTCTATACTCCGCACTCTCTTCGAGGAGTAGCAGTCATCGACCCCGCAAGGCCAGAACCAGGCTCACCCAAAGCAAACGCGCTTGACGTCTTTTCGGTACCCCAGTTCCGCTGGTTGTTTTTCGGCAATGTGGCGTTTTTCTTTGCCATGCAGGGCCAGATGCTGACCCGCACCTTACTGGCCTGGGAGCTTACGGGTGAAGCCACGTCATTAGCCTATATCAATCTGGTTGTGGCGGTTCCCCTGATTTTTGCCTCGGTGCTAGGTGGCGCGATTACCGACCGGGTCGAGCGACGGCAACTGGTCATTGTGGGTCAGAGTCTGATCACGGCCAACGAGATATTCATACTGGCACTGTTGCTGACGGGTCGCCTGGAATTTTGGCACATGCTGTGTACCGCTTTTATTGCCGGCTGTGCCTTTCCCTTCATCATGCCGGCGCGTATGGCCATTACCATGAAGGTAGTCGGCCCGCAGCGCCTGCAGCGTGCCATGGGTTTCCAGAGTGGCGCCATGAATTTGAACCGTATCCTGGGGCCAGCGGCCATGGGACTTATCGTGGCCCAGTTCTCTTATCCCGCTGCCTATGTGCTTTCGATCTTCCTGTACAGCATGGCCATCTTTTGCATGTTTGGCGTTGACCGCAGCCATTCCGACGAATCGGGTGAGGAGAAGAAGCCACTGTTGGAAGACATAGCCCTCGGCTTCAGCTACATCCGCAGCAATAGGCCAGTGCTAATCTGCCTGCTGTTCGGCTTGTTGCCCATGTTTCTTGCAATGCCGTTCCAGAACATTCTGGTCATGCTGGCGGAACAGGCCTGGAATACAGGAGAGGGTGGTGTCGGTACGCTCATGGCTACCGGTGGTGTTGGTGGCGTAGTAGGTGCAATCTGGGTGGTCAAGCGAGGCGATGATGCGGGCCGAATGAAATTGATGTTAGGCAGCACCGTTGCTTTTGGAATATGTCTCGCTGTGTTTGTGTTAACCCCGGTATTTGCCTTCGCACTGCTGCCGCTGCTAGCAGCTAACGTTTTTGCCAACGCCAGCCAGACTGTAAACAATGCAGCAATCCAAGTGCTGGTTGAGGACAAGATGCGTGGTCGCATGAGCAGCTTCATGATGCTGTCATTTGGGCTGACGCCAATTGGCGTGTTTCCGATGGCAATAGCCGCAGACAATTTCGGTGCGGTTAGCGCTATACTGGGCGCTTCAGCGCTGCTGGTTCTGGCTACGGTTGTGTTTTACCTGGCGAGCAAGACGCTGAGGGCGCTGGATCACTCGGTCTCCGAGGCCATGGCTGCGCGAGTTGAAAGCTAAACGCCGGCGAGCTTAGCCCTGTTGGCAACTTCCCGGCGCAAGCCAGCATACTCCTCATATCGCGTAATTTTTTCCGCAATCATGTAAGCGCGCAATGCTTCCTTATCTGGCCAGCGCTCATTCAAGGTGAATCAGATTTAGTAAATAACTACTGACTCGCTTTCGATCAAGCCAATGTGGCAGGGTGCTGTAGAGGCTGTCGGTCCAGCCGTGCAGCAGCAAACAGATTGTGAGAACGCTTCGGTAGCAGAGTCTACGTTTCATGTTGACCTCAGAGTTAAGTTTTCTGATTGATGGGGAGAAACATGGATTGCCAGCTGCATTCAAGTTTTTGTGCCCGGATTCGAATTGCAGTGGATCAGCGACCATTAGAGTAGTCACGGCAAGAAATGAATCATGAGAAGCTTTGACTTTATGGGCTTTGATCAATACCTTAAACACTATTCATCTTCTATCTTCAAAACTAAGTCAGCAGCTAATCTCAATTAAAGGAGTAAACGATGTCTGAAGCACTAAGCCCGCAAAATGCGCCCTATGCAGTAGAATGCGAACAGGGAAAAACCTATTACTGGTGTTCCTGTGGCAGAAGCAAGAATCAACCTTACTGTGACGGATCGCACCGTGACACTGATTTCACGCCGGTAGCTTTTGAGGCTGAGGAAACCAAGAAAATGTTTCTCTGTGGTTGCAAGAAAACTGCCAACACACCTTTTTGCGACGGTTCACATAACAAATAGGCGGCATAAGGCCTTGCAATAAGGCTAAGCTTAACTTGGCCGGCAATAAATTGGGGCTGTTTGATGATGTGGTTGTATGTACGCAGATTCTTTCGCACCAAGCGTCCATGCTGGTTGCCACTTTCCTCTTAATCCTGGCCCCGGGATTTCCAGATTCCCAATCTTTGCTTCTGTTTTTGGGATTAGTCTTACTTCACCAAAGTGACCTCTTTTGAAACTATTATTGACCGTTTGATTCTGTGTTGCACAAAAGTGGTGCGAGAAAAATACTGATAATGGAGCGGTGGCGGAGTAAATAGACACAAACATCGATTGGTTATAGTGTTAAGGGCCAGTGTCCCTGCTTATTGCTTTAAATTATTTACGGAGAACCTTGTATGTCCAGCTGGTCCCAAAAAAGAAACGCAGCATTGCTGGTATGTGTTGCTGGTTTAACTGCATGCTCAGGCGAACCCGATGCCGACAGCGCATTGGCAGAAAATCTCGAAACTGCGGAAAGCATGATTGATGCATTTTATTCGTTCGACCCAAACATTCTGCAGCCAATTCTCAGTGAGGCAGGCGACGCAGAGGGCCGCATACTGGGTTATCAGGCCTGGGCTGAAGGGGGCAATTATATTGTCATGGAAAGGGCCCCCTGCATTAGGGAATCGGAGGACACAATTAGCTGCTCTATAACGGTACAGGATGATCCAGTCGTAGCGCTGGAAACAGGTTTTAACGTTACGGATACTTTTCATATCACATTTGGCGGCGCCACCATCGTAGATGTGAGTACCAGTTCCAATGATCAGCCCATTTACTACGAGGCTGCGGAATGGGTTGAGGAGAACCTGCCCGAAGTGATGGAAGGCCCCTGCAAACGAACCGATGGCTTGCGCGACACCCCAGGGGACTGCGCCAGGGCGATGACCGATGGGTATCGACAGTTCATGGAGGCCAGGAAGGCCGAGGAAGCGAACGCTGCGGCCTTTATCCCTGCAGAATTCGAGCCGCCGGTTCTGGTCGAGATGGAGGGCTTTAAACTTGTGCCGCTTGGACCTGAATTGGTCGATGTAGACTACGCGGCCTATATGTCATCGATCGAGCATCTACAGCAGACCTTCACGCGCAGTACGGGTTGGCCTCACGCCGAGCTTGATGCCGAAGATGCTATGCGGGATATGCTCAACGAAGAAGGCCGATTTGAAAGACGTGAGTCGTTTGCCTACGCCGTCCTCACGCCGGACGGTGCACGCGAGCGCGGCTGTATTTATGTCAGACCAAGCAGCAAACCGGGCTATAATGCCGAGGTCGCACTCTGGGTTACTCAGGCAGAGTTTGATGCAGGTTTCGATGCAGAGCTTTACGCATGGGCCTCGCAGTGGATTGAAGAAAGCTGGCCCTTCGCGCAGGTTGCATATCCTGGCCGAGCGATTGCATGGTCGGAATGGGATGCTTTATAGCCACAGGGTTCTAAACCAATCCTTCAAGACATCATCACAGCAATAGATTCATATGGACGGTCAGGCTGCCTATTAGTTGCGCCGAATTCTCACAGGCTTTTTAATCTATCGTCCGAGTAGAAGGATAGCGCGAGTTGATCCTTCAGAGACAGGGGCACCGCTTTGCCAGCACCTATCTGGCCCACTTCGTCATCGCCACAGTAGGTGCCGAAGATGCGATCCCATAGGATGATCATGCAGCCATAGTTCGAATCAGCCTGTCTGCGTTCGTGGGCATGATGAACGTGATGCTGCTGCGCCGTAGCGAAAAACCAGTCGTACACCGGCATGGATTTCAGTGGCAAATTAGAGTGATTGAGAACCCCATTCCATATATTGAAAGCGCCGGCAACTGCCATCACCCCATCACTGGCGCCCAGCAGTGCCAGCGCAATGGGCGTACCTAACATCAGTGAAGCGTATTCCAGGGGATGGGTACGATCACCTCGCATACAGCCCATCTTGGTAATGTGATGGTGAGTTGCGTGCATGCGCCACCAGAAAAGCGACTCGTGCTGCACACGATGAAGCCAATAGTAAATAAAGCTAGAGATAAGGGCTGCCAGCAGGGCGCCACCCAGCATTCCAGGCACGGAAGTGGGTGCCAGGTTGATATGCAAAGGCGCCAGGTCGCGAAACGATTTGAAGCCTGCGGAAATTGGGGTTTCATAGAAGTTGCTGTACAGAGGTACCCAGAGGAGGCCGGCGAAGGCCAGCCAAAACGCATCTTCGGCCATCTCCTTCGGCTCCAGCAGCCAGTCTTTGCGTTTGGTCCAGATACGCTCGGCGAAAATGCACAGGGGAACAGGCAGGACTATCATGATAGCGCCAAACAGTTCGCGGTAGATCCAATCGCTGGCGACCATGTTTGCCACCAGAATCATGAATCCAAGCACTAGAATCGGTTGGGGGCATGCCCAAAGGAAATCTTTCAGGGTCCATGATTTTGCAGAGTCTGAAGACGCTGTGTCTGGGCTATTGCCTGTACCCAATGCGATATCGCTCATTTTGTGTCGCTCCTGTTTTCTGGCGTGATTGCTGCATAGCTAAGTCGGATAGATGGAGGTTATGGCCTGCAAAATTTCAGCCACTTTTACTTTGAATTGAGCCTCACAAAAACAGTGCAGCCAGCAGCGCAGATGCTGGCTAGTGCCGAGACAAACGGCCCAGTTTTCAGTTGCTTAAAAATTGCAGGGATGATTCTTGCACCAGCTAAAGACAGCACTCTTTTTTGGTGCACCAAAATAGAACATAAGCTGGCGAGACAAAAAGCCCTGTTATGTACCGCGCGAGCCCTAAAACTGTGCAGTAGTGGGTGAAAGTTGTGTCTGGCCTGTGTCTTGCATATTCACTATTTGCAGTTTGAGCCAGGGGAATTTGCTTGGCCCTGGATCAGTCAATCTAGGTCTGTTTTTTTAGAATGCCATAGCCGTCCCGGCAGGAATCAACAGGAATTTACAGGAACTCATTATGCAACGCTGTAATCTCACTTCTAGAATCATTGTCTTTGTTGTGCTGACGCTGAGTCTCGCGTCTCCCAGCCAGGCTGCTGCTGAGACGCTTTTCGTCGGCTACAGTGATTGGCCAGGTTGGGTAGCCTGGGAGGTGGCAGTTGAGAAAGACTGGTTTGCCGAGGCTGGAGTTGATGTCCAGTTTGAGTGGTTTGATTATGCCGCGTCCATGGAAGCTTTCGCAGCGGGCCAGCTTGATGCAGTCACCATGACCAACGGCGATGCCCTAGTCACTGGCTCAACCGGCGCCCAGAGCGTGATGATCATTATTGGTGATTACAGCAACGGCAATGACATGGTTGTTGCTGCGCCCGGCATCAAGTCAGTCTCTGAGCTTAAGGGCAAGAGAGTCGGTGTCGAGATCGGATTCGTAAGCCATCTTTTGCTGTTGGATGCTCTGGAGAGTGTGGGCCTCACAGAGGCAGATGTGGAACTTGTGAACGTACCGACCAATGAGGCGCCGCAGGTGCTTGCTTCCAGGGATGTTGATGCCATCGTCGCCTGGCAACCCAATTCGGGCCAGAGCCTGTCGCGTGTGCCTGGCTCTACTGCAATCTATACCTCGGGCGATCAACCGGGCTTGATTTACGATGTGTTGGCAGTCTCTCCTCGCAGCCTGTATGCCAATCGGGAAGAATGGTCCAAGGTTGTTGATGTCTGGTACCGGGTGGTGGATTACATTCTTGATCCCGCTACTGTAGATGATGCGCTCTCCATTATGTCAGCCCGCGTTGGCCTGTCTCCCGAGGAGTATGCGCCGCTGCTGGCCGGTACCAGACTGTTGCGCCGGGAAGAGGCCAAGGGTCTATATCAGGAAACCGAAGGCTTTGATTCCTTGCACGGTTCAACCAGCATATCGAATGACTTCAACCTCAGGTATGAGGTATATCGAGACCCGCAAGACCTGGAAGCCTACATAGATAGCAGTTTTACTCTAGGAAAGTAGCAGGTTTCTAGCCTAAGGCTAAGCAGATGACTTCAGCACCCTGGCTCGCTCCGCGTATCGCTTTGTCGCAACAGCGAGAGCGAGTCCTCACGCTCCTTTCATTCCTGCTGCCGCTCTTGATTTGGGCGGCGGTCAGCTACACCCCGTTTATCTGGCATCCAAACATGGAGATCACCGAACCAGGTTCGGTGAACTACTTTCAGGAAGGCATGCAGATCGAAAGGGAAACCTTTCAGGAGGAATACAATACCCAACTGGAGGCGGGCGGGGAGTTGCCGCAAGGCTTCAGGGCCAATCCTGTTTATCTGCCGGCGCCCCACGAAGTCGCGATTGCTTTTTATACCTCGTTTACTACGGAGCCACGCAGACGCAGCGAGCAGTGGCTACACGAGAGCCTCTGGCACAGCATTCAGATTATTTTCTGGGGCTTTACGCTGTCCTCTATTCTGGGCGTACCACTTGGAATTCTCAGCGGCACATTCGCAGCTGTATCCAGGCTTCATGAACCCTTCATCGAGTTTTTCCGCTACCTGCCTGCGCCGGCATTTGGTGCGCTGGCTGTGGCAATACTCGGAATTTACGATGGGCCGAAGATTGCGATCATTTTTATCGGCACGTTTTTTCAGCAGGTGCTGGTGATTTCAAACACGACGCGCAAGCTGGATATTGCCTTACTCGAAGCAGCATTGACTCTGGGCGCGAATCGACGACAGCTGCTGTTCAAGGTGGTGATCCCAGGCGTTCTCCCGCAGCTTTACAAGGATCAGCGAATTTTGCTGGGCTGGGCCTGGACCTATTTAATTGTTGCAGAATTAATCGGCACTAGCTCAGGCATTACCTGGTTTATTACCCAGCAGGCACGCTACCAGAATTTCGACAATGTTTTTGCCGCCATAATGATGATTGGCATTATCGGATTATTGTCTGATCTCCTCCTGGCCAGACTCGGCAAGAGACTGTTCCCTTGGGAACGGTCAAGCAACAAGAGCTAGTGCGAGAGGCTGTATTCTAGAATGACGAAACTCGACTTACCAAATTATAAGGATCAGAGTCCCGAAGTTAAGGCGCGCTTCGATGATTTGAAGCAGCGTGACGTGATCCTTGATGTCAAACACCTTGGTAAAATTTTCGACTCAGCCAAGGGCCCAGTGACTGCATTGGAAGATATTAACTTTCAGGTTCATCGTCGTGAGTTTGTCACAGTGATTGGCCCATCCGGCTGTGGAAAATCCACCTTGATTCGCACGCTTGCAGGCCTCGAGTCAGCGACTTCCGGTGAAGTGTTGTTGGAAGGTGCTGCTGTGAGTGGACCTGGACCGGACCGCGGCATGGTGTTTCAGGGCTATACCTTGTTTCCCTGGCTGACGGTAAAAAAGAACGTGATGTTCGGTTTGCGCAACCAGGGCGTGTCAGCGGTTGAAGCCGAAAGCGAGGCGCTGGAATGGATTAATCTGGTGGGCCTTGAAAAATTCGCAGAAGTTTATCCAGATCAGCTATCGGGCGGCATGAAGCAGCGCGTTGCGATTGCCAGAGCGTTGGCCGCAAAGCCCAGGATTTTGCTGATGGACGAGCCGTTTGGCGCGCTAGATGCGCAAACCCGTTCCAAAATGCAGGCCTACTTGCTGGAGATCTGGAGGCACATTGATATCACCATTTTGTTTATCACTCACGATCTGGACGAGGCGATTTATCTTGCCGATCGCATCCTGGTACTCGATGCACATCCGGGCCGAGTCAGCGAACTAATCGAAGTGCCAGTGTCCCGTCCAAGAGCCCCAGAGCAGCTTTTGCGGCCCGAGTTCCTTGCGGCGCGACAGCGACTGGATGAATTAATCCATCCACCCGGGCAGGGTGATGAAGAGGTGGGCAAGCTAAACATGTTGCGATTTGCTAATGTGGGCGAGGAAGTGCAGCCGCAGAATTAAGCCTTTGTATAGGGTCCTGTTTACCAGGTAGCGCGGCAAACGGAAGAAATCACAACAGTAAGCAAAACAGGACGCAAAACAGAGGACGTAACAGAGAGCAGACCAAACAACACAAGAAAGTACGAAAATGCAGTACCCAAAATGGTCAACTAGGGTTCCGGCGCAGAGATTGCTAACAGTAATTGTAGTGCGTGACTGGTCCGAGAGTTGACGACCTCAATCGACGCGTTCCAGTGTTGATGGGTTACACGGCGGGACAAAAGCCCGGGAGGAAACGTAGCAGTGTTAGTTTGCGCTGCTATTTAGACTGTGTAATTAAGAGGAGGCCACTATGGCTGAAATATTCCCAGATGATGAAATGATGTATGAGGACCGCATTGAAGGCGGTGCTCACTGGTCACTCGTGATGCGACGTGGCACCGTGCTACGCCTTACCGATCTGGAGGGCGGCGCCAATGTTGGCATGTTGTTCTACAACCCGCAGGAAAAGTTGGAGCGCTACAACGCGCCAGATACTTTAAAGGGCCAGCACACCTTCAAGCTGACCCGGGGCCACTGCCTGTATTCAGATATGGGTCGTATCTTTTGCTCCATCACTGCAGATTCACTGGGCTGGCACGACAGCGTGGGTGGCAACCTAAGTGACCGCAAGCTACAGGAGAAGTACGCGGTGCAGTCCTACCAGGAAGCGCGCAACGACTGGACCCTAAGCGGTGAGCATTGCTTCAGGGTCGAGCTGGCGAAATATGGCCTCGGCCCTAGAGACTTTGCCGCAAACCTGAACCTGTTTAGCAAAGTCGCTACCGATGAGGCGGGCAATATGCGGTTTGTGTCTGACCACAGTCCAGCGGGTGCCACGGTGGATCTGCGCTTTGAGATGGATACCCTGGTAATTCTCCACACTTGTCCACACCCCATGAATCCAGCTGCAGATTATACGCGTTGCCCGATTTCCTATCAGATTCGTAAGGCCGAGCCAGTAGCGGATGACGACCTGTGCATGAACTCTCGACCGGAAAACAAGCGGGGCTTTCAGAATAACGCCATCTATCACCTGACTGGAGGCTACCAATGATCGTTCCAAGCAAACGCATTGCCGAGCAGGCGAGCTACCGCAAAGTCGTTCCCGCCGGTGACTATTGGATGGAGCCATTAAAGCAGGGACAGACCCTGCGCATACTGGATCTGGAGGGTAATCAGGCCGCTGACACCCTGTTCTTTAGCCTGGCAGATCCGACCGAGCGCTACTCTGCCATGGATACTATCCGCGAGCAGGGCAATATCTACCTAACCGCCGGAACTACCCTGGTCTCTAACTTTGGCAATCCTCTGCTCAACATCGTGGCTGACACCTGCGGTCGCCACGATACCCTGGGGGGCGCCTGTGCCGGCGAATCCAATACGATTCGCTATGCCCTCGAGAAGAAATGTATGCATTCCTGTCGCGATAGTTGGATGCTCGCGGTGAGTCAGCGTGAAGAGTTTGGTATGAGCAAACGGGACATCACCCACAACATCAATTTCTTCATGAACGTGCCGGTTACGCCTGAGGGTGGCCTGACCTTTGAAGATGGCATCTCCGATGCGGGGAAGTATGTCGAGTTGACGGCCTGTATGGATGTGATTGTGTTGATAAGTAATTGTCCGCAGTTGAATAATCCCTGCAACGCCTATAACCCAACCCCGATCGAAGTGCTGATTTGGGACGAGTGAGTAGTCATGTCCCAATCTTCGGAAAAAATTAGCGGCGTATTGATTGCGAATCGCGGCGCCATCGCGGTTCGCATAACGCGCACCTTGAAAAAAATGGGCATCATCGCCGTCGCGGTCTATGCCGAAGCCGATCGAGAATCGCTTCACGTTAGAGTTGCCGATCAGGCTTTTTCCCTGGGTGCAGGGACTGCCCGGGATACCTACCTGGATCAGGACAAAATCATAGAGATTGCCAGGCAGTGCGGTGCTGATGCGATCCATCCCGGCTATGGGTTTCTCAGTGAAAACACCAGCTTCGTAGCGCGCTGTACTGAGCATCGCCTGAAATTCCTCGGGCCGACGGCAGAGCAAATTCAGGCCTTTGGTCTCAAGCACCGCGCCCGCGAACTGGCGGAAGCCCAGCAGGTACCGCTGCTGCCGGGAACCGGTGTCCTGACCGGTCAGGAACAGGCACTGGAGCAAGCAGAGCAGATTGGTTATCCGGTGATATTGAAGAGCACGGCGGGTGGCGGTGGCATCGGAATGCAGCTTTGCGCCGGTGCCGACCAGCTCAGCAAAGCCTACGACTCGGTGGCGCAATTGAGCGCCAATAACTTCTCCAACGCCGATTTGTTCCTGGAAAAATTTGTTGAGAACGCCCGGCATATTGAAGTCCAGGTGTTTGGTGACGGCGAGGGCAGGGCTATCGTGCTGGGTGAGCGCGATTGTTCCGCCCAGCGGCGCAACCAGAAAGTCATAGAGGAGACGCCGGCACCCAACCTCACTGACAGTGTGCGCAAGGAGTTGAGAGAAGTGGCGTCCAGACTGCTCCGCGCCGTCGATTATCGCAGCGCTGGCACGGTGGAGTTTATTTTCGATGCCGATACCGACAGCTTTTATTTCCTTGAGGTGAATACCCGACTGCAGGTTGAACACGGTGTTACCGAAGAAGTATTTGGTGTCGACATTGTTGAATGGATGATCAGGCTTGCCGAAGGAACCTTGACTGAGTTAGAGAGCCTGGGTCAGTCCTTGAAATCCCTTGGTCATGCTGTACAGGCGCGGGTCTATGCTGAAGATCCCTACAAAAATTTCCACCCCAGCGCCGGGCTGTTGTCAGAAGTCACTTTTCCCGAACCAGAGCAGCGCGCGCTGCGCGTCGATCATTGGATCGAGTCTGGCATTGAGGTCAGTCCTTTTTACGACCCCATGCTAGCCAAGATGATTGCGTACGCGGACACGCGGGAAGAGGCGCTGGCAGATTTACAGTTAAGCCTTTCGGAAACCAGCATCTATGGCATCGAAACCAATATTGACTATCTGCAGACATTGCTTGGCTCCGAACCACTGCGAACCGGAAAGTATTTTACCAATACACTGTCGCAGCTTGAATTTGAGAAGCATGCGCTCGAAGTTGTGACACCCGGTACTATGACGACGGTGCAGGACTACCCTGGGCGAACCGGCTACTGGGACGTGGGTGTGCCGCCTTCGGGACCGTTCGACAGCAGAAGCTTTCGACTCGGTAATCAGATATTGGGAAATCCGGAGTCGGCAGCTGGGCTGGAAATGACCCTGAATGGGCCGACTCTGCGCTTCTTGACTGACAGCAGGATTGTGCTGACCGGGGCAGAGATGACTGCCCAGCTGGACGGCACAGAACTGCCCTTTTGGTCTGTCATCAACGTAGAAAAAGGCCAGGAACTGGTCATCGGGAAAATTAAGGAAGCCGGGGCGCGGGCATACCTGTTGGTGCAGGGAGGCATACAGTGTCCTGACTATCTGGATGCTAAAGCCACTTTTACACTGGGGCAGTTTGGCGGGCACGCGGGCAGGGCGCTGCGTACCGGGGATATTCTTCATCTTTGCACTCTGGATCGCGGCAGAGAAACTGCCAGCAATTTGGTGCCGGCGGAATTGCTGCCAGAGATTGGTAAACAGTGGGAATTGCATGTGATCCCGGGGCCGCAGGGGGCGCCGGATTTTTTCAGTGCGGAATACGTCGAGACTTTTTTCGATCACGACTGGGAAGTGCACTACAACTCCAGTCGTACCGGTGTGCGGCTGATCGGCCCCAAACCGCAATGGGCGCGCAGTGATGGCGGTGAGGCCGGCATGCATCCGTCCAATATTCATGACAATGCCTATGCCTTCGGTACGGTGGACTTCACCGGCGATATGCCGGTGATACTCGGGCCAGATGGGCCTTCGCTGGGGGGCTTTGTCTGTCCAGCGACAGTGATTACGGCTGATCTGTGGAAGATCGGTCAACTCGCTGCGGGTGATTCGGTCAGGTTTGTGGCGGTCACTGGGGAGTCTGCAGTAGCAGAACTCAGGCAAAGCCATGATGAGATCAAACAGCTGCATGCGGTGCCTTCCTCAATTGAGCATACCGACCATTATTCGCCCCGCATCGAGGGCTTCCAGCTGGATGGTCTCGAAGTCTGTATTCGCCGCAGCGGCGACAGCTGGATGCTGGTGGAATTCGGCGACATGGTGCTAGACATTGAGCTGCGTTTTCTTGCACACCAGCTGATGCTGGCGCTGCAGGGCGCTGATATTGCTGGGCTGCAGGAATTAACCCCTGGTATTCGCAGCCTGCAGATACACTTTGATCCTCTGCTAATAGCGGACCAGGAACTCATCGCGCGTTTGGCGGAGTTGATCGAAAAGCTGGTTGCCTCAGAAGACAGCACTGTGCCTTCGAGAATTATTCGCCTGCCGTTGTCCTGGGATGATGAACAGTGCAAGCTCGCAGTCGAAAAGTATCACCAGGTAGTGCGTAAGGACGCGCCCTGGTATCCCTCCAATATCGAATTCATCAGGCGTATCAACGGCCTGGATTCAGTCGAAGACGTCAAGCGCATCGTATTCGATGCACGCTACCTGGTAATGGGTCTTGGCGACGTCTACCTGGGTGCGCCGGTGGCAACGCCTGTTGATCCACGGCATCGATTAGTCACCACGAAATACAATCCGGCCCGAACCTGGACCGCTGAGAATTCGGTGGGCATTGGCGGTTCCTATCTTTGTATCTATGGCATGGAAGGCCCAGGCGGCTACCAGTTTGTAGGCCGCACCCTGCAGATGTGGAACCGCTATCGCCAGACCAGAGAGTTTACCCAGCCCTGGCTGCTGAGATTCTTCGACCAGGTGCAATTTTTTCCGGTCGAGGGAGAGGAGTTAGTCAGTATTCGCGAACGCTTTCCCACAGGGACTTATCCCATCGAAATTGAAGAGACCACATTTAGTCTCGCGGAGTACAAATCCTTCCTCGAGCAGAACGAGACTGAGATCCGGCAGTTCAAGAGTCAGCAACAGGCAGCTTTTGATGACGAGTTGGCAGCCTGGAAAAGCGACGGACAATTCCATTTCGAGGAACAGGCCGTCGAGATTGAGACTGAAACCGAAGTGGTGCCAGAAGGGGTTGTCGCGGTGGACAGCCCCGTTGCGGGCAGCGTCTGGAAGCTGGAGGTGTCTGAGGGCAGTGAAGTCAGCGAAGGTGAAACCCTGATGGTGCTGGAATCCATGAAAATGGAAATAGAAGTTGCTGCCCCCTGTGCGGGTCGAGTACGCAAGACATTGAAACCTGCTGGTGCCTCGGTGCAGGCGGGTTTGCCGCTGATTTTTATAGAGATTGAGAAATGATTCCCGAAAAATTTATCCCGCATATAGAGGCCGTTACAGAAGGCTATCGCCAGGGCACATTCACCCCGCGTGAATTATTCGCCTATCTCCTAGACAAGGCTGATGGCTTTGAAGATCGGAACATCTGGATCACGCGCCTTTCGATGGAGTCTCTCGAGCCATACCTGGCCAGGCTAGACGCGAGTTCGCCTGAAGAATTGCCGCTCTATGGGGTGCCTTTTGCAGTAAAGGACAATATCGATATCGCGGGCGTGGAAACTACGGCAGCCTGCCCCGGGTTTGCTTATGTGGCTCAGGAAACTGCTTTCCTTGTAAGGCAACTTTTAGATGCTGGGGCAATTCCAGTCGGCAAGACCAATATGGATCAATTTGCCACCGGGTTAGTAGGCACACGCTCGCCTGAACCCTGGGGCCCTTGCCGCAATGCCTTTGATCCCGAGGTAATCTCGGGAGGCTCCAGCGCGGGCTCAGCAGTAGCGGTGGCATTGGGCCTGGTGAGCTTTGCACTGGGCACGGATACCGCGGGATCAGGCAGGGTGCCTGCCATGTTGAATAACATCTATGGACTAAAGCCAAGCCGGGGTGTGTTCAGCATGTCTGGCGTCTTGCCGGCCTGCCGCACACTGGATTGCCCCAGCGTCTTTGCCCTATGTGTTGCCGATGCGGAAAAAGTTTTCTCTGTTGCCGCGGTCAAAGACCCCGGCGACGCCTACGCGCGTGCTAACCCATTTAGCAATAGTTCGCGCTTTTTTGGTGAGCCGCTGGACTCGCCGATTATAGGTGTACCGAGGGCTAGCCAGCTGGAATTTTTTGGCGACGAGTCTGCAGCGCAACTCTTTCACAAGGCCATCGAAGACTGGAGGTCACTTGGTGCAGAGATCGTCGAAGTTGATATCGAGCCACTGCTGCTCGCTGCAAAACTTTTGTATGAAGGACCCTGGGTTGCCGAGAGATATGCGGCGATCGAATTACTTCTCACTACCCAGCCCGATGCGGTACATGAAGTCGTGCGAGGCATCGTAGAGACAGCCGCAGACAAGAGCGCACTGGCGGCATTCAAGGCTGAGTATGCGCTGCAGGAATATCGTGCTTATGCGGAGCGGCTGTTTTGGGAAATTGATTTCCTGTTGAGTCCAACCGCGCCGCGGAGCTACCTGATCGCCGAGCTGCTTGAGGACCCGGTGCAGCTCAACTCCAACATGGGCTTTTATACCAACTACATGAATTTGCTGGACCTCTGCGGACTGGCCATACCAGCCGGCTTTATGTCCAACGGCATTCCCTTCGGCGTCACCCTGGTCGCGCCTCGCTTCAAGGAGGCGAATCTGCTAAGCCAGGCGCTTGGCTGGGAGCGCAAACAGCAGCTACCCATGGGCGCGAGCTCGGAAACCTATTCCAACAAGAATGACTTTGCTGCCGTGTCGAATCGCGAGGATATAGCGGTGGCGGTATGCGGCGCACACCTGGAAGGTATGCCTCTGAACTGGCAGCTATCAGAGCGTGGCGCCAAACTCATTAGTGCAACCAGTACCAGTGAAAACTACCGTTTCTATGCGCTCCCGGGTGGACCGGTCAAGCGCCCCGGGTTGATACGCGATGAACAGCATGGATGCAGTATCCATGTCGAAGTTTGGTCACTGCCGGCAAAGGAATTCGGCAGCTTCGTCGCCGCCATTCCCTTTCCCCTGGGCATTGGCAAGCTCGAGCTTGAAGACGGTAGCTGGGTGAGCGGCTTTGTTTGTGAGGGGATGGCAATCGAAGGTGCAGAAGATATTTCTGCACTGGGTTCCTGGCGGAAGTATATCGATGAGTTGCAGTCCAGGATTTAACTGGTCATTGCAGAGAGCCGAAGGGAAAAAGGGTAGGAGAAGACAGAAAAGGGGTCA
>DLPV01000044.1:0-339 GCA_002477465.1 Gammaproteobacteria bacterium UBA7449 | reverse complement strand
CTGTATTTTTACTCTGACCCCTTTGTTTTTGGCTGATTCTCTCAGCGTGACAATTAATTAGCCTGGTTAGAGTATTCGGTGCCGTTGATCGGAATCATCAAATGAGCGCCACTTGTCCCAGGACGCATCATCCACGGAGTTCCCTTGCCAGCAAGGGCGTTGTCGCGCTGGCGTCCAGTAGGCATCCCAAGCTCCTCGGCGGTAGCATCTGGTACCATAATAACCCACAGATACTGAATGCGGTCCGGTGTATCGAAGCGGCGATAGAGTATAGACCCAAAAGCCATGGGCTCAATGGCGCCAGAGTCTTCTGCAGCCTGCATTGCCGTCTGCAGCGCT
>DLPV01000001.1 GCA_002477465.1 Gammaproteobacteria bacterium UBA7449 | reverse complement strand
GAGATTCGAACTCTTGTCCTACCCTTCTGTGACCCTTTGTGGCACTTTCTTGCACTTGTTTAAGTTATTGATCTAGCAATCAAAAGTGTAAATCAGTGCCACAGTGGTGCAAGTGCTGTGTGAGGTTAATTGGCCTAAATTTTGGCCTATTTTACCGGACAGAACTTGTAGCTTCTGTGCGTACATCAAGGATTTAAGTCACGATACACTAGTGCTATTCTACTACTGACCTCCCCTGAATTTTTCCACTAAGATGTTTTCACTGCTACTGAGCAAATAGTTTTTGCTTTGATTTTCTATGTTTAAGAGACTCTCTATGAATAAAATTTTAGTTAGAATATTTGAATCCTATACTTTTTTGTTTCTCAGTAGCGCCGGAATAATTATGTCTCCTAGTGTCGTTTTAGCACAAGATTTTTCAGAGGAAGCCAAGCAAGAGATCACGGATATTCTTGATCGAAGTCAGAAAGAATTTAACATACCTGGCTTTGTAGCCTTAGTAACTAATTCTGAGGGAGAAATTTATGCAGAGGCATTTGGCTTCTCGGATGTTGCGAATAAATCCCCCATGCAGGTAGATAATATTTTTGCAATCGCTTCTATGACAAAGCCGATTACGTCTACGGCTGCAATGATTTTGATCGAGGATGGAAAACTGTCGTTAGAAGACCCGATATCCTCTCACATTGAAGGTTTACCTCCCTTCGAAATTTTTGATGAATTTGACTTTGTGAATGGAACCTACACTACAGAAAGAGCTTCAAATGAAGTTACGATCAAACAGCTTTTAACGCATACCTCGGGCCTGGCTTACAATTTCAATAGTAAAGAGATAGCCGCTGCTGAACTCCCACTGACTGGTGCAATAAGTTCAGATCGATTTCTTCTTCAACACGAACCAGGTGAAAAATGGACTTACGGTCCCTCGACCAACCTCATAGGTGACCTAGTTGAGGAGATTTCAGGCAAAGGATTACTTGAATTTATGGAAGATGAAATCTTTACTCCATTGGGTATGACTGAAACCTTTTATAACGTGCCTCAGAATTCTATGGATCGAGTGGTAACCACGCATATTAAAATAGGCGATAACTTCATGGAACGCCCGAAACCCGAACAAATAATCCAGCCTGAGGAAGGTCATGGAGGACTGAGCTCTACTGCACGGGATTATGCGAAGTTCATGAGATTGTATCTAAAAAGCGGCGCAGTTGACTCGGGTGAGAACCTGTTATCACCGGAAACTATTGAGCTAATAACAACGAACAGCATTGGAAGCCTGAAAGCAGAACTTCAGCCAGAGGCTATGCCGAACTTGTCAAAAGCTTTTCCTCAGGGTGCCGGGATTGATACTTGGGGGCTCGGCTTTCAAATAAGTGAGTCACAAGATGAAGATAAAAGAGCTCCGGGTTCTCTGTCATGGGCTGGCTTATTTAACACTAAGTTTTGGATTGATAGAGAAAGAAATATTGCAGCCCTTCTTTTGATGCAATATTTACCTTTCGAAGATGAATCTCACTTAGAGGTTTTAGAAAGGTTTGAGGAGGCTATTTACTCTCGGCTTTTATCCGACTGAGGACGCTGAGGAGCATTTTGCTGGGGTGATAATCGGCGTGTGGTTACGATATCGGCGTACAGCCAGTTTATTGAAGAATTCAGCGAAGTCGATAACTCGATCCTGGAGTCCAAGATCGAGATCAAGTGAAAACAGGATTCCCCTATTTTTCCCCTATTTTGACCCCCAACTCCTCTGGAGGCCGCATGATTACTGGCGGAGGAGGAGAGATTCGAACTCTCGGAGGACTTTCACCCTCGCTGGTTTTCAAGACCAGTGCATTCAACCGCTCTGCCACCCCTCCGCGGTAAAGGAAAATATTACACTAACTGGTGTGTCCGGGGGAAGGACAAAACTGCCTCTAATGGTACACAGGCCCCGAAATGCGTTGATTTCGCGAGGCTTACAGGTATGATAATTGCTGCGGGCCATGGCTGGTATCCGCGCGTTCTGCGCATTGAATACCTGCCTATCTGCCCCCATTAATATATCTAGTCCGTGCTAGAGACGTGACTAGTGAAGTAAATAGTAAAGTGCCACCACAGTTAGTCGTTACACTGATAAACCATTACTGCTGGAGAATATGATGAACGAAGTTGATTTGACCATTGCCCACGGCCAACAATCGGCCCTAGCGGTCAATAAGGTTCTCAAGAATACGTATCTACTTCTGGCCATGACGCTGGCGTTTAGTACGCTTACGGCCGCTATGAGTTTCAACGCGCCCCCGCTCAGCCCCTGGGTATTCCTGATCGGAGCCTATGGTTTCTTGTTTGCGACCCATGCCCTTGCCCGCAGTCCTTGGGGACTACTGACCACTTTCGGTTTTACCGGATTTATTGGCTACGGTATTGGTCCGTTGATTGGCTATCTGATGGCTAGCCAGGGCGGCAGCGAAATCGTCACGACTGCCCTTGGTGGCACCGCCTTCATCTTTTTTGGTCTGAGTGGATGGGTTTTGGTTTCTCGCAAGGACTTTTCTTTCCTGCGTGGCTTTATCGCGGCGGGTTGTCTTGTCCTGATCGCGGCGATTGTCATCAGTCTGATTTGGCAAATGCCGGCCCTGCAGCTGGCGATGTCCGTTGGCTTTATGTTTTTCTCTAGCGCTGTGATTCTGTACCAGACCAGCGAAATTATTCACGGTGGTGAGCGCAACTATATTCTTGCAACCATTACCCTGTATGTCTCGCTGTACAATATTTTCATGAGCCTGCTGCACCTGCTCATGGCCTTTTCAGGTGATGATTAATCACCCTGAATTAGCCAAGATGACCGTTGAAAGCCCCAGCTTGCCTGGGGCTTTTTCTTTGGCCAAAATAACTTTCAGACCAATTAGACTGCGCAAGAGCAAGCCGTGAAATTTTCCCTCGTCGTCTGTTCTTCTCCTTTCTCCTCCCAGGCATCTATGACTGCCTATCAGTTTGCCCGCAACCTGCTGGATCAAGGACATGACATCTATAGAGTCTTTTTCTATGGAGACGGTGTATTCACCCTCAATGCCCTGGCGGTTTCACCCCAAGACGAAATCAATTTACCTCAGGCCTGGCATCAGCTTATCGAAAGCCACGAGATTGAATCTATAGCCTGCGTGTCATCTGCAATTAGTCGCGGCATCATCAACCCTCGAGAAGCTGAGCGCCATGAGAAAGATAGTGTCTCGCTGTTTGAAAGCTCTGACATCGCCGGTCTCGGTCAGTTGGTTGACGCTGCGCTGCAGTCAGATCGACTGATCAATTTCGGCTAATGAAGGACTGCTTCCCATGAGCAAGAAAGCTTTTACTTTTATTAGTCGCACAGCACCCTATGGCAGTAACCGTCCCAAGATGAGCCTGGATGCCGCCCTGGCGACGGCGGTGTTCGAACAAGAGGTCAACTATCTGTTCATGGATGACGGGGTTTACCAGTTGTTGGCTAACCAGAATGGCGAGCCTATTCAGGCCAAGACTTTGGGTAATGCACTGGAGACTCTGGATCTGTATGGCATTGATGAAGTTTGCGTAGATTATGAGAGCTTACAGAAACGCAATTTGGAAGCTGGTGATCTCACAATACCCGTAACCTTGCTTGATGCTACGCAAATGCGTGCGCTAATTAATCAATCTGATTTTGTGATCAATCTATGAGCAGTTTGCATACTATAAGTCGCAGCTCGCAACATGAGCTGCTTCAAGCCTGCTTAAAGATCATTAATCCAGGTGATGAAATTCTGTTTATCGAAGATGGGGTCTACTACTGCTGTGACAAGAAATCACTCTCATTGATCTCGCGTGACAATTATGTCTACGGGCTGCGTGAAGATCTTGTTGCGCGCGGTTTGCGGGATAAGCAAGATGCTTTGGTTGAAGTTGTCGGTTACCACAAGTTTGTCGAACTTACGGTTCAGCATAGTAAGACGGTTAGCTGGTTCTAAAACGTGAGTGCCACGCAGAACCAAGTCGGGTAAGAAGGGTTGAATTTGGAAAACATCAACGTAGACAAGGAAGGCTATCTCAGGAATCTCGACGATTGGACAGAATCCGCCGCTCAAAACCTTGCTGCAGGAGAGGGTATTAGCCTTACGCCGGCACACTGGGAAGTCATCAATTTATTACGCAAGTTTCATCTCAGATACCAGATATCACCTGCCAGCCGCGCTTTGATAAACTACATGAAAAAGGAACTGGGCGCCGAAAAAGGCCGCAGTGTTTACATCATGAAATTATTTGGTGGTAGTGCCGCCAAGACCGCGGCGAAAATTGCGGGCTTACCCAAACCCGACAATTGTATTTAGTAACGTTTCGTGAACTGCAATGGCAATGAGTGTAACCAAAGTACTTAATGCTCACCAAACCACGCCAGTTTATCTCTCAATGAAACTACATCGCCAATAATAGTGAGAGTTGGCGCCTTGAGTTTAGCTTCTTCAACCTGGACCGGCAGATTCTTCAGCTCAGCACACACGACTCGCTGAGATGAAATAGTACCCTGCTGAATAACTGCAGAAGGTGTTGAGCTCGGCATGCCATGAGCAATTAGCTGTCTACAAATTTCAGCTAGACCGCTCAAGCTCATATAGAACACTAGGGTCTGGTGTTTTCCGGCCAACTCAGGCCAAGCGTGATCCAGCTTGCCATCTCTGGTGTGCCCGGTTAGAAATCGCACCGACTGGGCATAGTCTCGATGAGTCAATGGAATGCCTGCATAGGCGGCACAGCCGGTCGCGGCGGTAATCCCTGGCACAATCTGGAAAGGAATCCGCGCCTCCGCAAGGGAATCCAACTCTTCGCCACCACGGCCAAACACAAACGGGTCCCCACCCTTCAAGCGCAGCACTCGTTTTCCTGCACGGGCAAAGTCAACCAGCATCTGATTGATTTTCCCCTGCTCGACGCTGTGCTCTGAACGTGCCTTGCCCACGTGGATTCGCTCGGCGTCCGGTCGGATGCGAAACATAATTTCGTCCGAGACCAGGCGGTCGTAGAGTACGATGTCAGCCTTATGCATCAGCCTCAGAGCCCGAAGAGTGAGTAGATCCGGGTCTCCTGGTCCAGCACCAACCAGGTACACTTCACCAGTAGAATCAATCGCAGTTTTATTAGTCAGGCGCGCTGCCAACTTGTCCCTACCCTGCTCTAACTGTCCACTATAGACAAGTTCTGGGATCTCGCTATCGAGAACGCCTTCCCAGAATTTTACCCGGTCCTCAAAATTAGAGAGCGACTCCTGTACCGGATCACGAAACTCCCGCAAAAGCGTAGCCAGTTCAGCCATACGGGCTGGCAGCATGGTTTCATTCAACGCTTTGACCTGGCGTGTGAGTATTGGGGAGCTTCCAGAGCTGGAGATGGCGATGACTAGAGGTGAGCGGTCGACAACGGCTGGTGTGATGAAAGTGCAGTACTTGGGTTCATCAACCACATTGACCGGGATGTTGTATTCTTTTGCGGCCACACTAACGGCGATATTAGTTTTAATGTCATCGGTGGCCGCTATCGCCAACACGGCGCCAGCTAGCTGAGAGGGTTCGAAAGCGCCGATGGTGACAATTGCAGCCTGAGCTTTGCAAAGAGACTGCATTTCAGTATTGAGCTGAGGGGCAATGATGTGAAGCTTAGCCTCGGCGCGCGACAGCAGGCGCGCCTTGCGAACAGCGACTTCCCCTCCTCCAACAATGACGCATTTCCTGTCCCTGATATTGAGAAATACCGGCAGGAACTCCATCAGCCGATAATCTCTATTCCATTCATATATTGCTGAAGCGCTTGTGGTATGTGTACTCTACCCTGATCGTCCTGGTAATTTTCCAGGATGGCAACCAGGGTGCGACCTACAGCAAGGCCTGACCCATTTACGGTGTGCACGAGTTCTGGTTTACCTGTAGCGGGATTGCGCCAGCGCGCCTGCATGCGTCGCGCCTGAAAGTCGGTAAACAGACTACAGGAGGAAATTTCTCGGTAAGTATTCTGCGATGGCAGCCAGACTTCCAGGTCGTAGGTCTTCACAGAAGAGAAGCCTAGATCGCCGCCACAAAGCAGTACCTTGCGGTAAGGCAATTCGAGCTTCTGCAATATGACTTCAGCGTGGCCGGTCAATTCCTCCAGTGCCAAGGTAGAGGAATCAGGTGTAACTATCTGCACCAGCTCCACTTTCTCAAACTGGTGTTGCCTGATCATACCCCGTGTATCTTTGCCATAGCTGCCTGCTTCACTGCGAAAACAGGGCGTATGGCTGGCAAATTTCAGGGGCAGGCTATCGGCCTCCAGTATTTCGTCACGAACCAGGTTAGTTACGGGAACTTCTGCTGTCGGTATCAGGTAGAACTGGTGATCCCCCTGCAGTTTGAACTGGTCCTCTTCGAACTTGGGCAGCTGACCGGTGCCAAACAGTGATTCCTGATTGACGATATAGGGTACGTTGAGTTCGGTATAGCCATGCTCGTCGGTATGGGTATTAAGCATGAATTGAGTCAGTGCGCGATGGAGTCGGGCAATTTGCCCGCGCATGACGACAAACCGCGAGCCAGTCAGCTTGGTGGCAGAGGCAAAATCCAGACCGTTGTCCAACCCCTCTCCCAGTTCGACATGGTCCTTTATCTCGCCGCTGAAAGTTCTTGCTGTGCCCCAGGTACTAATTTCCCGGTTGTCTTCTTCGCTATTGCCTTCTGGTACTTCGGTATCAGGTACGTTGGGAATTCCCAACATGTATTCATGCAGTTGTTTCTGGATGGCTGATAATTCTTCTTTCTTGATTTCCAGCTGCTGCTTCATGCCTTCTACTGAGGCTAAAATTTCTGAAATGTCTGCACCAGCCGCTTTCGCTTTGCCGATTTCCTTGGAACGCGAATTGCGCTCGTTCTGCAACGCTTCAGTATCAAGTTGCAAGGTTTTGCGCTCTTCCTCTAAAGCTTTCAGGCGATGCACATCCAGTTCAAACTTTTTCTTCTTTAACTGGACAGCAATTTTTTCGGGTTCAGAACGAATCCATTTCGGGTCTAACATGAGAGGTTCCGGGTCAATTAAGTGTCTGTTGAGGTTAGAGCACAGCGCGTGCCAATAACATGCCGAAGTAGACGGCAAAGATGCAGATGATCACGCTGCTGAGTACGTAAAAAAGAGCGGTATTGTAGTGACCTTGTTGAAACAACAAAAAAGCGTCCAAGGAAAAAGTGGAAAACGTGGTCATGGCGCCGAGAAAACCAATTGCCAGCAGCGGTCTATAGGCTGCTATTAGCTCTGCTTTTTCCATGAACAGGATGAAGAGTGCCCCCATCAAAAAGCTGCCAAACACGTTGACGCTGAATGTTCCTAGCGGAAACGTTGATCCGTTCAGGTGCTCCACGCTGGTGCTGAGCCAATAACGGATGACAGCGCCAAAAGCACCACCAATAGCTATTGCGACATATGTGGGCATGGTCTTCCTCTAGCGTCCACTGGAACTGTTATCGACGATTTCTATACCAGCAGGCGGCTCAAATTCGAACAGTTTTTGTTCGAGCCCCTGATTGCGCCGCAGATTTGAAAACTGCCACAGGGTCTGTTGGCCGTTTTTGTTATCTAGGTGAATAGATTCAAGCTCCTGCTGAAAAAAGCTAATCCGGATTACGCGGTAAACGCTATCTGCATCCAGTGGGTGGAGCTGAAACAGAGACTCGTTGTCTTCGGCATCAGGTATCAGATCGATGCGGTATTCTTCACTTAGCCTATCTGTGCGGCCACTTAACAGCTGTGCCGCCAGTTCTGAGCGGGTGCTGTCCCAGTCCTCAATCACAACCTGCTCCAGATCGGGTTGGTAATTCCAAAGGGTATTACCGTCGGTCACAACCAGTTCAGGGAATGGGTCCAGGGTTTCCCAATAAAATCCATCCGGCCGCAGCAGGTGCATCTGAATCGCGCTCTCTTCCAGCACCGCGCCATCGGATTCCAAGATCAGCTGTGTGACAGAGGCACTGAGGGTTTCAATGTCCAGTAGCAGACCATCCAGTTTTTCGCGAGGTGTTTCCTGCGCAAATAGGGGGCCAGGAGTAATATGAATACTGCAAACGACAGCAACTGCTGTCAGCAAACTGCGCATAATAGAGCTCTCGAAACGGATTAATCGCGAGGCGGCGGGGGCGCGATCACCTCCCGCGAACCGTTGCTGCCCATTTCCGACACCACGCCCGCGGCTTCCATAGATTCTATCATGCGTGCGGCCCGGTTGTAGCCAATGCGGAGTTTACGCTGCACGGCGGAAATCGAGGCTTTGCGAGATTCGGTCACGAAACGCACCGCCTCATCATACATGGCATCATCTTCCTCCCCTTCTCCACCAGCACCGCCGCCACCTGACATGTCAAAATCTTCTGAACTGCTGGTGATGGCATTGATATAAACCGGTTCGCCACGGCGTTTCCAGTCCGCCACAACGCGATGGACCTCCTCATCACTAACAAAGGCGCCATGGACTCGGGTCGGAACGCCGCCGCCTGGGGGCAGAAACAGCATATCCCCGTGCCCCAGCAGCTGCTCAGCACCCCCTTCACCTAGGATAGTGCGAGAGTCAACTTTGGACTGCACCATAAACGAAAGACGAGTCGGTACATTGGCTTTGATCAGGCCCGTCAGCACATCGACTGAAGGTCGCTGGGTCGCGAGAATCAGGTGAATGCCAGCAGCGCGGGCTTTTTGTGCGATTCGAGCGATAAGTTCTTCGACTTTTTTCCCCACGACCATCATCATGTCCGCCAATTCATCAACGATCACGACAATGCTGGGAAGGGGCTCCAGCTCCGGTGCCGATTGCTCTTCTGCCAGCAGCATTGGATCGGGTTGCCAGGTGGGATCTATGATGGGCTTACCTGTCTTCCTGGCATCGCTGACCTTCTTGTTAAAGCCTGCCAGATTCCGAACCCCGAGAGCTGACATCAGTTTGTAGCGCCGCTCCATTTCGGCGACGCTCCAGCGCAGACCATTGGCGGCATCTTTCATGTCTGTTATGACAGGTGTCAGTAAGTGCGGAATGCCGTCATACACGCTTAATTCGAGCATCTTGGGGTCGATCATGATCATACGAACCTGCTCAGGAGTAGACTTGAACAGCAGGCTCAGGATCATGGCGTTAATGCCCACGGACTTGCCGGAGCCGGTGGTACCTGCTACCAGCAAGTGCGGCATTTTAGCCAGATCCACAATCACCGGTTTACCGACAATGTCATGCCCCAGGGCCATACTGACTGGGGAGCCAGCGCGATCGAACTCCGAGGAGCTAAGCACCTGACTCAGCTGAATGATCTCTCGCTTTTCATTGGGAATTTCAATACCTATGACGGTTTTGCCATGTATAACCTCCACTACGCGAACCGATATCACTGCCAGTGAACGTGCCAAATCCTTGGCAAGATTGGTGATGCGACTGACTTTTACTCCGGGGGCGGGTTGAACCTCGAAACGGGTGATCACCGGCCCTGGGTTGACTGCAGTCACTTCAATTTCAATGCCAAAATCCTTGAGCTTCAGCTCCAGTAACTTGGACATGGCTTCCAGCGATTTCTTTGAAAAACCAGATACGTTGGTTTCCTGCCAGGCATCCAGTAAACCAATTGCCGGGAGCTCTTTCACAGAGCTGACCTCAAATAGAGTGCCCTGGCGCTCTTTCTCAACCCGCGGGCTTTTCACAACTTTTTTGGCAAGTGGTTCCTTGATGGTTGGTGGTACGCGCTTTTTCTCTTTCTCGATGTGGATGTCCAACACCTTCTTGCGTGACTCCAACCGCTCACGGGTCGCGAGTTCCTGTTTCTTGTTCTCTACCCACTTGCGCGATTTATCAACCACCAGGCTGCTGCTTTGTAGGGTCAGCGCACCCAATCGGTCGATTACATCAAGCCACGAAATGGCTGCTGTAATCGTGAGCCCAAACAAAAAGATGGCGAAGAAAAGCAAGGTACTACCTAAGCTGGCCAGCAGGGGCACACCAAGGTCAACCACGATCGAGCCCAGCACACCGCCAGCGATATAGGGAGTACCCTCGCTGACGCTGAAATGCAGCGTTGCGAGTCCGCAAGCTGACAACATCAGCAAAAAGAAACCCAATGTCTTAAATCCGAACATTGCCCATGAAAACTCAGCATTCAGCTCTTCATCGCGAAATGAAGTGCCCACCTTAAAAGCGAGTAGACCCGGGAAGCCATAGGCCAGGTAGCCAAACAAATGCAGTAAGATATCCGACAGCCAGGCCCCATAGACCCCTACGGCATTGGCCACATCATCACCACTGCCCGTAGTGGTAAAACCGGGGTCACTAGGGGAATAGCTGACCAGCGCAATGATCAGATAGAGTGCCATCAGGAAGTAAACAATGAGCAGACCCTCACGGGTCAAACGCTGCATCAGTGAGCTGACTTCTGCCTTGGGATCGAATTTTTCCACTGCGATATTCTTCAATTTATTCAGATACCTGGGGATAGTTTATACGAAGGATTCGAGATAGGCGATGAGCTGCCGTTTCTCAGTGCAACTGTTTTCTCCAGCCTGGGCTCCTCTCCCTGCCCAAAACTCTTCAACTTATCCTTAGGTTATCGGGCGCATGCGCCAGAGTATTAAGACCGAAAAGAGCAAATGGGGGCCGATCGACATTAATCGAAATTCACCGTCCATTCCGCTTCAGAGCTGCTCAAGCTGTGCGCTTCTGGGTAGAATAGCTGACTAGACTTTAAAAACCGGTCGGCAGTCTCAACATTGATTTGAGCCGCGCGCCTCTCAACTACCCAGGAAGCACTCCATGTCAGACGTTCAGCACCATCGCCTCATCATTCTAGGTTCAGGACCAGCGGGCTATACCGCGGCAGTTTATGCTGCGCGCGCGAATCTGGATCCCGTGCTTATTACCGGTCTCATTCAAGGTGGTCAGTTAACGACTACCACGGACGTAGATAATTGGCCTGGTGATGTGGAGGGTTTACAGGGTCCCGATTTGATGGAGAGAATGAAAAATCATGCGGAGCGCTTTGATACTCAGGTTATTTTTGATCATATCAATGCAGTAGAGCTGAACCAGAGACCCTTCAAGCTGAGTGGCGACTCCGCCACCTATAGCTGTGATGCGTTGATCATTGCCACTGGCGCCTCAGCCCAATACCTCGGGCTTGAATCGGAACAGGCATTCATGGGTAAAGGCGTCAGCGCCTGTGCCACCTGCGACGGTTTTTTCTATCGAAACAAGCCAGTTGCCGTAATCGGAGGCGGCAATACTGCTGTTGAGGAAGCTCTCTACCTGTCAAATATCTGTTCCCATGTCACCCTTGTGCACCGCAGAGATGCGCTGCGTGCCGAAAAGATTCTGCAGAAGAAACTATTTGAGCGAGTCGATGAAGGGAAAGTAACAATTCTGTGGGATCACGTGTTGGACGAAGTTATAGGTGACGATATGGGTGTCACCGGTGCCCGCATTAAACATGCTGCCAGCGGTGAAGCGACCGATCTTGCTGTAGATGGCGTATTCATCGCCATTGGTCACGTGCCGAATTCAGAGATATTCAAAGACCAGTTGGAAATGAAAAACGGCTACGTAGTGGTGAGTACCGGGCTAGGCGGCATGGCAACCCAGACCAGCGTGCAGGGCGTATTCGCGGCTGGCGATATTGCCGATCAGGTTTATCGCCAGGCAGTAACCAGCGCTGGCTTTGGATGCATGGCGGCGCTGGATGCGGAGAAATTTCTCGACGACTGATAGGTCAAGTCTGAGAGCGCTACCCTTATGCCATTAAGCTGATGCCCCTGCCCTGGCTCGACCCCGATGCGGAACCGGCGTTTCCGCCTGTCGAAACCGCATTGGCGGACCCGGATGGTCTGCTTGCGGCAGGAGGGAAACTGTCTTCAGATTGGCTGGTGACAGCCTACAGCCAGGGTATCTTTCCCTGGTTCGAAATGGGGCAACCCGTGCTCTGGTGGTCCCCGGACCCCAGATTAGTGCTGTATCCCGAACACGTGAAGATTTCGCGCAGCATGAGAAAGCTAATCAGGAAACAACCCTATCTGATTACCATGGATACATATTTTGCAGCTGTTATTCACAGCTGCAAGTCGGAGCGGGATAGCGCAGCGGGAACCTGGATCACTGATGAAATGCAGGCAGCCTATATCCAGCTTCATGAGTTGGGGCTTGCCCACTCTATTGAGGTGTGGGCCGGTTCGGCAATTGTTGGTGGACTCTATGGGGTAGCTCTGGGTAAGGTATTCTTTGGCGAATCGATGTTCAGCAGGCAAGCCAATGCCTCCAAGATTGCATTGATTGCCCTGGCGCTACAACTTCAGCGATGGCAGTTTGGGCTAATTGATTGTCAGGTGAGCTCTCAGCATTTGCTCTCGATGGGGGCGGAAGAAATCAGTCGCCACAATTTCTGCGTTCAGTTACGCGATCTGTCGGCCTATGATCTCCAGCCAGGCCCATGGAAATTTGATGATGATTTTCAACTAGCTATCGATGCAATCTAACAACAAAATTATCAGCTCGGTGCGGCTGTTTCGCACCTCGCCTCATCCCTGCAGCTACAAGGACTCGGAACAGGCCGCCACGGTATTCGTGGATCCTGATCTCGTTATAGACAAGGCTCTCAATAGCAAACTCAGTGATTTGGGTTATCGCCGCAGCGGAGCTCACCTGTATCGGCCTGACTGTGATTTTTGTCAGGCCTGTATTTCCTGCCGAGTGCCGGTTGCGGAATTTCAATTCAATCGCAGTCAAAGGCGTATTTTACGCCGCAATGAATCTTTGCGTATGGTTGAGAAAAGTGACCTAACTGACGAATTTGCCTATGGATTATACCAGCGCTATATAAACCAGAGACACCTGGACGGCGATATGTTTCCTGCTTCACTCGAGCAATACGAAGCGTTTATCAAAACCAAGATGGTCGATACGCGCTTCTTCCTGTGCTACGAGCAGGACGAATTACTTGCTGTCAGCGTGGTAGATTTTCTGGAACAGGGACTGTCGGCGGTATACACATTCTTTGATCCCGACCAGAGCCAACGTTCACTGGGCAACTTTGCCATTCTCTGGCAGATTAAGAAGTGTCAGGAATTGGGGCTGCCCTACCTATTCCTTGGCTACTGGATTAAGGGTTGCGGCAAAATGGAGTACAAGAGCAAATTTCGGCCCCTTGAGATGCTGATCAACGGGCGTTGGGTGTTGGCGAAGTAAACCGCCCCGGAGAGGCTGCTAGAGCGAGCGTTTTGGTTTTGCGAAACGTCTTGAAATCCGGCACAATGCGCCACCTGAAAGTACTCTGGAGATCCGATGGCGAAGGAAGATCAAATCGAAATGGAAGGTGAAGTCGTAGATACCCTTCCTAATACTATGTTTCGTGTGAAATTAGAGAATGGACACATCGTAACTGCCCACATTTCAGGCAAGATGCGTAAAAACTATATTCGTATTCTTACCGGTGATCAGGTGCGAGTTGAACTCACCCCCTACGATTTGACCAAGGGTCGTATCACTTACCGCGCCCGCTAAGCGAACTCAATCGCTGGACTGGCGCCTACTCAGCCTTGGTAAGCGCTTTATCTGACTTCTGCTGGCGGCCTTTAATCTCAATTTCGATATCCTTATCGGCGGTCACGTAGACATCACCCCCACCCGCCAGCTCACCAAACAGAATATCTTCTGCCAGTGCCTTTTTGAGTTTCTCCTGGATTAGTCTCGCCATTGGGCGTGCACCCATGGATTCGCTGTAGCCATTGTCTACGAACCAGTCTTGTGCCGTTGCGTCCACGTGCAGCAGCACACCCTTCTCATCCAGTTGCACCTGGAGATCCATCAGAAATTTATCCACCACCGTGCGGATAGTTTCCGGGGTCAGTGCGCCAAATTGTATGATGCCATCGAGGCGATTGCGGAATTCCGGGGTGAAGGCCTTCTTGATGACTTCCATGCCGTCGGTCGTGTGATCTTGTTCCGTGAAGCCTATGGAGGCACGGGACATTTCCTGAGCTCCCGCATTGGTGGTCATCACCAGAATGACATTTCGGAAGTCCGCCTTGCGGCCGTTGTTATCAGTGAGAGTACCGTGATCCATGACCTGCAGCAGCAGGTTGAACACATCAGGGTGGGCCTTTTCAATCTCATCCAGCAGCAGGACGCAATGTGGATTCTTGGTCACCGCCTCGGTCAGCAGCCCGCCCTGGTCAAACCCCACATATCCTGGTGGTGCGCCAATCAGTCGCGAAACAGTATGTCTCTCCATGTACTCAGACATGTCGAATCTAAGCAATTCTATACCCATAATCTTGGCGAGTTGGCGACTAACCTCAGTCTTGCCCACACCTGTAGGCCCTGAAAACAGGAAGGAGCCAATGGGTTTCTCTTGTTCATTCAAGCCAGCGCGGGATAGCTTGATCGCGGTCGCCAGGGAGTCGACCGCCTCGTCCTGGCCAAAAACAACCATCTTCAGGTTACCTTCCAGGTTTTTCAGCGCATCGATGTCTGAACTGGATACGTGCTTCGGCGGTATCTTGGCAATACTGGCCACTACTTTTTCCATGTCCGTGACTTGAATCATTTTCTTGCGCTTGCTCTGCGGCAGCAAACGCTGAAAGGCGCCGGCTTCGTCAATGACATCAATGGCTTTGTCAGGCATATAGCGATCGTTTATGTAACGACCAGCAAGCTCAGAGGCTGCTTTTAGTGCACTGTCGCTATAGCGGAGATTATGGTGTTCCTCAAAACGGGATTTGAGCCCTTTGAGAATTTTGTAGGTGGTGTCGACATCGGGTTCGTCCACATCAATTTTCTGGAAGCGGCGAGACAGGGCACGGTCTTTCTCGAAGATACCGCGATATTCCTGATAAGTGGTGGATCCGATGCAGCGCAGGTGTCCTGAAGTCAGAACCGGCTTCAGCAGATTAGAAGCGTCCATCACGCCACCGGATGCGGCTCCAGCCCCAATAATAGTATGAATCTCATCGATAAACAGAACGGCATGCTCGTCCTTTTTCAACTCGGCCAATAGGGCTTTGAATCGCTTCTCGAAATCGCCTCGATACTTGGTGCCAGCTAATAATGCACCCAGATCCAGGGAGTAGATAATACTTTCAGAAAGGACCTCAGGTACTTGTTTCTCAACGATCAGCTTGGCAAGCCCTTCCGCCACGGCTGTCTTACCAACGCCGGATTCACCCACCAGCAAGGGGTTATTCTTGCGGCGACGCGACAGCACCTGCACCACACGAGTCACTTCGTCCTCGCGGCCGATTAACGGATCTATGCGCCCCGCTTCAGCTTCAGCGTTCAGGTTAGTTGCAAAACTGTCCAGCGGATTGGCAGAAGGTTCTCCCTGTGTTTCTTCCTCCTGTTGCTCAGGACTGGCCTCATTGCTACCGGCGTGTCCAGGAATCTTGGAAATGCCGTGAGTGATGTAATTCACCACATCGATACGCGCTATGTCCTGTTGCTTCAGGAAGTAAACAGCCTGGCTTTCCTGTTCAGAAAAGATGGCCACCAGCACGTTCGCACCCGTGACTTCGCGTTTGCCAGAAGACTGCACGTGAAAAACTGCGCGCTGCAGGACACGCTGGAAGCCCAGGGTCGGCTGGGTTTCCCGCGAGGATTCCGATTCCGGGATCAGGGGAGTAGTCGCATCCACAAAATCTATCAGTTCGCCGCGCAATCTACTCAGGTCACAATCGCATGCCAAGAGCACGTTTGATGCAATCTCATTATCAAGCAGCGCGAGCAAAAGGTGCTCTACCGTCATGAATTCATGACGTTTTTTCCGTGCACCTTTAAATGCATAATTGAGTGTAGCTTCTAAATCTTTACTTAACATACTGAATCCAGACTGGGTTAGCGCTGTTGCTCATTACTATCTATCAACTTCTACGGAACAAAGGAGCGGTTGTTCACATTCTCGAGAATAATCGTTTACCTGGGCCGCCTTGGTTTCTGCTACATCCTTACTGTATACGCCACACACCCCTTTTCCCTCTGTATGAACTTTTAGCATGATCTGAGTTGCCTTCTCTACGTTCATGTTAAAAAACGATCGCAGAATCTCGACCACGAAATCCATTGGCGTGTAGTCATCATTAATCAGGATAACTTTATAGAGCGGAGGCTGTTTAAGCTTTGGCTTTTCGGTGGTAGCCGCAAAACCAGTGTCATGATCACTATCACCCTCGCCTTGCGAATTGTTTGGCTGCATGGGCAGATTGTTCATCTCTGAGTCTAGTAGATGTTTGTCGTGGATACTCATATGTGGTGTTTCAAAGCGTGGAGTCGACATAACCAGCCTCAATTATTTTGCGTCAGATTGCCGGTTAAGAAAAGGGCTTTGTCGGTGTTAGACAGGTCGCAGCCAAGTCCCAATAACATTGGGTTAGATGGGTATTAGTTTCTACGTTTCAATGCCCCATCCAGTTTAATTGTCCCCGGGCAAAATGTAGGACTTTTGACATTTTGTTGTCGATGGTGTAAGAGTCGTGTTCGTGGCTGGGAGTCACGGCAAAATAATTAAAAGAAATAATAATAAGCACGGAGAATCATATGAGTACCGGGCAAGTTAAGTGGTTTAATAATGCCAAGGGATTTGGTTTTATTTTACCCGATGAAGGTGGCGACGATCTTTTCGCTCACTATTCCGCAATCGGCATGGAAGGATATAAAACCCTCAAGGCAGGCCAGCTAGTGTCTTTCGACACAGTTGAGGGCCCTAAAGGACTGCACGCTGCAAACATCAAGACCGTGTCTGAATCGATCGATTCTGATGAGCAGGCGATGCCAGCCGCAAGCGCAGT
>DLPV01000009.1 GCA_002477465.1 Gammaproteobacteria bacterium UBA7449 | reverse complement strand
CGGGAATTACCCGGATTGGAGGTCGAGGTGTAGGTCCTCTCCGCCAGCCTAGTGCGGAATGCTTGTGCTTTCAAAGTCAGGTCATCGCTGACATCCCAAGTTGCGTTGGCATAGAACTGGGTTGTCTCGGTAGGTTCGCGATAGGAGCGGTTATCTCCGAAATCAAAGAAGCAGCTGGACCCTAGCAGATTACCAAACTCGTTGGCGATCTGATCTCGAGAGTAGTCAGTACGCTCAGAACCTGGACGACAGGACGGGTCTGGCGTGCGGGAGCGCGAGCCAGTGTAGAGACCATCTGGGCCACGATCAGGGGTATACCAGTTACCCGGTGCGTTAGATGAAACAGTTAGACCGGAGTTGGCCAACAAGCTGCGCTCATCCCAACCAAGGCGGCTGTTCTGACGGAATTGACCAGCAACTACCACGTCTACGTCGCCGATTTCGCCACCCCATAACATCTGCACGGAATGCTCATCATAATCGCCACGAGAATCCTGTTCGGCATAGGAATCAACCTTAAAGCCGTCATAGGATGTGTAAGGTACAAAATTGACCACACCTGCCACCGCCTCATTACCGTAAAGTGCCGCAGCACCGTCAGCAACGATATCCATGCGCTGGATCGCGATGGTGGGAATCAAGGCGTTTACGTTCTGGTTCACCAGACGCTTGCCATCCAGCAAGGTCAGTGTAGAACTCGCGCCAAGACCACGGAGGTCGATTGAAGTAGAACGGGAGTCAGTACCCTGAATAGTATTGGTTACTGACGAAGCAGCACCGTTTACAAAAGTGAGGTTTTGTACCACCTCACCCAGGTTCAAAGTACCTTGGGCTTCCAGGTCAGCTGCGTTGAGCTGAGTCACTGATGAAGCCTGGGTGAATCCTTCACTTCGACGAATGAATGAACCCGTGACTACCACTTCCTCTACCTGGTCTTGCGCTAGCGACACACCAGATATAGGAAGAAGAGACATGGAAATCGCCGAACAAAGCAAACTACGCTTATGTGGAATTTTAAACTGCATACAATCTCTCCAAATTTCTTTTAATTTAGAAGCTTCTTTTTTTATAGGAAATCACGCACTTACCATGGGTGTGCATGACCTCCAGCCTACGAGGATAGACTGCAACAAGATGTTACACAAGCCCAAATTAATTATTTAACTAAGTGTATTTCATTTGTGGGCGAAGCAATCCCCTGAAATTCATCCCATTGATAAATAACATTTTTTATAGATATAGCGTTCGATTTTGGGACTTTAAGCGCAAAATTTAGAAGAATATGAATAGATAATACTTATGATTCGAATCATTTTTTGCGTTTCAGAAACGCCCCACCGATTCCTCAAAACACCTGACCTTGGTGCACATAGGTTATTGAAAACAAAGCGCTACAAGAGAGTCACTGGCTCCATTTGCAGCGCACCAGGGGCCAGGAAAAATGGGCAGATCAGCTTGTCAGGCTGTTTTACTGGGTGGGAAATGAATCCAGCCGGTGATGATGTACTTAGCGCCTGAATTCAGCACATTGGCACGATGGGCGTGGGTCCACTCTGCAGGCCAAATCAGGGTTTTGCCCCTGCTCGGCTGCACCTCAATACTCTGCTGCACAAATTCGGTTGAACCACCATCTTCAACGTCGTTCAGGTATGTCATCCAGGCCAGCACCCGGTGGGAGGTTGCCAACGTAGTTCGCTCAGAGTGCAGCTTGAGGAAATGCCCACCGGGTTGATAACGCTGGATATTAAATGAGCTTAATTCCATGCTCGGCATCACCCCCTTCAGGAAGGGCCATTGTTCGAGGTAATCTGTGTAACAGGCGAAGAGTGCGTCCAGGTAGTCGCGCACCGGCAGGTGGTCTGACTGCTGCAGCTCCCGCGGCCGGATTGTCAGGTCGGTGGATTGCTTTGATTCGGTGTTTAAACCGCCTGCGATCTTACCCTGGGACTGGTTATCCGGGTGTGCCTCAAAAAATGCTATCAACTCATCACACAAGGACAGCGGCTCGATTGTCCAAGCGCCGATAAAATGGGGGATTTCTGCGCTGGCTGAAATTTCAATTCTTTGCACTGTTTTTTGTTCTTGCACGATAGATCCCCTCTGCTTCACTCGAATCATGGCTATTCGACTGAATCCGCTCCGTTCTTGATACTGACGCCGTGCTCGAGATCGAATTTCACTACACCAAATCCTTGCCGCTCCATGACCAATCCCTCTTCCAGCTTTCCCATGGCCAGCAAAAGTGAACCAATGGAGCCAGCGGTCTCGCGTGCCCTGGGATTGAGCGCCAGCGCCTTGCGGTAGCATGCCAGCGCTTCCTCCAACTCACCAAGCAAATCCAGCGCATTGGCGAGGTTGGCAAGGAAAACCGGGTTATCAGGTTCCAGGTATAAAGCCTGTCGATAGCCAGTCACCGCATCCTCGAGCCGGCCCAGTCGCTGCAGAGTCAGTGCCAGACTAGTATGCGCAGCAGCAAAGTCAGGCTGCAGTTGCACTGCCTCGCGTAGACTCTCCAGAGCCAAGTGCAACTCGCCCTGCTGCTTGAGGGCTGCACCGAGGTTATAGTGGATCTGGGCATAGCGCGGGTGAATCTCTAGGGCCCTGCGGTAGCACACCATGGCTTCATCTAGCTTACCTAGTTCGCACAAGACATTGCCGAGATTATTTTGGGTATCTACCAGTTCTGGCTTGATTGCCAGCGCCCTGCGGTAACTGCTGACAGCTTCCTCGGTTCTGCCAAGACCCTGCTGAGCCAACCCAATATTCCCCAGCGCCTCGGCATAGTCCGGTTTATGCGCCAAGGCCCGCTCATAGGCTGCCAAAGCTTGCTCGAGTCTCCCAAGTTCTCGCAACATATTGCCGAGATTATTGTGCGCAGACACGTAGTGCGGCGCACTCACCACGGCCGCCGCTATCAGTTCGATTCCAAGCTCGCTCTGGCCTGCCATATGAGCCAGGACCCCCAGCATATGCAGTGCGACAGGTTGTTGGGGGTCGGAGGCCAGGACCTGTCGGTAAAGCTGCTCTGCCTGAGCGAGGCGGCCAGCTCGCTGGTGCTGCATAGCAGTCTGGAGCATCTGCTCATGCTCCAAGACCTGATCATCGGTCGGAGGCGTGCCCATAGGATTGTTGGAATTGTGCGGTGGGTCTTGCACGGTCTTGAATGAACCTGCTTAAAAACTTCAGAGTCTACTCGCTAACACGAGCGCTTGCTCAAACAGCCGCGCTAACGACCGCCAAGCTGTTTCGCTAATCTACCTGGCGTTTGCCAGCAACTACGTTAAAAGCAATGCTCACCCGGTCCTGATCGCTTCGGTTTTCTTCAACCCCATGCTCCAGCCAGCCGGGGAATACATACATACGCCCCGCCTCCGGGTCCATCCTTACTTCATCGCTAGTAAACTCGGTTGGCTGAGTCGTGGGATAGGTAAGCATTCTTGAAGCCACCCGGGGGTCACGAAAAAAGATACTGCCGCACTCTGGTGGCTTCAGGCTGATGTAGTAGATGCCGCTGAAATGGCAGTTAGCGTGAAAGTGGATTTTGTTTGACGCGCCCGGGGGATTGATATTGATCCAGGCCTCATGCTGCAAGACCAGATCAGGATGAAAGTGCTGAGACTCAGCAATCCGCTGACAGACTTGCAAGATACGCAGGTTCAGCGGCTCGAACTCTGGAAGGTTCTGCACGTTGTTAGGACTCTGCCAACCTCTAACATTCGTATTTTCCACACCCGCAGGATCCTGGTCTCTCAGGCGATAGATTTGCTCGAGCAGAGTCGCATTAAAACTCTCCCAGTCATCGAAAAGTGTATTCCACACTGCCGTGGGGAAGAGATAATTTGGCACTATCTGCAAGCTTGACGCTCCTTTGACCTGACTCATTGCATGGCCAGGCAACAGTTTTACTATCTATGAAGTGCTAAACATACTGGATTTTGCCCTGGCACCCAACATTTCCTCTCTCAGCTCAAACCACATCGTCGAGGTCTTTTTAAAAGCAGAATGAGTAAATTTTATAGCATTGTATTATCGAGAAGTACCCTTGGGCCCGATTCATGTGGCTTTTTCGATTAACTTACCTGCTAATACTAACTTGGCTATTCCAGCGCCGGCGTGAGCCTGTTGACCTCCCCGTTTGCCACAGTCCTTTTATCTGTCGCAAAAGTTCGTCGCGTTTAAAAGTTTGGTATTCATCTCGACGTATTGCGCCAGGGAAAAACCAATGTGAATCTCTGCGTCAGAATAGTCGCATATAAAAAGAAGTGGCGAATGTATCAGCGAGCGCCGAGCTCCTTCATAATATTTCTGCCATACATACTTGGTATAATCACATACAATAGCGCCAAGTCTATTTCTTCTAATAGTTCTATCATAGAAATTGAGGCAGGCTTCACTCGTGTCTGCTCACAGCATCTCGAACCCTGCCCTCTCAAGAACCAGGATCGTGCCACTACCGGCGAAAGTTTCAGAGCAAGCAGAAGTAAAACTGACCTCTAGCTGAGCTCGCCGCAGCGGCAAGCAAAACATCAGCTCCGTCCCCCGCACTGGCGCAGACTGAACTCCGATAAATCCCTTGAGTTTGGCGCGCGGTTCCCATGCCTATGGTCAATCCTGAACCACTGTCTAGACCAGCTTGCATAGTGCTAGTGAACGGATCGAAAGTTCTATCCAACAACTCAGCCTCAATGCCGATTCCCGTATCAATCACGCGTGCACAGTCGAGCGTGCATCGGAACATATAGCCGAAGTTGGGAATGTATTCTGCCCAATTACCGGCGCTGCAGCAGACACAGATATTGGGTTTTGCTTTTGTAGATTATTTGAGAGTCCTGACAATCTTTTTCAGCACACTTGGCGTAAATTGTTTCAATGCGGTCTTGCGCACGGGTTCATTTATCAAGTGCTTTTTTAGCCAATCCGCAGACTGATATGGGGATAGGCTGTAACAGCTGGTGCTGGAGGTCTATTTCTTGTATTTTTGGCGCCGGCTTTCAGTTTTATGATGACTTACCATGCGACCCGGACGAACCTAATTGGAATCGCGCATCCTGTGATGATTCACCCAGAAGGTACTGTTATGACAATTTATTCCCAATTTCTAACTCGTTTTCGCGCACTGCTGAGCCTGACCACCGTGCTGGTCACTGGTCTGGCTTTTGCACATTCAGCATCGGCTCAGCAAGATGCCGGCGAGGGCGACGAAGACTGGGTCACAGCGAGCATGTGTGCAGCCGGTGATCGGGCTGTCGACTTGAGCCAAACAGTATCTTTTACCTACACCAATGCTGAGGGCAATAACCCACGCTATATCAGCGCAGCCCAGGCGGGTCTGACCACCGCCGATCTGTCTGACCTGGAGTTAGCCTGGGCGATAGCATTTCCAGCAACTTCCAGCATGCGCGCAGCACCAGTGATTGTCGGCTCGACGATTTTCTACTCGGCCACAGATGCCAGTCGCGTTTTTGCCCTGGATACCGATTCAGGTTGCGCGAAGTGGGTTTACAACGCCGGCACTCGCCTGCGCTCCTCTATGGCTTATGGGGTTATTGATGGTGAAGGGATCCTTGTGTTCAGCGATCAACGCGGCATGATCCACTCCATCAGTGCTGAAACTGGCGAACAGAACTGGACTGCCAGCGGTCAGGCTTCGAACAATCAGGGTATGCTTACAGGCACGCCGGTCATTCACGAAGACCGCATCATTGTTCCGGTATCAGGTTCGGGTGTTATCACGGGTGGGAATCCGAATTACGAGTGCTGTGAAAACCACGGCGCCGTCACGGCACTGAATGTCCGCACCGGCGCAAAGATCTGGGAATACCACACCATGCCGGCGGCCCAGTATACTGGCATGGAGAGCTCCACTGGCGTTAAGCAGCGCGGCCCTTCCGGCGCGCCCATTTGGACCACGCCGACAATCGATGCGGCACGAGCTCAGATCTATGTCACCACTGGGGAAAACACTTCACATCCTACCACCGGTACTAGCGACGCGATTATCGCGCTGGATCTGGAAACCGGGGAGGAGAAATGGGTATTTCAGGCACTGGCAAATGATATGTGGAACTTTGGCTGCAGTGCCGGTGGTCCCAACTGCATCATACTGGATGACACCAACTCCGTTGACTATGACTTCGGTGGCCCCGCTATTCTGTTAGAAGCCGGTGACCGCGAACTGCTGGTAGCGGGGCAAA
Source organism: Gammaproteobacteria bacterium UBA7449 (assembly GCA_002477465.1). GTDB lineage: Bacteria > Pseudomonadota > Gammaproteobacteria > Pseudomonadales > Pseudohongiellaceae > UBA9145. Next base: position 7,637 of record DLPV01000009.1, on the reverse strand, counting down.
AGTCTGGCGACATCTGGGCGCTTGATCCTGATTCCGGCGCCTTGGTCTGGAACCAGCGAATTGGAGAAGGCACAGCGCTGGGCGGCAATCACTGGGGCATCACGACAGACTCAGAACGCGCCTTTATGACCGTAAACGATCCTGGCGGCATGGGACAGGTTAGTCGCCCTGGTCTTTATTCTTTCTTTCTCGGCACAGGCGAACCAAGCTGGTTCTACGAAGTTGAGTCAGATTGCGAGGGACGCGACGGTCGCCTGCGACGTTGTGAAGGGCTTTACGGATTTTCAGCCGCCCCGCTGACCATAGATGGCGCAGTTATTACAGCGGGGCTGGACGGCCGCCTGTTCGTTTTCAATGCAGATTCCGGGGAAGTGCTATTTGAATATGACACTGCCACAGATTTCGACACCGTAAACGGTGTGGAAGGTTATGGTGGTTCGATCGATAGCCATTCGATCGCTGCCGGATCTGGCATGGTATTCGTCGGCTCGGGCTATGGATCCTTCAGCCAGGTTTCCGGCAATGTACTGCTGGCTTTCAAACCAGCTGAATAGTCTGCATCGCACAAGTCCGGGCCAGTAATAATACCTTTATTCAGCAGCTGTGCAGGCGGCTCCCGCCGAGGCTAGCTCCCTGGACAGTTCCCAACGCGCGCGAATCATTGAAGATTTAAATGCGATGTACCAGGGGGACAAGGCGATTACTGACTCCTCTCTGCCCCCTGCCTTGACTGTCTGCAGCTACTGATACTTCTCAAACCAGGCCAGAATGTTCTCAACTTTTCCGATCAAGCGTGAAGGTCTGCCCGCTATGCCATGCGGTGAGCCTGGTACTCTTACCATCACCACGTCCACTCCCTGAATCTTCAGGGCCAGGTACATCTGTTCAGTCTCAGAGATTGGCGTGCGCCTGTCGGCTTCCCCGGTCATAAGCAGGGTTGGCGTAGTCATGTTCGGAATAAGCGACAGCGGTGAGCGCTGCCAATAGTCATCGATGTTCTCCCAGGGCATGCCCGGAAACTGGTTAGCGATCTGACCAATGCCACTGTCTGCCGTCAGCACTTTTGATACCCAATTCACCACCGGCTTGGCTACAGCGGCTGCCTTGAACCGGTCAGTCAACCCGATAGCATAGGCGGCCGCGATTCCGCCAGCGGACCCTCCAGTAATATAAAGTCGATCCGGGTCTGCGATACCCTGCTCAATCAGCACGTCAATGCCTGACATGTGGTCGGCGAAATCATATTCGGAAGAATATTTATTCTGCAGCAGCAGGGCGAAGCGTTCTCCGTAGCTAGTGCTGCCGCGGTGATTATTAAAAAACACCACATAGCCTGCTGCCGCCATACGCTGCATTTCTGCGGAAAAGTGTGGGCCATAGGCTGAATGGGGACCACCATGAATCTCCAATATCAGGGGGTAGCTTTGTTCGGGATCATAGTCGGGCGGCGTGAGATACCAACCCTGAATCTCTTCGCCATCAATTGACGAGTCGTAGATAATCTCGTGCACTTGTCCCAGCTTTTTGTGTGCCAGCAAGTCCTCGTTCAACTCGGTGAGTCGCGTCTCACTACGATTGCGGATAGCGAACAAGTCTGCCGGGCGGGTGTCCGAGCCTTTGGTAACCACCACAAGATTCGATGCTGCCGAGTAGGAACCACTGGTATAGGGCCGGCCCAGAGATTCTCCTCCCATGCCAGAGGCGATGGTCTGATGCCCCCCGTCAAGGCTTACGCGCGCCACCTCGGCAATACCGCGGTTGGTGACCTGGTAATACAGTGCGCTATTGCCATCCCAGCGCCAATCAGACAAGGAATTATCAATGTCCGCCGAGAGGTTTTTGTCACCTGAGCCATCGACACCAATGACATGTAAGTAGCGATTGCGATAGGCCAGCTTCGCATTGTCCGTTTTACCGTAGGCGATAAGCCTGCCGTCAGGCGAAACCTGTGGCGCAGTTTCCACGCCGGGTTCAGAGGTAATCTGACGCAGTTCCCCGGCCAGGTTTACTGCGAACAGATCAGCTTCGCGACTCTGTAATGCCCAGTTCTCATTGCGGTTGGCCGAAAACAGGATTTCTTCGCTATCAGGCGTCCAGCTTAGTTGACTGCGATGATTGAAATTGCCCTGGGTGAGCTGCCGCGGGGTTCCGCCCTCTGCCGGTACTACAAATACATGGGAGTAAGCCGGTTCCAGAATGCCGCTACCGTCAGCCTGATAGCGGGTTTCAGTGACATATTTGAATGCTGGGGACCAGTCTGCGCCCTCAGGCTTGTCCGGCATACTGACGGAAAAGGGCTTGCTGTCGAACTCCACATTCATGTTGAAGGCAATGGTCTGTCCATCGGGTGACCAACTGATATTGGATGCTGAATTCTGAATGTTGGTCAGAAGCGCAGTTTGGCCAGTATCCATCCAGCGCACATAGAGCTGTGACCCTCTTTCTTCATTTGAAAGATAAGCAAGCCGCGTCCCGTCTGGAGACCAGCGTGGCGAGCTGTAGTTTGCAGTGCCAGACAGCAGCGGTCGATGATCGGAACCATCTGCCCGCAGCAGCCAGATATTGGATCGAGTGCGGTCCGTCATAATGTCGTTACTGCGCCGAACATAAGCAATGTGCTCACCATCAGACGCAATCTGCGGGTCAGTCGCATATTCCAGCTCGAACACGTCGCGAGCAGAAAAAAGATCCTGACCTAGCGCTATTGCAGAAAAAGGGAGCAGTACCAGCGGCAGCAAAGACCAAAGGCTTGCTGGCTTTTTTGGAGTAGACCAATTCTTAATATACATAACACTTATCTCGTGAATGAATTTTCGCTTTGAGTAAATTCAGATCGTTTAAGGGAACCTGGCAGGAATAAGGGATTCAAGCATGAGCGCTGCTCGCTTGTGCACAAGCAGCTATACGTTGAGTTAAAAAAACCCGGCCGCGCTATGGCCGGGCATTAATATTGTTTGCCGTATACTATCCAGCAATCATGGCCCAGAGAGCAATCCCGTTGGATTTTTGTCGAGGCATTAATCTCAATCACTCTGCGCAACCGGCCCAGCACCTGGCTTCAGATACTGGTCGAACCAGGCAATCCAGCGCCCGAAGCGGTCCCGCTGAAAGGTGGGCCGGCGAATGCCATGATGCTCGTTTGGATAGACTACCAGTTGGGTTTCCTGCCCCAAACGTTTCATAGCGATATACATCTGCTCGGAGTTATTGATGGGCACATTCCAATCCACCTCGCCACCCATCCAGAGAGTCGGCGTGGTGATGTTTTCAACTTTATTGAATGGAGATAGCTCAGCCCATAACTCAGGGTTTTCCCAAGGCAGACCGAACTCAAGCTCATACATAAGCTGGTATTGGTCATGCCCATAGTTCGAAGTAACCAGACCAAGGCTGGCACCCGACATTGCTGCCTTGAAACGCTGGGTCTGGGTGATCACGTAGTTGGTCAGGATACCGCCGTAGGACCAACCACCGACACCGGTGCGATCCGGATCTACCAGGCCGGTTTCAATGCCATGATCGATGGCTGCCATGACATCATCAAAGTCATTCTCGCCCCAGGCTGCCACGGTACCGTGTGCAAACTCGGCACCATAACCAGTTGACCCCCGTGGGTTAGGCATAATGACCGCATACCCGTTCGCCGCAAACAGCTGGGCAGTGTCATTATAACCCCAGTTAAACTGTGAGGCCGGGCCACCATGTAGCCATAGAATCGTTGGATAGCTTCGTCCTTCCTCATAGCCCACCGGTTTAACGAAGAAAGCTTCAACAGGCGTGCCATCTGCACTTTCGAAACGGCGCTTTTCGACTGCGGCGCGCGCAATGCCGTCCAGGGTCGCTTCAGTGATATGCGTGAGCTGGCTTAGATCATCATCAAACGCATAGAGCTCTGCCGGCGTTGATGCCGTCGTCAGGCTCACGACGATTTCGCCATTGGCCATGGAGAAGTCACGCACACTGACGTCGCCATCAATCTCGCGCACCACATCACCGCCACGGGCTCGCACCCTGGCCAGATGATTCATGCCGCTGTCTTCAAGACGAAAATAGATATCTCGACCATTGGCTGAAAATTCCGGATTAGAGACATTGCGATCCAGATCGGGCGTCAGAATTTCGCGCTGATCCGCATCGATATCTGTGATTGCCAGGTACTTGGTTGGGGTAAGCGCAGAACCGCCCACATCGGGACCAGTAGAGGTTACGTACGCGATACGCCTGCCATCAGGGCTGAACGCGGGCGAGTAATCGCGCCCCTCGTTGCTGGTCACCTGGGTAATTGGATGATTCTCATCATCGACGTCGACAATGAAAACATCCGATCCGTAATTCAAATCCGGGTTATCAGAGCGATCACTGACAAAGGCAATGGATTTACCGTCTGGGCTCCAGACGGGATCAGAATCGTCGTAATCGCCGTGAGTTACCTGTATCGGTTCTTCATCACCAGGGGTGAACACATAGATATGCTCGCGGCGGCGATCCAGATAGCCACGGTAGTCACGCTTGAACTGCATGCGGTCGATCACATAGGGTTGCGCGGCATCGTCATCGTCTTCATCTTCATTGAGCAGCTCTGGCTTGAGATCCGTCATCACCAGCAACAAACGACTGCCATCCGGAGACCAGGCATAATCATTCACTCCTTGCTTGACGCTAGTAAGTTGGACGGCTTCACCGCCAACCTCGCGATTAAGTGTCCAGACCTGGGTTTCCCCGTCATCTCCTTTACTGGCGGTGAATGACAGGTACTTCTCGTCCGGACTCCATTGCGGATTGCCGGCTGAAGTCTCGAAGGAAGTCATTGGAATGGGTGCACCACCAGAAGTTGGAACCGCCCAAAGCTGGGACTTGGATTTGTCCTCTTCCATGTCACGCTCGCGCACAGAGTAGACAACCCAGTCACCCTCCGGGCTAAGCACAGGTCCAGACAAAGACTTCATGCTCATCAGGTCATCGATAGTAAGTGGCCGTGCATCGTCTTGAGCCAGCAGGGTTGCGGGCACTAGCAAAATAAACAGACCGGTTAAACGCAGGGAGAAGTGTTGGGAGAAGCGCATGATCATGCTTTTAGTTTCCTCTGAGTCATTGTAATGCCACCAAACCAGCGCTGATGGCAAGCAGGAGTTAGGAGTTTATAAAATTGTGCTGCGCACGCCCAGTGCGGTCGCGCGAAATGAGGCAGTGATACGCAAGCTTACGATGTAGCGAGAACCGCCAGATCATACATTAAAAGAAGGGTTTTGCTTTAAGGAATGCTCACTTGGCCTGAGAGCAGTAGAAACTTTTAAACGAACTGCTGAGCGATATGAAATTGAAATGCAGCTTTATTTGGCTCAAATTCGAGCCTTGAAAACTCAAGCAGAATCGACATGCTTCTGAACATGCCGACTCCGCTATTTTTGTCCGAATCGTTCTAAAATTAATTAGAGGTCACCGCAGCGATATTGCTAGCACCAGATTCGACGGTTCTCATGGCCCGTGCAACGGCGTTCCTGAAACAAGCCCTGTTGTCCGACGCTGCAGACAGTGATCCTGCGAAACGAGTATCCAGAGGACCGCAAACCCGCTTTGCAGCTGCACGGATAGTTCGTTCAAGACTCGCTCGGCCTTTTTCAGAGGCTGTTTGACTAACGTCAAAGCTAACCAGGGCTTTGTCTTCTTCGACAGTTTGAACTTCTACATATGCGTTGGCCAGCGAAGGGATGGCGAATGCGGCGGCTACTGCGATCGAAAAAATCTGCTTCCTCATGATACTACTCCAAGCTGTAAGAATTTGGTTGTTCGCTCAGGTGCGCACCCTTATTTATTAAGACGACCACTTATTTAAATGGTTACAATTTGAAACACTTTTTCCCGCTAAATTTTTAAGTTGCTGCTATAAATAGAGTTTTTAGATAAAGCTGATATGCAAAAAAGTAGCTAAACGTAAAAAATCAATTAGCCAAACCAACGTATTAGAAGCGGCGCTGAACATTGGAACAGTGGAGCAGTGAATCATAAGAAGCGAAAACCATAATCGGGTGAGTGAATAAGCAAGTGTGAAACAAGTAACTAAAACCTGGTAATCGAGATCGCACTCAGTCGACTAAAGCGATCATAAGAGTTGGCGTATGCTAACAGGGGTATTTGGCATACCCCTTTGAATACTTATCCTCAAACCCCAGAATAATCGCAGACTAAAGTGTGGCCGTTATCTTTAGTTGTAGTCAGCGAAAGGCTGTTAGAATTTACCAGCAGGTCGATAGTTATGAATCGGCTGTCTGAGGAAACACCAAAAAGCTCGGTGTTGCCCTGACCTAAATTGTCCTTAGTTAAGTACCTTCAAAGGAAGACCTCAGTGACCGGCACACAAGACATCAGCAATTCCCTGCAGGAGGCCATAGTGGCACTGCAGAGCGGTATACCTGGACAAGCACGAGCAATACTCGAATCACTCATTGAGCAGGGCGTGGATAACGCTGCGGTCTGGGGTGTGCTCGCGCTCGCGAGCCGGGATCAGGGCGACATGAAAAACGCGATAGCAGCGGCTGACCGCTCACTCGCACACGAGCCTCGCAACCCGCGGGCGATCGTGGTCAAGGGTGACGCCTACTTCAAAGCTGGTGACCGCCAGGCCGCAGCCGCCTTCTATCGAGATGCGCTCAATTATATACCGACCCAGGCGCAACTTGCCCCCGACATGGCGGCCGACGTGCAGCGGGCCCGAGAGCGCATGGAAAGCCTAGCAGGTGACTTCACTCGCCATCTCAACGACACGGTTGGTGACTTGATCGATAACGCTAAAGGCGACACCGCGCGAATGCAGCAAGCCGTCGACATGCTGCTTGGCACGCGACGCATCTATTACCCTGAACCCAAACAGATTCATTTTCCGGGATTGTCACTGCAGGAGTTTGCCGAAACCGCCCACTTTGACTGGGTGCCAGCGGTGGAGGCGGCATTTGAGGATATTCTATCCGAGGCTCAGGCCCTGCAGCGCGAGCATACGGAGTTTGACGCCTACCTCAAATCCAGTGGCAGCCGCCCTGCTTACGACCTGCATGGCTTGAAAGACAATCAGGACTGGGGTGCATTTTATCTGTGGTATAACGGCGAACCAATAACCGAGAATCAGGCGCGCTGCCCTAAAACCACCGCTGTAATGGCGGCGCTTCCTTTGGTGTTTTCCGGCAGCCGCTGCCCCAACGTACTGTTTTCACGCCTCAAAGCGGGTGCCAAGATCCCACCCCACAACGGCATGATCAATACCCGATTGATTTGTCATCTGCCACTCATCGTTCCCGGCGGTTGCGGGTTCAGGGTAGGCAACGATGTTCGTGAGTGGGAGCCGGGTAAGATTTGGCTGTTCGACGATACTGTCGAGCACGAGGCCTGGAACAATTCGAATGAGGACCGAATTATATTGATCTTTGAGGTGTGGAAACCCGAGCTCAGCGAAGACGAAAAAGGCTTCGTGAATCGGTTGTTGGAAGCTGTAGACACCTACTGATCACTTCGCTGACACTCTCTTAATAATGGAGTCACATATAAAGGCGTCAGAGTAAATTCGGTACTGTATTTTTACTCTGACCCCGTGTCTCTCTTCTGCCCCCTTCTCCCTCCCCTTCTCCTCTTTTGTGTGATCAAGCAGA
>DLPV01000019.1:84220-117643 GCA_002477465.1 Gammaproteobacteria bacterium UBA7449 | reverse complement strand
AAGAAATTTTTTCGCTTCGCGTTTACCTGGACTTTAGGGGGTGGCTGGGTATTTATCACCATGGCCGCAGCCTTAGCGGCCATTACCAGCGAACAGCAGCAAGCCCTGGGTATTCTGGCCTATTTGGGTACTCTGGTCTGGCTCGTGGGCTTTGGCATCGAAGTCGTGGCTGACCGGCAGAAAACTAATTTCCGAAAAGATCCGGCAAATGCAGAGCAGTTCATTACCACTGGCCTCTGGTCAAAGTCCCGACACCCAAACTATTTTGGTGAAATCGTGCTGTGGTTTGGCGTTGCGCTCATCGCCCTGCCCGCCCTCAGTGGCTGGCAGCTGGTGACTTTGATCTCACCGCTTTTCGTGACCTTTCTGCTCATCAAAGTGAGTGGTGTTCACATGTTGGAAGAAGGCGCGCAGAAGAGATGGGGTAAGGATCCGAGCTATCAGCAATATGTCGCATCAACCCCTGTCCTCGTACCTAAATTAGTATAAGAGGTCCAGCAGATTTATGCAGCTCAAGCTGCTCAGGGATCAACCAAAAAAAGAGCAGGCGTTATGGATTCATCAACTATCATCGCCTCGCATCATGACCCTATCCATAGATGCAAGCGCAAAACTCAAGCGCGCTCGTGAATTAATATAGCATTACGACCGGCATCGCTCTCTTCCCTACTTTCGCTGTAGCTGCAAATTTATCCCCGTTGACAAGCGGCACGCTCTCTGTTCGACCCACCACTTTTGAGTCCAAGGCTGTAGGTAAAGATGACAATGAACTCAGTTCTAGAAATGATTTCAATACAGGTTCCCGTCTGTCGGTCACAGCAGAGGTCCAGCTGGACGCGTACCATACAGACAGCGCGCGAGCCCAGCTTGAGGGAACTGGGGCAGAACCCGTGTTTCAAGCCGGCGAAACCTGACGATATAAGTAATCGATCACCGCAGAAAGCAGGCAGCCTTCCTCAGCGGAACACCAATTACTGGTGAACTTCACAGATCTCGGAATTTAAAAACTAAATGGTGATCACTTTGGTGCACTCAATTCTCAAATCGACATCACTTTGACTAAGTGGCAAGTTTTTGTGCTTTAAAAAGAGTCTTTGAAGCCAGCGCCAGATCTTGGGTAACGGGTCCTATCGGGAGAAAGCACTCCCAGTCAGTCATCTCTACAGCCCTAAACAAACGCTCTCGAATAATAATAAGCTATTGATATCAATAAGTTAAATATGAATTTTTAGCCGGTTTTAGACTGCCCTTAAACCTCTGAGAGACCTTAGAATTCATATGTTTCAAAGGGTTTAATAGGGTGCGAATCTTGTGTTTCAGGGTGTTTTAATGTGGTGCAAAAAGCTTTACACTCTCTAATTAATAAGACCCCCTCTGCTGTTTGTAGCAGGCTTATTTCCTTTCGTAATGGTAGTGCAGGCGAAACAGCTCGCTCAGCATAGCTCTATTACCTTCGGTTTCGGGGAAACCCACAAATATTAATTCCAGGAGTAGAGACGAATGAATTTTCGTAAACACCCTAAATCCCTGCTTGCGGTTGCCATTCTCGCAGCTACAGGCACGCATCAAGCGGCCTTCGCGCAAGACGGTGCAGAGGTTGAAGAGATCATCGTAACAGGCGCCAGAGGACGACCCAGAACAGCCACTGATTCACCTGTTCCAGTGGATGTCTTCAGCGCTGCTGACATCGAATCAATTTCACATACCGATACCAACAATATTCTGCAAACGCTGGTTCCATCTTTTAATGTAGCTCGTCAGCCGATTTCAGACGGTGCAACCATGATCCGTCCTGCGCAGCTGCGTGGTTTACCGACAGATAAGACGCTGGTGTTGGTAAATGGCAAGCGCCGACATCGTGCGGCTCTAGTTTCAATCGGCGGCTCCGGAACGCAAGGCCCAGACTTGGCGACGATCCCAGCCGCAGCGATCAAAAACGTTGAAGTGCTGAGAGACGGCGCTTCGGCTCAGTATGGCTCTGATGCGATTGCTGGTGTTATTAACTTCTTGTTAAATGACAATAGTGAAGGCGGCAGCCTGACTATCGATAGCGGTGAGTTCTTCGAAGGCGACGGCGCTATGACTACCGTCCAGGGTAATATTGGCCTGCCCCTCGGTGATAGCGGCTTTGTCAGCATCTCCGGTGAATGGGTAGAAACTGACAGAACCAACCGCGGTGAGCAATACTGCCAATCATGGTGGTGTGTAGATCCTAATTTGCCCGGATTCACCCAGCAGAGTGCGGCGAAGCAGGCGAAGGCCCGAGATCCGGTTTACCAAGCTGGCACCAAGAGTGCTAACGCTGCAGGAATCAGCGACGTCGTGCAACCGTGGGGACAGCCTCAAGGTGACGCCGTACGAGTCTTCGTTAATGCTGGCTACCAACTGGATGCGGATACGGAGTTCTACGGCTTCGCGAACTACTCAGACTCAAGCACCGATGGTAACTTTTTCTATCGATACCCGGGTAACGGAGTAATTGAAGAGCTTCGAGAGCCAGATGGATCTATTTACACTCCGCAGGAGCTCTTTCCTGGCGGCTTCACTCCCCAGTTTGATGGGGATGTGAGCGATTTCTCTATAGTTGGCGGCATGCGTGGTGAGTTGGACAACGGTCTAACTTATGACTTCAGCGGACGTACTGGTGAGAGTGAAATTAGATACACACTGTTTAACACCATTAACCCTTCACTAGGCAACTCGCTGGGTAATGCCAATACGCCTACCAGCTTCCGTCCAAGTGACCTGATTAACACGGAGACTCAGTTCCAGGCTGACTTCACATACGAGTTCGACGCTGGTATTGCCGGTCCGGCTGTATTTGCCTTTGGCGCGAGCTATATGGATGAAGAGTATGAGCTGAAAGCTGGCGACCCAGCGTCCCACGTTGCTGGCCCTTACGCAGTGCAAGATCCTTGGGATCTATGTAATGCCGATGGAACTACAGCTCCGAATGGTATTAATGCCATTGCGGGCGGTTCGACTCTTGATTGCTCAAACTCAAGCGACCCGGTATATAAAGTAGTTGGTGTAGGTTCTAACGGTTTTCCAGGAAACTCTCCACAATTCACTAATGTCTTCCAGCGTAACTCATTCGCGCTGTACGGAGAATTGAGCGGAGACGTGACTGACGCCTTATTTATGCAAGGCGCCGTACGGTACGAGAACTATGACGACTTCGATTCAGAAGTGCTGTTCCAATTGGCTGGCCGTCTAATTTTAACGGACAATTGGAACGCTAGAGCCTCAATCGGTACTGGTTTCAGAGCCCCAACTCCTGGGCAGCAAGGTACCGTAAACGTGTCAACCCGTTTGCCAGATGGTATCCCGATCGCGACCGGTCTGTTCCCTGCTGGTGGCCCCGTGGCACAAGCACTCGGCGCGACCCCTCTGAAGCCAGAAAAATCAAATAACTTCACTATTGGTTTAACTGGTAACATCGGTGAATTGGATCTGACCCTTGACTACTACCGAATCGACATCGATGATCGTACTAACGCGATTTCGACTCGCTCGGTATCTACAGATCCTACGTCAGGTAGCGCCTACTCCAACTTTTTGGCACTTGATGGTGCCGGCGTAGCTGGAGCGAACACCATTGGTGGTGTTTTCTACTTCACCAACGCGTTTGATAGTCGCACTGAGGGATTCGATGTTGTTGCTAGCTATCCGGTAGCAGATAACACAACGATTTCCGCGGCATTAAACTACACTGAGAATTCTTTCGAATCAGATCCCAGCACTTACTTAAATGCTGAAAATCGTTATGATTTCGTGAATTTTGATCCTCAGTGGCGTGGCATATTCACCGGCATGCACACGATTGGCGATCTGCAGTTGATTGCCCGTCTGCAATGGTACGGAGAGTCTACAAACTCAAACTCTGGTGGCACAGGCCCAGGCGGTCTTCGTTTCCAAACGTTGCCTGACTTCTACCAGTTCGACCTTGAAGGTCAGTGGCAGATCAATGATATGTTTGAGCTCTCTGCTGGTGCACGTAACCTGTTCGACGAGTATCCTGATCGAGACACCATCAGCGATTACTGCTGTGGTCGTGTCTACTCCTCAGGCACCGTTGTTCCATGGCAGGGCGGTTACTACTACGCCCGTCTGCGCGCAGACTTCTAAGATCAGCTAGATCTTAAAGCGAAACAAAAAGGGGTAGCATTTGCTACCCCTTTTTTGTGCCTGATTTTATTGTCTTGATTGAAACACTTGCTCCAGGTGAAGGTCGAACATCGCGGCGATCTTGAAGACCACTTCCAATGAAGGCGGGTATTTATCCAGCTCTATTGCATTCACAGCCTGGCTAGTAAAGCCCAAACTCTTCGCCAACTCAAACTGGGTCATGGCACCATGGGTGGCGCGTAACTATCGGATAAAGTTTGTGATTGGTAACTCTGGCATCGGTTAACTCTCAGTCTCTGCGATACCGCGCGATCTAGACAATAGCTGCAAGCATTTCAGCCAACACAATCGCCAACAGTTTGGTGAGGGCCACGAGGCTTGCGCCCGCCACAGCAATGATTAATGCTGCCTTCATCTGTATATTCGTCTTCTGCAGAAATTGAAATGATTTTGATGTCAAATATTTTTTACAGTAGCTTATAGATGATCCCATTCGCACCGCCAAAGTGCCCAAAGTCCACCGGAACCGAGCCGGCCGCCTCTAGCCCGCTTTCATGGGTGCTCAGTTTCATGATAGAAACTAATCTGGATTAGACAGGACCGAGACCTATGAGCTGGCAGAAAGAAGTCGACGAGCTGCGCAACCGCGAAGCCCTTGCGAAGAAAATGGGTGGTGAGGAGCGTATACAGCGTCAGCATGACAATGGGCGTCTCACCGTGCGCGAGCGTATTGAAGCACTGGCAGACACCGACACCTTCCATGAAATCGGCGCGCTCGCTGGCAAGGCCCAGTACAGCGACAGCGGTGAACTGGAAGATTTCACGCCCTCCAACTTTGTGCTCGGCACGGCCGGCTTGAACGGCCGCCGCGTCGTGATTGGTGGCGATGATTTCACCGTGCGCGGTGGCGCCGCCGATGCCAAAGTTGGTGACAAATCGGGTTACGGCGAAAAGTATGCACTGGAGATGCGCCTTCCCCTGGTGCGCCTGGTGGATGGCAGTGGTGGTGGCGGCAGTGTCAAAACCCTGGAAATGGTTGGCTATTCCTATGTACCGGCATTGGCGGGCTTTGGCACTACCATGGAATTGATGGGGCAAGTGCCGGTGGTATGTGCCTGTATGGGTTCAGTAGCCGGGCTGGGCGCGGTTCGCGTCACTATTTCACATTTCTCTTTGATGATAAAAGACACCAGCCAGCTGTTTGTCGCAGGCCCACCGGTGGTTGAGCGCGGTTTTGGTAAACCGGTTGAGAAAAATGAACTGGGCGGCTCACAAATCCATGCCCATCAAAGTGGCGCTGTCGACAATGAGGTCGAAAGCGAAGAGGAAGCATTCGTTGCTATTAAGCAATTTCTTTCCTACCTGCCACAAAATGTGTGGCATCTGCCCCCTATTGCAGACTGCAGTGATTCAGTAGACCGCCGCGACGAATCCTTACTCGCAGTAATCCCTCGCAATCGCCGCGAAATGTATGAAATTCGTGACATTATCAGCAGCGTAGCGGACGTGGATAGCTTTTTTGAGATCAGCCCAGGCTACGGACGCTCACTCTGCGTTGGACTCACCAGGCTGCACGGCCATCCTGTAGGGATCATGGCAAATGACACCCAGCATCACGGCGGCGCGGTAAACGCTTCTGCTTCAGAGAAGATGATGCGCTTTGTAGACCTCTGCGACACCTTTCACCTGCCGGTCGTAAACCTCGTGGACAATCCGGGCTTTCTTATCGGCACCGAGGCTGAGCAGGAAGGCACGGTGCGCCTTGGCAGTCGCGCATTGATGGCGGTTTATCAATCCAGCATTCCCTGGGTCTCTGTGATTGTGCGCCGCTGCTATGGCGTGGCGGGCGCGGGCCACGGTAAGACTGACGGCCTGAATCTGCGCTACGCCTGGCCTTCTGCTGATTGGGGTTCACTGCCTATTGAAGGAGGCGTGCAGGCAGCCTATCGCCGAGATATCGAGGCAGCGGAAAACCCAGATGCACGGCGCCGCGAACTCGAAGATATGCTGGAACAGTATCGTTCTCCGCTACGCACTGCTGAAGCCTTTGGCATTGAAGAGGTTATCGATCCAAGGGATACCCGCTCTCTGCTTTGTGACTGGGTGAAGCTGGCCTACGAAATACTACCCAGTCAGCTGGGCCCTAAGGCAAGAACGCCCAGACCCTGACCTGCCCTAACACGCAATCCCAATGACTCAGGGCTCAACCAGCGTATCTATTCTGTCCATGAATCGCTTGCGCGGGTGCTGGGCATTGCTGACCTCAGCATCAAGGATCTGAACCGCATCAACAGCCGAGTCATAGGTTGGCCAATCTGGGAGACCTGCCCCATTTGGATTGCCGCTGCTGGCGAAGTTAAACCAATAGTCAGCAACGATTTCCGACAGCATGTGATCGGCTTCTTCCCAGCCGATGCCGACCGCATCCAGGTTATCAAACATATAGGCCAGTTCTCCCGAGTGATAGGCTCCCAGGCTGCGGGCCCCGCCATTGCCGTTTAGTTCAGGACGCTCTGGCACATACAGGCGAAATACCGGCACAGCTCTGGAAAAATAATATACATAGGCGGGATCGCCGTGGCTGGATACCAGGCGTGCCCAATCTCTGGCTGTGCGTATGAAGCCGTTGTCGCCGGCAATGGTTTTGCGGGCCGCCACCGGTGACTGCGTAATAAGCTCGGCGTAGTCTGCCCTCAGACCAGTGCCAGCCACGCCAAAAGCGCGAGTCAGATAATTATCCAGGTCCGTTTCCGAAATTTCAGCAGCCCCCGCCTGCAGGCCAAAATATTCGTCTGAGAGCGCACCGCTCATCATTGGCATCCGGTTATAGTTACCCGAGGCAAACAACTGCGCTGGCGGTTCCGGCAACACCCAGCCATCGACGATAGGCCCGTTAGGGTTTCCCTCGGTCCGTGTCGTACCAATGATTTGCTGCGGCGAGAGTTCCCGCATGGCGGCAAGCGCAGTGCTGCCGGAACCCGTGATACCCATGGCTTCGACAAATCTTGTACCCCTGGCATGGGCCGAATCTGCCCCGCCCTCGAGGCCCTGCTGTAGACGCACACATCCCCCGGAAGGTGATTGTCCTATGACCCGGTGAATAAGGCCTTCGCTCAGCGGCGAGGCCATCAACAGGCACACGTCTTCGCCACCGGCCGACTGCCCAAAAATAGTGACTCTTTCCGGGTCACCGCCGAATTCTGCAATATTGTCCTGCACCCAGTGCAGTGCCGCGATCTGGTCCAACAGGCCGTAGTTACCGGAGGCGCCTTGGGGAGATTCGTTGGTCAATGCGGGGTGGGCCAGGAAACCGAGCGGACCGAGTCGGTAGTTTGCTGTTACCACCACCGCACCGCGAGCAGCGAGGTTCGAGCCATCAAAGATTTGCGCGCCACCATGACCAGCGGTGTTGCTGCCACCGTGAAACCAAACCATCACTGGTAAGCGCTCGCTGGCAGCCGCAGCGCCACTGAACACGTTCAGGTACAGGCAATCCTCGGAACGCCCAAGATTACCGCGAGCATAAACACTGTCGTCGCCATTGCGGGCCTGCCAGCACGCGGGTCCCGCGCGTTCAGCGACTCGCGTGCCAGAAAACTCAATTGCCTGCGCTGGCGGCTTCCAGCGCAATTCCTGCAGCGGAGGCGCGGCGAAGGTAAGTCCTTTAAAGACGCTGACACCAGCTGCAAACTCCGACGCCACGCTGCGATAGTTACCCTCGCTGGTGGAGACCTCATCTATGTCCGCCACTGCAACTGCAGAGAGCATGCCGGTGAGAATGACTAGTAAAGCCTGTTTACTCATGAAACTTTTCATCAACTATCCTCAACGATCCACAACTTTTCTATCTGTCTATCCAGTTCATTGTCTATCTAACTATCCAACTATCTAACTACTTACCAGCCTTTCAGGCTAACAGCCCACCAGGATTTTCCTATGCGTATTCTTGGCGAGCGGAGATCTATTGATCGGCTACTTCCAGTTTCTCAAAACGCAGGAGCGCTCCATACTCTTCGTCGGCCAGCGCATAAAGATAGCCATCCGGCCCTTGCTTGACCGCAGTAATGCGAGCACCTAACTCCCGCAGCAGACCCTCGCGACGTATTTCCTGACCGCGGCTATTGAAGACAATACGCTCAACGTGCCCGGTGCCAGGTATTCTGCCTTCGATCATGGCCCCCACGAACAGGTTGCCCTGCCACTCAGGTATCTTGTCGCCACTGTAAAAAGCCATTCCCGCTGGCGCGATAGAAGGCCACCAGATAATCTCCGGCTGCTCGAACTCAGACTGCCTCTCATTCTCGCTCACCCAGTCTCCACGATACTGCCGACTGTAGGACACGTGTGGCCAGCCGTAATTCACGCCAGGTCTAATTATATTAACTTCATCGCCGCCCTGGGGCCCGTTCTCAGCGGCCCAGAGTTCTCCAGTATCAGGATGGTAGTCCATGCCAATCTGATTACGGTGCCCTACCGAATAGACTTCCGGCAGGTGCTCACCGGAGGCAACAAAGGGATTGTCGGCAACCGCTGAGCCATCGTCATTGAGACGCAGCAGCTTGCCATAGTGGACGGCTGGGTCTTGGGCATAACCACCTAACCCCATATACATGTAGGCGCCACCAATAGACATAAGCAGGTGTTTTTCGGGAGTAAAAAGGAGCTTAGCCGCCGCGATGCCCCGATCCAGTCCTGCAGCCACAAAAATTTCTTCAACATCGACCAGGCGATCTTCCAGGATTCGCGCCCGCGCCAGCGCCACGGTTTGCTCAGGCTCACCGTCTACTTCAATCGCCTTGGTATAGGTCATATAGACCAGGGCATCATCATCGGGATGCAGGGCAATAGACATCAAGCCGGCTCGGAATACTTCCCCATAGACCGGCGGCACCCCCGTGAGCGCCTGGGGCAGCAGCTGACCGTCCCGGATCACCCTGAGCTGACCGGTATAGCGCTCGGTAACCAGGATATCGCCGTTATCACGGAAGGCGAGGTCAAACGGATTGGCGAGGCCCGAGGCAAGAGGTACCACCCGGATCGCGCCAGCATCCGCGGTCATGATGCTACGCGGTGCAGCGAACTCCTCCGCGAAGTCTCGCTCTAATTGTGCAAAGACGGTAGACGCAAGGGAGACCACCAGGGTCAGAATCGGCATTTGAACTTGTTTGAATAGCATCATCGACTTAATGTCCATGTTCAGGGGCGCTAGCGGCCACCGCATCATAGTGCGCGCGCAGCAGGTCACGACCAAAATCACCAGCAAAGTCTCGCCACACCAGGTGTGCGTGGTTGGCGCCGTTTTGAGTATTGTCATACTCGATCAAGAATCCCGGCCCCTGGACACGATAGTAGTGGGGCTCGCCACGATCGCTTGAGCCGATCCAGGTGAATCGCACGGCGTCCATGCCCTGCTCTTGAATCAAAGCCATGCGCTGTTGATAAACCGGCTGCGCCTGCACCGAAGCCGCTTCATCAATCAAGTTGACAAGGATTTGCTGCTGTCTGCTATCGAGTTGCGAATAGGGAATGCCAGAATCGGAGAACGGAGATACCTGTTTCTGCGAACCGGTAATAATATCACGTGGCACGTCTTGTTCGATGACCGCCTGGTCCCGCTGTGAGGCACTCATGGAGCGCAGCAAATCGCGTCCCAGCTCTTCTTCCGCGGCGAGCACTCTCGTTCCAAAGCGTGCGCCGCTGCGAACGTCGGCAGGGTTACTGCCAAAAAACTGCGGCGTACTGGCGACCCCCAGCCCTCGCACAAAGGTCCAATTAAAGGCAAGGTGATGTCCCTCGTAGCGCAGGCCCCAGTTTGTCTCCATACTGGGCTCACCAAAAACAGTAATATAGTAAAGCTCAGGGTCACGCTCGAAGCGGCCGTTTACCTCTATCTCAGCCAGTACTGTTTCAAGGTTACGAATCGCCTCGGCCTTGGCATACCCCGAGGCGCTGAAGAAAGTGCGAAGCAGGCGTTCTGCAACAGCGCGCTGCTCGTCGGACATGCTGCGCAACACCACACCATTTCTCTCTTTCGGGATAAAATGCCAGTTCAGGCGTTCCTCATGGTCGAAATCGTATACGCCCTTGCTATTCTGTAGCCGAGTCAAGGATTCCAGAAACTCATTGGTCACAGCAATCATGCGTTCTGTAAGGGCGATCTGGGCATTCTGCGCTACCACTGAAGTCGAATACAGCAGCGATATAAGGCAGATTATTCTGGGCAGGCTATTGGACATGTTCTCCCCCTTGTCGTCTGAGGATTTCTGCTAATCAGCATAAACCCGTGCCGCAACCAGGTCCAGCACCGCCATGACTCGATTCCACGTTCAAACCAACCGTTTCCTGCATTGTCAGCGGCCAAAAATTCTGCGATAAATGCCCACACCTGAATAACAGCCCGGAAATCAGCATGAAAGCAATTAGAGTCAACCAGCACGGCGGCCCTGAAGCGCTGTCTTTTGAGGACGTCGATAAACCGGCACCCGATGAGCAGGAAGTGCTGGTGAAAGTGGAATCCGCCGGTATCAATTTCATCGACACCTACCAACGCAGCGGCCTCTACCAGATTCCTCTGCCAGCCACTCTGGGCCTGGAAGCCGCAGGTACTGTGGTGGAAACCAGTGCAGCCGTCACCGGCCTGCAGAGCGGGGACCGCGTCGCCTATACCAATGTAGCTGGTGCTTATGCAGAATATGCTGCTGTGCCTGCCGACAAGCTAGTCCCTATTCCTGATGGCGTGAGCTTCGACCAGGGCGCGGCCGCCATGCTGCAGGGCTGCACAGCCCATTACCTCTGCATGTCCACCTATAAGGTTCAGGCCGGTGACCGCTGTCTGATTCACGCCGCCGCCGGAGGCGTTGGCCTGCTGCTGATCCAGATGGTCAAGATGCTGGGTGGCACCGTGATCGGCACCGTCTCCACCGAGGCCAAGGCGGAACTCGCGCGCCAGGCCGGCGCCGATGAGGTGATCCTATACAGCGAGCAGGATTTTCAGGCGGAAGTTGAGCGTATAACCGAAGGCCAGGGCGTTAACGTGGCCTATGATTCGGTAGGTAAAGCCACTTTCGAGAAGAGTATCGATTGTCTGTCGCGCTTCGGCACTATGGTGCTTTACGGCAACGCCAGTGGGCCAGTCACAGAATTCAATCCCGCCACCCTGGGCCCCAAGGGCTCCCTGTTTCTGACTCGACCTACCCTGTTCGATTACCTGGCCAGTCGGGAAGATCTGGAGTGGCGCAGCAGCGATGTGTTCAACTGGATCAGTGAAGGTAAACTGGATCTCAGACTTGAGTACTTCTACCCGCTGGCCGAGGCCCGGGCTGCCCATGAGGCGCTGGAAGCTCGCATGACCACCGGCAAAGTGATTTTAAAACCCTGAATAACTCACCCAAACGAGAAATCATTATGAAGAAGTTTTATGTAAATATAATACTCAGCGCCCTGCTTGGTCTGGGTGTCATAACCCAGAGCCTGGCCCAGGACATCGATTTCGGGCGCGGTGACGTCCTGGTTAAAGTGCCGGAGTCCTACAGCGCATCCGAGGCCCATCCCCTGATCATCCTGCTGCATGGCTACACTTCCAGTGGCCGTAACCAGGATAGCTATTTTCAGGTCAGCGAGCTGGCGGACGACTATGGCTTTCTGTTTGCCGCACCGGACGGCGTGCGGGAACCCAGCAGCGATGAGAACCGCTTCTGGAACGCTTCTAATGCCTGCTGTAATTTTTTCGGACTGGAAGTGGATGACAGCGGTTATATCCGCTCAATTATTGACGAGATGAAACAACGCTATAATGTGGACGAAAATCGGGTATTCCTGATTGGGCACTCCAACGGCGGCTTCATGTCGTTCCGCATGGCCTATGAGCACTCCGATGCGGTGGCCGCCATCGCCAGTCTTGCTGGAGCCAATCATATGGATCAGCGTGAAGCGCCGGAAAATCCTGTTCACATACTTCAGATCCATGGCACCAACGATGAAACCATCGGCTATCAGGGCGGCGACATCCAGGATAATCGCTATCCGAGCGCCCTGCAGTCCGTGCGACGCTGGGCCAACTACAATGGCTGCAGCCAGAATGGTGTCGGTCGGGAATTACGAGACCTGGAAGCGAGCTTGCCCGGCCATGAATCCGGCGTGCTGAAATTTGAGGTTGGCTGCAAACCAGGCGGCTCCGCAGAACTCTGGACTATCGCCTCCGGCACCCACGTGCCCGTATTATCTGACACATTCGCGGCACAGGTCGTAGAGTGGTTACTGGCGCACCCGAAAGACAATTAAGCCAGCGCTAAATCGCCAGGAAGCGCTGCGGCATCGCAGCGCCTTTCTGCACTCCTGCAATTCCATCAACCCTCTGCGCAGCGGATCATTGTAGTTGACCTGCGCTATATCCAAGCCAGTTTCATTAAGCAAGATCGCATCAGGAAAACCTGATTCAACTCGCGCACAAAGCACTCGAATAAAAGATTCCTCAAGAAAATTGCCAGACAATATTTTCGAATACTTCCCGCCCCTGCAAGTTATCGATGCTCGAATACTTACGCAAGAGGTTTTCTTAAGCGGATCAAGTGAAAACTGACTACCACTCTATGGCAGTGTTTTTCCAGTCCAGGTATTGAATAGGGAGTTCGGGGTCAAGCCCGTCAATAATGGACAGTAATTGTCTGGCTACAAATGCGGGAGTGAATAGCTTGTCAGGAGACACCGAGCGCTGAAAAGGTTTAGACAGCGGCGTGTCGGTGGTACCAGGATGAAAAAGCAGGAACTGCACGTTTCTGCGCTCTCGCTGATACTCGATAGCAGCAGATTTCATGAGCATATTCAGGGCAGCCTTTGACGCCCGATAGGCGTACCAGCCGCCCCTGCCGTTATCGCCGATACTCCCAATGCGGGCGCTGAATGCAGTCAAAATGCAGTGCTGCTTGCTGCGCAGCACCGGCTTTAGGTGCTTTACCCAGGTAATCGGTTGGAAGGAATTAATGTGCATGACTTCAGTCAGCTGCTTGGTAGCAACATCTCCCAGGCGTTTCTCTGGCGCGAGATGGGCATGGTGCAGAATGCCATTGCAAATAAAGACGCGATCAAAGACCAACGCGGATTCCCGCAAACGATTGCAGATGCCTTGAATTGACTCTTCGGAGTAGTCCGACTGTAACCACTCCAGACGTCCATCCGCCGTAGCCATGGCATCAGATTGCATGGAGCGGCTAACGGCAACAACCGAATCACCTGCCGCCAGGTATTTATCAATGATTGCGGTCGCAATCGCGCTGCTTGCACCTATCACTAGATGTTGCATTAGCTTTTCAACTGCGTTTTGACCGGGAGGGAATCTGATAACAGGCATTTTCATCGCACTGCGATGAGCCGGTTAGCAGATAGGAAATCTGACTTCGATAACGCGCGAACAGCAGGTAGCCCAGATCCGCAAACCAGCGGATGAGCGGCAGGCGCAGCAACTTCAGCCAACGATGGCGCCCCACCAGGGCCCAGGCTTGCTGGGTGACATCCAGACCGTAAATTAATTCACCGCTGCCATACTGACCATGCAGGATGCGGTCTGCTGCCTTGGGATCAATGTGTGGAAAGCGCTGCTGAAAATCCTGCGCGTTGATATCTTCCAGAATTAATCTGCCTGCAGCATCGAATTCACTGAGCTGCTTCATTTCTGCAGAGCACAGCGGGCAGCGGCCATCGTAAAAAATTGTAAGTGATACTCCGTTCACTGAATTAACTATTCCTCTAAAGCACGGCGTAGATGACAACGGCGTGTGCGAGACAAACCACTGACGTGAGCGTGAGACGGAAGCGCAAATAGGGCTCTCCCACACCGCCCAGCACCTGCGATGTGCTAACCCATTCCACCGCGCAAAGTATCGCGTAGCCAATCAGTGCAATCAGTAAGCCAGGCACCATGAATGTCTCTCCTAGCAGCAGCATCAACCATGCGGACAGGGCTAGCACGTTGCTCAGCAGTAACAGACCAGCACTCAAGAAGCCATCAGCCAGCTCTCGCGCCTTGCCCCAGAGCGTGCCACCAAGAAAACTGAGAATGATCGCGCTATAGGTAAGAAAAATCAGAGCTGGCGACAACTGAAACAGAGTGCGATCACCGAGCATGGCCCAGGCTGCAGCCCAAAATGGAATCAGCCCCGCATAGCCCAGGCAATTAATGATTGCTGCATTTTTCATGTTGTTTTATACGCATAATCCGGTGCTTTAGTTTCTTTAACGCTGGTCTGAAACTCCGGAAATCCCGTAGTTAAGGGGGTGAAAACGCCAGCTCAAAGATCTTATACCAGCCTGCGCCTGGTCCTCGGTGATCAACTCAACCTCCAGCATAGCTGGTACGGAACCGTTGATGAAAAGGTGCTGTATGTCATTGCCGAATTGCGACAGGAAACCGGCTACGTCAAACATCACACGCAAAAACTCTGCGCCTTCTTTGCGGCCATGAAGGAATTCGCCAACGCGCTTTCGGTTCGGGGCCACGAGGTCCTGCACCTTGACCTGGATGACACGGCCACCTTTGACTCACTGGATGATCTGATAAAGAACTTGTGCCAGCGTTTTGATGTCACCGAGTTCAGTTATCAACAACCCGACGAATACCGGCTCAGCGAACAGCTTCGGCAGCTGCAGCTGCCAGCCATGACAGCAAAATGCTGCGTGGACACCGAGCACTTTCTCCTGCCATTTGACGAGATTGCAGAGCATTTTAAGCCAGGCAAGGCGACCCGAATGGAGGCCTTTTACCGCAACATGCGGCGGCGCCTCCAGATTCTCATGGACGGCAATGAGCCCGCTGGCGGGCGCTGGAACTTTGACAGCGAGAATCGCAATAAACTCAGCAAGGCCGCCATATCTGAATTGCCTGCGCCGCTGTTATTTTGCAATGACGTAACTGAAATCCTGAACCGCCTGGATCGCCATAAAGTCGAGCGAATTGGCGCTACTCGCAGTAGTTTGCCCTGGCCGATAAATCGAATACAGGCGCTTGAGTTACTGCAGTTTTTTATTAGTCATTGTCTGCCCAATTTTGGGACTTACCAGGACGCCATGACCGCTGAAAGCCCGAGTGACTGGTCCCTGTATCACTCCCGCCTGTCTTTTGCCCTGAATGCAAAGATACTGCATCCACGGGAAGTAGTAGATCATTGCATAGACGTGTTTGAGAAAAGCGAAGCCATCAATCTGGCGCAGATTGAAGGTTTTGTTCGGCAGATCATCGGCTGGCGCGAGTTCATTCGCGGTATCTACTGGCGCAATATGCCGGACTATCAAGCGCTAAATTCACTCGAGGCTGAAAACGCGCTGCCAGACTATTTCTGGACTGGTAATACCAATATGCGCTGCATGGAAAAAAGCATCAAGAACTCGCTGGATTACAGCTATGCCCATCACATCCAACGCCTGATGATCACAGGTAACTTCTGTCTGTTGACCGGTATCGCTCCAGATGAAGTGGATGCCTGGTATTTGGGTATTTATATCGACGCACTGCAGTGGGTTGAATTACCCAACACCAGAGGCATGGCGCTGCATGCCGATGGCGGCATTGTTGGTTCCAAACCCTATGCGGCAGGCGGCAACTACATCAAGAAAATGAGCGACTACTGTTCGAGCTGCCACTATGACGTGAAGCGCAAGACCGGCGATGGCGCCTGCCCCTTTAACTCCCTTTACTGGCACTTCATGGCGCGCCACCAGGATCGCTTCCGCGGCAACCATCGCATGCGGATGCTCTATGGCTCTTGGGCGCGTATGGGTGAAGAGAGTCAACGCGCCATTCTCGAGCAGGCTGAGGGCTATCTTAAAGACCTCAACTCACTCTAGCTCAATCTGTCTGCAACTTTTTTCAGTCACGCCATCTAAACGTGACACTTAAACTGTACTCCAGTCTCAGCTATGCTCTGCTTTCAACACATTTGAACAGCATCAATTAGCGCAGAGACCAATCCTCATGCCAAGCCGTCGTACTGTAATCAAATCACTTGCTGCAGCCGCTATGCCGATGCTGGCAGGCTGTGCGCTACCCAGCGCAGGCAAGCGCGCAAACTATACGTTGTCTGGCACTGCGCTGCGTAGGGTGAATGTCAGCGAGGAACGAATTATCCGCACTGTGGCTGGCCTCCGGCCTTTCCGACGCAACGGTTTTAACGTGAGCGCCGAGCGCCGCAACGATAAAGTTTTGGTCCATAACTATGGCCATGGCGGCGGTGGCATCACCTTGAGCTGGGGTTCTTCCCACCTTGCTATGGAACTGGCCCTGGCTACGCCCCACAAACAGGCGGCCGTTTTGGGCTGCGGTGCACTTGGGCTGACCGCAGCGCGCCTGATGCAGGACCGGGGCTGGGATGTCACAATTTTTGCGAGAGACTTGCCGCCCCATACGACTTCCAATATCGCCGGCGGTCAATGGTCTGCGACTTCAGTCTATGAGCGCACCAGTGTTAACCCTCGCTTCATGGGCCAGTTTGAACAGGCCCAGGCTCACTCCTATCGCTACTTTCAGAATCTGGTCGGCTCCAAATACGGGGTCAGGTGGATTACAAATTACTCCATTCTTGGCGACGAGGCCCCTGATGCGCAGCCAAGTCTGCCGGAGCGCTATCCACAGTTTTATCCGCAACGGGCAATCCTTGGTGCCGGGGAGCACCCTTTCCCGGTCGAGCGCGTGCATCACTATGACACCATGCTGGTTGAACCGGCTGTATTCCTGCCTGCCTTGATGCAAGATTTCTTCAATGCTGGCGGCAAGATGGAGGTCAGGGAATTTCACAGTGCCGACGAATTAATGACCATGAACGAGCCGGTGATCATCAACTGCACCGGCCTTGGTGCCAAAGCGCTTTTTGATGACGACAATATGATGCCCATTAAAGGGCAGCTCAGCTTTCTGCTGCCACAGTCAGAAGTAAACTACATCATCGTGGGCAATGGCGGTCTCTATATGTTTCCGCGCAGCGATGGCGTGTTGCTGGGCGGAACCTATGAGCGTGACGTTTACGATGCAACCCCCGACCTGTCGAAAGTACCAGATATCGTGGCGGGTCACAGGAGATTTTTCAATGCCATGGATGATCCATGGTCATGAATCTGTTTGCTTGAATGACAAGAGATGAGAAAAAGGAACGGCGGCGAATGAGGAGATGTTTGGCTGAACTTGCCGCCGTTCTGAGTAATGCTAGTCGGTTTATCCTCAGGCCGCTAGCGTGTCGAGAGACTTGATATATTCGAGCATGGTATCGCAATCGCTGCACTCGAGAGGGTCGGTCGGGCAATTGTCAGACCTGCCCGGCTCGCTGAAAATTTGCTTGACCACACCATCCTCTACCAGCATGGAGTAGCGCCAGGAGCGATCGCCGAATCCCAGATTATCCTTCTTGACCAGCATACCCATGCCGCGGGTGAAATCAGCGTTTCCGTCAGGCAGCAATTTCACTTTTTCAACGCCAAGTTGCTTGCCCCACTGGAACATTGAGAAGGCATCATTCACGCTCAGGCAGTAAACCTCATCCACGCCAGCTTCCTTAAAAGCTTCGTAGGCAGCTTCGTAGCCCGGCAGGTGAGTGCTGCTGCAGGTTGGTGTGAAGGCACCCGGCAGAGAGAACACAACCACGCGGCGGTTGCTGAAAATTTCCTCGCTGCTCACGTCCTGCCAGCGGAAAGGATTTTCGCCGCCCACAGAATCATCACGTACCCGTGTCTTGAAGACTACATTTGGTACTCTTAAATCGATCATTGCTTACCTCAAAAATAATAAATAAATAACTAACAGCAAGGACAGAATAAGGAAGTTATATCTATCGGTAAAACGACTAATTTCGATAATGTTAATCGATATTTCCGATCACTGCCCTCAACCCTTGGGCTGGCGGCGGCATTAGCGCAAAAGCCTCGGAATTTCAGCACCTTAAGCGTGGCAAACCAAGGCCTTAATGAAAGCCAATGTATGGACAATCCACGCGCTTAGGATTAGGCTAAAGCATTGACTAATAAGAAGCCTTACTGACAAAAGGAATCGCCATGAAACTCCCTGCCCTGCCGCTTGCAGCCCTCGCATTTTTTGGCCTGGCCACCAGCACCAATGCCCAGGATGCACCTACCTTTTACCAGGATGCCCTGCCGGTCTTCATGAACAATTGTGCAGCGTGTCACCAGGACAGCCCGCCTGATGTAGGTGGTATCAGCGCGCCCATGTCCCTGATGGACTATGAGCAGGCCAAGATCTGGGCACCGCTGATCAAGAATGCCCTGGCTACCGGCTATATGCCGCCTTGGGGTGCACACGAGCGTCACCGCGGCGAGTTCAAGGGCGAGCGCTACATGGATAGTGCCGATAAAGAGCTGTTAATCGCCTGGGTTGACGGTGGTGCTCTGGAGGGTGATGCCAATGCGGCTAATGACGCACTTTCATCATCCAGTGTCGGCACAGCAATGCCAGAGTCCGGTTGGTGGATCGGCGAACCCGATCTCGTCGTTGGCTTCGACAAGCCGGTTTATGTGGGTGCCGACGTCGAAGACTGGCAGCCCACGGTACAGATGCCTGTACCTGAAGGCGCACATGAAAATCCAAAATGGATTGCCATGGCGGAATTAGATCCAGGTGGCCCTTGGGTTCACCACATCGTATCCAGCCATATGGGTGTCGGTGTGCCGGGACGTGGCCCCTTCACTTATCCTGAGGGATGGGGCGTTTTACTGCCAGAAGACCCTTTTATCACCGTGAACATGCACTACCATAAGGACACCGGTGAGGGCACCGATGTCGTGGATAACACCCGCGCCGGCTTTAAATTCTACGAAGAAGGCGATGTCATTGATTATGTGGTGGAGACCAATCTGCTACCCCATCGCGGCTGGACCATTCCTGCAGGTGACCCGAACTACGAGGTGAGCAATAGCTTCGACGTGGAAGAAGATATCTATCTGCTTTCCATGGGGCCCCACATGCATTATCGCGGCAAGGCCATGCGCTATGAGCTGGAGTATCCAGACGGCGAGCGTGAAGTGCTGCTGTGGGTGCCAAAGTACGATTTCAACTGGCAGTTTTTGTATGAGTATGAAACACCAAAGTTCATTCCCTCCGGATCTACTCTGCACATGAGCTGGTGGTTTGATAACTCAGAAGGCAACCGCTGGAATCCAGATCCAAGCCAGGATGTGGTTTACGGCCCTGCCACTACGGATGAGATGGCCAATGCCCGCATCTACTTCGCGCCTACGACGCCAAGGGGTATCGTGGTCGGAAGAGATCTGCCCCCCGATGTGCTGGAAAAAGCACAGAGGGAAGAGCAGCTCCGCCGCGAACGCTCCAACATTCTCGTGCAAAGCGAAGATGACTTCTCCTGGTTAACCGAAGACACCCAGGATTAATTTAGGTCTGGTGGGCTGCAGTCTTCACGATTGCAGCCCCAACCATAACCGCAACGCCCCAAACCCCAAAACGGGAGCAAGCTATGTGCAAGTTTCGTCACTTCGTTACACTCGCTTTCGCTTTTTCCTTCTCCACATCGATCCTGGCCCAGGACTATATCGTGCCGCGCCTTGCAAATGGGCAGCCTGATTTGCAAGGCGTCTGGACCAACGACACCATTACTCCGATCGAACGTCCTGCAACCCTGGCGGGCCGCGAATTTCTGTCTGATGACGAGATCGCAACCATGGAGCGCAATACCGCGGAGCGTCGTGAGCGTGCAGATAACAATATAGTCGTAGAAGCCGGCGGTAGCATCGGCGGCTATAACCAGATCTGGCTGGATTCAGGCGACACGGTGCTTTCTACCGGCCAGACCTCCATGATCGTTGACCCACCCAACGGTCGCGCACCGATTCGCGAGTCAGCCCTTGCCACCCGCGACTTTTACTTTGCCAATGTCGAGAATCATTACATCTACCACACGGTGTGGGACCGCTGTATCACACGGGGTGTGCCTGGCTCGATGTTGCCGGCTGGTTACAACAATGCCTATCGCTTCATCCAGACTGACGATACCTTCACCATCGTCTATGAAATGATCCATGATGTCCGCACTATCGACCTGAAAAAAACAGAACATCTCGATGACAAGATCAAGCTTTGGATGGGTGATTCTGTCGCGCGCTGGGATGGAGACACGCTGGTTGTGGAAACCAGAAATTTTAACGATCGCGGCATGATCGCCAATAGCACGGCCGGTGGCCGCCTTAAGGGTGTGCCCGTCAGCGACCAGCTCCATGTCGTTGAACGCTTCACCCGGATCAGCGAAGGCACTATCATCTGGGAAGCGCACGTCACCGATCCGGTCAACTTTTCGTCATCATTTACTTTCTCCATGCCGCTAACTTACGACGAGGAATACGTGATGTATGAGTATGCCTGCCACGAAGGCAATTATGCGATTTCGAATATCCTCAGTGCCGGTAGAGCAAGAGAGCGAGAACAGGCCGGCCGCTAGTTTGCGCGCAAGTCACCAGGTCAATAGCTGAAACTCGTAGTAATTCACCAAGTAATTTGTAAACATCAGCTAAGAAAGCTAACAACTCGACGCTATGACCGCTGCCCGCCGTTTTCAAACTAAACTCCTATTGCTTGCGCTCTGTGCAGCGACGGTGGCCTGTGACAGTAATACTTCAAATGTGCCGCAAAGACCCGCACCCAATGTCCTGCTAATACTGGCGGACGATCTGGGATTTAGCGATCTGGGTGCATACGGCAGCGAAATCCCCACTCCCAATTTCGATGCGCTGGCGCAATCAGGCACACTGCTGACAAATTTCTACGCTAATGCCACCTGTGCACCGTCAAGATCCATGCTGCTCAGCGGTATGGATAGCCATGCCGTTGGTTTTGGATTTAACCCATCCGCAGCCAGTCGCTTGCCAATACTACGCGGAGAAGCCGGGTATAGCGGCGATTGGCCTGCTCACATCAACTCTTTTGTCAGCCAGTTTTCTGAAGCCGGTTACTACACATTTATGGCGGGCAAATGGCATCAGGGTGCTGCCGAAATAGCCACGCCCTATGCTCGCGGCTTTCAGAAAGCCTTTTATTTGCAGGATGGAGGTGCCAGTCACTTCGCCGATGCCGCTGGCCAGACTTCTACAGCGCCAGTTGCCACTTATTATGACGAAGGGACACAGGTTAGCGCGCTACCGGAAAATTTCTATTCCAGTGAATTCTATGTCAATAAAGTCATGGATTATCTGGATCAAAGAGAGTCCGACGATGCTCGCCCCTTTTTCGGATATCTCGCATTCACCGCACCACACTGGCCACTGCAGGTGCCAGATGCCTGGCTCGATCGCTTTGCCGGCGTCTACGATGAAGGCTGGGAAACCATTCGCGCCAATCGCATCGAGTCTGCCAAAGTGCTTGGACTCATTCCCGAGGACGCCTCAATACCTCCCTTCCCAGCTGCCCTGGGCAGCTGGTCCGATCTCGACGCCGAGCAAAGGCAAAAAGAAGCCCGGCGCATGGAATTGTATGCCGCCATGATTGCCTATATGGATGCGCAGCTGGGTCGATTGGTGGCGTATCTCAAAGCCACAGGTGAGTATGACAATACGCTGATTGTTTTTCTTTCTGACAATGGCCCTGAAGGCAACAATATAGAATTTGGCCTGGCGAATAATCGGGAATGGCTGCCGGAGCGCTTCGATCAATCTTTCGAAAACATGGGGCGCAGGAATTCCTATGTCACCTTCAGTCGCGGTTGGGCCCATGTCAGTGCCAGTGCCTTCAGTCAGTACAAGAGTTTCCTTGGTGAGGGCGGTGTCCGGGTTCCGGCTATCTTTAGTTACCCTGGTCAAATTCAGGGTAATGGCTACAGCCAGGCACTCATGTCCATTATGGATATCGCACCAACCCTGATGACATTTGCCGACGTCCCAGCGAACCCCGGTTTCACGATGCAGGGGCGGTCTGCGGCCGAGCAACTGCAGAATGCTGGGGATAATCCCACCGCTCGACCCTATCTTGCCATGGAGACCTACGGTAACAAGGCAGTCTGGAGCGATCGCTGGAAATTGCTCTGGGACTGGCCGTCTCGCGATTGGCATCTCTACGACCTATTCGAAGATCCCGGTGAGACGCGCGACCTCAGCGCCATGTATCCAGTGCAGCGTGCGGAGATGATGCAGGTATTTGAAGACTTTGCCGAGAGCAACGGCGTAGTCGTCCTCGATGATGAAGTAGGATACGCACGCTACCCCGATCAGGTCGAGGCGTTCAGCGCGACACCGAGATAAGATAGCATTGGCACAGATCCAATGCTGCGCCATACCAGGAAACAAAACATGCTGAAAGTAAAAGGACATCCGGTTCCGAGAGATCACTATATCAATGGTGAATGGATTACGGGCGAGGAGTTCTATACGGTTTTCTCACCAATCGATGAGGCGCCTCTGGGCGAAATGCCCAAAGGCACTGAAGAACACGTAGAAGCAGCGATCGCCTCTGCCGCTGACGCCTTTCCAGCCTGGTCCGCACTCGGCGCCGAAGGGCGGCTGCCTTATCTGCAGCGTTTTGCCGAAGAGATAGGCAAGCGTAAAGAAGCATTGTGCGAAGTCGAATCCACTGACGCTGGCATCCTGCTTTCTCGTCTGCAGCACGGCATCATTCCCCGCTCCATGCTCAACATAACCTGGTTCGCAGAGGCCGCCCTGACACTTCAGGATCGGGTCATGGATACACCGCAGGCTCAGCATTTTGTGCGCCATGATCCTGCTGGCGTCTGTGCCATTATCACGCCCTGGAATGCGCCTCTGATGTTGACGACCTGGAAGTTAGGTCCAGCTTTGGCCTCGGGCAATACCTGTATCATCAAACCACCGGAATGGGCACCAATGTCCAGCGCACTACTGTTGGAGGCAGCCCACGCAGCAGGCTTACCACCAGGTGTGCTCAATATGGCGCATGGCGAGGGACGGCCCACTGGCGCCCTACTCACCTCTGATCCCCGACTGGCGAGAATATCTTTCACCGGTTCCGTGCCCACCGCCAGGGAAATCGCAGAAGTCGCGGCCAGAAATCTTGTGCCCTGCAGCCTGGAGCTAGGGGGCAAATCTCCCTTTATCGTGCTGGAGGATGCCGACATCGACCTGGCAGCCAGGACCGGCGCACTCATGTACCGCAATGCGACCCAAGTCTGTCTTGCGGGCACCCGCTTTCTTGTCCACGACAATATCAGAGAGGCCTTTACGGAAAAAATGCGCGAGCATGTAGCCTCACTTCAGATCGGCAATCCGCAGCTTGAGAGCACTGAAGTTGGTCCTCTGATTCACCCAAGGCAACTGCAGAAAGTAGAGGCTTATGTACAAAGGGCAATCGCCGCAGGTGCTGAGGTGTTGTGGGGTGGCTCCCGGCACGATGGTGGCGGGTTATATTTCCAACCCACGATGCTGAGCGGGGTCCAGCAAGATGCCGAGATCGTGCAGGAAGAAGTCTTTGGTCCAGTGCTGGTAATGCAGTCGTTTGCATCGGATGAGGAAGCCATCGCGCTGGCAAACGGCACAAACTACGGGCTGGGCGGCGTCTGTTTTGGCGAGGAGTCCCATGCCAAGGCCATCGCATTCGGCGTCCATACCGGCTTTATCTGGATAAACTCTTTTGGCATCCGCGACCTAGCGGCGCCGTTTGGTGGTTGCAAGAACTCAGGCATTGGCCGGGAAGGCGGTGAATGGAGCTTTGAGTTCTTCTGTGACATCAAAGACGTCGTAGTACCCAAGCAACCTTTTGTCCCCAGTTTCGCGAAGCGCTAGGAGCGAGACCGTGTCACGAGGAAAAATAGTTGGGGCCGCCATCGTTTCTCACCACCCCGGGTTGTTTCAGGCCGAAGAATTTCGCATTCAGGCCGGCGACGGCAGAGACTCTGATCTCGTAGCGGGATTCAAGCGTGTTCGAGACAGGATCGAAGCTTCTGGCGCGGACACTATCGTCCTATTCGATACGCATTGGTTTACGACGGGCTGCCACCTGGTAGATGCCGGTGCGCACTACGAGGGCACCTATATTTCCGATGAGATGCCCTGGTATCTGCATGGACAGCAGTACGGCTATGACGGAGATCCAGAACTGGCCCGACTATGCGCAACAGTTGCCGAAGAAAGGCAAGTCATCGCCAGAGCCATCGACGAACCCACCATGGCGCGCCACTACGGCACCATCAATATCGTCAACGCGATGATTCGGGGACAGCGAGTCATGTCTGTTGGTTCCTGCCAGACTGCGGCCACTGAAAACTACCTGGAAATGGGTGAAGTCGTGGGCGAAGCGATAAAGCGCAGTGATCGACAGGTCGTATTGCTCGCGTCCGGCGCGCTAAGCCACAAGTTCCGAAATATCAATACCATCCCCCCCAACCCTTGCATCTATCACCCGGACAATGTGTCCTCAGACTTTAACCGGGAGAGCGATTACCGAGTCATCGAGTTGTTACAACAGGGCAATCACCAGCAGATTCTGGAGAATTTCGACAGCGAGTACCGCAGGTTACCGTGGGAAGCCTGGGGAGCGCACTATCTGCAGATGGTAGGAGCAATGGGGGGCGCCAACTGCACCGCCAAAGGCCTGGCGCTATCTGAATACGAAAATGCCCATGGCACTGGCAATATTCACATGTGGTTTGACAGCTAAGACAAAAGAACAGAAAAATGAAATAGAGAGAATAGAGAGATGTCTGTACTTGATGGTCCTCGAGTAGAAAAACGCCGCATCCTGCTTGATGGGATTGCGACCTGGGTAACTGTTGCTGACTATGGTCGACTGCAGCTTGAGGGTGGTAGTAAGCTGGAGGCAGAAAATGTGGTACATCTGGCTCCCTGCGAACCAGGCAAGATTATCTGCCCGCATCTCACCTACACATCAAGGGGCATAGAATCTCGCAACAAACCTCAACCCACCCCGACTCCGACCTATTTCATGAAACCCATTACGGCGATCAATGCCCATGGCGGGCAGATTGTGAAACCCGAGGATTGCCAGTACCTGAATTACGAGGGAGAGTTTGCCGCCATCATTGGTAAAGAAACTAAAGATGTGACGCCGGAGGAAGCCTGGGATCACATTGCGGGCTTTGCCCCGGCGCTAGACATGGGGCTTCATGATTTTCGCGACACCGATTCTGGCTCCATGCTTCGCGTCAAAGGCGCAGACGGCATGTGTCCGATCGGTCCCGGCATTGTTTCCGGAATCGACCCCAGACAGCAAACCCTGCGCACCTATAGAAACGGCGAGTTAGTGCAGGAGGCCAACATTGGTGAGGAACTGGTCTGGGGTCCTGACTATATGATTGCGGATCTGGCGCGGCACATCACCCTGATGCCGGGCGACATCGTGTTAACAGGCACGCCCTGCCATTCCCGTTCACTGGATGTGGGCGACACGATTGAGGTAGAGGTCAGCGGCATGGGCAGGCTCGGGTGCACAGTAGTGGCTGGTCCCGCGCCCCGTGCCAGCGCCGGACATCAGGCCACAGATAGCGATGAAGTTCGCCGGGTAGCGCTGGGCAACGACGAGCGCGTCCCGGATCGTTTTAAAGACAATTATCGGAAAGCCTGCAGGTAGGGATGAACAGGCAGTAATAGACTGGACAGGAATAGATAGGTAAATAGTCATGAATGTGGGAATTGTGGGAGCGGGTGCAATAGGGCTCTGGCTAGCGGGGCGATTGGCTCAGGCCGGCATTAATGTCAGCGTGCTGGCGCGGGGCAAAAACCTGGAAGCAATTCGCGCGGCTGGCGTCACAGTGTATTCCTGTGAGGACAGCCTCAATGCCCGGGTACAGGTGAGTAACGACGCTTCTGCGCTTGGCATCCAGGACCTCGTCATATTCACCGTCAAGAGTCAGGACCTGCCCGCTGCCGCGGAATCGGCCCACGCCATGATCGATTCGAATTCCCTGCTATTGCCGGCAATGAATGGTGTGCCCTGGTGGTTTCTTGAAACCGCTGATGGTGAGTTGGCGCGGCAACCGCTGCGCTCAGTGGACCCCGAAGGTAAATGCGCCGAGTATTTACCGGTGGAGCAGGTAGTTGGTGGCGTGGTCCATGCGTCATGTTTAGTTGAACAACCAGGCAGCGTGCGCCACGTCATGGGTAACGGCCTGATAATCGGAGCAGTCACAGAAATTGATGCGGCTCGAATCCAGCTGGTTCACGATGCACTGGCTACGGCCGGCTTCACTGTCACCATAGCCGAGAGTATTCGCTATGACATCTGGTACAAGCTGTGGGGCAATATGACTATGAATCCTATCTCGGCACTAACTGGTGCCACCTGTGATCTGATTCTGGATGATCCTAATGCCCGTGCTTTTGCTTCCGCCATTATGGATGAGGCTGCTGCAATCGGTTCAGCTATAGGGTGCCATATCTCCCAGTCACCGGATGATCGCCACGCCATCACCCGCAGGCTGGGTGCCTTCAAGACTTCGATGCTGCAGGATGCTGAGGCTGGTCGTCAGTTGGAGATCAGTGCATTGTTGGAAGCGCCACAGGAAATCGCCCGCATGGCCGGGATAGCCACGCCGTCACTGGGTTACTTGCTGGGTTTAATGCGGGTATTCAATGCGGCCAGACAGTAATGCGGCCTCTTAAGCAATTCCTGAATGAATTGGAAATGCCTGACAGGATCAACTTCGATACGCGGACAGCACACGCTTGCCGTTTGAAACTAGCAAACTGACGTCTGATGTTACCCCAAGCAAGCGTGCGCCGGCGCTTTCACATTGCTTCATGAACGCCTTATCGCCTGAGAACACCCCGCTTGGCATGTTCGCAGCCCCGGCGGTTTCGATCCCCTCCAGAACTGCTTGCTGAACCGCGAAATCGTCCGCTTTGCCCAACAAACCCTTCGATGCAGC
The DNA here is from genome assembly GCA_002477465.1 of Gammaproteobacteria bacterium UBA7449. Classification (GTDB taxonomy): domain Bacteria; phylum Pseudomonadota; class Gammaproteobacteria; order Pseudomonadales; family Pseudohongiellaceae; genus UBA9145. The sequence continues at coordinate 90,671 of DLPV01000019.1, read as the reverse complement.
GATGTCAGCAGGCCCGAAGAACACCGCATCAATGCCATCAACTCTCATTATTTCTTTCAGGTTCTGTAAGCCCCGCTCGGTCTCTATCTGCGCAATAACACGCACACTTGTGTCCGCAGATTCCAGGTAAGAACTGTTAAGCGACCAGCAGGAAGCCCGGGCCAAACCCGCACCAGCGCCGCGTATGCCGGCAGTCGGGTAGCGACTCGCCTGAACAATTGCAGTTGCCTGCTTAGCAGTATCAACCATGGGCACCAACAGGTTATGGGCTCCTATATCCAGGTAGCGCTTGATTAAAGCGGCATCGTGATTCGGAATCCGCACGACAGGAACAGCGGGATAGGCACCTACTGCTTGAAGCTGGGCCAATACGGACGGCACATCATTAGGGCCGTGTTCGGCATCAATCAATAGCCAGTCGAAGCCAATTGCCGCAACCGCCTCGGCAACCAGCGAAGAAGCCAGGTTCAACCAGGCGCCAATTAGGCTCGCCTCTTGCGCCAATGGTGGCTGAATAGACTTGTTTATCAGTGCATCAAACATCAATCGAATCCAATCGTAATGACACCGAGCTCGCCGTAGTTTGCATAGAACGTGTCGCCGGGTCGCGCCGCTACCGGACTGGTAAAGGAGCCGCTCAATACCAGGGCGCCAGCTTCAAGCTGCTCGCCATGGGTCGCAATCTTGTTGGCCAGCCAGGCTACCCCCTGGGCTGGATGACCAAGCACCGCCGCTGCCACGCCGGAATCCTCGATCACTTCGTTGCGACTCAGGGTGGCGCTGACCCTGGCCAGATCCAGGGCATCGGGTCGCACCGGCGTACCGCCGAGGATAACTGCCGCATTGGCAGCGTTATCTGAAATCGTGTCCAATACCTTGCGCCGCTCACCGGATTCTTTGTCCTCAATTTCTATGCGGGCATCAATCAACTCTAATGCCGGTATCACCCATTCGGTCGCGGATAGCACATCGGTCAGGCTGCAGTGTGGCCCCTTAAGCGCAGACTTGAGTTTGAACGCCAGTTCAGTTTCGAGCCGCGGCACAATGAACTTCGTACTATCAAGTCTGGCACCCGAGGCAGCAATCATGCTGTCCAGCAGTTGCCCGTAGTCTGGTTCAGAGATGCCGGCAGCGCGCTGCATCGCTCGCGAGGTAAGCCCAATCTTCCAGCCTACCAGTTTGTGGCCAGCGGCAAACTTGAGGGCCACCCAGGCCCGTTGGATGGCATAGGCGTCCGCCATATCCATATTGGGAAATTTTCTGGAGACATGCCGGATCTGGGTCTGGCTCTGTTCGGCCTGTTCGAGCTGCTGTGCAACTTCTTCAGCGTCGGCTTGGGAAATACTCATCCGGATACTCACAAATAAAATTTGGTCCAGGTTGTTTCGTTCTTTGGAAAGTGAAAGTGCATAATATTTCCTTTTAAAGCAAGCAGATAATGTAAAGCTTGACCCGGTTTGACACCATCTCTAACATGATTTTCAAGACGAGCACTGATTCTTAAATGACAAACCACAATAATGACAAGCCTCAACGTCCCGTCTGTAAATTGATTTCAGCCATTGAAAAATCTCAATCTTAAAGTTGCACTCGCCGCTCTGGGCCCGGGCCTGCTGTATGCAGCCGTTGCCGTTGGCGTCTCGCACCTGGTGCAAGCGACCAGTGCCGGTGCCGAATTCGGCCTTAGCATGGTACTGATAGTGATCTTCGCCTGTCTGATGAAATATCCCGGTCTGCGCTTTGGTGGTGAATACGCTGCAGCCACGGGGAAGAACCTGGTAGTCAATTACCGCGAACGCGGCTGGTTCGTGTTTGGGCTGTTTTCTATCAGCCAGATTTTCAGCATGGTGTTCATCATTGCTGCGGTTTCCCTGTTCACCTCCGGGCTGCTGCAAGTGGCCCTGGGTTTTCAAACTGGACCAATAATGAGCGTATTCATTCTGCTTGTGCTGGTGACTGTTCTGCTGATGACCGGGCACTACAAGGTGCTTGAACGAGTCATCAAAGCTATCGTGGTCGGATTTACTATCCTGACCACGCTCTGCATGCTGTTGGTGATAAATCGCCTGGACTGGTCCCTGAGCGCTTTCGCGCTACCCACGTTTGATGGTCCCACAGTACTTTTTATCGTGGCACTGGTAGGCTTTATGCCCTCTCCTACCGATGCCTCGATTTTACAATCTCTCTGGACTGTTGCCCGGTCCGAAAGCGAAGGTAGGCGTGCAACCAAGGAAGAATCCCGCTTCGATTTCAATGTGGGTTACATTACCAGTTGTGTGCTGGCGATCTTCTTCCTGTTTTTGGGCACCGCAGTGCTGTTTGAAAGCGGTGTGGAGATGCCGCCTGACAACGCCGGCTTCGCGCGCAGGCTGCTGGAGGTCTACACCTCTATCATAGGCGGCTGGAGCTATTACATCATGGCCATCACCGCGCTTTGTGTGATGCTGTCTACCGCGCTAACGGTAACCGACGGCATGACTCGCATGGCGTTGGCGATTGGCGGTGAATTGTTTCCTGGGCCGCATTGGTGTACGGATCGCTTCTACAATATTGTACTGATTGTTCTCAGTCTCGCGGCGCTGCTGGTGATCTGGCTGCTACTGCAATCATTCGCCACATTTATGGACATGACGTCGGTGATTGTCTTTATCATCGGACCGTTTCTGGCGCTACTTAATCATCTCGCAATCTATAGCGAAGAAATCCCCCGGGAAAAGCAGCCCAGCCAGTTGATTCGCATCTGGAGCATGGTCAGCATCGTAAGCCTGTTCCTGTTGATGGCGGTATATGCCTATTACAGGCTCTTTGCCTAGTGACCAATAGTCAGGTATAAATCACAACGTCGACAGTGACGCCGTAGCAAATTTATAGTCAGGACAACCAGCATGCCGTCATTTCGTGATTCAAATCTCATCAAGTCAGCCAACTTCATCGACGGCGAATGGGTAAGCGGCACTCGCACGCTCGCGGTCCTGAATCCTGCGAATTCAGAGACCATCGCTACGGTTGCCGATGGCACTCGACAGGATGCCGAACGCGCTGTTGAAGCTGCACATCGAAGCTTTGCCAGTTGGAAAAAAGTCACTGCCAAAGAGCGCGGGGCGATATTGCGGCGCTGGCACGACCTGATCCTTGAAAATGCCGAAGATCTTGGCGCCTTGATGACCTGGGAACAGGGTAAACCTTTGGCTGAAGCCATTGGCGAGATCAACTACGGTGCCAGCTTCATTGAGTTCTATGCCGAAGAAGGCAAGCGAGTTTACGGCGATACTATCCCAACCATTTCACCGGAACGCCGCTTGCAGACCTATAAACAACCGGTTGGCGTGGTCGGTGCAATAACGCCCTGGAATTTCCCTACCGCCATGATTACGCGAAAAGCAGCTCCGGCGCTTGCAGCCGGTTGCACCATTGTCATCAAGCCAGATCCAGGCACGCCACTGTCGGCACTGGCCTTGTGCGAACTGGCGCAGCGAGCCGGCATACCGACCGGTGTACTTAATGTGGTGGCAGGAAGTGACAGCCAGGGCATTGGCGAGGTGCTCACTCAACACTCGAAGGTTGGGAAGTTTACTTTTACCGGCTCAACGGCAGTGGGCAAACTGCTGATGCGTCAGTGTGCGAGCTCGGTTAAAAAGGTTTCGCTGGAGCTTGGCGGCAACGCACCATTTATCGTATTCGATGATGCCGATCTCGATGAAGCTGTCACCCATTGTGTTGCGACCAAATTTCGTAATTGCGGCCAGACCTGTGTCTGCACCAATCGAATCTATGTACAGGAAGCAATAGCAGAGAACTTCACCGCCAGACTAAGAGAAGCTATTGCCACGATGAAAGTCGCTGACGGTTTCGAAGACGGCGCGGTGATTGGCCCAATGATCAATGAGCAGGCGGTAAGCAAAATGGAACGCCTGTTGGCTGATGCCACAGCCAAGGGTGCACAGGTACTGCTCGGCGGCAGCCGGCACGAACTGGGCGGCCTGTTTTTCCAGCCTACTCTAATGGACTCAGTGAGCGATGATATGGAACTGGTCTCAAGTGAGATTTTCGGCCCGATTGCCGCTGTCCAGTCTTTTAGCAGTGAAGGTGAAGTCATCAGCAAGGCCAACGCGACTGACTCCGGCCTGGCTGCCTATTTCTTTTCCCGGGATGTGGGGCGCGTCATGCGCGTTGCGGAGGCGTTAGAGTACGGCATTGTCTGCTCCAACTCCGGCGTGTTCTCTACAGATGTGGCACCGTTTGGAGGCTGGAAGCAATCCGGCATCGGTTCAGAGGGCGGCAAGGAAGGCATCGTGGATTTCTTCGAAACCAAGTTCCATTCCATGGGTGGTATCGATCGCTAAGCAGTTAATGACTGCGCGAGCAAGCCTGCGACTAACTCTGTGAGCTTTGATACTGCTGCAATTTCTGGCGGATATCACCAAAGATATTGCGACCAGTCTCGTCCTGCATTGTGATACGCGCCTCATCACCAAACTCCAGAAACGGTGTCTTCGCTTCCCCTTTATTCAGAATTTCAAGCATTCGCACCTCTGCAAGGCAGTAAGAACCGCTGCTGCGATCAGTATTGGATACGGTGCCCGATGAAATTAATGACTAAGAAGAATACCGATCGCCGCACACTCACCCTGGAGCGCTACCTGCACTGCCGCCTATCAATTCTGTCCAGCCGGGTGAGCATGCGCATCGCCCAGACCTACGGTGACAAGTTCGCGATCTCCGTCACCGAGTGGCGCATTATGGCGGTGCTGGGGGAATACCCGGGCATCTCAGCCGACGAAGTTTCCAACAAAACCCAAATCGAGAAACTGATCCTAAGTCGCGCCATCAGCAAGCTGCTCAATCGAAATCTGCGAAACCGGGAGAGAGATCCTGCAGACAAACGGCGCTCAATGCTCAAACTCTCCAAGACCGACCAATCCGTCTACGATGAGATTGTGCCAATTGCTTACGACATGGAGAAAGAATTGCCGAACTGTTTCAACGCGGAAGAAACCGGGGCTTTTAGCAAACTGGTGGATCGCCTTTATGAACACGCCAGGCAGCTCGGTGACTAAGGCAATCGAGAAATACTTAAGGCAGAAAGTACTGAATCGTCTATGGTGAACTCTTGGAGGTCACCGCGTCAGAAACACTATTTTTTGGATTTTGGATAAGTCCAAGTGACTTCGTGGCACGTAATCTATTCAAAGATCAAATCAAGATATCGCAGCATGAAAATCAAACTATCCGAACTGCGCAAACGCAGCTTCATTGAAAAAGTGATGTTGCATTGCCATGATCAGAGTCTCTACCTGGTCTCAGTAATTCTGGATAGCGAAGAGCGCTATGTTACCGATGACAAGGGCGACTTCCTGAAGTCTTTCAACAAGCTATCGCTGCAAGCAAAATTTAAAGGCTTGGTGATTGGAAAAATGGTGCTGAGGCACCAGAGTCCCTACGACGAGATGATCGGTCTCTCCGAAGAACAAACAGATAATACCCTGGAAGTGCTGATTGGCGGTGAAGCCTACGCCTATGATGCTAGCGGGGATGAGTCCTTTCATTAGCCCCATTGGTTCCGATTGCGTTCGGATCCCGAAGATTTGTCTTGTTTGCTGGTGCCTGCTTTAAAGCCAGCGACTACTTTATGCCGACCACGTAGCTCAACCAGCTGTCATCATTTGGCGCTTCATCCACCGATTGCCAGTCGGCATCCTCATCTTCATCCGCAACGTCCCAGTACACCAGGCTCTTTGAAAATCCCGCTTCCGCCAGCATTTCCCTGACCTCAACAATAGTCCAGAAGCGCCAGTGATACTCGAAGGCTTTTTCGATCTTGCTGCCATCGCCAAACTTGAAATGAATGTAGAACGAGCAATCTGCGTTAACAGGATTAAAGTAGGCCTGCTCCCAGTGATACTTGAATCCTTTCTTGCCCTTCACAATGGTGCGCTTATCAGTGACATCAGAGGCATAACATTCCTTGCCTCCCATCATGTCCATGATCATGATGCCTTTATCGTTCAGATTTTCATAAGCTATCCTGAAATAGTTCACCACCTCTTCCCGGGTCTTGAAAATCCAGAACGAGAAATTCTGTGCTGCCAATATATCGACCTGAGGCGTAGTCTTGGTCCGCACATCCTGCTCCAGCACTTCAACCCGCTCAGCCACTTTCGGCTTGAGCTTGCCGAGGTTATTTTCCACGCCCCACTGCAGCGTGTCGGGACAGATATCGATACCAAGTGCCTTGCGATCCTTATCAGATTTGACCCATTCACAGGAGACCGCAAAGGTGCCACAGAAATCTTCACGCAGAGTAAGCGCTTTAGACTTGAAGGCTTCGCGATAGATTTGGTCGAACACTTCAATTTCGTGGTCAGGCTCCTGCACCGACTGCTGATAATAGACAAACTTGTCTGCCAGTTCTGCCTGGCAGGGTTGATCACTGTTTTTAAATTTTTTACCG
>DLPV01000019.1:8280-83848 GCA_002477465.1 Gammaproteobacteria bacterium UBA7449 | reverse complement strand
AACGGCAGACAAGCTATCGAATTTATCGGCAGACCGCAATCAGCAGAACCAATCCGTGTGAGATTAGTCAAGCAAGAAGGAGTACTGCGCTGAGAAAACTGAACAGCAGTTTAGTTTTTATAGCGTTCAGGGTGATTTGTTACGCGGTGGCCGCATCCCAGTTTTTTACTCTGACTTTAACAGCCTCAATATCATGTTTGCATACACCCGCTTTTGCGATCAGTTTGTAATCGCAGATATCGCAGCGCACGCATTCCTTAAAATCGATCTTGGGGCCGCGAATTGCGCCGGTGGGACAGGCCTGCTCACACACCTTGCAAACATCGCACTGAGGCACACGCTTGATGCGCCACGGGGACACCAGTGATACCACACCGAGAGCCGCACCTAGCGGACAGGCATAGCGACAATAGAACCTGGGGATAAACAGCGCGCCAAGCAGGAATACTGCGGCAATCCCCCACAGCACCATGGAGCGTGAGATATAAAACACGGTGCCAAACGGTTCGAAATACTGGAATAAACTAAGATCGGCATAGGCGATAGCCATCACCACGAGGAACGCAAGAATGGCGTACTTCAGGTAAATCGCGACATCATGAATGGCCTGCGGTACCTGATACTGAAAGCGCTTGGGCACGATGCGAGTGATGAAGTCTTGTAACGCACCGAAGGGACACAACGACGAACAGAAAATTCTGCCCCACAGCAAGGCCGTGACCACGGTAAACACGATGATGATCAACAGCGGCAGATCATTCAGGAACAGCGAGGGGCCAAGCTTGATGCCGTTAGTGATATGAGAAACCGAAACGAAACCACCATCCATCCAGCCCAAATAAAACAGGGTGACGGTCAATGCAGCCCAGCGGAAGGCCGCGCTCTTGCGAATGAACGCGGTCATGACCAGTGCGCAGATAAGTATGACTGCAATCACCTCAGACACCGGTGCGCTGTCCAATAATTCTGACCACACGGTCTCGTCTGGATACTGGAACCGCGGCGAATCTTCATCTGGCTCTGGAAGCAGGTCGGGAGGGATAGTCCCTCCTTCGGACAGTGCCAGGGCCAGTGGAGGCACCTGGTAAGCCATTTCGTGAATGCCACCGAACTCACCCACCACCCCTTCTGTGCTATACAGCACTGAGAATGGCTGCGTAAGATCCAGTTCCGGCATCAGCACAATCGCCCCGGCGAAACGCGTCTTGCCAGCAATCTTGCCGTCGTCCGCACTACCGGCATAGACGAAGCGGGGCCGCTCCACCGGGAAGACTTCCTCTCCCTGCTTTATAGCCAGGCGTTCCTGGCGAAACGGCTGCGAGGAATTGCCATCGATGCCAACCAGCAGCATACGTCCTTCCCGAGAACGATTGCTGGCATCGCGATCGGCGGTCGAATAGTCATCCTCTCCTATAAGGAGCTCTCCCAATCCATCATGACCCATAAAGGCCAGGGACAGCTCCAGTTCCGTGCCATCGGGCTGGACTACCAGCATTTCCTGCACCAGGCCGCTGTCAATCATGTCGTCCCAGCTTTGCTCTTCATAAACCTTCAGAGCCACGGCGTCACCGCTGGTGGCCGCGACATATTCAGAGTCCGCCAAATAGGCGAGCGCGACTCGGCGTGCTGAATCACGCACGCCACGGGCCACAGCCCAACTGGTGATAGTCGCGCGGGAGATTCCGTCGATATCACGGCCTACTCGAAAATCCTCGACGATGTTCTTGCGAGAGAACTGCTGTGGAAAATATTCACTGTTAATGAAGTCGCCTCGAATACTCTTATAAGATTCGATGTAGTGCAGCACCTCGATACCGGTGAGCGTGCCGTCCAACTCAATACCGACCAGCACATCGATTGGCGCACTGTATCCCACCTCTTCCGGCGGATAGTCAGGTGTTTCGAACAGGTACCCTACTAGTTCCGCGTTCGGACTGCTCGCATCACCTTTATAGCCACGATAGACCGGTGGGTTTCCTTCTTTTAATGAGAATGAGTCAGCCTCACGCATGGCCGCCTTGAGCACATCCTCAGTGACCTCAATGGGCTGCTGGGCATTGGCGCAGGCTGCAGCCAGGCCAAAAAGTACGCCATAAAAGCGCAGGATTCTCTTCAATGAAACTGAAAAGTGAGAGGGGAAATAGCTGCGAAGTGCTTGATTTTTATACGACATTTTTATTCCGCAGGACGTACAGGTGAACGTATGCTACACAATTTTGTGCGTAAGGGTAAGCGACCCCCAAAACAGCTGATCCGGCCAAGCAGGTGATCCATCTGAAGCTGTAAAGCTGACTTAAGTTATTCGCTGCGCAGGCTTCCTTTTTCACCCTCTCCGGCCCGACCCAACTTCAGCACTACCCGATAAATGCGCCTCTGATAGGCTGCAGCAGGCCGGAAGTAGTATGATCGGAGTACGCTGCGCCCTGAAATTTGAACTAATACCAGATTGCCACTATGGATAGTCTAATAATTGATCTATTGAACAAGAGTTATCTACGCATGATATATAGAACTTTGATCCTGCTAAGCACCTGTGTGTTTATGTTTGGCAGCCAGCTAGCAAGCGCTGCCGAAAACCGACTTCGCGCGCGGGAGGCAGGTCTCGTTGTAGGGGTTTTTGAACCAGGTGTAAATAACGCGATAACCGATGTGGAAGGCGTCCTGGTTGGTCATGAAACCGTCATCGAAGGCAATGACCTGCGCACCGGCGTCACTGCCATTATCCCAGCTCCCGGCAATCTCTATACCCACCCTATTCCTGCCTGGGTCACGGTAGGTAACGGCTACGGCAAGCTGATTGGTGAAACCCAGATTCGCGAATTTGGGGAACTGGAAACGCCCATCCTGCTGACCTGCACGCTGTGCGTGTGGAGTGCGGCCAATGCGCTTAAGGAATGGGTCTATATGCAGCCGGGTATGGGAGAGCACACGGTAAACCCGGTAGTGGGTGAAACCAATGATGGCGGTGTTAATAATATGTGGGCTGATCCGATCCAGCGTGAAGAGGTATTCAGCGCCCTCGCCAATGCCAGTTCTGGGCCCGTTGCTGAGGGTAGCGTGGGTGCCGGGACTGGCACCCAGGCCTTCGGCTGGAAAGGCGGCATCGGTACCAGTTCCAGAGTGCTGCCTGAGGAACTAGGGGGTTACACCGTCGGCGTGTTGGTGCAAACCAATTACGGTGGTTACATGACTATCAATGGCGCACCGGTTGGCCGGGAATTAGGCACCTACCCCTATCGTGATCTGGTCGCGCCAAGCGATGACGGTGATCGTGACGATGGTTCAATCATGATTGTGGTCGCCACCAATGCACCGCTCAGCGCCCGCAGCCTCGACCGCATGGGCACTCGGGCCATCATGGGCCTGGGCCGCACCGGCTCTTACGCCAGCAATGGCTCCGGTGACTACGTCATTACATTTTCTACCAATCCGGCAGTCCGCAAACCCCGCACCAGCAACAGCCCTGTCGCGATTGAAGAACTGGTCAACGCCTCCATGTCGCCTCTATTCGCCGCCACCGCTGAGGCCACGGAGGAAGCAATTTATAATGCAATCTTCAAAGCCACCAGCGTAAGCAGCAGCCGCGGCGAACTGCAGGCGGTGCCGTTTAGCGAGCTGATTCGAATCCTCGAAAAACACCAGGTGCTGAATTGGGATCAGACGGTTCCACGCTGACTCTCCCGAGGCAACAGAGAGTCGAGATGTATCGAAGCAGCCAGCTGAAGCCGCTGCGCGTTAAAATCTGCGTGACACTGCAACTGCGATCTGCATAATAGAGGCTTATTTGTCGAATAGCGCCATAACCGGTAGCTATGGACCACACAAGACCCCATGGGATACCAATTGAGCAACCGATTGTTCTCGAAGTACCTCAGCCTGATCGGCTTGCTGGCCATATGCACGGGCTGGCACAGCAGTTTCGCCCAGCAGTCTGAATTCCCCGGTGAGAAAGTCGTCCATCTGCTGGACGAACCCCGCCATCGACCAGTGCGGCAACATGGACAACTCTATTTATTGGATGTGCGCATCAAACCCGGTGATGAATCTTTCCCCCATACCCATGATCAGGCCATACTGCTGACCTATATCAGTCTTGCTGGCGGCCCGCAAAATGGCCGGGTCGGCGTGAACACTGACTATGCCGCCGAGGCTTTTACCCACAAGGTGAGCAACGCAGGCCCCGGGCTGTTTCATATCATGGCGCTGGTGCACGATGGACCCGGCCAACCGTTAAGCGAAAACGATCTACCCAGCGGTATGCGGGTAGACCCGGAACTGGAAAACCCATGGTTCAGGTCTTATCGCTATCAACTGGCACCGGGCGAATCCACCGACCTGCAGTCACATAGTAACCCCAGCTTTGTAATTCTGGGGTCGGAGGGCCTGGCCCACGTTTCGCGGGAAGACGGGGTAACGCGTGAATTGGCACACGCCGGCGAATGGGCATGGCGGGAACAGGATTCCACTTATCAAATAACTAATGTCGGCGACACACCGGTCGCTATCACTGTGAATGAAGGGCGACTGCAGCAATAAAATTGCTTTATCTGCTGGCCTATCTGGCCAAGCACCTTTATTATCGCGAACCATTTTACGCGACACTCCCGAAGCCACAATTCCTGTAGTAATACTACGTAATTCTCTTTCCTATTCTCTTTATTGATGGAGCGCAAGTCAGTGCAAGCTATTGTACAAACTGAAGAAACCTTCGATCACCCAAATCTTTCGCAATACGGTATTTCCGACGCCACGAAAATTTACTACAACCCGGGCTATGAACTGCTGTTCGAGCATGAAACCGATCCGGCATTGGAAGGTTATGAGCGCGCTGTGCTGACGGAATCTGACGCAGTATCCGTAAACACCGGTGAATTCACCGGCCGCTCCCCAAAAGATAAATATCTGGTCAAAGACGACTCCACCTGTGACACCGTCTGGTGGTCTGATCAGGGCGCCAACGACAACAAGCCCATCGGTGAGGTGGTCTGGCTGGAGTTAAAAAACCTGGTCACGGAACAACTCAGTGGCAAGACACTTTATGTCGTTGATGCTTACTGCGGCGCCAATGAGGATACTCGGCTGTCCGTGCGCTTCATTACCGAAGTGGCTTGGCAGGCGCATTTCGTTAAAAACATGTTCATTCGCCCGACGCTGGAACAACTGAAAAATTTTGAGCCAGATTTCGTGGTGATGAATGGTGCCAAATGCACTAACCCAAACTGGGGAAAACAGGGACTAAACTCAGAAAACTTTATTGCCTTCAATCTCACCGAGAGAATCCAGTTGATTGGTGGCACCTGGTATGGCGGCGAGATGAAGAAAGGCATGTTCTCCATGATGAACTACCTGTTGCCGCTACAGGATATTGCCTCCATGCACTGTTCGGCCAACATTGGCAATGATGGCTCAACGGCCATTTTCTTCGGTTTATCTGGAACCGGCAAAACCACCCTCTCCACGGACCCTGAGCGAGCGCTCATTGGCGATGATGAACACGGCTGGGACGACAACGGCGTTTTCAATTTTGAAGGTGGCTGCTATGCCAAGACTATTAACCTGAGCAAAGAGAACGAGCCAGACATCTATCACGCCATTCGTCGTGACGCTCTATTGGAAAATGTTAGCGTAGACGAGACTGGCAAGATTGATTACTCGGATAACTCTCGAACTGAGAACACCCGGGTTTCCTACCCCATCTATCACATTGATAACATCGTTAAGCCGGCATCCCGTGGCGGTCACGCGAAACAGGTAATCTTCCTCACGGCTGATGCCTTCGGTGTACTGCCGCCTGTGTCCAAACTAACTCACGACCAGACCCAGTATCACTTTCTGTCTGGCTTCACTGCCAAGCTCGCCGGCACCGAACGTGGCGTGACAGAGCCCACACCGACTTTTTCCAGTTGTTTTGGCGCAGCATTCCTGTCGCTGCACCCCAGCCGTTACGCTGAAGTGCTAGTGAAGCGCATGGATGCAGCTGGTTCTAGCGCCTACCTGGTGAATACGGGCTGGAATGGCACGGGACAACGCATTTCAATCAAGGCAACCCGAGCAATTATTCACGCTATTCTCAACGGCACCATAGATCACGCCGACATGCACGAGTTGCCTTACTTCAACCTGGCGATTCCCAGCGAAGTGCCTGACGTGGACGACGGCATCCTGGATCCCCGTGATACTTATACAGACCCCGCAGAATGGCACGAGAAAGCCAGACACCTGGCAGCACTGTTTATCAAGAACTTCGAGAAGTTTACGGATGACCCCCGCGCTGCGGCACTGGTGGCAGCAGGCCCGAAGCTCTGAATCGCGGTTAAAGCAGAGGACAATAAACGGCGCCGCCCGGCTTCGTTCCAGTCGGTTCATTCACCGGTACTGCGCTGACCGTCTGCCAAGAATTAATATTTGGCAAAAAAAATGGCGACCCCTGGGTCGCCATTTTTTTAACCTGTTGCTCTAATCAATGAGCACCGCCACCAGTGTCTTGGGCCGCGGGCAATGCGAGGGCCGTCAGCTTGGAGCTGGTCTGCAGCATGATGTACTGGTGTCCATCGTGGATCCAGCTGCTCATGCCGTAGCTGGATCGTGCAGGCGCTTCGATCTCGGCAAGGATTTCACCGGTATCCTTGTCCAGTGCCCACAGCATAGGTGTGCCATCAGAAGCCTGGTCTGAATACACCAGCATGGTCGGCGTAACCACCATGGGTACCAGAGCGCCGGTACCGGTGTTGCCGTAAACTGATTCAGATACACCTTCGCGCTCAAAAACATCTTTGTAACGCTGCGGTGTCTCACCGGTTGGAATGGTGAACTTCTTCTCGCCTGTATCCATGTCATAGGCAACGATGGTGCTATAGGGTGGCTTCCAGATCGGCAGCCCACTTGGGTGACGCGGTGGACGCGCGGTCGCACCTGGCACGCCGTTCGCGTATTGCGCCGTGGTAGAACCCGTCGAGTTAGGGAACAACAGATCAGCTTCTTCACCCGGAATCAGGCGCAGCGCAAAACATGCGGTGTGCTCAGACAGGTAAAACACATTGTTCACCGGATCAGCAACAGGAGGTGAAGTGATGTTTACACCTCCTGCACCGCCTGGGCAGTTCATGGCCGCATATTTACCCATTGGGTTGTCAGCGTGAATCGGCGGATTAAACAAACCGCCCATCACATAGTCTTCCATTGCAGCAAGAGACTGCTCCTTCAATTCCGGCGTGAAGTCCAGCAAATCTTCTTCGCTAATACCCTGCAGCGAGTATGGCTCGGGCCATGTTACGTGGGGCTGAGTGGGCGAAAGTACTTCACCCGGTACAATTGATGGAGGCACTGGTCGATCTTCAATCGGCCATACCGGCTCGCCAGTGAGACGATTAAAAGTGTATAGCCAGCCTTGCTTGGTTGCCTGCACCACAGCCGGAATGTCGCGACCATCAACAGTCAGGTCCATCAGCACCGGTGCAGTAGGCGTATCGAAGTTCCAGATTTCATGCTTCACAAACTGGAAATGCCAGGCCCGTTCACCGGTACTTGCATTGAGAGCGATGATACTCGCGCCATATAGATTATCGCCTGGCCGAAAGCCGCCGTAGTAATCGATAGTCGCACTGTTGGTCGGAATATAAACCAGATCGTTCTCAGGGTCTGCAGACAGCGGCGCCCAGGAGGAGACATCGCCAGTCCATTCCCAGGCATCGTTTTCCCAGGTCTCATGGCCATACTCGCCGGGCTTGGGAATTACATTAAACTTCCACTTGAAATCACCGGTACGCAGGTCGTAGGCAAGAATGTCACCTGGCACGTTTTCGATGCGAGCCTGGTGATATCCCTGCTCTGCAGAGTTACCAACTACGATCGTGTCGTTGACAACGATTGGTGGTGAGGAAGAAGTAATGTAGCCAGTCTCCAGGGGGATGCCCTCATAAGGATCGTATGGATGCCCCAGGTCCCCGAGCAGATCAACCACACCGCTCTGGGGAAATCCTTCAATGGGTATAGGCTCACCCCAATTTTCCAGAGGCACACCCGTCTTGGCATCAAGCGCAGTCAGGAAGAAACCGGGAGAAACGATCACCACCACACCCCGACCATCGATGTTGCCGAAGGCGACGCCCTTACCGTAGTCCGAACGCATGGAATATTCAGCGCGTGGCGTCTTGGGCTCACGGTAGGACCAAACGGTCTCACCGGTCTTGGGATCGATGGCGACCACATGACGGTTGTAGCCAGCCACTGTGTAGAGCAACCCATCAACCAGGGAGGGCGTGGCGCGTCCGCTGACAGCACCAAAACTGGCACCATCCCATTCCCAGGCCACTTCCAGCTGGTCGAAATTCTCTGGGCTAAGCTCATCGGAAGGGGCATAGCGAGTGTGGGCAAAATCATTGCCCAGGGTGAACCACTGCTCAGGGTCCTGCGCATTGACCCACGCGGAGCTCAGCACGATAAGGAAGCTTATAAAAACCTTCCTTAAATCAACAGTTTGCATGGATTTCTCCTCTCATAGCAGAAGGTGGCACGCAGAATACTGCATGCCAATCGCGAATTATTCCAGCGCATCGCGTGGAATCTACTCTGGGTTCAAATTATCCAGCTTTTACCGGGGATTCCCAGAACTTTAACTGGCTGAAAAGTAACAAAGTTTGTCTTATTCCGGGGCTATGGGCTCGCTCGCGACAATATAGGTTTCTTTGAAAATCTGCGGCATGCGCGCGGCCTTGCCGGTATTCAAATTAGTACATACAAACTTAAATTTGCCTTTGGCCAGGGTGCGGCCGGACGCTATGTGGATAATTTGGAATTGCCGGCCCAGTCGCAGCTTACCATCGGGCTCCACAATCCAGGTTGCTACCTGCAGCTCGTCGCCTTCATAGGCTGAACCCAGCAGCTGCACATCAAACTGAATTGCCGCCATCCCTCTACCCATCTGCTTGCAGGTTTCCTCCGGCAGTCCAAGGGCCGCGGAATGGGCGAAAGCACAATCAATCATCCACTGCACGTAATTGTGCGTCGAGACATGACCATAGCCATCGACATTGGCGGCAGTCGCGGTGATATCGATGGTGAAAGGATTGCTGCGATCCCAGCTCAATGTCGTCACTGGTTTAACTCTTACTCTATGGTGATGCCAGCATCAGCCAGGCGTCTTCCGGATATAAACCGCTTTCCAGCAGGCGCATGCGCCGAATGGAATCGAGGGTTTCGGTAAACACAAAGTTGAGAATCATAAGATCTTCCGTGCTAATTGGTGCCGTGCCCTCACAGGCTTTGGCCAGCACTACGGCCGGATTTCCCCCCGACAGGGCCAGATCGGTGGCACGATTAGCGATAGTGCCCTCGCTGAACATCTCCAGGCGCACCAACTCTCAGTTCTGTTCTAATTCCCAGGCGACAAAGGCGACGCCGGCCAGAACCGAGACGATGGTAACGCCCTGCACTACCATATTGAGCCTGAGTTCAGAAAGTTTCATGAGCAAAGAAGCGTGCCTAGTCTTTCAGGGCGAACGTGAACAGGCTGTTACCTG
Organism: Gammaproteobacteria bacterium UBA7449; assembly: GCA_002477465.1. Lineage (GTDB taxonomy): Bacteria > Pseudomonadota > Gammaproteobacteria > Pseudomonadales > Pseudohongiellaceae > UBA9145. Next base: position 74,330 of record DLPV01000019.1, on the reverse strand, counting down.
AAATGATTGAGACATACTGAATACCATCCACCATAAAAGTGACCGGCGCCATTACGATCTGTCCACCCAGGTTTTTGTAATAGAGCAACTCGCCGTCACGAGCATCCAACACGTGAAAATAACCTTCACGACCTCCGGTGATCAGTAAATCCGAAGCAGTGGTTAACATACCACTGTCACTGACGTCGAACTGGCTGTATTCCCAGACTGCTTCGCCAGTCTGCGGGTCCATGGCTTTCAATGAGCCAAAACCTACTTCGTTGGTCCAGTTGTTAATGGGATTGGTACGCCCAATGCCAATCGTTGGCGCACCCGGCGCGGGCGCCAAGACCGAAAATCCGCCGCCAAGAAAAGCTCGACCCGGCACATATTCCGATTCCTCGGCGCGATAAATCGTCGCGTAGTCTTCCCAGGCACTGAAATAGAACAAGCCAGTACGTGGACTAAAGGATGGCGGATACCAGTTGGTGCCACCCTGATTTCCGGGGAATGTTGGCATGCCCTCCGGTTGCGGCGTAGGAATCGGCCGTCCATTTTCATCCAGTCCACTGGACCAGTTCACCCTAACATAGGGTTCGCCGAGCAGGAACTCACCATCGGTGCGGTCCAACACATAGAAATAGCCATTGCGGTTTGCCCACAGCATGACCTTGCGTGCCTCGCCCTGCCACTCGATATCAGCCAGCAGGGGAACCTGCACGGAATCATAGTCATAAGCATCATTGGGCGTGAACTGGAAATACCACTCCAACTCACCGGTGTCAGCATCCAGTGCGAGCACCGAATCTGAGTAGAGGTTATCGCCCGGCCGCTGTCCGGCATTCCAGTCAGGGCCCGGATTACCAACTCCCCAGTAGGTCTGGTTAAGTTCCGGATCATAGGAACCAGTAATCCAGACCGGTGCGCCTCCGTGTTCCCAGTCATCCCCTTCCCAGGAATCATGACCCGACTCGCCTGGACCCGGAATGGTATAGGTCTTCCATGCCAGCTCCCCGGTATCTGCCTCATAGGCAGCAACATAGCCCCGGATACCAAATTCTCCACCACCAACGCCGACTATGACTTTATCTTTCACCACCAATGGCGCCATAGTCACAGAATAGGCACGGGCCACGTCACCCACTTCCTGCTTCCACAGTAACTCACCGTTAACACGGTCCAAAGCGATGAGATGCGCATCCAGCGTGCCCATAAAAACTGTGTCGCCCAGTATGGCAACACCGCGATTGTTTGCACCGCAGCAAACCAGTGCACGCTCATCATTAACATGTCGATACTTCCAGAACACGCGACCTGATATCGCATCCACAGCCATGACGCTATTGGGACGCTCAGTCAAGTACATGACACCATCGACAATCAACGGGTTGGATTGCCAGGCACCAAACACCTGATTTTGCAGCACCCACTTTAATTCCAGGTCGCTCACATTATCTGCATTAATCTGATCCAGCAGACTGAACCGCTGGCTCATGTAACCGCCATTATAGGTAAGCCAATTGTGCGGCTCATCGGCAGCGTTGAGAATGCGCTCAAAAGGAACCTGAGCCTGCGCCGTTAGTGTCAGGCAAGTTACCGTTAATAGCAGAAAAGAGTTTAAACTTGTTTTCATTCCATACCTCGCAAGGTCAACAAATAGCCAACCATATCGGCAACTTCATCATTGGTGAGATTTGTCGGTTGTTTGCTGGGGCGCTCACTAATTTCGTAAGTCACCAGCTCCGACTTCAGCAGAGAGCGCAGGCGCTCCTGCGAATCGATTAGCTGAACGGTGTAGGTGTCCTCGTTCAGCCGTCGACCAACTATGGTCTCTTCGTTGCGCGTAACGAGTCGAATCGGGCGATTGATTGGCAGCAGTGCCGCCGCCGGGTCGATTAGATTGAGCTGTAGGTTGGTGGGCGTGCGCAAGATGCCTATCGAACTCAGATCCGGCGCAGTACGAGGCCCCTCACCGTTAACCCGGTGACATGAGGCACATTCACCTTTCCCTTCAAACAGCGCCTTGCCACGTTCGGGATCACCGATACGCACCGCAACCCCATCGGGGTCAAATCCTGCTCGAATGTAGGCGATCACACCGCTTAACTCTTCATCCCTGAAATTAAACGCCGGCATCTGCCCCTGGGCAGCGCCGTTGCTGATCACTTGCCGCAGATCTTCGTCTGACGAAGCAGTGCGAAACTGACCCAGGCGCAGGTTAATGCCGCTCACCAGGTCGCCCTGAGGGCCGTGACAGAGAGCGCACTCGCGGGAGTAAATGGCCAGGCCGGCCTGGATTGCTTCACTGCTGTATTGATGGTCACTTACTTCCTGCGCCTGCAGCAGAGCTGGCATCAGGAACAGGGAAATCACACGCAGTAACTGTCTTTGACACCAGGTGCTGCGCTTTAGGGGAGTGTACTTCATGGTAAATCGTTACCTCTATTGCTTGATTCTAAGAGCATAATGCCTCTCCGAGGTCAGGTCCAACATCCTCGGCAAATTGCGCCTCTCATTGCCTGCCTGACAACGGCCGGATTTACTGAGTTTTGTGAGTTTCTATGCCGAATCGCCTCTGCTATATTAATTACTTGTCCTGCAGGCCGATGTGCTCATTTTCCGGTCTAATTCAGCAATAATCAAAATATAGGAGAGGTAACACACATGACCTTGCATAGAGAGAGGGCCCTACCAGCCTTTGGCCTGATGATCACCCTGGTCCTTAGCCTAGTCACGTTTTCTGGCAGCAGTTTCGCTCAGGATAATAGTCAGGGGCGTTATCGCCCTGAAGGCCGCCAAATTGGCCTAGCAGCGGGGCGCGAATTTGATGAACGTGTCTACGAAGTCCGCACCTACCAACCCGACGTCAGTGCAGATGCCTTTGCCGGCGCTATGGTGTTCTACCCTCTCACCCTAAGCTTCGATTTACCTAACGGCGCTATCGCTTTCGTGCCAGGCTTCCGCGCCAATGCAGCCATGTATGAGTGGTGGGGTCCTGCCATGGCTTCCCTTGGCTACACCGTCTTTATTTTGGAAACCAACTCACCCACCGATACCCTTGCCGCACGCGCGGACGCGCTGATTGCTGCAGTTGATTTCATCAAGTCGGAAAATCAGAACGCCGAAGCGCCAATAGTCAATAAAATCGATCCTGACAAGATTGCCATCATGGGTCATTCCATGGGCGGCGGCGCCTCATTGGTCGCAGCTGCTGAACTTGGCAACAACATTGGCGCAGTTATCCCTCTCGCACTTTATTGCTGCGAACGCCGCCAATCATTCAGCGGCGACTACAGCAATGTCAGTGCGCCCGCCCTCGTTATTGCGAGTGCAGTTGATGAAGTCGCGCCACCCGCAGATCATGCCAAGCTGGTATACGATTCAATTGGGAGCGCAAAAATCTATTTGGAACTGGCTGAAGGAGACCACAGGTTCGTCACCAACAGCGGTGAGCAAAAGTCTACCCTCGGACGCTATGTGCTCGCTTTCCTGAAAGATAATCTTGATGGTAGAAACCATTTGGCCAGCATCACCGAGACTGACGCCGAGATTTCGACGTTTTTACAGGATTAATCAGCTAAAAAAGTAATAATAAAGGGCGGCGCTGTTCACAGCGTCGCCCTTTTGATTTCACGTCTGTAGTTCATATTTCTTATCCACTTACCGAGAACAGCCGGCCTGGTCCAGAATCAGCTTGTACCTCAATATCGGATTGGACATCCCGCTTATGAAGGCTTGGTATGCTTGCCTGCATAGAGAAACTAATTGGAGTCGGAGCAACCAGAGTCAGTTGAAGGTCTCGTTCATGGCTTTCACAATTCTTGAATGACTATCGCTTTTTAGCTCTACCCTTTTTGATTTCCCATAACTTCGCGTACTTCATGAAGTTATAGAAGGCAGCATTCATACTGGTCAGCAATCCATCCACGCCATCGAGAAAATAGCCTTTGAAAAAATAGATCTGAATAAAGGTCAGCGGAAAGACAAAAATAAGCGTAATGACGGACACGCTACTGCCCTTTTCAAACTTATCCTCGGCCTTGGCTTGGCTGTATTTATTGGACTTAGCAATGCGTTGAGAATAGGTAAGATTCTCAAGGTGATTGATGGTAGCGTCAGTCTTTTCGACCTCCCCGTCAATACTAATGCTTTCATGCACACGGCGCGGTTCATAATGCCCGGCGCTCTTGCGAAACAGTCGGATCAGGCGATCGTCGCCTGCAAAACTCTTGGGGCTTTTGCCCCAACGGTAAAGCGTTCTGTTTGATTCCAGGGCAACGACTTTGTTTTCCTCCACTACCCTAATAACTTCCTCGAGGTATTCATCAGTGAGGATTTCATCGGCATCGATGTTAAGCACCCACTCATTGCTACACAGATCCAAGGCATGGGCTTTCTGTTCGCTGAATCCCGACCATTCCTTGAAACTGGTTTTAACATTTTCGTACTGCCCGGCCAGTTCCACGGTGCCGTCAGTACTGCCGCTATCCACCAGGATAACCTCGTCAAACTCCACCAGGCGATCCAAGCAGGCACCGATATTCTGCGCCTCATTAAGGGTAATTATGTATGCACTAACTGGAATTTTCTGAAACATCTGTGGAGCCCAACCAAGGAGAAATTTGTTTCGCCGTCTGTTCAATCTTCCACAGCCTGAGCTGTATCGTGGCCAAGGATCTTATCATTGATGACAGCCATCACTGACTGCGGACGCAGAGAGGCCATACAACGGTAATTAAAGCTGCAGCGGAAAGTATCACAGTCTTCGCCACAGGCCTCTGAGCCGCGTACCATATAGCTGTTTTCCCCCAGCGGGGCCCAGATAGCTTCATCACTTGGGCCGAACAGGGCAAAAACCGGGATGCCAGCAGAAGCCGCCAGATGCATGGGACCACTGTCCCCACCGACAAAGAAGCGACAACGCCGGTAGAGTTCGGCGAGTTCCGCAAAAGAGAGACGGTTGCAAAAGTTAAAGACCTCAATCCCTCCCAACTGCGCTGTCACTGCATCAATGATTTCAGCGTCATTTTCACCAGCTCCGACCCAGACAACCTGCAGCCCTGCTTCGTGAAGCAAGGTGACCAATTCTGCGAAGTATTCCCCAGGCCACAACTTGTAGGAGACACTGGCACCGGGGTGAACGGCAACAAGATTTTTGCCCGCCGCTGCTGTCACCAACTTTTCAATGGTCTCCCCTGCCGAGGCACCAATCCGATAAGGCAGACTGCTGGAAGGCGCCACCTCATCTACATATTCGCTGACAATTTCGCCGAACGCTTTAAAGCGGTGATTCTTGTAATTGGGGTCGCGGATATCGGTATAGAACAATTCCGCCCGCTTTCCGGTATGCCCAACCCGATTGCTGCAACCGCTCAAACGAGCCAGGACACCGGTGAAGCGCTCCCCTTCCAAATCGAGAATGGTGTCCGTTCGTGCGCCTCGAAACGCTCGCATGAACCGCCAGTAGTGAGATAGACGACTGAAGAAAGGCTTGTCCTTCGCCATTTCACTACGTGGAAACAGCAAGGTCCTGGTTTGCGGCGGCAATACCATGGCGGCGAGCGGGCCAAATCGTACATCCAGCACCACTAGGGCATCTGGATGGCTTTCCAGCACCTTCAGCACCCAGGGCAATCCCAATACAAAATTGCCCAGGAAGTGGGTCGGAAACAAGAGAATGGGGGCTTTTTCAGGATTCACGGTCGCTTTTTCGAGTCTTCGGCTCTGATTTATTATTGGCGTGATGCCTTGTTATCAGCACATAATTCGGAAATTGCAGCTATTGTTTGCGGCAATTCACAGAATACCCAGACAGGCTTCGAGACAATGGCTCTGGCAGTCAAAGGCAGCTTAAGGCGCTCAGAGTTGCAATTTGCCACGAAATTGACACATTTTCACGGAATTCGTCCCCGTTACCCTACAAAATGTCACAAAGTCGCCGAAATCAAAACTATATAATTATTCACTACTTAGGGAGATTCCTGGCGCCCAGCAAGTTGCAGTCAAAGCCAGCAGACCACTAGCTAATTAAGAATGAACGGAATCTGAGAAGCTACTACGGAATTTAACATGATCTCCAGGCACCTTTCTAAACGCCAACTACTCGCGAAGACTAAAGCCAGCCTGCTAACGGCAGCGGTGGCCTGGTCACTTGCTGTCTCCGCAGAGATACCCTCTACTGACTTAGTGGACAAAGACTCGACCGTTGTATACCCGGCGGAATACTTTGACCAGTTCTACCCCGTCTCAGCCAACGATATGCTGAGCCGCATTCCCGGCATTGAACTGGCCTTGCGCGGCAGCAGTAGCGGGCGCGGCCTGGGATCCGGTGCGGGTGAAGTGCTTATTAATGGTCAGCGCATCACTGGCAAGAACAACGGTGGTCGCAGCCAGCTGGCCCGCATCTCTGCCGATCAGGTGGAACATATTGAGATTATTCGCGGCACGTCGGAAGAGCTGGATGTTCGCGGTAGCGGGCAGATAGTAAACGTCGTGTTGCTGGATACACCCAGCCGGTCCAGCACTACAGTGCAGCTGCGCTCCGATGTCATACAGGACGGCACCTTCGATCCTGGCGGCCAGCTCTCTCACGCTGGCCAGACTGGAAATTTAAACTACCTGTTTAACGTGGGAGCCGACCCCCGCTATCGCGCCTGGGAGAGCGAGGAATTCAGCTTTAGCCCGAATGGCGATCTCACCGAGGTTCGCCGTGAATCGCGCACCCGCGATGAAACCCAGCTGCAAACCAGCATGAACCTGGGCTACAGCTTCCAGCGCAGCGTGGTGCAGTTCAATGCGCTGGTCGAAACTGTTGGCGATGTCCCGGATGAGCGTTATCGCACCATCACCCAGATGGCAGACAATTCCTCACGTGTGGAAACCGAGTCCAACGCCAACCAGCGCAATAACTGGGAAGTCGGCGGTGACTTCGAGCACGATTTTCGCAACGCAGGCACCTTCCGCTTTCTGTTCATCGTCAATGATCGCGACTCGGTAAACCAGCGCAACCGCTTTCAGTTACTGAATGACGTGAGCACCCAGGACCTGTTCATCGAGAATGCGGGCCGCGATCGCGAACGTATCGCGCGCACCTCCTATACTTTAAGCTTAAGCGGTTCCCAGGGTCTGGAGCTTGGCGTTGAAGGCGCACAGACAATCCGCGATTCCAACCTGGTGCTGGCCCGTGATACCGACGGCGAGCGCAATCCCGCATTTGGCAACCTGGTTCCGGTGAGTATTCCAAACGGTAACTCCACGGTTCAGGAAATGCGCACGGAACCCTTTGCCAATCATAATTGGCAGCTTAATCCGAAAATGTCGCTGGAAAGTTCAATCGTGATGGAAACTTCTACCATCGAGCAGAGTGGCGATGTCAGCAACTCGCGCGACTTTCAGTTCGTGCGACCGCGAATCGACTACCGTTACGACATCACCTCCAGCCTACAGCTGCGAGCCGGCGTCCGCAAAGATGTGGAACAGCTGAGTTTTTCTGACTTTAGCGCCTCTGTGGATGGCGGTGACGAAGATCGAGACACCATAGCGGGTAACCCCGACATTCGTCAGGAGCAATCCTGGCGCTATGAATTGAACCTCGAAATGCGGCTGCCTAACGAACTCGGTGTAGTCAATTCCCAGTTCTGGTATCGCGACGTGGAAGACCACATCGACCGTATCGATGTCTCTAGCAGCGAAAACAAGCTGGAATCTGCCCGCGGCAATATCGGCGACGGCAAGCGCTATGGACTGAACCTCGACGTCAGTACCAAACTTGACCCCTTGGGCCTCAACAATGCCTTGCTGACTACCGGTGTGCGCCTGCGTGACTCTGAATTCATGGATCCTTTCCTCGGTATCAAGCGACGTCAGCGCGGTAATGGCCGCTGGCAGGCCAATGTGGGTTTCCGTCATGACGTGTCTTCACGCGGCCTGACCTATGGCTTCAACTACAGCAATAACTCCAATGGCAGCACTGGCCGCCAGGCGATCGATATTGATGATATCGAAGAGTTTATCGAAGCCCCTCGCCTCTCTGCCTATGTTGAGAAACGTGCTTTTGGCAACCTCATGTTTCGACTGGAATCAAACAACATGACGAACGCGGAATGGTGTCGAAAGCGAACCCGTTTCGTTGGTGCCACTGCCGGTGGTGTGGTTGAAGAAAATGAAGACTACTGTAACGGTGGCGGCATGGAGCTGGCACTGCAGGTTCGCACTACTTTCTGATTCCCGGCACAGCAACTTGGTTCCAGATTTAAAAGCCCTCCTCGGAGGGCTTTTTTGTGGCGCACTGACAAGCGCGACTCAACTTGCAGCCTGACTTAGCGTGACTTGCGAAAACCAATGGCCGCGCCAATCAAACCCAGGACCGGCGCAGTCACAGCAACTACCAAGGTGAGAATGACACCCTGAGAAGCCTCATCGCCGCCGAGGCCAGTAACCAAAGGCAGCAGAAAAACCACGGCAGCAGCCAGCACCAGGGACATAACTGCCCCTAGCGTCATTCCCAACAGCATAAAGACCAGTGTTCGCATAAAAATTCGCTCGAGCTATGACAGCCGGCAGAGTGGATCAAGAATTGCAGTGTAGGCACTTAACACCACGAACGCACAAGCCAGCCAGATATCGGCTATAGAGCAGCGAATATCCGGCTCCGAAAGAGCTACCGAAAATGCGATGGCCTGCACCAACGGAAATACACTCGCAGCATCTGCGTAGTTAACAAAGCGATTTGCTAGGGTAATTCTTTCCACGACTGAGCCTCCGCTGACTGACAATCCTGTCTAAAGCTCACAATTCGTTTACCTAAAGCGGTTTTTCCATAGTAACTACCAGATTGTCCGAGCCGTTTTCTCCCTTCAATACTTCTCGACTGACTTCCTTAAAACCTTTGGCCAGGTAAAGTGGTTCACCTGCCACGGTTGAACCCAGAGCAATACGCTTGAATCCTGCGGCACGAGCCGCATCCTCGCCCAGTTTAATCAATAAAGAGCCAATACCTTGACGCGTCCACTTCGGGTGGGTGTACATGGCGCGGATACGGGCTGCCTCTGTCGCCGGATCGCTGAGACTGTCATCGCGCCCTTTCGTGTGATTACCGCCATACAGGGTGCGCCTTTTGCCCCAACCACCACAGCCAACCAACACTTGCTTGCCGTCAACCGCGGCTTCGATCAGAAAATAGCTGCCATCATCTATGAGGGTTTGATCCACACCCATGGTTTCTTTGGCTGCCTCAATCTCTGCATGGGAGAGATAAGCCTTCATGTTCTCTTCAATCGCCAGTCGCATCAGATCAATAATGGACGGGATGTCCGCTTGTACCGCGATACGGTGACTGAATTTCATGGTTTTTACGGCTGGCCCGCTGTGGGTTGGGTCATGACTAGGGCTCACTTTTCAGCACGTGGCGCTCCAACATACGCCGCCTCACCACAGCCCCGTAGACATTACCCGCATGGTCGACACCAACGCCCTCTGCTCCGGAATGATCATCTCGCAGCGGCTCCATATCTTCGATAAAGCTGTGGACCGTGCCATCGATTGCCGAGCCAATGCGAATACCTTTCATGATGCCCATGAGCTCCCCAGCCCCCGTATCTGGGCCTGACTCGGAGTCGGCCACGTAGATCGTGTCGTCCGCCGTGATCATGATGCCGCTGGGCCGGCCGAACTGCGTCCACTCATCAATAAATTCACCCTCCTGCGACAGAATTTGAATACGGTTGTTTTCCCGATCACCCACAAACAGGCGGCCCCTTGAATCCATAGCCAGGCTATGAGGCTCACTCATTTCTCCGGACGCTTCTCCTTTGCGGCCAATAGCCTTGATGAAGCTACCGTCACTGGCGAAATGCGCAATGCGATTATTAAGGCCGTTGCGATGGCTCTCGGCTACAAAAATATCGCCGTCGCGGGGATCGACAACGACATCATTAGGCCAATACAGCAAGCCAGGCTCTGAGCCACCTTCACCGGGCCGTCCCAAAGTCAGCAGGACTTCACCATCCGGGCTGAACTTGAACACCTGGTGACCAGTGTCATCATTTGCCCGGGCATCGGTGACCCAGAGGTTACCCTCGTGATCAACCGTGGCGCCATGGGGGAAAACAAACAGACCCCGGCCAAAGCTGGCCAACAGCTTGCCGTCGTAATCAAATTTAAGGATCGGGTCTTCCGGGCGATCTTCGCAGGAATTTTCAAAACAGCGGTGCACCACGTATATAGTCTTACCATCGGGTGCAGGCTCAACCGCGGTGACAGCCGCCCAGGCCGCCGTGTTGTCTGGTAACTCACCCCAATCGCGCTGGGTTATGTAGGGCCGTGGCAGATCATTACGAACGCCGTGGGCAACAGATTCCGCGTCAGTCTGACCTAGCGCCGCGCTGCTGGCCAATATCAAAGCCAGGAACATGGTGGGCAGCACCGTGTTTATCGCGTCGACTGGAGGCTTCGCTATTTTCCGGGATCTTTGCATATCGACTGACTCCCTCTAATGATTTAACCCAGTGTAGCCAGTTTTCCATCACCAACAAAGTCGCGTGCCAGTGGCGCGACATCACAACGAAAAAAGGGGACCTGCGGTCCCCCTTTTTGACTGATGCAACTCAAGGTTTAAGCCAACCTATTGCAGGGTCAGATTCGCCTGGTTGATGATATAGGTGCGTATTGCCTCGGCATCGCTATCACTCAGTTCACTGTCGAAGGACACCATGCCGGCGTCGGATAACTCGCCCTCTAATACCACGGCAGCCCAGGAATTCTGAGTTGCTATGCGACGACTCAGACGCAGATCAGGGTAGGTATCCGCACGCAGGGATATACCCATTGGGCCGTGACAGACCGAGCAGTTGCGGTTGTAGGCGGTCTCCCCTTGGGACAGCAACTCATTGGATGCCTCGATCTGGGGAATTTCAAAATCACCTTCCACACTGGTGGTGATTGGATTACTGGGCAGCATGGCGTCGCCGCCAGCGCGATAAATCAACAGGCGCGAATTGTTTCTTGATGCCACCGTAGTAGGTTCTGCCGCGCCTGGCCCCGCCTTGGGAAGCGCAGGTGACCCCACCAGCAGGGCAATATGTTGCTCACCGTCCACAGTGAAGGTCGCTGGTGCTGCCATCACCCCGGCCTGAACGTAGTCTGTCCACAGGGCTTCACCGGTCTCATCGTTATAGGCGACGAATTCCCCGGAGCGCGTACCCTGAAACACCAGACCACCGGCCGTTGCGAGCACGCCCGCATTCCCTTCTCCGATTGGATGCTGCACGCGCCACACCTCTTCTTGAGTCACCGGGTTCCAGGCTTTTAGCAGAGAGGCATTGCTTGGAATTTCGGGCTGACTCATTACTAATTGAAATCCTCGTCCAAAATCGACACCGGTATTCCAGCCATCAGGGTCGGTCACGAACTCGCCGTCAGCCACGTAGCCCATGAAGTTTTCAGTCACTGGAATGTAGACCAGGCCGGTATCCTGGCTGAACGCCATGGGATACCAGTTGTGACCACCCAGCGGCCCAGGCAGAACAATGGCCGGGTTGTTTGACTTCTCATAGCGGGCATCGGCAACCTCAACCGGACGGCCAGTCTGCAGGTCAATATGGGTCGCCCAGTTTACAGGCGTGTAGTTATTGGCAGAAATCAATTCACCATCTTCGGCATCCAGCACATAAAAGAAGCCGTTCTTGGGTGCCTGCATCACGACGCGGCGTATATCACCCTCAATCTCGAGATCGGCCAGCATGATGTGCTGGGTCGCAGTGTAGTCCCAGGTTTCGCCCGGTGTAGTCTGGTAGTGCCAACGGTAGCTGCCGTCGTCCGGATCCAATGCCACAATGGAGGAAAGAAACAGGTTGTCACCACCGCCAGGGCTACGCAGAGCCTGATTCCAGGGTGATCCATTTCCGACTCCAATATAGAGCAGATCTAACTCAGGGTCGTAGGCCATAGCATCCCACACAGTGCCGCCACCGCCCAGGTTCCACCAGGCACCGGTCCAGGTATCGGCGGCCGCGGTCATCACGTCACTTTCATAGCCGTCCGCCGGATTGCCGGGAACAGTGTAGAAGCGCCAGGCCTGCTCGCCTGTCTCGGCATCATAGGCAGTCACGAAACCGCGTACGCCGTACTCCGCACCCCCGTTGCCAATCAAGACCTTGCCTTTAACCACGCGCGGCGCGCCGGTAATCGTGTATGGCAGCGACGCATCTACAGTTGCCACTTCCCATTCGACGTCACCGCTAGCTGAGTCGAGGGCAACCAGGCGCCCATCCAGGGTCCCTACAAATATCTTGCCGTCCCAGGCCGCGACACCGCGATTCACCACATCGCAGCAGGCATCCCGACCCTTGCCACGATCCACCTGGGGATCATAAGTCCAAAGTCGCTCTCCGCTGCGCACGTCGAAGGCATGTACGAGGCTCCAGGCAGTAGTGATGTAAAGTGCACCGTCTACCACCACTGGAGTGGATTCCTGCCCGCGACTGGTGGTCATATCCGCATACCAACTCAGGCCGAGTTCGCTCACGGTATCCCGATTAATCTGATCCAACGGGCTATAGCGCTGTTCATCGTAGGTGCGGCCATAGCTGAGCCAGGACTCATTTTCACTATCTGCACCCTGCAGGCGCTCAGCGTCAATTGCTGCGCCGTATTCAGACTGCTGCGCCGCAACTGGCAGCGCTACTGCCAGGGTTAATCCCGCCAGCCCTATTGCACGAAAAGTCATGGATAGTCTTCCTTTAATTCTTGCTTCAAATCTGTGATTGAATCCGCCAACAGCAGCGGAGGCTTTAAAGCGAGCGCTTGCTCGCTAAGGCATCAGGAGTTTGGCATAGCCTCGCAGCAGAGTCTATTCTTCGGGGCCGCATACAGGCTGGAGCAAATTTATAACCCCATGAAAAGTATGGCATTTATTCACCAAGTCAGCTCAGGTTCGTAGCGACATCATCAGGAAACCGGTGAAAGCTGCGTTGTTGGGTGATAGTGACTTTTTGACCTTTTTCTTCATGCTGAGAATGTGCCTGCGATAGTTTTCGTAAAACTCCCAGCTTGGCTGAGGTTTGTATTCCAGGCCCCCTAGCTCAAAGTGTGAGATCACGCCCTTGGCAGTGGTGGGCTTTACAAATACTTCATCCAAAGGATGGAAATAAACCGGCAAAATGGAAATCAGCGACCACTTCGCCAGTTTGCGCGACTGCAGCACAGATAGCACCATCTCGAAACCCAGCTGCTGGTCTCCGTGTAACTGGTTCTTCAGACCCGATGCCAATGCCTCTTGTTCAACAGAATTCAACGACCTGACGAAATCCCTATACTTGGGTTTTTCGAACATGGACACCATGGATGACCTGCCTACGTAACGGGCCATGTCTTCCACAATAGCGCGGGAGTCCTTAAATTCAGGTTTAGCGAAGCTCTCCTGAACCTGCTCGATCATCCGGTTCATGTTGTGCTTCTTGCCAATGACCGCCATTTTGGGATCGGTAAACCCTTTCGGATAGCGGGCCAGGAATAGTGCTTCGGCTTGTTTGAGCTTTTTCAAATTCATTCAAAAAATCCGTCGTTGCAGAGTTTACACATCGCGGCTGCGCCCGAGTGCCGTTTAGATTCACCTTTCCCCAAATCCACCCAACAAATTAATATGTAAATCTTACTTGACTTTTAATCAAGCCAGCCATACATTAACAGTGTCAAGCATGCTTTACATTGGAGACCAGGCGTGAAAGAAACACCGAAGAACACAGCAGAAGAGCATTCTGCATCCAGCCCTCATAGATCCAAAGAGACCAAAGTCGCGCTCCGCTCAGCGGCCTGGTGCCTGATCTGGGCCACCTCTCTAACCCTATCCGAGATCGTGATTATCAACCAGTTGATACCGGAGAGCTTGTTTTGGCCTGTTGCCTTGTTTCCTGCAGCCCTCTCTGTCTGGATGTTCTACCAATTCTACTTGTTCTATGTCGGAGTAGACGAGTTTGCATGAAAAATTCAGTCCGATGGCCTGGTCATTGGATTTGGACTCGGCATGTTCATCTTGATTGTCTTCAGCTGCCTTTCCAGCCGAGGCATTCTCGGCCCAAACGCCAGCGATATGTTGGTGGTGTTCGCCTTGTGCTATGTGGTCGGTCAGCTTTCGCGAACCCTGAGCTATAGCCGATGAAAAGCAGGCTAAAGGTTCTTCGTGCCGAGCGCGACCTGTCTCAGGCGGCACTGGCTGAGAAACTGGAAGTATCTCGTCAGACTATCAACGCAATAGAAAAGGAAAAGTACGACCCCAGTCTTCCTCTGGCATTCAAGATCGGCAGGCTGTTTGGGATGCCAATAGAAGACATTTTTATCGAAGACTAGTCAGCCGTCTTTGCTCAATACACAAGCAAGTTTGTTTGCTGCAATAAAAAAGGGGCTCAGATGAACCCCTTTTTTCTGGCTTTACTCGACTACTCTCTAGTCAACCGGTTCCAAACGCACGATTGGCGTTGGACCAGCCTGGCGGTCAGAGACAGCCAGATAGATATAGCCATCCGGACCCTGACGCACGTCACGGATACGTCCGACGTCATAGACAAGAGTTTCTTCAACCACCACGTTACGATAATCATCATCCATGTGCAGCCGCGCGAGCTGTTCACCTGCCAGGGAACCGGAGAAGATGTCGCCAACCCACATGGGGAACTTGTCGCCACTGTAAATCATCAGACCGGAAGTCGCGATTGAAGGTACCCAGAAATTATTTGGGTTAGTCATACCTTCTTCACTGATACCGACGTGAATCGGGCGGCCAAACGCGCCGTAGTTCACACCACGACCAACCACTGGCCAGCCGTAGTTATTGCCGGGCTCGATCAGGTTGATCTCATCGCCACCCTGAGGACCGTGCTCGGATTCCCACAAGTCACCAGTAATCGGGTGCATGGCCAGGCCCTGGGGGCTGCGATGACCGTAGCTCCAGATTTCCGGCAGTACGCCAGTCTGACCCACGAAGGGATTGTCATCAGGCACCGTGCCGTCCTCATTTAAACGCACTACCACACCCTGATGGTTGCTCAGATCCTGCGCCGGGTGCGCCATCAGCGCATCACGGTCACCCACCGGGGGCGCCATGCGATCACCGAGGGACAGAAACATGTGGCCTTCTCCATCAAAAACCAGCTTGCCGCCATAGTGGCCAAAACCAACCGCCTGGGCTGCGAACAGCTCCACCACGTTAGTCAGGCGATCATTTTCCAAACGACCGCGCACAATCGCCGTGGTTGAGCCATCACCCACTGGCTTGGAGAAAGTCAGGTAAACCCACTGGTTATCACTGAATTCAGGGTGTGGCACTACATCGAACAGACCGCCCTGACCTTCATAGAACACTTCCGGCGCACCGGGAATGGCTTCAGGCAACAGCTCGCCATCGCGCACGATGCGCAGGCGGCCGGGCTTTTCAGTAATCAACATGTCGCCGTTCGGCAACCAGGCCATGGACCAGGGATGCACCAGACCTTCCGCGACTGTCACCACGCGATAGTCATGGTGTGCGCTCTGGTAGACGTCCTGAGCACTGGCATTCACCGCCACGGTGGCTGCCAGGCAAAGACCTGCAAGCTTATTTAAATAACGAAGCATTGGTTTTTCCTCCTTAATGCGGGGTCTGGCATGCGCTTCTCGCCGGCCACCGACCATTTGTTGTCTCGAGTTCGTTGTTTCGAGTTCATTGATTCAACCCTGGGGGGGGCCAAAAAATGCCCACATCTCACGAATACGAGAAGGTAGCGAGCGCTGGATGCATTGTCCATTAAATCTGGTGGAAATGCTTGAATTTCAGGGTGAAATTGCCAGATTTCGGTTGCCAGGCTGGCACTGCCTAAGGCAAGGTTAAGATAGCCCAAAAAGCCCAGGCACACGCGGAAGTCTTAATATGGTCCGGACAGCAATAATCCTCGCAGCAATCATGGCACTGGCGGCCTGCACCACCAGTCGAGAACAACTATTTCTCAATATGACAGAACAGGAGCTCGCGGCCTACAACGCTGAATTGCCGAAAAGACGACAGATTGTCTGCGCCGAGGGAGTGCGCCGCGGCACGGCCGGGCTGGTGAGAAATGTCTGCACCAGCAAAGCTCGAATGGACAGACTCATTCAGCCCTCGGGCGCCGATGACTATAGCTATGTGAGCGGGCTGAACGATCCCGGCTTTAATCGGCACATTCCCGATGACAGATCTGCACTGCCAAGGGTTTACTTTTCGCCGCCACCAACTGGATATGACCGCCCGATTATTCATGTGCTGGACCCACATTAAGATGCACGCTTATATAGCGATATCTGAAAAACGCTTTTCTTAAAAAGTAAGAACAAACGCGCACAAGAATTACCCTTCCTTATTCAAATATCTCATTAAGATGGAGAGGACATACATGGTCAGGTTTTTGTTATTGGCTTTCGCTCAATTTTTTACGCTGTCGGTTTATGCCCAAGCCGGTGATCCCAGAGATGTAAGCAGCATCGACGCAATCATCGATGCCTACTATGAAGTCGTCTCCGGTCCTGCCGGTGAATCTGTCGATACCGCCCGCGATCGTTTCCTTCATCATCCTCAAGCCTGGGTATCCATCGCCGGAAAAGATGCAAATGGCACCCCTTTCGTTAATGTCATGCGCTGGCTGACTACCATGGCGACAACCTGCCTCGGGCCGACGGGTTTTATGAGGTGGAACTTGATCGCATGGTAAGTCGGTCAGGTAATATGGCGCATGTGTGGAGCAGTTATACCTCGGCATTAACTGATGGAGGTGAGCCTTTTACCCGCGGCGTAAATTCTATTACCTTGTTTTCTGATGGCGAGCGCTGGTGGATAATGGGGTGGATGTTTGATGGGTCGGCCGGCTAGGTCGGATCAAAATTCTCCGTTAGATCTGCCCCTATTTAACTGATAGTTTTCTCCATAGAAAAATTAGCAAAATCTTTTCGGGAGACTTTCCTTGAAGTGCGAACATCACCCAGGTGCACCGGCAGTTGGCGACTGCCAAAACTGTGTAATACCCATCTGCGGAATTTGTGCTACCCATATCGGTGAAAGCGTTCTATGCGAACGCTGCGAGAGTGTGGCATCAACTAATGAATACGTTGAGCAAAGAAGCAATGAGAGCAATAAAAGCCAAATGGGTGATCTTGTCCATGATGGTGAGCACAGTGCCGCAAATACCGCCCCACAAGTCTCCGTCAGCAAGACAAAGAGTACCGCCAAAAGAAATATTCAGCTTGCGGTAACCCTGCTTAGCGGCATTTTCATTGTATTTCAGATAAGCATATCTGCGAGGTCGGGCGGCACTTCATCCCAGGAAGAAATAGCAGCCGAGGAACGCACCCGGGATCAGATTCAGGCCTGCATGTTGATATTCTGGGAGATTGCCACGCAGCTCAACGAGGGGCAGCAAGTGGATCGATCATTGCGTTGTGAGGAAACCGATTTGCCGCTGTTAGTCGTGTCAGAGGGAGATGATTTACGTGTCAGCCATCCTCGACCGGAGGCTTTGGGATTAACCGGCATCTATGTACTGCGCAGTAATCCAGTTCCCATTCTGCTGGATTAAAGCTGATGCGAAACTCTTGTAAGCAACTCACATCGAGACGCAAGCACAACGCTGGCTACACCTTGCTGGAGCTACTCACTGCCACTGCGATTCTTGGCGTGTTGTTAAGCATCGCTGCCCCTTATATGCAAAGTTACACCGTAAGGACCAAAGCAACTGAAGGCCTGTTAATTCTTGGCGAACTGCGGCGCCGGGTAGAGACAGAATTCTATGAACGCGGCGTGTTACCAAGCGATATACCCAACTCACCCACACCGAACGGCTCAAGACATGGTGGCCCCTGGTATTCATACGCAACCATGTTCGGCCAGGCAGATGATATGTGGGAGCTAATCGAGTATCAGCCTAAAGGACCACACCGGGTCATCGCACTGCGGGCTTATCGCCTACCAGAATGGCAAAACTGAGACATCGGCCTGCACCTGCAAATCAAGCAGGTTGATGAGAATACGCTGGCTTTTCGATGCACGGTAAACAATACCCAAAGCCGGGTGCAGTTTGTTCCGTCTAGCTGTCAGGATGGATCAGTTAATGACTAGGTGAGCTGGTAGAGCTTCGTTAAATGGAGACAAATTTAGTTTAACCGCGAGGGATTAGATAATAAATCTGCCTTTGTTTGCGCTGATGATAGAACTGGGCTGAACATTGGATGATTTATAACGGAATATTACGCCTTTTATAAATTCTTGTTGAAACAACCCTGATAATCATCGCAGAATGACAATCAACTTGTCTGTTCCAGCAAATGAAAAGTCAGAATTTTAGCTACATACCTGCACTCGATCACCTACGAGGGTTCGCTGCTATTCTCGTTGCTCTCTTTCACGGCGTTCTTTTTATACATCACCGTTTAATGTACGACCGCGAGTTTGATGATACGCATTGGCTTGAGGCAACTAACCTATTTTCAGCGCTGATTATCGAAGGGCATACCGCGGTCAGCCTGTTCTTTGTGCTTAGTGGTTTCATTTTTACTTTCGGTTTAATTAACACAGAGTTGAAGTACTTCAAATTCCTGAAGAATCGATTTCTGCGAACATATCCCCTGTTTTTAGCTTTTCTATGTCTTGGTTTTATCTTTTATCCCGAAAATTTGAGCGTCTTAGGCGTTTTAAAATCGCTATTTTTTATGGCGAACTTGCAGACTGCATTTAATGGCGGCCCGTTTACTTTTGTGGCTTGGTCAGTTGCGATCGAATGGCAGTTTTATCTCATCTTCCCATTATTGCTCATGCTCACAAAGAGATTCGGCGTAGCGGTGCTTTTCTTATTGCTGCTTACGGCTATAGGCTTACGTTGGCTAGTGTACGAAGATGGCATGGATATGCGTTGGTTTGGGTATTGGACGTTGCTCGGAAGAATTGACCAGTTCCTTGCTGGTATGATCGCTGGCCACTTTTACTCTCACCACTTCACGAAAGGTTTGAAGATGGATGCTGTGGGTCTGGTTGGCGCCGCTCTGGTTTTAGTCAGCCTATATCAGTTCAACAGAATGGGAGGTGGTGGTCTGACGGATTCGGTTTGGATTCTGTGGCCATCTGTCGAAGGACTTACTTGGGCAGTTTTTCTTGTAGGCTACATCTCGCTCTCTCGCCACCTGGCGGGAATTCTAGATCGCGGCTTTGTCTTCTTGGGTAAGATCAGCTACTCAATTTACTTCATCCACTATGTCATATTGTTTTATTTGATGATCAACAACCTGGATGCCACGATTTCGATTGGCGGGCCTGTTGATACCGCGTTTGTGAATACATTGATTTTAGTGGTACCCGCGACGGTTATCTGTGCTTTGGTATCATTCAGGTTTATTGAACAGCCGTTTCTGTCTCTCCGCGGTGTTTATCTTGATAAACCGCCATCGGTCAGAGACTAGATTTTAAGATTCCTGGACGACAACAGATACACCTTCAAGGGAACGAACCCCCCCCGTCGTTTTTGTCTTCAGGTCAACAATAGGCTAATCAGACAGCATGACTTGTAATAATCAAATTTCAGTGCAGAACCCTGGCTGGGTCCTGATAGGCGCATGCTTGATCCTTGCCGTCAATTGCGCACTGCTGTGGGGGCATGAGCTTGACGATGCGCTTATATACGCAAGATATTTGCAAAATTTTATTGATGGTAATGGCTACGTCTACAACCCGGGTGAGTATGTTAACGGCTTGACCTCGCCACTGTTTGGCTACCTTTCTATTATTCCGGCCTTCATCCTTGGAGACGCGAGAGATGGCGTCATGCTTGTCTCGGTGCTGGCAGCGTTCGCCAGTATGATCTCGTTTTACTATGTGCTGCGTTTATTCATTACCAGTGACTCGATGGCAGCGCTGCCCGCCTTACTATCAGCCCTTGCTAGTATCACGTATATGAATTTGGGCATGGAAGCTAGCTTGTTCACCGCTCTGATTGCGTTAAGCTTTTATCTCTATTTCAAGGTGCGTCATTTCTCCCTAGGAATCTGCATTGGGCTAGCAATTCTGGCTCGTCCCGAAGGGGTTTTTTTGGTACCAGCCATGGCGCTGATGACACTTTTCGGTGATAGAAACTGGCCAGCAATCAAGTGCTACTTAATTCCAACATTGCTGGTTGGATCTCAGCTTGTATTTAACTATTTATACTATGACGCTTTACTCCCGTCCTCCGGTCTCGCGAAACTTTCACAGGGAGAATCAGGTCTGTGGGGGGCAAACAATTTTCTGCTGACTCTGCTCGGTTTGTTCAGATTCGGGGTGACTCATATCGGTAGTTGGTCCATTTTTTTCGCGTTGCTGCTGCTGGCGATATGCTCCATATTGGTCCAATCAGCACGCCGGTATCTTGTGCTCTCCTTTACCTTTTTGGCTTTCTATACCTCCTTTTTCGCGCTGCTGAATCTGCCCGCTCAAGCCTGGTACTACGCAATACACTATTCATTGTTCTGGAGTTATGTCGCTCTTGGCGTTTACGGGTTGTGCAAAAAATTCCTCTTTGATGGGGATTCTGCAGTGAACTCTGGTTTAATCATCTTTATGCTGGGAGGCCTGTTTCTGCAAGAACCGAGACTGCTTTCAGAGTTGGGTAAAACTGTTAGAGAGGACTATAAGGAAATCGGTATATGGCTGTCTCAGAATACCGCGGAAGATGCCTCAGTTGCGGTTGTGGAGATTGGCACTATAGGTTGGTATTCAAAGCGCAGAATCATTGACATTTTGGGCTTAGTGACAGCGGATGTGTCCAGTTACGTCGCCGCCGGAGATTTCGAGAGCTGGTTAAAGCTCTTTCCACCCGATTACATCATGGTGCATGATCCTCTCTGGGAATTCGAGAGTGCCATAGGGCAAGTCTCACAGGAAGGTGGACTGCAAGAGGTCGCCAGTTTTACTTTCCCGGGTTTTAAGCTTTACGCTTTCAATGGTTCTGAAGCAGCGCGGTAAGCAAATGCCGCCCGCTCTACTTGGGCTGATTAGCTCCATGACATATTACACACTTCTACCTCATCCCTTGCCCGAGCTGATGATAATCGAGAGTGCCACCTACACGAATACAGAGTCTCGCTGATCGATAGCGAGAACTTACTCTTTCAACTGACAAGCATAGATTGGTGGACTATGCAGGTCAGATTACTTTGATGGGGAGAGATTGATTCGAAATTCGGCTAAGCTGAATTCCTCACCCTTTCAGGGCAGTGCCCTGCGCTGTCTGCGCAGCTTCGCTCCGTTCGAACTGGGGGTTTGAGCCAAGTTCGTCGGACTTACCAAACTAAAAAGGGGGCCCGCAGGGACCCCTTTTTAGTTCGGCACGCCCGGAGCGCGCCGAACCATCAATATGCTACTTAAGCAAATGAATCGTCCAAGTTTATAAGCATCTTAAATTCTCATTTTTTAGCATATAAATCAACGCTTTAATTTCCATTAAAGCGCCGCGCTGAAATCTCCAGCCATCTCATTGAAAGAACATATCAAGAGTTTATGTATACGGTTATGTATACGGTTTGACCAAGGGGGGCTTCATAACAAGGGCGGGGGTCATTGGATGGCGCTGGAGATTGTTGTTGTAGCGGCGCAGTTACTTAATAAGCTGATCATTAGTCAAGCTAAGCTGGATAACTCAGCATAATGACCAGAAATCATAAGCAATTACGATAATCACAAATTATCGCCGGCCGCATCTAGCAACCAATTCAATGCTTCTTGCTGACAGTCAGAGTTTTCTCGTTGGGTAAATTGCCTCACAGAATTGAAACTAGAACCCGCGTGCACAGCGTAGTTACGGAACAGTCAATCAACGCTTCCAAATGGTTTGCGTTCAAAATATTCATTGCCCGGGATTTAGACCATGCGCTTAACACCAATAATTCGTCTGTTATTATCAACGTACGCCTGTGTCTTCGTAAGCCTTGGCGGTGTCTCGGCAGAGCAGGGAGAAAATATCTTGATACTGAATACTTTTTCAGAGGCCGGGCCCGACCTGCAATGGTATGTGCAAAACGATACCGTGATGGGTGGGCGCAGTCAGGGCGGAATCGAGCTGCTTGACGAGCGGCTTGATTTTTCTGGTATCACGAATACCAACGGCGGTGGGTTTAGCTCTATTCGCACCCTAAAATTCGCCAAAGATCTTTCGAATTATTCTGGTATAAAAGTTAAAGTTAAGGCCGACGGTCGCAAGTACACGTGGTCTATCCAAACCGACGCTAGGTGGCGTGGAAGGAAGGTCAGCTACTGGGCTGATTTCAACACCACCGCGAACGCAGATGAGTTAGAAGAGATCTACATTCCCTTTTCACGTTTCTCGCCGCAGTTTCGCGGCTTCAAGCTGGACGGCCCGCAGTTAGATCGCAGCAATATCTCTGAATTTGCTCTCTATCAATACGATAAAACTGACGGACCTTTCTCGCTGCAACTATTCAGCGTCGAGGCTTATTCTGAATAGCTGGAACTCAATTCTGCGCATTTCACCTTAATCAGCGTAGCTAGGGGGCATTAAACCTTCAGGCTATGCGGCAACTTCGTCAGCAGCTCTATTAAATAACCCATTTCTTCAACTCTACTCACAAGCTAGTTATATTCGAATTTCGGTAGGAGTGGCGTTCTTGGAGGTCAGAGTTCAATAGACTCCAAAGAAGCACGCTACTTCGACTGGCATTTGATTGAGAGCTGGGTATTTTTGTCCCTCATGATGTTGGCTCCTCTGACCATCTTCGAGTCGTTTGGTTAAAGTAATTCCTGTAACTGAACCTGAGCGCCTGCAGATCGAAGGGGGGGTTAAATTAGCACCCCGGGGTCCGAATCATCCCTCAAATAGTGTCACTGTAGCCGCTTAAACACATTCAAGGCAGGAGATGATTGGAGTGTCGAGTCTCAACCCTCGTGATGACAGTCTATCTGCCCCTTACCTCAATCGCATTTATGTATACGGCTATGTATACGGTAGAGGAAGATTTTCTGCTTAGGCTATTGAAATCGTTAGATATTATATCTGAATATGGCACGCCCGGAGAGATTCGAACTCCCGACCAACTGGTTCGAAGCCAGTTACTCTATCCAGCTGAGCTACGGGCGCTTGGAATAAAAGATTATATCTGTTTGTGAGATAGGGGTCACTCTGGGATAAGCCTTGATTAAGCTAAGCAAGAGATGCTCTTTAACTCCGGAGTCTGACTAGCAAGCTGGGTTTAGCGGGAATAAGCAGGCGGAGCTGGATCGAAGCCAGTTACTCTATCCAGCTGAGCTACGGACGCGTGGAATCGAAGACTATATCTGTTTGTGAGAATGGAATCACTGAGTGAACTACCACGTAAATTGACAGGCCGCTGGCAGTGTTTACCTCAGACACAATAAAGGGCTAGCGCCGAGTGAGCCAAAAAGACCGGACCCCAGGTTCGGGCTTTTTGGGGAGCGAGGGAACCGCGGAGCGGCGCAGACCGTGTCAGAGGTAAATGCTGGCAGTGGCCCACCACCTACCCCGAAATTGCACGCTCTATCAGCCCCCAAGACTCCTAGATATTATCCACCACCACAGTTAAGCTTGCGACAAAAGGATATCTGGTCAATTTGGGGACCTGGTTATGACTGATATGACTGCCGGCGGCGAAACGCCGGAGCTTGAGTTTAGTGCGCCGAGCGCACGTACACGGCGCAAAGTGCTGGAGATTGGCGGCTGGTTGATGATGGCGGTGCTGATTTTTACCGGGCTTACCGCGATTTTTGGGCGAGGCGACTTTCTGATAGAAGCGAGTTCCCAGGAATTCACCGATCCTATTGAACAGTTTAATCCCTTCGATGGGCGTTATGTGCAGTTCTCCCCCGCCAGCTGGGCGCACCTCGTTACAGGGGTACTGATCTTCTGCCTGGGGCCGCTGCAGTTTATCCGCCCCATTCGAAAGAACTACCTGAATTTCCACCGCTGGAGTGGGCGAGTCTGGCTAGTCGCTGGCGGCATCGCTGCTTTCTCCGGCGGCTTTATTGGTATCTTTCAGCCCTTCATGGGGGTCGACGGTCAGGGCTTTAATGAGTCCATGGCGACCACTTTCTTTGCCTTCTATACCCTGTTCTGTATGTACAAGGCCTACACCAGCATTCGCGCGAAAAAAATTGGCGCGCACCGGGAATGGATGATTCGCAGCTGGGCCCTGATGCTGGCTATTGCTACCGAGCGGGTCATGCTTGGCATCCTGATGGCCAATTCCGAGATCGGCATTGCTGTGCTGTTTGGCACCACGTTCTGGATGGCCGGCGTAACTAACATTGCCGCCTCAGAGATCTGGATCAACCTGACCCGGACTCCCGGTAACGGCGCCCGTCACTGGAAGGACCTGGACGCTAAAGCCGCCACCTGAGACTCAGCTACTATGGAAGCAAACGCCGTCGAAACTATTGCTGGAGTGATTCAGCTTTCGGTTGCGCCGGTGTTTTTATTGGCGGGTATCGCCGGCATGCTTAATGTACTGTCGGTACGACTGGGCCGGGTTGTGGATCGGGCCCGAGTGTTAGAAACACGGCTGGTGTCTGAAACCCACGACGCGCATCTTGCGACCTTGCAAGCTGAAACCGCTGGTCTGTGGAAACGTATCCGCCTAGTGAGTTGGTCGCTGCGCATGTTTGTGTGCGCAGCGCTACTGGTTTGCCTGGTGATTGTCACCCTGTTTTTTGGTGAGCTCACCGGCTCCGATCTGTCCGCCGCCATCGCTACCCTGTTCATCTTTTCGATGACGTTTATGATTCTTGGGCTAGTGCTGTTCCTGTTTGAAGTCAGTATCTCCACCAACCGCGTTCGCCAGGGCATTGTGGAAATGCTTGAAGCGGAGAATGCAGACAAGCTTGACCCGGCAAACTAGTTCGCCGGACCAACTCTCAATTGAAGATATTCAGGATGCGGGAGTATTTAACCGCAAACTGCTGGGCATTCTCGCGCGGTGCAAACAGCATATTGTTCTCATCCACTTCGTTATACACGATGTAGAGACCGGCGTTGGCCGATTGCAACCAGGCGAAACGCAGATTGGTTGAAATCACGTCGTCACGCTTGTTGTATTGCACCAGGGTTTGCAAGGTCATGCGCGGCGTGAAGGCATAGGTAGCGCGAAAACGAGCAATGTCTACTTCAAAGTCTCCACCTGGCACAGGCAAGTCAATATTGCTGTGGCTCCACGTGAGCTCGCTGGTAAACTTTTCACCCACGCGATAGCGAATTGTAGAATCCAGATTCTCGCGGTCGCCACCAAAGAAGCCACCAATACGCGAAGAAAAATTTACACTGAATGGTGCACTTCGATTACTCCAGTAAACCAGCTGTGCCTCCTGGTGCTCATAATCACCCACCGGTACGGTCACACCATCCACGATTTCAAAGGATTCAAATACACCTTCCTGGGTGAAGTTCGTCCCGGTATGAATCTCCATGCCACTGTTAAATTCCCAGTGATTGTCGATGTGCAGGTAACCAGTCTGCTGGGTACCATCGAAATCCCAATAACCGCGATAGTTCATATGTGGGCGCAACTCCTGCAGTTGCCCCCAATTTTCTGGTCGGTAGCGATAGCGCCAGCCCGCCTCGTATTTACGAAAATCTTTTCGGGCCAAAAAACCAACTTCTGGATTAAAGTTAGCTCCAACCTCGGAATAACCAGCATTCAGGGCCCAGTCTTCGTCGTTGAAGTTCCAGGTTACGCCGCCGGCCATATCATCACCATTGACCCCTGGCGTCTCTGTTTGAGATACCCAACCGCGAATAACAGTATAATTGCCGATACCCCAGCGCCCATCGATCGCATAGGTGCGATTGATGTCGTCACCCTGAACCCCATTGACTGCACCACTTCCATCCCGCTCCACAAACATCATGCCTATCGCTGAGCGATTGGGAAGTTCCTGATTGATGCGAACCACAGAGAAATCGTTCTGAGGAACGGTTCCTTCGATGCCTTCGGTACGCATGCGTAACAGACCAACATTTGTGGTATCACCAATCTTACCGGTCAAGCGCCCGCCGGCTTCGATTGGAAATTGCGTACCCGCGTTAATGCCAATTCGACGACTAAAGAAAAGCTCAACTTCACGCGGATTACCGATCGCGAATTGGCCCGCGTTTTCCAGGAAAAAGGGGCGCTTCTCCGGGAAGAACAAGCTAAAGCGATCAAGGTTCACCTGAATATCATCAACCTCGACCTGAGCAAAATCGGTATTGACGGTCATATCAAGTGTGAGACTTGGCGTAATGCCCCACTTCATATCGACGCCGTATTCTTCCCGGGATTGGGTTGAGGTCAAATTACCACCGCGCTCACTGAGGCTGAGAACATAGGGGGTTACCTGCAGTAGTCGCTGACTGGGCACTTCAATTCCTTCAATGAAGCCAGCTTCCGACACACGACGCAGATTAAAGTTGCGATCAAGTGGTGCCCAGTAGGACTCCTCATTGTTGCGACGGATGTTACGCTGAAAATTTATGCCCCAGACCTGGGAATCACCGTTGCCATAACGCAGAGCAACAAAAGGAATGGCAAATTCTGCACTCCAACCTTGTTCAGTGATCTGTGCTTCAACCTCCCAGGTGGTATCCCAGTTAGTGTTGAACCCTCCAGTGCCTCCACCGCGGCCGCCGAAGCCACCGCTGCCGCCCTCGTTGATAACCTGGGCATCAAATTCCATTCCGGATGGGTTAGTACCAAAGACGTAGCCATTCTGACGATCAAGCAAACCATCAATAATGACTTGAAAACTGTCCGTGTCATCAAGTGGAGAATCTCGGCGGCTGTCTGTTACCAGAATCGCTTCAGGATTTTCATCATAGGCCATGACGCCGATGTAAAGGGTGTCATCACTAAAACCGACGAATACCTCTGTATTTTGTGTGGCAGCCTGACCTTCATTGGGCCGAACCTGGGTAAAGCCACTGGTCGGTGTGATGCCGGCCCAGGCTGCATCCCCCAGCACTTCACCATCAATTGTGGGCACTGCAGTCAGTGCCACAGCCTGGGTGGTCGGTCGCACAGATTCAGAGCTGAGTTGCTGTGCGGAGGCAGCGGAAGAAATAGCAATCGGGAGTGCTATCAAACCCGCACACAGGGCCTGACACCGCGTAATACTAACCATGAGAAAACCTGCTATCGGGCAATGCTTATTATGGCTCTCTTGATGGAGCCGCGCTTTATAAAGATATAACAATATCAACCGCTTAGCGCCGAGCTAAAGCATAGAGTTGTAATTGTTTGTAACGGTCAGCCGCGGAGCAGCCAGGGCTGCTCCAGCTGACTCAGGAAATGAGCCAGGAAAACTCAGGGGCGCTTGACGGCAATGGCCTGAATTTCGAAGCGGGCATCAAACAACAGCGTTCCTGCACCGATAAAAGCACGAGCTGGAAATTCCTGGCTGAAATACGTGCGATAGACCGCGTTGAAGGCATCGTAGTGGCTAACATCAGAGCAGAAGATCTGCACATAGACCAGATCATCCATGCTCATACCGGCCTCTTCCAGAGTACCCTGAATAGCGTTTAGAACGTTGCGAGCTTCCTGGGCTGGGTCGCTGGGGACCTGTCCATTTTCCAAGCCCAGCATGCCTGATATATACAGGGTATCGTCGGTCATCACGGCACCGCTAAACGGCGAGCCACTGCCACCTGAACTGCTTAGGTTTATATAGCTTCGTTCTTGCGCTGCAGAAAATTGTGCGGTGCAAAGTACAAGTACCGCGACTACACCACTGAGCCATTGCATGATCGCTTTAGACATATCTCAATCTCTCCTGTTTTAGGCAAATACTCTACTGAGCACTGTCTGATATTTCTTAATTGCTGCGCACAGTCAAGTTGTTGTAATTCGAGGCGGGGATTGTCCTTGATCAACCCAAGGAAGTGAAGCCGCATTGAAGCAAAATCCGGCACAAAACTTTGCGCGCTGCCAGCGAAAGTCGAGATAGCCGACGAACGCCTCCACTGATAGCAATATAGAGACGGCTCAGAATAGTCGCCAGCGTGTGATAGCTAACTGCTTATGGTTTGCACTAATTAGCCAAGTGGTTACCATGGCGAAAACAGAAGATCTGAGTGCCGTCGAGCCGAGAAATCGCTTGATCAGAATACTGTATTTATATACAGCATTCTGAAGTTCACCGACACTTTTTAATACGCCTCCCATAAAGACAGCTATTAGACAAGCAAGCAACCAAAATAAGAATTTAAAGCAAGAATCCAGAATAAAAACGACAGGAAGAACCCAAAGCCATGACCAAACGCTGTTGGTGGCCAGGCACAGACGAGATTTACATTGCTTATCATGACGAGGAATGGGGCGTCCCAATTCATGACGACCGGCTGCTGTTCGAATTTATCTGCCTAGAAGGTCAGCAGGCCGGGCTGAGTTGGATCACCGTCCTGAAGAAGCGAGATCACTATCGCAAATGCTTCAAGAACTTTGAGATCGATAAGGTGGCGCGACTCACCGACAAAACCATTGAGAAGCACCTGCTGGACGCCGGCCTTATTCGCAACCGCCTGAAGCTCTACTCGATTCGTAGCAATGCCAAGGCCTGTCAGGCGGTGCAGCGAGAGTTCGGCAGCTTTGATCAATACATCTGGTCCTTTGTGGATAGCAAGACCATCGACGGAAAACGAAAGCTGCGCGAAGATGTGCCCGCCTCCACGGCTACTAGTGATGAAATGTCAAAGGATCTCAAGAAACGTGGATTCAAATTTGTGGGCAGCACAATCTGCTATGCCTTCATGCAGGCGGCAGGCCTGGTCAATGACCATACAGGTAATTGTTTCCGCTACCGGGAACTGAAAAACTCACATTAACAATCAAACTTGGAGGGAAATCATGATTGGATATGTCACGCTGGGTACCAACGACCTGGAAAACTCGGCAAAATTTTACGATGAACTGTTAGCCGAAATGGGCGCCTCTCGTTTCATGGAAATGGAATCTTTTATCGCCTGGGCAGTGAACCCACAGGCACCGGCGCTGTCAATTACCACGCCACATGACGGCAATCCTGCCAGTGTTGGTAATGGCGTCATGATTGCGCTGGCCGTGGACAGCAAGGAAAAAGTGGATGCGATTTACAAGAAGGCGCTTGAGCTTGGCGCCCAGGATGAGGGAGCTGCCGGTCCCCGTGGTGACACCTTTTACGCCGGGTATTTTCGCGATCTGGACGGCAACAAGCTGAATGTGTTCTGTATGACTGAACCCGCCTGATACCAAGTTGGGCGGCTGATATTAACCAGCAGCGCCTGAACTTACAGAACCTAAAAGCCGCTTTCGCGACCATCTGCGCGTAAGCGGCTTTTTTCGTTGTGCGATTTAGGCAGGCTTAGCTGACCAGCTCTTTTGCTTACGGACCTGAGGTAAGGTTTACGACCTGAGTGACTCACCAATGTGACTTGCTACCTTCATAGATTGCCGATCTTTCTCTCCAGATCGAAGCTGCGGTCAGTCACGATGCTCTCAAGCACGAAAATCCTCTACTTAAGCGCGACCACTTCCTGCATGAGCTCCTTGGTTGAATGCTTTTCCAACTCTTTCTGCAGGTCTCCGAGTTGCGCACTGGTGTTCTTCTTGAGTTTGAAATATTCCGTGATAAACACGATGAAGCTAACAGGCAGCATGACAGCCATCATAATGCCGAAAAGTTGCATCGTTGCTTGCATATTCATTTCTCCTTGGCAGGCGAGTGCCTGCAATCCATCCGCTTGCGGGGTCACTCATCCTGCTCGCGCTGGAGCTTGGCATAGGCTATGGAGTTCATCTCATGGGCCCGGTTGCCGAACACGATCTTGTGCAAAATATCGCTGATGTGTTCCTGAAAATCATCGGCATGCAGGTAGGCAGCAACATAACCGTCTATTGGGTCAAGAGCCAGTTGTCGCAAGTCCAGGCGATGATCTTCAGTAATTATGATGACAGGCGTTGGACCACGAAATGGGCTGCGCTTCTCCTGTGTTCTCATCTTGAACAGCAGTTGATCCCTCGGCTTCTTGTAGCTATTCCAGCCGGTAATCACACAGGACAGACGGTTTGTCAGCAGACCATATCCCCGATTGTACTGCTGAATGACTTCCAGCGCGTTGGTTTCATTATAGGTGTTGATCGTAGTGTACAAGCCAGTGTGGCCGATGAGTGTGGAGCACTCGTCGACCAATTCATTATCGAGGTCATACAACAGAACGACAGGTTTAAAGCTCATAGACTGCTAAGCCGATTTGAATACTATATTGGTAGAGATGGAGTCCCTGGTGGTTCGGGTTTCGTTAGCCGGGACCGCTGGATCTTCGTAGCCGAAGCTTATCCCGAATAATATTTTCGTACCATCCTGAATATCGAAGGCATCTCGCACCATATCCGGGTAGTTGCGCATAGTACCCATAGGGCAGCTGTGCAGGCCGAAAGCCACCATGGTCAACATCAGGGTCTGTGCCCACATGCCAACATCGATGGCGACAGTGGTGCCAAAATTAGGATTCATACCGATAAAAGCGATGTAAGGCGCGTCAAAAAACTCGAAGTTGCGCAGCACCGCCCGCATTCGCCCTTCTTTATCACCGCGCTCGATGCCCATTTTCGAATACAGTGCCACGGCACATTCCACTTGCCGGGTTCGATACTCATCGGCAAAGTCGCCGCGATATTCATAGTCGGGGTTAGGTGGTACCGCGCCAACGGTATTCTCAACCATCTGCTTGCGCAGACGCTCTTTCAGTTCACCTGAGGCCACGTACACCTTCCAGGGCTGCACATTGCAATTAGATGGTGACTGCTGGGCGATTTCAAAAATCCGATTCAGCACATTCTGCGGCACTTCCTTATCCAGATAACCGCGCACAGATCGACGGGCATAAACCGCATCAATCAGACTCAGGTCTGGGTCAACGCCCAGATTCTCAGCTACATCTACCACTTGTTGCTCCAGTAATTAGCTCTATTTTCTCATTCGCATGACTTGATGGATCTAACTCAGCAAGCGTCCACCATCGACATCGACAGTCGTGCCCGTGGCGAATTCATTCTGCATCACAAACAGGATACCCGAGGCTACCTCTTCCGAGGTTCCTGCCCGCTTGATGAGGTGCGATGCAGTCATCGCATTGAGGCGCTCTTGTTTTTCCTCACCAAAGTGGTCAAACATTGCTGTGTCGATGGTCCCTGGCGAAACCACGTTGACTCTGATCGGCGCCAATTCCAGTGCCAGGCAACGCACCAGGTTTTCCACCGAGGCGCCAACACAACTCAAGGGAGATTGCCCCACTGCCAGCTTGCGTGCGGGTGAGCCACTTACGAGGGTGATTGCCCCATCGTCCTCAAGGTAGGGAGCACCGACGCGCACCACGTTACAATAACCCCAAAGCTTGTCATAGGCGGCCTGGAATTGCTCCTGGGTTTGCTGCAGGAATGGTAGCAGGGTACGTTCGCCGCCCACTGCAGCGGATACCAGATGATGAATTTGCCCAGCTTCCTTGAAGATCGCATCGAGCGCTTCGGCATCATGGGTATCGGCCTGCCTGACCTCGAAGCTGCCACCACTTACTTCTTTGGCAGTGGCAATATGCCCCTCGGATCGCCCGGCTGCCCACACATTGGCACCTAACTCACTGGCCATTTTAGCAGCGGCCAGGCCAATGCCTGCAGTGCCACCAATGATGACTACGTTCTTGCCTTCAAGGTTGTTGTTTGGCATGTCTTACTCCCTGTTTTGATTTTAAAAAATCCGGCCAGGGTTAAGAATACCCTTGGGATCTATGGCTTGCTTTAAAGTTTGCATCAGCATGATCTCTGCCTCGCTCTTGCTATAGCCAAGAAAGGGCTTCTTCATCACGCCGATACCATGTTCAGCGGAGACTGAACCATTCAGCTCCTGAATCAGTCTGTAAATCACCTCGTCAATCTGCAGGTGCAGGGACTTCGTGTCTGGGCCTATGTTGATAATGATATGCACATTACCATCGCCAATGTGCCCAAATAGTCCCATCACCGCATCGGGCCACACCTCACGCAGACATCGTTCAACTTCTTCGCCAAAATATCCCATGTCGGCGATATCAAGGCTCACGTCATAGGCATGCATGAAGCCGATACCCATCACTTCTGCAGCACCATCTCTCACCGCCCACAGGCTACCGATCTTGGTATCAGAATCAGCGATTACCGCATCAACTACCAGTCCCTGCTCACTGGCCTCACCCAATGCATCGACAAATAACTCGGCATCATTGTCAGTATTAGACCCCATACTCTCAACTAAAACATAGTACGCATGTTCTGCTTCTAACGGAACAGTGACATGCGGCACCTTCTCATCAACCAGACGATAGGTATTATTCCACAGCACCTCGAAAGCAGTCAGGTTTGCCCCGAGCGCAGACTGCATGTGCACAAGCAGCGCTGAAACCTTGTCGAAATTCTCAACCCCACATAGTGCAACTGACTGACTGCTTGGTTTTGGCGCCAGTTTAAGCACAGCGCGAGTGATGACCCCTAATGTGCCTTCGCTGCCGATGAACAACTGTTTGAGATCGTAACCCGTATTGTTTTTACGCAATTTATGAATGCCATCTATGATAGTGCCATCCGGTAGCACTGCCTCCAAACCAACCACGAGGTCACGGGTCATACCGTAGCGGATTACCCGGTTGCCACCTGCGTTGGTCGACAGGTTGCCGCCAATCGTGCAGCTGCCTCTAGCGCCCAGGTCCAGGGGAAACAGCAGCTCAAGACTGTCGGCTTGCTCCTGAATTGTCTGCAGCTCCACCCCAGCCTCAACTGTCATGGTGGCGGTAACCGGATCTACCTCTATTACCTGCTTCATGCGTTCGAGGCTAAGGGCAATTTCATTCTCCTGCGGTGCAGCGGCAGATACCAGGCCAGTCATACCACCCTGCGGCGCAACTGCCTGCCCGGACGCATGACAGGCCTTAAGGATAGCGGAAACCTGCTGGGTCGAAGCGGGTCGCAGCAACAGCGGGGGGCGAATCGATCTCGCCCCCATCCAGTCCCTATAGTTCTTGAGATCAATATCCTCGCCTTCACGGAATCCAGCGGGACCAACAATGGCTTTGAGCTGATCCATCAGATCTGTGTCGACAGGGGAAGTCAAAATATGCTGCTCTTTTATTGACCTTGTAAGCGAATTTGGGAACTGGGAGATGGTAACATAGCCCTTAATCCATTGGGCTGGTCGCCGGCAGTTTGCCAAATCTGGCGTGAATAGCAAGCCACCCAATCATCAGAGGGTAGCCACCATGTTTAGAGTTCTCTCCACTTCTGTTTCGTTTCTGACATTTGCTGCCTGCAGCAGTTGGGTACAGCTCACCGCCGCTGGCCAGCAGGTTGAAATTCGATCAATATCGCAGGTCAGTAACTGTGAAGCCATAGGACGGGCCAGCTCCTCGACCATGGATCGGTTGCTGCTTATCGAGCGCAGCAGCGAACGCCAACAGAACGAATTATTCACCCTGGCCCGGAATGAGGCAGGTGACATGGGAGGTAACGTCATCGTCGCCACCAATGAGGTTACCGATGGCCAGCAGCGTTTCGATGTATACCAGTGCCCATAGAATTCACAGCCCTGAGTGCGTGTAGCGCCTGCAACAGTTATCATTAATAGACTTCAAAGGGGCACACAGACCCTTTCGACCCTGCCAGTTTCATATTGAACCGTTTATTCGCTTTAAACGACTTTATGGGCAAGCAACTGGGCAATAAACAAAAAGAGACAGCCTGCGGGATTTCCCTGCAGCCTCGGGACTCACAATAACTCAGGGCCGATGCCTAAGGCACCTTAGGAGCAGTAACCATGGAGAGAATCTTAATCGCGCTCAGTGATGCTTTTGCGCAGGCACCCAACCGGGTGTTGCGCTATAAGCAATTTGTCCTCACTGGCCTGATCGTAATCAGCGCCATGATGGTGTGGGGAATTTACACTCGCACTGAACTGGACATGACCACCGACAGCTTCCTGGATCAGGAAGATCCGTCCATGATGGCCTTGAATGAATACCGTCGCCAGTTCGGCAGTGACGACTCTGTGTTCCTGGTGTATCGGGCCAAAGACGGGGACGTATTTTCGCGCGAATCCCTGTTGGCAATCCAGCAACTCACTGATGATCTGCGCTACTGGCAGCAATTGGACCCGGCAGATTATCCGGAGTCAATCAATGGCATCGCGCTCGATTTTGATGAACTCAATCATGTGCGCCGGGTGCAGTCGATTACCAATATCCGCTATCAGGAAAACGAGGGCGATACGCTGCTGTCGAATCGTCTGGTCCCCCAACAGATCCCTCAGTCCGCCGAGGAATTGGCAGCCATCAAGGCCCGCGCCATGGAGCAGGAAGACTATCTGCTCGCCTTTTACTCCGCCGATGCACGCTATGCCGCAGTAATGATTCAGACCGATTTCGGTGCCCAGCCGATTGCGAACTATGAGCCGGCGGTCAATGCCGCTGACATCGTGCTGGACGATAGCTTCGTCGACTTTGATGCCTTCTCTGATGCCGACAGCTTCGACCTGGAGTTTGATGAGAGCGCTGAGATCCAGGAGGTCTCATTTGAATCAGTGGACATGTTGGGCTACACCAACTTCCACATCATCACCAAAGCGCTGTATGAGAAGTATTCGGATCAGTTTGAATTCTTTCCAGTCGGCAATCCTCCCATGATGGAATTCATGATGGACACCCTGAATCAGATGATGACTCTGGGTATTGTCATGGTGCTGATCTTCACCCTGCTGCTTTACATCCTGTTCCGCAGTTTTAGCGCGGTGCTATGGCCCATGGTCACGATCGCCGCCAGCATGGCCTGGACCTGGGGAATCACGGTGTGGCTTGGGGTTACTATTTCTCAGATGATTTCACTCACGGTGCTGCTGGTGTTTGCGGTGGGCATCGCCGACTGTGTCCATGTCATGAGCGCCTATTTCAGCTACCGGCGCCAGGGTGAGGACCATTACGATGCCCTTTCCCATTCCTACGGCAAAACCGGCCTCGCGATCATGGTAACTACCGTCACCACCATGGCAGGGGTGCTGGCACTCACTACATCCGACCTGCTGCCGATTCAGGTATTCGGACTTATGTCTGCTTTCGGTGTGGTGATGGCATTCTTTTTTACCATCGTCTTGCTGCCAATCCTGCTGGATGTCTGGCATCCCGGGGCACCAGAAGCCCAGGACGCCAGCCTGGCTGACCGCATCGGAAAGCGCTGGAACGAATTGTACATTGGCAAGAAAGCGGGCCTCGCCGTGGTGTATTTCATCGCGGTATATGCCCTGCTCGGACTGTGGGTGGGTACATACATTACGGTCATCTCCTTGATGACCTATGTCGTGGTGAACTGGCAGCTACAGATTCTTTCCTATGTACCCTACATTGTCGCTCGTCGACCCTGGGTAGTGTTGGGCCTGTTCGGCACGCTGTTTGTGGTATGCGCCTACGGCATGTCACTGATTCGGATTGATTCCAATATGACCGAGCTCACTAAAGAAGGCAGCTCCATCCGCGTGGCCTACGAAACCGTCGATGAGAACATGGCGGGCGCCATGTCCATGGTCATCATGGTAGACACCCACACCACCGACGGCCTGTATAACCCGCGCCTGATGCAGGCAATCGACGAACTACAGAGCCGTATCGAAAGCCGCTACGCCGATCAGGTCACGCGCACCAACTCCCTGGCCAACATCGTAAAAGACACCTACCAGATCATGAGTGATGATGATCCAGCCTATTATCGGGTGCCAGAAGACGAGCAGATGATCTCTCAGCTGCTGTATCTGTTTAACAGCGCCAATCCCGAGGACCGACGCGCACTCGTATCCGATGATTACAGTCGCTCACATATCTCCCTCAATATCTATAACGCTGGCAGCTACCAGTACCAGCTTTTCTTCGATGAAATCTCGGTGGAAATTGACGAAGTATTTGCTGGTCTGGAACAGGAGTTTCCTGAACTGGAAGTCTATCTTACTGGCTCCATGGCGCTGCTGATGCGCATGGCGGATGAGGTGGCCAACTCTCAGTATTCCAGCTTTATCTTCGCCATCGGCGTGATCAGCGTCATTATGATCGTCACCCTGGGTTCATTGCAGGGTGGACTGATGGCTATGATACCAAACGTGATTCCTGCCCTGCTGGGCTTTGGCTTGATGGGATTGCTCGGCATTGCCCTGGATACGGACACCCTGTTGATCGCGCCGCTTATTATTGGCATCGCCGTGGACGATACCATCCACTTCATGACCCATTATCGAGTGGAGCTAATCCGAACTGGTAGCATCAGTGAATCCCTGATCACCACCATTCGTGATGTCGGCCAGGCCGTGATGTTCACCACTATGGTGCTGGGGCTGGGATTCGCCCTGCTCAGTTTTTCCGACTACCTCGGTATGGCAAAAATGGGATTCTTCGGCTCTGCCGCCATCTTTGTTGCGCTGCTGTGCGATTTGTTCCTGATTCCTGCCATGATCATGGTTTTCAAACCTACCTTTGGCGTAAAAGGTGCCGATACTAGAATAACTTTCATGGAGAAACTGGCATGAACTTGCGATCCCTATTCATTGTGACGGCCGTTTTTATCAGTCTGCTTGGCAACCTCGCCAGCGCGCAGGAAATGACCGGGCTGGAAATCATGGAGCTGGTTGAGGAAAACCAGCGTGCCACGTCCGACTCCGCTTTCAATCGCATGCAGTTATCCACCTGCCGCTTCGGCATTAAGGAAAGCCGCATTACCTGCGCGGAGCGCCCCCGCATCAAGTCACTGGAATCTGTAGGCAAAAATTTTGGTGACGACGGCAAAGACACCAAGAGTGTCACTATCGTCCTCGAACCCGCGGCCGAGCGCGGCGTTGGCATGTTGAGCTATGCCTACGACGATACCCAGCGTGACAACGAGACCTGGTTGTATTTGTCAGCCCTGGGGCGGGTCAAACGCATCGCCAGCGGCAACTCCGATGACGATTCGGAACCTGCCTCGGTGTTTGGCTCAGAGTTCACCACCGAGGATACGGACACCGGCAAGCTGGAAGAGTATGAGATCAGGGTTCTCGAAGAGACAACCGAGGGTGGTCGCGAGGTCTGGAAAATCGAACTCATCCCCAATGCAGAGCGCGCACGCAAATCCCGCTACTCAAAAACCATTAACTACGTGGACAAGGAACGTTTTATTGTGCTGCGGGTTGAAATGTTCGATCAATATGACAATGAAATTAAACGCCTGCTAGCTTCCCGGGTGGAGCTGGTAAACGGCACCTGGATGGCCCGTTCGCTTACCATGATGAATCTGGTAAGCAACCGCCTTTCCAATATGGCGTTCCTCGAGATTCACACCGATATAGCCGTAGAAGATGAGTTCCTCACCACCCGCACCCTGACTGATGTGGCATTCCGCGAGACCGAGTTGGAAAAGCTTCGCCAACAGGTCGACTAGACCAAGGGTCATACGTATGCCGCGATTCCCTCGCACTGGCCTGGTCCTGGCCATGTTATTCAGCGCTGCAACTGCTCAGGGGCAGCAGGATGAACCGCTGGTGCTTGACCCTGACGTGAGCTTTGATCCCAGCGTCGACTTTGGCTTTGACGATGACATTTTTGCGGCTGCCTTCGATGAGGAAGAGCAATCAGCAACTGAAGCCTGGTTCGAAGACTTTACTATTCGCATCAGTCAATCCACATCAGGGCAGATCAACAATCACAGCATCGATCTCGGCGCATTCGGCAAATTTCCCAAACCAGCCGACCTGGAAACCAATCGGCTGCAGTTCAATGTCCGCTACCAGAATCCCATTGCGCCGGGTTGGTTGATTCAGGGCAGCATGTGGTACCGGGTGTATTGGAATCAGGACTACGAATACACAACGAATCAGGACAGCATTGACACGGAAGGTCAGCTCAATGACCTTTTCATTCAGCGCAGCAGCGGTGCCCACAGTTTCAAGCTGGGGCGGCAGACAGTGGTGTGGGGTGAGACCGTTGGTAACTCGGTATTGGATATCATCAATAACAGCGAGTTTCGCGACTTCACCATTATAGATATCGAAGATGCACGCCTGAGCCAGGCCATGCTGGTCTGGGATTTCTTTAGCACAGACAACAGCAGCAGTCTTTCTACCTTTGTGAACTTGTACCCTGAGTTCAATCCGGCGCCGGTGCGTGGCAGCCCACTGTTTTTCGATCCTGGATTTAATCTGCCGGACTATAGCCGCGATGGCAAAATATTGCTGGAAGCAGGAACGCAGTGGAAAAAGTCTTTCGAGGGTAGCGACATCGCCGTAATGGCAGCCTACCTCTATGAAAATCAGCTGCGTTACGATCCTCCCCTACCCGGCAGCGCCGACGCTCGCCCAGACATCAACGATTTTTTGTTGCTGGGATTCAGTGCCAACCGGGCAATCGGCAAACTGCTGCTGAATTTTGACATGGCGTTCAGCCATAACATCCTGGCCGACAGCTTTGCCTTCCCCGGCACCAGTTCACTGTCGACACCGGTCAATCTGCGTAAAGATCAGATCGGTACCTCTTTCGGTTTCGAATATGCTATCGACAATGAACAGAACGTGAGCCTAGGCATTCAGGCTCAGACCCTGCTGGATGCAGAAGAAGGCTTGCAGCCTGGTCAGACTCTGACCAACGACGGCGTCTTCGGCAGCTGGCTGGTGCGCTACAGCAACGCCATGCGCAACGGGGATCTGACTCTATCTGCCACCCTGCAGGGTGATCTTGCCGCTGAGTCTCTGCTGGTGTTCCTCGGCGTGGACTACACTCTCGATGACAACTGGTCCCTGAGCTCCCAGTTCATCAGTATCACGGCGAAATCGGGGTCTTTCCTGACTGTTTTCGATGAAGATATCCGCCTTGGAATGACACTCACTTACTCTTTCTGAGCAGCATCGCAGGAGACGAGCGGTGAGTTCTGGATGTTTACTGGAGCGGTGATTGCACTGGCAAAGGGTTACAATTGCCGTCAATGTGGGAGAGTGGGCCTGCTGTCAATTAGACTCCGAGGGTTTGCGTTTCATTTTCGGTGCTTGCGGTTACTCATCCCAGAATCCGAACACCCATTGACTTGATAAACCAGATACAGAAGATCACGGCATGAATTCCACCAAGATCCTGTCCATATCTGCAACCCTGCTGCTCTCGGCTTCAGCATTTGCTGCCTTTCAACTCTACTCGCACGTGAGCCTGCAGGCCGAGCAGATCGCCAGTTATGAATCCTTTGTCAGTGACCTGCAGGCAGAACTAGATAGCACAGCGCAGGAACGTGTCGACTACGAATCCCGACTCGCAGAGATGGGGCGCGAGCTGGTTTCCGCTCAAGAAGCCATGCGGGGTCTGAACGATGAACTGGAACTGGCGCGAGAACAGATCAACCCCGACGTTTATCTCATGGAGCAGGAGATCAGGGAACGTGTCATCAGAGAGGTAGTGCAGGAAGCAGAGCGGACACCATCTCGTTACGAGATATCTGAGCAGCTGAGCAGGCTCGACCCTGAGGAAATGCGACAGGTTATGTCGATGCAGGGTCGTTATGGCGAGTTTCTGTCTGCGCTGGATGTCAGCGAAGGACGCAAGGAGGTTATCGTAGATGCCCTGATCAATATGATGACCGACCAGGACCAGCAACGCAGGGAATTAATTGCTCAGAACGCAGGCAATCAGCAAGGTCGTCGGGAACTGCGCAGGGAGATGTTAGCTATCAGCTCGCCAGACGCGCAGGTCGAGGCTTTGTCCTATGTGTTGGATGACAATGAAATGGCGGCGTTTGAATCGTTTCAGGAAGAGCAGCGAGAACAGCGACGCACTACCAGCACATCATTTATTAGCGGCTCGGCACGGGGCCCTGTCCGTGTAAATGAAACTACAACCACTGACGCCAATGGCCAAATCGAGACTCGAATTATCGAAATGGTGACGCCAGATGACCAGCCTAACTGATTGCTAAACAGATTCGCCGATATCGATCAGTATTTCAGCGGCCGGTCGAAAATTTCGCGGTCAAACTCGCCTTCCCAATTAGCAACCGCTGTAGAAACGCTGAGATCGCCCGCAATATTGACCACTGTTCGAAGCATATCCAACGGCCTGTCGATGATAAAAATGAATCCCACCGTGACCGCAATCTGATCTGGCGTCATACCAATGGTTGCCATGACCGCTGCCATCAGAAACAAGGATGCACTGGGCACTGCCGCCGTGCCCACCGAAACAAGCGTTGTCGTACCTGCCATGATCAGGTAGTCCATAAGAGTCAGGTCTATTCCAAAAGACTGTGCCGCAAACACAGAGACGATACCCACGTAGAGTGCCGTTCCGTCCATGTTAATGGTAGCCCCCAGTGGCAACACAGTAGAGGCAACCAGCGGTTTCACGCCAAGATTCTCTTCTGCCACCGACATGGAAACCGGCAGCGTCGCCGCACTGGATGAAGTCGAAAACGCCACCAGCATCGCATCCCTGGCGCCGCGAAAAAACATGACCGGAGAGAGCTTCAGCATAAAGTGCATGATAATCACACCATGCATGATGATCAGGTGAGCTGCGCAAGCCAGTAGCACCGTAACGGCGAGCACAACAGCACTTAGCAGTGACTCAAAGCCCTGGGCGCCAGTCACCCGCGCAATTAGCGCCAGTACGCCAAACGGTGCAATTTCCATGATCCAGTGCGTAATCCGCAGCACCACTTCACTCGAGGCATCCATGAAGTCCGCGACGGGTTTGCCTTGCTCGCCAATCGATAGCAGGCTCACCCCTATCAGGATGGCGAAAAAGATAATGGCGAGAATATTCCCTTCCGCCAGTGCCGCAAACGGGTTCTCGGGCACGATTGAAATTAAGCGCTCGGAGAGCGGAATGGTTTCCTGTAGGGCAGACGCCGGTGCACCTGTGAGATCGACACCAACTCCCGGCTGGATTATCGCCGCCAGGACAAGCCCGATTGTAATCGCAATGAGGGTCGTCAGCATGTAGAGGATCAGGGTCTTGGCACCAAGAGAGCCGAGTTTCGACGGATCTCCCATGGAAACCACGCCTGACACGATGGTGACAAACACCAGAGGCACCACGATCATGCGAATCAGGCGGATAAACAGGTCACCAATCCAGCCAATGCTCTCGGCGCCAGGCCCCCAGATAGAGCCCAGGATTGCACCGACAACCATGGCGGTGAGGATGCGCTTCCACAGGGCAATCTCAAACCAACTCACCCCCAGGGAAAACCCTTTCGCATTGTCACTCATATCAACCTCATTGTTATTCAGGTTAACTCAACGAGGATCAATTATTGTGATCTCTCGAGTCGTGGCCCACCGCAATCAAGTGGACAAGTTGTCCTTGCGCGCAAAAATTAATCAAAGTTGCGCTAGTCGGCGTCAAAAGACTCTCACATCTCAGGCCGATAAGAAACAATCACTGCCTGCCTCACCCAGTGCAAGCGGCAAATTTACTCGTATCCCGCCGGTAATCTGCGCGCCCTCGTCAAGCTCTCAAACCTGGCACCCACATCAATAAGCAACTGCTCCTGAAATGGTGGTGCGATGAAAGTCAGGCCAACCGGCCTGCCGTTTTCCTGATAGCCCATGGGCACAGTCAGGGCCGGATAGTTGGCCAGCGCGGCGAAACCCGCATTGCGGTTGTTGAGGGTCAGCATCACATCCAGCCCATTGCTTGCAAACAGCGCTTCCATCGCAGCCCTTGCTGTACTCTGCAAATTATCTCGCAACTCCTCTAAAGCATCGGCGCTGACATCAAGCTCCGCCATGCGATCCACTTCGGCCTGACCGTATGGCATTCGAATATCAGGGCGCTGCTGATTAAACGCCTGCAGTTCGTCAACAGAATCTATCATTACCATTGGTGAGGCATGGTT
Source organism: Gammaproteobacteria bacterium UBA7449 (assembly GCA_002477465.1). GTDB lineage: Bacteria > Pseudomonadota > Gammaproteobacteria > Pseudomonadales > Pseudohongiellaceae > UBA9145. The sequence continues at coordinate 32,447 of DLPV01000019.1, read as the reverse complement.
CCTCAGGTAAAGTGCCAGGTCTCTCACCATTTCTCTGCCCAGCAGCGTACCGAAGCCATCAAAATCCAGTTCGGGCAGAGTTATTTCGACAATAGCTGCTTCGGCTGCCGACAATACCCCGAGCGCGCCTGTAAAAAACTCATTATCTACAAATGATTCCGGCGCCCCCAAACGCACCTCAGCCAGAGGCTCATCGCGGTAGACCAGCTGGAGATCATCACTGATCAGTGGCATGGCGGTATCGTCCTCGTCATATCCGGCCATGGCATTGAACAAAACCACCGCATCCGCAACAGACCTGACCATTGGCCCCGTAGTATCCAGAGTCGCGGAGATAGGCACGACACCGCTGCGACTCAGGCTCCCCGTGGTGGGTTTAAGCCCGACCAGAGAATTGGCACTGGATGGGGATAATATCGAACCTGAGGTTTCCGATCCTATCGCCAGGGCTGCATAGTTAGCCGCCATGGAGGCACCGCTGCCAGAACTGGAGCCGCCTGTTCCAAACTGCAGGCGACCATAGGGATTAAGAGTCTGACCACCCATGGCGCTCCAGCCAGATGGGCAATCGTCACAAAAGAAGTAGGCCCACTCACTCAGGTTCGCCTTGCCCAGAATAATCGCCCCCTTTTCCAGCAGACGCTCGGTGATAAAGGCATTGCCCGCGAGATTGTTTTGTAGCGCCACAGCACCGGCTGTGGTGGGCATGCCGGCGACATTGATGTTGTCTTTGAGCAATACCGGCATGCCGAAAACTGGATCCCGCTCCGAATCTGGATTTGCAAGCCTTTCAGCATCCAATTCCCGAGCCCTGTTTACGGCGGCAGGATTCAGACTGATCACGGCGTTCAAATAACGTGCCGGATCATTTTCCGATTCGCGAATCCTGGCTAGGTAAAACAGAGTCAGCTCTTCATAGCTCATGTCACCCGAAACCACCGACTGCTGCAGGGACTCCACATTACTTTCCAACACCAGAGACTCAAGCTCCCGGTAGCGATTCTCTGGTAGTCCGTCTATCTCGGCATCCAACCCCGCCCACAGTGCACCCGGCGCCTGCATCCCGGAACGCAGTAGTTTGTAGTGCATACGTTCATTCTCAAGCTCTGCCAGGCGCGCCAGGTCTGTGGCCTGGTCATAACGGGACATATCATCCGCAGCCTGGCCATGGGCCAGACTTAAAGTCATCAGGCTAGCGACGGCTAGCAGCTGCCGCACAATCAGGTTTCCTGCCATTTGGTGTTTTCCTTTTGATAGTATTTTGTGATGAAGAGGAGTGGGTCAAAAAGTCACTGAGCTTCAAAGCGCACTGGCGTAGCTCTCATCACAAATCTTACATGCCATAATAGTTGAGTATGTTGGTTTTGGTGATCACGCCAAGTACGGGCTTAGCTTCCGACTTAATCACGGGCACCACTACCAGCGCTTCAGCCTCTGCACTGCGCAGCCTGTTACTGGCTTCGTGCAGGCTGGCCAGGGAATCTATCTCTACACTGGCATAACTCGCCAGGTTCATCTCTGAGAACTGCAATCGGTCAGTGGCTTCCATCTCGCCAAGCTCCGCGGATTCCAGCCAGCGCGCGAGTTCCGCCGTTGGCATCAGCTGCAGTGTATCTGTATCTGTGTCTGCGTCTGTGCCTTTCACCAACAGCCAAATGGGGGGCTGACTGGCCAATGCTTTGGCCTGTCCCAGACTCAGGTCGGGATCGCAAATGACAAAGGATTTATTCATGACACTGGCAACCCCGACCCGGCTCAGAAACCCCTTGCTATGATCGCTCAGTATATCGTGCCCATGGTGCCGCAATTGTTCAGTGAATACGCCTTCGGAACCAAACCCCTGCTTTAATGTGAGACAAGCTACGACCACAGTGAGCATACTGGGGAAAATCATCTCCGGCGAATGGCTTAGCTCCAGGGTGGCCACCAGCGCTGCCATGGGTGCATTCAGCACTGCGCCCATCATGGCAACCATACCCAGCAGCACTGAAAACTTCGGATCGATAGCAACTGGCATGAGGTCACCGCCAATTAATCCTAGCGCCCCACCGAGACATCCCCCGATTACCAGCGATGGACCGATCAAACCGCCAAACATACCCAGACCTGTGGCGAGCGCCGTTACGGCCAGCTTTGCCAGCACCACAAGCAACAAAATCTCAAGCGTGAGTACACCGTTCAGCGCATCGGCCAGGGTGTCATATCCGGTGCCCATAATTTCTGGCACGAAAACCGCGATCAAGCCTGCCACCGCACCGATCACGGTGAAACGCAGCAACAGCCAATAGCGATGCAGGCGGAAGAACAACATATGCAGCTGGGTAAAGGCGACTGCGGCAATCCCGAAAATCAGCCCCGCCACTAGCATGTAAGGGATGACGGCGACCTCAAACCCGATTCGGGCGTCCACATCAAAACTGATATCGCTACCAAACACCAGCTGACTGATTACAGCACCCAGCACAGAAGCCACAATCACCGGGATGAACCCGGCAATGGTGTGCTCCATCAAAATCACTTCCATAGCGAATATCACGCCGGCCATGGGTGTGTTGAATGAGGCAGAGATGCCGGCAGCCGCACCACAGGCAACCAGGGTCCGCAGGCTGTTTCGCGGTAAACCGAGCCATTGTCCCAGCTGGGAAGCTGTACCCGCACCAAGGTGCACACAGGGGCCCTCGCGGCCCACGCTCTGCCCTGACAGTAACGCAATCACCCCGCCACAGAATTACACCACAATATTGCGAAACGGCAGCGCGCCATTGTTGTTATGCAGGCGCTCCAGCACGTGGGACACACTCACTCGCATGGTTGCCGGATCAACCGTGTTGAAGACTAGCCCCAAACCAATAGCTCCCAGGCACGGCAGCAGAAAGCGCGCAGGCCGCGTTAGCGATTCGAAGCCTTCACTGTCGCCCATGGATATTAATAAAGGTGTCTCGAACAACCAGCGAAAGCCCACAATGATGAGAGCCGCGAGGATTCCGGAGATCACGCCGAGGGAAACCAGCTGCGGCAAAGCGTCGCTGTGGCTGAGGCGTTCGCGAAAATCCTCCACGCTTTCCGTGAGATGTGATTTATTCAGGCCCAAAGGCTTTGCTCTTTGTGTGATTGACTGCCAACTCCAAATTCTCATTTCAGCGAGCATGAGCAGCAGTCGGAGTAACAGTTAGAATAGCTGCTCCTCGAAATTTATTCAGCAGCAGGCCTGGCCTTTCAGAAGTGATTGACTGGCACCAATTTATTGACGGGAACCTGCCGCCCGCAGCCTGACACCAAGGGCTCCGGTGCCGCTAGCCTCTGATCAGTGACCCGGAACCGCTTGCAGCACCTGCCCAGCCGCGTTCAATTGCACCCACAGCGCGGGGATAACAATATGATTTTGGCCCAAATTTCCTTACCATAGACGGTTTTTGGAGCCCCCTTTCATGCGCCGATTGCTGCCTTTTCCAGGCCTGATGCTGCAATTCTGCCTGCTACTGCTGCTCAGCCAGTCGGCTCTAGCCCAAGGCACCCGTCCGCCGGGGTATACCGATAACGTAGAAGAACAGATGGCCCAAATGCAGGCCAGGGTGCGCTACGGCAGCTTTATAGAGAGTCTGGAAACCAGCACTGAGCGCCGGGCAGAGATCGATTCTGCCATTACCGCCGTATTTGTTGAGAGGACCACGGCAAGCAGAGACCGCAGCGCCGGCCGAGCCTCTGCGGTCGATTTGGAAGAAATCGCCTCCGCAGCTTACCTGCGAGAACAGCTGGCGGCGATAATGAGTGCCGAGGAGTTGGCGGAATTCGATCGCTACGAGGCTACCTATCAGCAGCGCCAATTGCGCAACAACTTCACCCTGCAGCTGGCTCGCGTCGCTGGCGGACTCACCGAGGCAAATCGGGAAGTCGTGCTGGAAGTCCTGATGCAGCATATGGGCGCGGGTCAGGAGCAGATTCAGGCATCCAATCGTGATGCGGTGGACGAGTCGCAGCGCCAGCTTCAGGCGCTGATGAATGCCCGCACAGAAATCGCCGCTCGCTTGGATGAGGCACAATTGCGGGAAGCGGAAAGATTTCTGGGTCAGATTCTATCGGGTCTGTTGACCACCCAGTCAATGAATGAGGCTGAGCAGTAGCAACTGAGGGCAATGGATGGACGCTAGAAAAAAGGACGTAGTGTCCTTCTGGACAATAACTGGAGCACCCGTTCGTAATTCGGTTGCCTAGACGGGTTAAATTGTGACTGCGAATTAGTCTGCGTAATCAGGAACATTGAAGGAGTATTCATGAGCATTAAATCAGGAACCAAATCTTTACTGGGTTTGGCGGCCGCAGCGACATTGCTGCTGACCGCCTGTGGTGAGCAGACTAGCGCCCCCGAACCCACTGCCGTGGCAACTCCCGCAGCGGTCGAGCAGAGCCCTGGTTATCGACGCATCAATTCCCCGAACCCTGAAGATCCGCTAGCCGCACAAATATACGAATTGGATAACGGCCTACAGATTTTCCTGACCGAGAACCACGAGGAGCCAAGATTCTATGCCGAAATTGCAGTGAGAGCCGGCAGCAAACATGACCCGGCAGATGGCACTGGCCTGGCACATTATCTCGAACATTTGCTGTTCAAGGGCAACCAGAATCTGGGCACATTGGATTATGAGGCGGAGAAGCCGCACCTGGACCGCATTGTCGAGCTCTATGAAGAGCACTTTCAGGAAACAGACCCGGCCCGTCGCGCCGAGATTTATGCCGAGATCAACTCCGAGGCCCAACTCGCGGCCCAATACGCCGTCCCCAATGAAATCGATAAGCTCTACAACAGCATGGGTGGCGGCGGCTTGAATGCCCACACCTGGTATGAAGAAACCGTGTACAAAATAGGACTGCCTTCAAACCGACTGCAGCAGTGGGCGGCGATTGAATCCGACCGTTTTGTCGACCCCGTGTTTCGACTCTTTCATACCGAACTGGAAACAGTTTACGAAGAAAAGAACCGCACCCTGGATAACGGCAGTCGCATCATTGGCGCGGCCCTGGATGAGCTGCTCTACAAAGTTCATCCCTATGGACAGCAGCCAACTATCGGTACCGTCGATCATCTCAAGAACCCATCCCTGGTTTATATCCAGAACTATTTCGACACCTATTACGTGCCCAACAATATGGGCATCTTCATCAGTGGTGACATAGACCCCAGCGAAACTATTGCCCTGATCGCAGAAAAATTTGGTGAGTGGGAATCCAAAGCTGTGCCTGAAGTAGGTCCCTGGCAGGAACCTGCCCTACAGGGCGCAGAGCGTCGTACTGTTCAGTATCCTGGCGAGGAACAGGTGCAGCTGGCGTTTCGCACCGCGCCTAATGGCAGCAGCGACAAGGAAGCCTTGATCCTGCTGGATATGATTCTGGATAACCGCACAGCGGGTCTGATTAACCTGAATCTGAACCAGCAACAGCTGGTGTCCCAGGCTGGCTCATCCCCCATGTTCCTGAACGATTACGGCTCGCAAAGCTTGTTCGGCGTACCCAAGCAGGATCAATCCCTTGAAGAAGTTGAGCAGCTGCTGCTGCAACAGATTGAAATCATCAAAGCCGGAGATTTCGAAGAATGGATTATTCCGGCCATCATCAATGATTTTCTTAAGAACGAAAAAGCCAGCCTGGAATTCAACGCGGCCCGTGTCACGATGATGCGCCAGTCGTTCATCGAAGGCGCCGACTGGGATTATCACATCGCAGAAATCGATCGTATGAAGCAACTCACCAAGCAAGATGTGGTGGATGTGGCTAACAAATATTTTGGTGATGACTACGTTGCGGTGTACCGGGTCGATGCGCAACATGAAGTGCCTGTGGTTGAAAAACCACAAATTGATCCGGTCACCATTGACCCGACTCGACAGTCTGAATTTGCAGAACGCGTGCTGGCCATGGAAGTGGAAGAGATAGAGCCGGTATTCGTGGAGGCGGACCGCGATTATCGGATTGTCGAGTTTGCACCCGGGGTAGAGCTTTACTATGCCCCCAATCCACTTAATGACCTCTTTACATTTTCCATCGGCATAGACGTTGGGACAGAAGCCGATAACAAGCTCGGTTTAGCGGCGGCGCTGATGGATGTTGCTGGCACGCAGTCCCTGTCCAATGAAGAGCTGCAAAAAGAATGGTACCGCATGGGTTCGGAGTTTCGGTTTGGCTCCGGTGAAAATGCATCGGCATTCTCGGTTAGCGGTCTGGATTCGCAGTTCGAAGACTCGGTTGCCCTGATGATGGAGCTCATTAACTCACCCAGCGCCGACCAGCAGACCCTAGAGCAACTAAAGGGCATTCTTCTCAAGTCTCGTGAAGACCAGAAGAGCTCCCCTCCCGCCATTGCCAGGGCGCTGTTCATGTACAACCGCTACGGCGAAGAATCCCCGATGCTGGAAGCAATGACTGGCCAGGAAATTCTTGATACCCAGGTCGAGGAGTTGCTGAACGCTCCAAGCGAGCTGCTCAACTACAAGCACACATTGGCCTATACAGGCTCCATGCCACTGGAAGAGCTGGTGGCTGCGCTGCGTCGCAACTACGGGGTTGAAGGCGAGCTCAGAGATACACCGGAATTTCGCTTCCGCTCTGCCCGTGCTATAGAAGAATCGGAGGTGCTGGTAGTTGACCAGCAGACGGCACAGGCACAGGTCAGAATCGAATTCGCTGACGGGGTCTACGATCAGGAAGACGGTTTGCTTGCGAACCTATATACCAACTACTTCGGCAGCGGCATGTCCAGCGTGGTGTTTCAGGAACTGCGCGAAGCGCGAGCCCTGGCCTATTCTGCCTCGGCACGCTATGCCCCCGGCGGTCGAGTGAACGCGGAAAACCTGATCATGGGTTCAATCGGCACCCAGACTGACAAAACTGCAGATGCGCTGGCGGCATTTATCGACTTAATCGACAACATGCCGAGTTCCTCGGAGCGTTTCGATGAGTCGGTCAACAGCATGCTCAATCGCTATCGCACGTCAAAGTTGAACTTCCGCGAAATCATTGGCGCCGTCCGCACCTGGGAAAGACAGGGTCTGGAGGGCGATCCGCGTCGCGGCAACTACCAGAAGCTGCAGGAAACTGAATTGGAAGATCTGCTGCAATTTCAACAGCAACACGTGAAGGACAGAGCCAAGCTCATTTCCATTGTTGGCGACCTGTCGATTATCGATACGGCGGAACTGGAGCAGTTTGGCACGGTCCAAGAGGTCAAGGTAGACGAACTGTTTGTCAACTGATCTTGCGGTAGCAATATCAATCGCAGACTGGGCAGTCCCACAACCCTGAAAAATATGAGTAGCGAACCCCCTGCCCTCAGCGTAACCGGGCTGTATAAAAAGTATGGCCAGTTCGAAGTTCTTAAAGGACTAGACCTGGTACTTTACCCGGGCGCAATTCATGGCCTGGTTGGCCTTAATGGGTCGGGCAAGACCACAACTCTGGAGTGCATTCTCGGCCTGCAGGATTTTGACCGCGGCGAAATCAGAGTACTGGGCCATGGCCCACGCAAACTTCACGCGGCTCAAGGCAAAATCGTCGCTATATTCGATACCCCCAGCCTCAATCCCAACCTCACTGTCAGACAGAGCCTGCGACAAGCCTTGCTCTTGAGTGACGGCGCTGCGCGAAAACCTGCTGAGGTTGAAGCCCAGTTAGGCATCACCAAATTCTCCGATTTCAAGATCAAGAATCTGTCCCTGGGCAACAAGCGTCGCGCTTCAATCGCCCATGCACTATTGGCCAATCCTGAAATCATTTTGCTCGACGAGCCCTTTAATGGACTCGACGCCGGCGGCGTGGATGAAGTGCTGGCGCTGATTAAAGACCTCAATCAGAAACAGGGCACCAGCTTCCTGCTTTCCAGTCACCAACTGCCCTACCTGGAAGAGATTTGCAGCCACATTGCTATCCTCCATGATGGGCAGATTGCAGCCAGCGATGAAAAGTCCAGACTGCTGGGTTCTGTGCAGTCCACAATTCGTATCCAGACCAATGACAATCACAGGGCCGCGAAAATCATCGGCCAGCAAGCTGGCTTGAGCCTGCAGACCAACACCAGTACTGACATACTGTTGGTGAACTCGGAAAAGATCGGCCCCGCCGACATTAATCGCCAGCTAGTTGAGCAGGGACTTGCCGTGAGCGAAATCGTTGCGGAACGCGCCTCCCTGGATTCCCTGTTTCGGCGCATCACCCAGAAACCGAATCCATGAACCTCGCGGTGAAGGGATTCATCAAGGCACTGCGCAGTGAACTGCTGATTGCGCGCCATACGCTGGGTGCCTGGCTGGTTGTATTGCTGCCCTCGGTATTTATTAGCCTGCAATTTCTTGTGGTGAAAATGAGTGAAACCGGCGCCGCTGCAAGAGACAGCCTGCTGGGCCAGGGCGGCTTTGATGCAATAATTGCCAATAATGCCTACGGACATTTTGTTGATGGCCTGAGCATGGGGCTTACGCTATTAGGGCTGCTGCTGGTTGCCCAGGCCGCCTACAGCTTCAGCGTGGATCGCGACAGCGGCGCATTGCGACACTTGTTAATTCGATGCAGCAGTCGCCGCGCCGTGGTCCTGGCAAAACTGCTACAGCTGCATTTGCTGGCTCTGCTGGCGATCCTGCTACTAATCGCGACCAGTTACCTGGTGAGTGACAGCCTGTGGGATTTTGGCCCGGTCGTGGAAGACGGTTTTGAATTGATCGGCGAGGAAGAGATCGCCTCGGAAATCAAGCTGGGATTAGAACTAGCCCTGTTACCGCTACCAGCAGCGATTGCGTTCGGCGTGTTGGTGTCGGTAGCAGCCAACTCCGCCACCCAGGCCGTAGTTTCTGCACTGGGACTAAGCCTGGTGCTGGATGTGTTCAAGGGTATGCTGGGTGAGTATGCTTTCTATCTCTACGCCACCTTTCAACCCTCACTGCTGGATCAGTCTTACCTGCAGGACGTAGGTCGACTGGTGCGCGGTTATTCCGATGTGCTGGTGGATGAGCGTTTCCTGGAACTCAATCAATGGGTTCCACTGCCTGCGCTACTGATATTGGTGGTCGCATCACTTTTCGTAGTGCAGAAACGCAAGGTCTAGTTTATGAAGTTCACTACCCGCTTTAGCGTCACCTTACTGTTGCTTTTGCTGGCAAGCTGCATCAGCTATGAACCCGTCATCCTGCGACCGGCAATCACATTGTCCGCCGAAGAGGTTGAGTTGGTATCAGCCAGCGCTGGCTCGGGCGTGGATTTCGGTATGGATGTCAGCCTCAATGAAAGCGATTCGCTATTCAATGTGGAGACATTGCCGGGCGTGCGATTGCGCGCAGTGAATAGCAACGGACCGGCGGCAAACGCCGGCCTGGAAATTGGTGATGTGATTCTCAGGATAAACGGCACCCAGACTGACCATCCCGACACACTGCTTGCCCTGCAGGCGAATCCGGTTGTAGACAATCAATATACGCTGGAAGTGCGGCGCGGTACTCTGGTGTTTGAGGCCAGCATGATCGCTGCAGTCAGATCGACTGGCGCACCGCCAAGAGAACTCTATCGCGTTGATCCAATTGCCAGCCGCGCCGGGTACCGCACTGAGCTAGTCAATGTTCCTGAGCGAGGCATGGTTGCCGCCGCCCGGGTGATGGAAATTTTTGCCGAAAGCCCGTTGCCTGCGGCGGGCATCGAAGCCGCAGCCCTGATCCTGGCGCTTAACGGCCGCTACCTGGATTCGGCCCAGGATCTGGTAAACCGCTTGAACACCGACTTTGAACCTGGCGACACCGTGCAGATGACCGTCGTACAGAATGAGCGCCTGACCAATCCCAAGGTTGAACTGTGGAATCCTGGCAGGCGTATTAGTCGCATAGCACTGGGACCCGTGTTGCAATACGAGTCCTCGCTGAGCCCGGTCAGCAGCAGCTTCACGCTAGTGGATTTATGGCTGTTTGCGCTGTACCGTTTCCAACAAAACGAAGGGGAACGATCCCATAGCATTCTTGGTCTAATCAATGTCAGCACCGACGTCGGTGAACTTATCGAAGAAACCAACCGCAGCAATTAACGGCACCCAAGCAAACCATGATTTGTCATCAGACAAAGCCAAGCAGAACCCAACATCCTGTCTCCACTGCGTTGCTGGGTCTGACCATGCTGTGCCTGCTCACTGAGGCCACGGCACAATCTAACTATGCCGCATTCGAATTGGAGCGCGAAGAAAACTGGCGCCCCATGATGTTGGAAGACGTGAATGGCGATGACGCCAAGGACATCATTTATTCGCACTATGATCCTGCCATCGGCCGCGAGCTTCACATTCACCACCAACAGGCCGACGGCGGCTTTGCCGCCACCCCGCAGCGGATTGAGGTAAAGACTGAAATTATCGCCATTGGCTTCGCCGACCTGCGACCCGACCCCGGCAAGGAACTGGTGCTTTTCGCGGACAGCGGCGTTTTTAGCCTGTCAACTGCTCAGGCAGGCTATGCGGGAAATCTAAAACTATTGCTTGAATGGGACCTGATCGCCGCGATCCCTGACCTTGAGGAAGCCCTCTTCACCAATATACCCACCGACATAAATGGCGATGGCTTTGCCGATCTGCTGCTTGCCGGTGATGATGAGTATGGGCTGTTCTTCGGAGGCCCTGATGAAACTTTCACCCTGGCCACCCGGTTCACCACCCTGAATGAAGATATCACGCCGGTTCAGCGCGCCAACAACGAATCAGATCTTGACGGCAGGCTGGGGATAAATCCGGATCAGGGTGTCGTGGTGGAGCTCAGAGTCGAACTGCCCTCTCCCTTTGAGGGCTTTGTCGAACAATGGCGGGAAAACGAGCTGGAGTCAGGCTCCCTGTTACGAAGCGAACAATGGATGCCGGGTGCCGTCCTGGCCCAGCTCAATGACGATGAGCTGTTGGACATCGCGTATATCAACGCCGGCGAAAATGGTCTGGGACAAATTAACATCCACTTCCAACAGGCTGACAGCGGGTTTGACTCCACACCGAATTGGCAGAGCGACCTGAATTCGAGCGGTGAGCTGCAGCTTGTCGAAATGAACCAGGATGGCAAAGTCGATTTATTACGTCTCTCCGGAGACGGAGATGACTGGACCGCTCGACTCTACCTCAACCAGGCAGGCAGCTTTAATTTTGCTGAGCCGAATCAGGTTATGCGCCTCTCCGGTTTCGACATGAATCTTGAAATCATAGAAAACGCCGAGGGTGAGGTCGTTCTCAACGCCAACTTTTATACCATTCCGGTGGTCGATGCGATTCGAAACGCCAGCATCAACCGTATCCAGTTACTTTACGGAAGCGGCGCCCGCGAGCCGGGTCAGGTGTTCAACCGCCGACCGGACTCCAGGCTCGAAGAAACGTTCTCCGCCGAGAATGTGCGCGGCCTGTCCGAACAGATGTCGCTGCGTTACGACGTGGATGGCGATGGCGCCAATGATGCACTCTACGTGACTGAAAACGGCACGTTGGCCGCAAAACAGATCGGGTCAGATCTGCGGATTGCCGATGAGCCGTTCTGGGAGTACGTGTCTCCCCGCACGGTATTCGAATTTGAAGTGCTAACGTTAAATGATGATAACCGACCCGACCTGCTGCTGCGCCATGGCAGGACCACGACGCTGCTGGTGACACAGCCTTGACCAAGAATCAGAGACCGAGTGACGATGCCAATCATGCATAGCAGATGGGGTTTGATCGCGCTATCCAGTGCAATGCTATTCGGTGGCTTAAGCCAATCTGGATGGTCAGCTGTGCCCGACTTCAAGCAGCAGGCTTTCAGTTTGCCGGCCAGCGCCGAATCTCTTGTAGTGGCTGATCTCAATGATGACGGCTTGAATGACCTGTCCACTCTGGTGAATGATCGTCTGAGAATATATTTTCAATCCAGCAACGGTTTTGACTTTAGCGCCGATTTCTCCGAGATACAGTTTGGCGCACGTGCCGTAGGCTGGGATCTCAGCAATGGCTTCAGTGGCAACGGCAGCACCACAGTGATTGCCTTACTGGATGGCAAGCGGGCGGTGTATTACCCGATCGACGATCGTACAGTTTTAGAACCAGAGGTAATTAAATCCGATTTACCCGGCTTCATCAGCTCTGGAGTAAGCCGCTTACATTTTGCCCGAGACATCGATACCGACGGCTTGCAAGATCTGGTGATTCCCGGCGCAGGAGAGATAAGCATTCTCATCAATGATTCGGGAAATTTCGAACCACCTCTCAGTATTCGTTCCGAAGTTCGCCTGCGCACGCAACTGAACATCAATCGCTTCAATCGCTCTGTTGGCCAAACCATACGTATCCCGTTACTGGATTTGCGTGACGTCAACGCCGACGGCAATGCCGACCTGATTTCTCGCACCGATGAAAAGCTGGATGTTTTTCTGGCGGCGACAGGCGACAGCTATTTCCCCGCTTCGCCGACTTATTCGCTGGACATTGCGGCGATTGAAGAACGCCTCGGTGACTTTGACATTGACACCCTCGACTTTTCCAATTTGACCGGCGTACTCGCCCTAACCCATGAAGAAATACTCGAGGACATAGACGGCGACGGTATCCATGACTTGCTGTTGAGGGAAGGCGGCAAGGTATCATTTTTCGGGGGCAGCGCCACCGGCATGGATCTCGAGCAGCCTCGCCAGGTGTTGCGCTCCGGCGGCAATGTCTTAAGTACCTTCCTCTATGACGAGAACGAAGACGGTCTCAAGGATCTCTGGCTCTGGCGAGTTGAACCAATTTCTGTGGGAGATATTTTCGTGTGGCTGGCGCTGTCGGGCTCTGTAGCGATCGAAGCCTTCGTATATCCTAATGACGGAGAACGGTTTGCTCGCAGACCCTCGCGAAAGGTGACAGTTGACCTTAAATTCCCTTCAGTTATGCGTTTGGCGAACGCGTACGAAAACCTCAACTCAGAGGTTGATGAAATTCAGGATCAGGGCATCGCGCGAACGACAGAGGCAGACCTTGAAGGCAGTCTCGAGGCAGATGACCTGGTGGTGCTGTTGGATAATCAGATTCAAGTGTTTCTAGATACAATAGAGCCGGGCCAGGATCAGGAGTTTCTTGGCGCACTGGGCTACTCCCGAAGTCGCAACAACTATGAAATTGATATTCGCGAAATCCTCGACAATGTGACACTCAGTGGAGACCCCAACCTCGATGTTGCCAGAAGCCAGACCGCTGCTGTCAGCATCGACCTTGGCAGCAATATCAGCAACGGTGATCTCGTCGCCGCCCAAATCAACAGCGATCAACTCGACGACATCATTGTCTTCACCAGTTTCGACGCTAGTCAGATTCGGGGAATACTGTTACTCTCGAAGTAACTCGCCTGCCTTCATCAAGAGCCTTTTAGTGAAGAAAATTGTCTGGACCGCCTTTGGTGCTTCCTTTGTCCTGGTCAATGTAATTGCCGAGGTAGGTGCCTACTACACAGGCATCTATATCCACATGTTCTTCAGAATTGCACTCATCGTTGGCGTCACCCTCGGCGCGACCGTATTGGGAGGCACCTTTAAGCTGATTGACGTTCTGGATCAGGAAAAACCGCTAGCCGGCACGGTTAAGGATACCCTCGGAGCGGATCGCAAAAAGACCTGAGAGCAGGTGCTGGTTTACCTTGCAGGACCGCTAATCCCTCCCTTCTCCCCCAAATCCGCTTCAATTGAGCTTTGCGGGGAAATGTGCTTTCATCCAAGCGGTTTCTGTGCTCGACAAGAGAATAGAAATCGGGTCCAGATAGGCCATTAGTCGTCACCGTGAATGTCTCTGATTGAGCATCTCGAAACGATAAGTTGATAGGCGTTTCCAACAGCCACAGCTCCTGTCCCGTCTGTTTGAGAGAAATAAAAAAAGAATCCAGCATCGTGCCCGCATTCAAGAAATACGGTTCAAGCCTGTGTCCTGCGCTATTGGCATTACTCGCCGTAACTATGTTGACAGCCTGCAGTGATGAACTGAGTCGGGCCCGCCCCTATGTGCTCACCACGGCAACCACTGGCGGCACCTTTTACCCGGTCGGTGTAGCTATCGCTACCATCACTCACGCACAGCTCGCTGAAAGCGACGGAATCTCCATGACCGCCATCAGTTCGGCTGGCTCACTTGAGAACATTAAATTACTCAGGGACAACCAGGCGCAGTTCGCTATCTTGCAGGGTCCCTTCGGCGCCTGGTCCTGGGACGGCGATGGCCCAGTAAGCACTCCCCAGACCCATATCCGAAGCGTCAGTGCCCTTTGGAAAAACGTTGAACACTTTGTGCTGCTCTCTGACCTGACCGAAAACGGCACCATGGCGGATCTCAACAACCTGGATGGCGATCGCTACGTGCTGGGTGCACGCAACTCCGGCGCAGAGCAGACCGGGCGTTTTATACTCGATACCCTGGGCATTGATTACCAAAGCAAATTTAGCCTGGCCTATATGGGCTACGGCCCGACCACCGGCGCAATTCAAGATGGCAATATAGTTGGCATGAACATTCCGGCAGGCGCACCGGTCAGTTCCATCACCCAGGCCTATGCCCTGATGGGTGACCGCATGACGATTCTGAACTGGACCCAGGAATCGCTGGACCGGATTAACGCGCGCTACCCACTGTGGGACTGGTACGAGTTCCCGCCCGGCACGTATCCCAATCAAACTGAATTAATTCGTACCGTGGCCTCACCTAATGTACTCGTCACCAGGGTCGACATCCCAGATGAGGCGGTATACAACATTACAAAAGTTATATGGGAAAACCTGTCAACCCTGCATGATATCCATCGCGCCACTCGCGACATGCGTATGGAGATCGCAATCGATGGTCTCGGTGCACCGCTACACCTCGGCGCAATCCGCTACTATCGCGAGATAGGTCTGGAAATTCCCGAACGACTACTCATCACCGAAGCAGAGGATCGCGCCAACGGCGCAGGGAGCAACAGCCCATGACATCACCCTGGCTGCGCTGGTCGGCATTCCTGTTTGCCCTGTTTCATATTTACTGCAATGTGTTCGCCAGCATTTCCGAACTATGGCTGTCAGCAATCCACTTTGGAGGCTTTGGCGCCATCTGCATGTTTATGGCCAATGAGTTGCTCACAGATGGCAAGAAGTCTCCACAGTACTGGATCAATGTGGTATTGGCGCTGCTAGCTATAGCAGCTGCGGCTTACCTTCTGCTATTTGAAAACGCGCTTTACGCGAGGGAAACGGAATTTATTGCCAGCGACTACGTGTTCTCAATAATCGCCATCGGATTGGCGATGGAGTTTACCCGCCGCACCACCGGTTGGTTTATGCCGACTCTTATTGCGGTGAGTCTCTCCTATATTCTCTTTCTGGGTCGCTACATCGGCGGCGTATTTGCCTTTCCAGGCCTCAGTCTGGAAACCGTCATGTATCGCAGCTATTTCACCAGCGAAGGCATGTTTGGACTCACCGCCAATATTTCTTCTACCTTCGTTTTTATGTTCATCATCTTCGGCGCATTCCTGCTTAAATCAGGCGCCGGAGACTTTATCGTGCGTCTGGCCAACTGCCTGACGCGTCGCCTCACCGGTGGTGCTGGCCTGGTGTCGGTGGTCGGGTCCGGACTGATGGGGTCGGTTACCGGATCTGCAGTCGCTAACACGGTTTCCATCGGCGTCATCACCATCCCCATGATGAAGAAGTCCGGCTTCACACCGCGCTTTGCTGCTGGCGTTGAGGCCGCTGCCTCTACCGGTGGAGCACTGATGCCGCCAGTCATGGGTGCCGGTGCCTTTGTGCTGGCAAGCTATACGCAGATCTCCTATCTCACTGTGATTGCGGCATCGGCCCTACCCGCCCTGCTCTACTTCCTCACGGTTTCCTACTTTGTGCGAATTGAAGCGAAGCGACTGGGGATGACCCCGGTGCAGGATGGTGAAGGCGAATCGGTACGCACCGTATTAAAAGAAGGCTGGCACTTTATTATTCCGCTCAGTGTTTTGATCGGGTTTCTCATCTCCGGCCGCACGCCTACCTCGTCGGCTGCCTTCGCCATCCTGTCCGTGATTGCCGCATCCTGGCTTTCCTCAACACCGATGAAACCGCAGGACATCTTCGATGCCGTGGTTGATGGAGTGCGCAACATGGTGTCCACTGCCCTGCTGCTGGTCGCCGTAGGTATCGTGATCAACGTGGTCACCACCACCGGCGTAGGCAATGCGTTTTCCCTGATGATTGTGGAATGGGCGCAGGGCTCACTGTTAATCACACTGGTCCTGGTTGCCCTGGCATCCCTGGTGCTAGGCATGGGATTACCGGTCACCGCCTCTTACATCGTGCTGGCCACGCTGTCGGCGCCGCTGATTTTTGATCTCATTAGCCAGTCCCAACTGTTGGCCGCACTGCAGGCAGGCGATCTGCCCAGCAACGTGGCGGCAACACTCAGCCTGTTTGGCGGAGACCCAGTGGTCGCCCTGCAGGAAATGCCCATGGAAATGAAGCAACTCATTCGCCAGGAAATGCTGCCGGCGGAATTGCTTACCGGTATGCTGTTAAGCGCACACCTGATTATCTTCTGGCTGTCCCAGGACAGCAACGTCACGCCACCCGTATGCCTGGCTTCATTTGCGGCTGCGGGCATCGCAGGCACCAAACCGATTCCTACCGGTCTCACCAGTTGGAAAGTCGCCAAGGGGCTGTACCTGGTGCCGATACTGTTCGCTTACTCGCCTCTGATCTCAGGCACCTGGCCTGAACGAATCGAGGTATTCCTGTGGGCATGTATGGGACTCTACGCTCTGGCTGGCTTGCTACAGTGGCATCTTGAGGCGCGCATTACACCAGCCGCAGCGCTCGCTTTATTGGTCAGCGCATTCCTGCTGATGTGGACACCCCTGCCCATCTATTATCACGCCCTGGGCGCCGCCTTGCTGGTGGGCATAGTCTTTTTACAGCACCAAAACAACCAACTCGTCACCGCAGTGGCTGAACCACAAACAACTTGATAACAGCTTGAGAAAACTTCATGAGTAACTACAGCGCAAACGAAATACATCTAATCAATCGCCCAGCCGGCATGCCCAGCGCCGCAGACGTGGAAATGGTCCAGCGCGAGTTGACACCTCCCGCGGCGGGCCAGGTGTTGATCAAAAATCTGTACATGTCAGTAGACCCTTACATGCGCGGACGCATGCGAGAGAATGCCGTGTATGCCGACGCCTACCAGCTAAATAAAGCGATGTATGGCGGCGCCATTGGCGAAGTTATTGAGTCCCAGTCTGACAAGGTGAAGATCGGCGACATCGTGTTGAATCAGGGAGCCTGGCGCGACAGGCTGGTGGCCGACGATTCATCGGTCACCGTCTTGCAACCTTTCGACAAAGACCGGCTGTCTCTCTATCTCGGTGCGCTTGGCATGCCCGGTTTTACCGCTTATGTCGGCCTGAAGAAATTCGGTGAACCGAAAGCGGGAGAAACTGTATTCGTTTCCGCCGCCTCGGGAGCAGTCGGCGCCATCGTCTGCCAGATTGCCAGACAGTTGGGCTGTCGTGTAGTGGGCAGCGTAGGCAGCGACAGCAAAGCGCAATGGCTAAAAGAAAAATGTGGCGTCGACGCCACCATCAACTACAAGACCTGCGGTAATCTGACCAAAGCGCTGGCAGAAGCAGCTCCGGACGGCGTCGATGTGTATTTTGAGAACGTGGGTGGTGAACACCTGCAGGCCGCCCTCAACGTGATGAATCCATTTGGCCGTATCGCGGCCTGCGGCATGATCTCAGCTTACAACGATGCCAAGCCGGCACCAGGGCCCAACAACTTGATGCTGATTGTCGGCAAAAAGATTCGCATCAACGGTTTTATCGTCTTTGACCATAGTGAGATGCAAGCAGAATTTCTGGAAAAAATGGTTGGCTGGATTCAGGACGGCAAAATCCAGTATCAGGAAACAGTTTATGAAGGTCTGGATAAAGCCCTCGATGCCTTTCTAGCCCTGTTTAGCGGCGATAACTTTGGCAAGATGATCGTAAAAATCTAGATCACTCTTTTTTAACTTCTACAATCGACTATCTTGAAACTGGCCGACCCCTTTGCCATTCGGGGTTGGCCAAAATCTACATGTCGGTAGGGCTTGCTGCGCTCAACGAAGCAACCACAGCACTGCCTATGCATCAGGTGCCAGTCGCTGCGCGCAAATCCTCTACTGCTTCGTTATGGCTAAGATAGTTCTTGCCAGACAGCGATTTGAAGAAACCCGTTGTTGCAAGGCGGTCCATGATAGGGCCTTTGACTTCCGACAGATGGAGCTTGATTCCCAGCCCGGAAAGGGTTTCATTAATTTTCTCCAGCGTCTCCAGAGCACTGAGATCTATGCGGTTTACCGCCGCACACATCAACACGACATGTTCCAACTTCGGCTTGTCTGCCACCAGCTCAAAGATCAATTCTTCCAGGTAACGTGTGTTAGCAAAATAAAGACTTTCATCGATTCGAATTGAAAGCTGGTTCTCGAAAGTCTCGACATCATGACGATCGACACTACGGAAATGTTCTGTGCCCTCGATTCGCCCTACTACGGCAACATGGGGTTTGGATTCCTTGTACAAGTGGATCAGTATTGAAACCAACACGCCAGTGGCAACACCTATCTCGACACCAATCGCAAGCGTCAGCAGCAGGGTTAAAGCCACGGCGACAAAGTCTGCCTTGGAGTAGCGCCAGGATCTACCCAACATGGAAAAATCCAGCAGCGGGTAGACTGCCACCAGAATGGTCGACGCCAGGCAAACCCGCGGCAACCAGAACAGAGCCGGGGTCAGGAACAGCGCAACGATTGCTATGATGAGCGCGGTAAACGCACCGGCCGCAGGAGTTGCCGCCCCGGCCTCGAAATTCACTATGGATCGGGAAAAACCGCCACTAACAGGAAAGCCGCCGCCAGCGGACACCGCCATGTTAGCCGCCCCCAACCCTACCAGCTCCTGATCCAGGTCTATCCGCTCGCGACGTTTGGCCGCCATGACCTGAGCGACGGAGACTGACTCCACAAAGCCGATAATGGCTATTAACACTGCTGACCCTAATAGCCCCCGCAGCTGTTCAACGGTAAAAGCAGGTAGCTGCAAGTCTGGCAAACCTGCAGGCACTTCACCCAACAGCTGCACGCCAAGCTCATCAAGGCGAAACAGAAAAGCGAACAGGGCTGCCAGCACGGCAACCAGCACTGGACCCGCGCGCGACAGCGTGCCGGCTAAAGATTCAGAAACGCCACGCTTCAACAGCTGCGTCGCAAGCCCACGCTTACACCACAGGATGCCTGTAATGGAGGCAAGACCAAGGGCCAGAGAGATCAGATTGGTTTCGGGCACGGCGAACACCAGCGCTGGCACCAGTTCCAACACGGATTGCCCCGCCGCCTCAACACCCAGCAGATGACGCAGCTGACTGATGGCAATGATAACTGCCGATGCCGTGATAAAAGCGCTAATCACGGGATGGGAGATAAAGTTTGCCATGAAGCCGAGACGCAACAAACCGAGCACCAGCAGGAAAGCACCGGACAGAAAGGTCAGTGCAAATGCCGCCGAGGTATATTGACTGACGCCGCTCAACTCCAGCTTGGCCAGCGCCGCTGCGGTCATCAAAGACACCACCGCGACCGGCGCAACGGAAAGGGTATTACTGCTGCCGAACACACAGTAAACCGTCAGGCCAAACAGGCTCGCATACAGACCGGTTTCAGCCGGCATACCGGCCACCAGGGCATAAGCCAGGGTTTGAGGAATCAACATGATGGCAACGATAACCGCAGCCACCAGGTCATCGACCAGCTTGACCTGATTGTATCGGGGCAGCCAGCCCAGAATGGGAATGAAACGAATAAGAGCGCCGATTTGCTTCAACTAGTCAATCGCTCCCGCAGAAGCGGCCGAGTCGCAATCTTGAAAGCAAACAAGTCTATCCCTATCCCTGGGCCAGCAAGTTGCGCAAATCAATAATTGCGGCATTGGCACGCGACACATAGTTGGCCATGGTGAGTGAATGATTGGCAAAAATACCAAAGCCGGAACCATTGAGAATAACAGGGAAAAACACAGTGCGCTGGCTGGCCTCTAATTCCCTGATGATCTGCCGCAGGCTGGCCATTGCGTTCTTGTCTACCAGCACCTCCTCGAAGTCCACTTCGATCGCACGCAGAAAATGCATCAGCGCCCAGGTCGAGCCTCTGGCCTCGTAAAACACATCATCAATTTCTAGCCAGGGCGTTCGCACTTCCACTTCGGCACTGGAGGGCGTGGACTGCACTGCCGCAGACTCTTCCGCAGTGTCAGTGTTAATTCGGGCCTGCCCCACACTGGCGCTGAGGCGCTGCGACAAGCTACCCAATCGCGACTCGACATTGAGCAACCATGACGCCAGGTTATCGGCGCGAGCAAAGAACTGTGCATCCACATTCGCAGGGTCGGAAATTCGCAGCAAATAGGAATCCACCCGCTCGATTGCCTCGCGATACTCAGACTCGGTGGGCGGAAACAACCAGCTATCACTATTGAAGTTAAAATTGGGCTCAGCAATGATCAGGTCAGGGTCTTCAGTGGACTGGGATTGCGAGCGACTGAAATCCTCCCGAAAAGACCGCGACAAATCCCTGACCTGAACCAGAGCGCCATATTCCCAGTTCGGGATATTATCCAGGTATAACCCAGGAGGCATGACATCATTGGTGAGGTATCCCCCCGGCTTGTCCAGCAAGGTTTCCGCCACTCTAATCAAGGCCGAAGTAGTGATTGCGCCAGGGACGGTGTCTAGCCCTGAACCGGTAAGCTTCTCCTGTGCGTTTAACCTGACATCGAAATGCGCTGGCTCATTGCTCCAATACATCCCGACCAGCAGAATCAGGATAATCAAGAACCCCATGCCAGTGAGGATTCCGCGACACCATCCCGCACTATTCTCACCCGGTGTGAGCAATGCTATGAAGCTGGTCCAACCCTGCTTTAACTTGTCGAACATACTCAGTTACTCGCTGCAAAGGGCAAATGGTTGATGAACTCAATATGGTGCCGCATCAGTCCTCGGCTTCTGGCAATCGTAAGCGCACACCACTGCGACTGGCTAACTCGATATTGCCACGCAAGCGATAGCCGGATACCGCCTCACGCATAACACTGAATATCCAACGGGCCACGTCATCACTAGGCGCGGTAATGAGAAAAAATGCTTCGTTTTCTCGAGCCTGCTCTGCAATGGCAGCAATCTCTTGCTGGATCGCCTCAGAGCGCTGTGCCAGCTCACCAGCATTTAACTCAAAGAACAGATCGCCGGAGTCTTTCTCGGCCTGCAGTAGGTCGCCAGCCTCGACGATGGCAGGATGGGCCGGATTGACATAGCGCGCCCTGCCCAACAGAGTCTCCGCTTCCTCAAACAAGCCCTGGCGACTGGCGTCCTGCGCCAATTCGACATAGCGCAGCACGATATCCTCGAGGCCTTCGAGAGCAATTACATTATCGGGATCGAATGAGAGTACCCGCTGGAAACGGTCGTAGGCGTTGTCATTCATCGGCGTCAGCAGGCGATCCGCGTCCAATGCCTGTAAAGCTGCAAACAGCAAATCGGCAATCATACGCGGGCTGCCGTTAGCACTAGCGCCACGAATCACCTCGGCCTCAGACAGAGTCCGGATCTGGATGGCCTGCTCTGTCTCCGCGGCAGTTTCTGGCTCCGGCGTTTCCGTCGCACAGGCTACCAGCAAGACGCCGCAACCCACCACCGTGAGCAAACGCAAAGACAGTCTGGGAATACCGCCTGATTTCATGTTGTCGCTGATACTCAGTTAGTGAGCTCCGCAAAAGAGAGATAGCGAAGTTTATCACCTTCTGCAACCGCAGTATGGGGCGGAATGATGGCAAGACCATCTGCAACACTGAGGGAAGCCCCAACTCCCGAACTCTGGTTGTCGAGAGGTTTCAGGCTCAAACCGTCCTCTGCATTTCGGCCCAACGTCACCCGGATGTATTCCTGGCGCTCGCCGCATTGCGCTCGGTCGAAACCAGCGGGCACATCAATCCAATCCGAAAAAGGCCGGTCACAGGCCTGCATAGACAATAGAGCCGGGCGCACCAGCAGCACGAAGGTGACAAACGCCGAAACCGGATTTCCCGGCAAGCCAAAAAACTGTTTACCGCATACCTTGCCACTGGCAAAGGGTTTGCCCGGCTTGATGGCGAGCTTCCACATATCCAGACCGCCCAGGGATTCCACCGCTGGTTTGACGTGGTCTTCTTCGCCGACGGAAACCCCGCCTGTGCTGATGATGACATCTACCTGTTCGGCGGCGGTTTTTAACACACTTTGGGTGGTATTAAATTCATCACCAACCACACCCATTTCTATGACTTCCGCACCAAGATTCCTGAGCAATGCCGCGATAGTGTAGTTATTGGAATTATAGATTTGGCCTAGCTTTAATTCAGTGCCAGGTGGCACTAATTCATCACCAGTAACCAGTAAAGCCACCCTTAGCGCCCTTCTTACCGTTACCCGGGTGAGACCCACGGAGGCCAACACACCAATATCCTGGGGACGCAAGCGGCGCCCTTCACCAAATAGCTTCGCGCCAGCAACAATATCTTCACCCGCAGCGCGCACATTCTCGCCCGGAACCACTGCCTGCAGGATGCTTATAGCCTCATCTTCAGCGCGGGTGTTTTCCTGCATCACTACGGCATCCGCGCCCGGCGGCAGCGGTGCCCCGGTGAAGATGCGGGCCGCGGTGCCGGCCTGGAGTGGCTCACCTACCTGACCAGCAGCAATGCGCTGACTGACTTGCACCAAACCTCGTGCACCCTGACTATCTGCGGCCCTTAGTGCATAGCCATCCATCGCGCTGTTGGCATGTGGCGGCACGTTTATCGGCGCAGCCACATCGCTACCAACGATTCTCCCCAACGCCTGCTCCATCGGAACCGCCTCGACTTCCAGCATCTGCGGCAGGGACTGCAGCAGCGGCGGAATTGCTGCTTCGATAGGTGTCAGTGGCTTGCCAGGATGGCTCGGGGGCATCTTGTCACTCTTCTTTTTCGCTAGTTTTTGCGCTGAGGAAATTCAAGGTTGGTGACTGACAGTTGCCGCCTCAAGCCGCACTGGTCTCAGCGGAGTCACCGTCGTCCTGGGTCTGTTTAACATAGCCACCCCTGTCGCCGTAAAGGAGTTTCACAACATCCTGCAGATGGCCGCGCCAGGATTTTTGCTTAATACCAAAAGTGTCAAATATCTTCTTACTGGACATTGTGGAATTACGAATCTCTGGCGCCCGCG
The DNA here is from genome assembly GCA_002477465.1 of Gammaproteobacteria bacterium UBA7449. Taxonomy (GTDB): domain Bacteria; phylum Pseudomonadota; class Gammaproteobacteria; order Pseudomonadales; family Pseudohongiellaceae; genus UBA9145. Next base: position 9,164 of record DLPV01000019.1, on the reverse strand, counting down.
CCTCGCGCTCGATAAAGCGCGTGGTGTCCAGCAGCTGGTAGATTTCTTCATCGTAGCTAGCCGCATACTTCAGGGTTAATTCCGCAAACTCGGCCTCTTCCTTGGTCTCCAGCCCGCTGTAGTGATAGGTACCCCATACGTTGGCTTCACAATCTACCTGCCGGGCAACTGCGAGAATTGCGGCAGCCATGTCGCCGGTATGGGTCGGACTAAAGCGCCGCTTGGTGACCTGCACTTCACCTCGATTCTTGATCGCGGTTCGAATCCAGGACTTGATCAGTCCCCGCTTCCACTTACCGAAGAGCCATCCCGGTCGCAGGATGATATGGGCATTATGCTGCCGCACGGCCTGCTCTCCCGCCAGCGAGGAAAGCCCGTAAACTCCCCGCGGATTGGTGTCATCACTTTCGTTGTAAGCGAGGCGCTTGCCGCCATCAAAGACATAGGGAGTGGACAGGTGCAGCATTGGCACATTCAGGTGATTGCAGATTTCGGCCAGGGTACCAGGCAGCTCCGCATTCACCTTGTGACAGCGGTCCACCGCGGATTCTGCGCGCTTTAGTGCGCTATGGTTACCCGATATGAAGTCGGTCAGGTTGATCAGTTGGGTGGGGGCGTAATCCGTCACCATCTTGGCAATAGCCACACCATTATCCGGATCAAAGTGCTTATCCGGGGGCGACATGAAACGAATCTTGCGGCGCCGCAAAATTTCGATGAGATCTTTGCCGGTAGGACTATTAGCCCCGGCGATGAACAACCGCATCTGGAGAATCCATCTTCAAATCAGTAAGTTAGCTAGTTCGAACACCCTAACTTCAGGCAAAGCCCGGCACAAGTCAAGTGCCCGACCCCTCGGTACGGGGAATCCGCTGTCGAAAGCT
>DLPV01000019.1:0-7902 GCA_002477465.1 Gammaproteobacteria bacterium UBA7449 | reverse complement strand
GCTTACGGTGAGCAAGCTGGCTACAAGTCTCTAGAAAGGAATATCGTCATCGAAGTTATCGAAATTCTGCGGGGCGGCAGGCGCGGCCTGCTGCTGATTGGATTGTGGCGCCGGCGCTGACGCCTGCTGTCCACCAAAATCTTGCGAAGCGCCACCACGAGAATCCAGCATCTGCATTTCATTAGCCACAATCTCGGTCGTGTAGCGCTTCACGCCGTCCTGTTCCCAGGAACGTGTCTGCAGCCGACCTTCAATGTAGAGCTTAGTGCCTTTCTTGACATACTGCTCCACAATTTCCGCGAGCCGATTGAAAAACACCACCCGATGCCACTCAGTTTTTTCCTGCTGGTCGCCAGTATTCTTGTCCTTCCAGGTCTCGCTGGTTGCCAGAGACACATTGGCCACAGCATTGCCATTTGGCATATACCTGACCTCAGGATCATTACCCAGATTACCGACGAGAATTACTTTATTTACACCGCGACTTGCCACACTTTTCTCCCTAGCTGCCCTAGCTGACTTTTATATCGGAAACTCTGCAAGTCTATACCATCGATCTGATTAAGTGGAATTTTCCGCTTAAAATCTCCTGAGATACTGAGTGGACCGCGGGCACGGTATACACCTCCTTGTCCCGGTTAAACACTATTGGGTGTCAAGAGAAGCTGCGCGCTGTGGAGCAAACATTCCGGACACGCCGTAAACCCGTCCCTGGAGGCTCGAGTGCAGCATCCATGCCGCACACGGCCCTGAATATTTCCCCCACAGCACTTGCACTCAACTTCCCTGCGAAGTTTGGCAAAGACAATTAATCGATTACAGAGCATTTGCAACTACGCACCTCATTCCTCTTCTACCGAGATGGGTTCTAATCTCAGTTAAGGACACCAAATATTTCATTTCAGACCTTGCAGGGAGTTAGCAGCGAGTGAAGCGGCGTCTCCCTGCAGGGCCGTGTCAGGCAGGGATGCCTGGCTCGAGCCCCCAGGGATGGGTTCACGGCGAGTCCGGCAGGGAGACGCCGCTTTGCTAGCTTTCTCCACAGATAAAAATCCATCTCGACTTTACTCTCGTAATTAAAGGGTCCGATAATGGTTAGTTTGGCTCAGTGCTTGAGATTTTCATGGATAAGATCGTAGTACGGGGTGCCCGCACCCACAATCTGAAGAATATCAATCTCACGATTCCCCGCGACAAGCTGGTCGTGATCACCGGCCTGTCCGGTTCCGGCAAGTCCTCCCTGGCTTTCGATACCCTTTATGCCGAAGGTCAGCGCCGTTATGTCGAGTCGCTCTCAACCTATGCACGGCAGTTTCTGTCGATGATGGAGAAGCCGGATATCGATCATATCGAGGGCCTATCCCCGGCGATCTCGATCGAACAAAAATCCACCTCCCACAATCCCCGCTCCACTGTTGGCACAATCACCGAGATATACGACTACCTGCGACTGCTGTTTGCCCGGGTAGGTGAACCCTTCTGCCCGGAGCACAACACCAAGCTGGAAGCGCAGACTGTCAGCCAGATGGTCGACCAGGTGATGGCCCTGCCAGTGGACTCCAGGGTAATGGTATTAGCGCCAATTGTGCGTGAGCGTAAGGGTGAACATGTCCACGTTTTTAATGAACTGCGAACCAGCGGCTTCATTAGGGCACGGGTGGATGGCCTGGTTTGCGAAATCGACTACCCGCCAGAGCTGGAAAAAAACAAGAAACACTCCATCGATGTGGTCGTCGACCGCATCAAGATAAAGCCGGGACTGGAACAACGCCTGGCGGAAAGCTTTGAGACCGCGATCCAGCTCGCCGATGGACTTGCCATGGTGGCGCATATGGACAAGGAGGGTGAGGAGGACATGGTGTTTTCTTCCCTGTTCGCCTGCCCTAGGTGCGGGCACAGTATCTCCGAATTGGAGCCACGGCTGTTCTCATTCAATAATCCGGCCGGCGCCTGCTCGACCTGCGATGGCCTCGGCCTGAAGCAATTCTTCGATGAACAGCGCGTCATCACCGATGAGACCCTGGCGCTGCCTGAGGGCGCGATCCGCGGATGGGATCGGCGCAATATCTTCTATTTCCAAATGCTCACATCGGTAGCCGACCATTATGGCTTTGCTATCGAAACCCCGTTTAACAAGCTGCCTAAGAAATATCAGCAGGTCATCGTCTACGGCAGCGGCAAAGAAGTCATCGAGTTCCATTACGTCAATGACCGCGGCAATACCTATACCCGCAGCTGGCCCTTCGAAGGCATCCTGCCTAACATGGAGCGGCGCTTTCGCGAGACGGAATCCTCCATGGTGCGCGAGGAGCTGGCTAAGTACATGAGTTCGCAACCCTGCCCGGATTGTGAGGGCACGCGACTGCGAAAAGATGCGCGCTTTGTTCTGATCAAGGGCGCCAACTTACCTAGCATCACCGAGATGACCGTTTCCAATGCGTCAGAATACTTTGCGAAACTTAAATTGAAGGGCAAGCAAGCCAAGATTGCTGAGAAGATATTAAAGGAACTCCAAGATCGCCTGAAGTTCCTGGTAGACGTGGGGCTAAACTACCTGACCCTGAGCCGCAGTGCCGACACACTGTCCGGCGGTGAGGCCCAGCGCATTCGCCTGGCCAGCCAGATCGGCGCCGGACTGGTAGGCGTCATGTACATTCTTGATGAGCCTTCCATCGGCCTGCATCAGCGCGACAACACACGGCTGCTGAAAACGCTGTTTCATCTGCGGGATCTGGGTAATACGGTTATCGTGGTGGAACACGACGAGGAAGCCATCACCAGCGCAGACCACATTATAGATATCGGCCCAGGCGCTGGTGTGCACGGTGGGAATATTGTGGCGGAAGGCTCACTGGACCAGATCAAGAAGTCACGCAACTCCCTTACCGGCAAGTACCTGTCCGGCAAGGACAGTATTGCTGTGCCTGATGAGCGCCACCCGCGTGCTGAGGACAGACTGCTCGAACTGCATGGCGCCAGCGGTAATAACCTGCAGAATGTAAACGTCAGCATTCCCATTGGCCTTTTCACCTGCGTGACCGGTGTGTCCGGTTCCGGCAAATCGACCCTGATAAACAACACCCTGTACCCGATCACCGCCACCAAACTGAATAAGGCGACGACGCTTAACCCTGCACCCTATGAAGATCTCGACGGACTGCAGCATTTGGACAAAGTGGTAGACATTGATCAAAGCCCCATCGGTCGTACGCCCCGCTCCAACCCCGCTACTTACACCGGAATTTTCACACCGGTGCGCGAACTCTTCGCCGGCACCCAGGAAGCCCGAACTCGTGGCTACAAACCCGGGCGCTTTTCCTTCAATGTTAAGGGAGGTCGCTGCGAAGCCTGTCAGGGCGACGGTGTGGTCAAAGTTGAGATGCACTTCCTGCCAGATGTCTACGTGGCCTGCGATGTCTGTCGCGGCAAGCGCTACAACCGGGAAACTTTAGAAGTTACCTACAAAGGCAAGAACATCAACGAAGTACTGGACATGACTATCGAGGACGCGCGCGATTTTTTCGACGCGGTTCCAGCCATTGCCCGTAAACTGCAGACCCTGATGGACGTAGGGCTGTCCTATATTTGTCTGGGTCAGTCTGCAACGACTCTCTCCGGTGGCGAGGCGCAGCGGGTCAAGTTGTCGCGGGAACTCTCTAAGCGCGACACCGGCAAGACGCTGTATATCCTCGATGAACCCACCACTGGGCTCCACTTCGCAGACATCAAGCAACTGCTCGCCGTACTGCATCACCTGCGTGATCAGGGCAACACCATTGTTGTAATCGAGCATAACCTGGACGTGATTAAGACGGCGGATTGGGTGGTGGATCTCGGCCCCGAAGGCGGCAGCGGCGGCGGCAAGATCATCGCCGAAGGCACGCCGGAACAAATAGCGAAGAAGCGTGGCTCCCACACCGGGAAATTCCTGAAAAAACTTTTAACTGGCTAAGTGTAAGCCTGTTCATAAACGGAGATGAGCTCCTGGTGCTGGTCGCCTCCTTGTTTAATCATGCGCCAGATTGAGGCGCATTAGGGTCAAGCGTGAAGCGCCCTTAGATACTATTTCCCCCCATAACAAAAAAACGCTTGGGGATGCCGCTGCCGTTGTGACAAAATTGTGACAGCGGTTGCACAGAAGGAGCCTGCTCGGCAAACCATTGTAAAGTCTAAAAGCCAGAATTCACCTGAGCTTCCGGGACAGACATTGCCGATAAAAACTCTCCTGCTGTAATAAAAATGCAATCACAAGGCCCTTAGAATACCGGCCTGAAAAACCAGCCGTAGCGGGCGCAAGGAAGCGTGTCAAAGCAATCGAGAGCCGCGGTTCAAACAAACACTACACACATACTTTTATACTCTATCAGGAGGAGCACATGCGCTATCCACATGGTGCAAAGAAACTGCTGTGTGCCTCTGTTCTGGCAGCCATCGGATTTACCGGTGAGTTGGCAGCACAGGACACCTCATCCGCAATCCGCGGGCGTCTCGTAGACGCTGCCGGCAATCCCCTGGCGAATGCCACGATTGTTGTTCAGGACTCCAGAACCGGCGCTACCCGTACGCTGGAATCTAATAACACCGGTACTTTCTATGCCACTAACCTGCCGGTCGGCGGCCCCTACATCGTTACCATCAACAACTCCAAGACGGTCACGATTAACTCAATTCAACTGGGTGATATCTACAACCTCACGGTCGATATGGGCGCACCCAGCGAGATCGAAGAGATCATCGTATTCGGCGAAGCCAATACCCTGGTAGATATCGCAGCTGGCCCGTCAGCCACTTTCGGTACCTTTGACCTGGATACAGCGGTAGCCTACAACCGCGACATCCGCGACGTGTACTCCCTCGATCCGCGCTTCAACCTCGACGGCGATGCCCGCGACTCCCAGACCAACTGTATTGGTAAGCACCCGCGCTTCAACTCAGTTATGCTGGACGGTGTTGCCCAGAACGACCGCTTCGGTCTTAACAGCAACGGTTACGCCACCGCGACGGGTATGCCATTTCCATACGCGGCGGTCGCCCAGGTTTCTGCCGAGTTGGCGCCCTTCGATGTGACCTATGGTGGCTTCAGCGCCTGTAACATCAATGCGGTTACTCGCTCCGGTACTAACGAGTGGTCAGGTAACGTCTTCTACGAGTTCACCAATGACAGCCTGCGCGGCGATTCGATCGAGCGTCGTGACGGTTCTCAGCAGATGTTCTCAACACCTGACTATGAAGAAGAATATAAGGGTTTCAGCATCGGCGGCCCTATCATCAAGGACAAGCTGTTCTTCTTTACTGCTTATGAAGAATCAGAGCAGCCCGAGTTCATCGGACAGGGTGTTGCCGGTTCTGGCAGCGGCGTCGAGCGCGACTGGCTGGATCTGGATACTTTCAACCTGATAGACAACGCGGCGCGCAATCTCTACAACATCGATACCGGCGGTGCACCAACTGACGGCCAGCAGACTGCTGAAAGCTGGATGGGTCGCCTAGACTGGAACATCAGCGAGCGCCATACGGCTTCACTGATCTACAACCAGTACGAAGGCATCGAAGACCGCGCCTCTGACGGTGACCAGAACGAATTCGAATTTGCCAACCACTTCTACAAGAAGGGCGCAGATCTTGAGACACTCACCGTCAAGCTTAAGTCGCAGTGGACAGATGCTTTCTCCACCGACATCTTCTACAACACCAACGAGATGATCGATTCCCAGGTGACTGTGGGCCCTAAAGATGTGGGCGATCACCAGATCAGCGTCAATGGACGCAACAACGTGGTTTACCTCGGTGCGGATGACTCCCGTCAGGCCAATGCCCTGAACTGGGAATCTACTTATGTGCGTTTGCTGGGTGAATACCTGGTTGGCGATCACATATTAACTTTCGGCTATGAGCGTGATGAACTGGATGTATTCAATCAGTTCGTGCAGCACTCTAACGGTGGTGAGTACGACTATTTCGACGATTCACTTAGCAATCCTGCTGCCTGTGCGGCACTTGATGCCCAGGGTCGTTTCGATGATCCGACTTGTAGCTTGTCCGGTATCGACCGTTTCTTGCTCGGTCGTCCTAGCCGCATTTACTACGGCAGCGGTGGTGGCACCAACGACCCAGCTGATGCCGCGGCACGATTCCGTAACAACGTGGACATGTTCTATGCACAGGACGAGTGGTACATCCCTGATTACAACCTGACCCTGGTAGGCGGCCTGCGCTATGAGCGCATGAGCATGGATGACCGGCCCCAGTTCAACCAGGCATTCACGACCCTGACTGGCGTCCGCAATGATGCCAACATGGATGGTGTTGACCTCTGGATGCCCCGCTTGGGTTTCACCTGGGAAGCCAACTACAATCTGACAGTTCGCGGTGGTGTTGGCCTCTACTCTGGAGGTAATCCAAACGTTTGGATTACCAACGCCTGGAGTAACGACGGTATCTCCAACGTCCAACTGCAATACCGCAACTTCAGCGGTGCAGAGTCCATTTTCACTGACGTGGCACTGAGCGGCGCTGGTCGTCCGGGTTATGACGTACCTCAGTCACTGGTTGACCAGGTAGCTGCAACTTCTGCAGCCAACGCGGCCAGCGAAGGACTGGTTCTAATCGACCCCAACTACGAGCAGCCTTCCGAATGGAAGTACTCACTGGGTGCAACCTACGCTTTCAATAATGGCCTGACTGTTGATACTGACTTGATCTACTCGCGTCAGGACAATCCTGCGTACTACGAGGATCTGGCCCAGGATCAAATTGGTACCACTGCAGCCGGTGCTCCTATCTTTGATTTCGTTCGCGGCGAAGACAACTACATGTTGACCAACGCTCAGACTGAAGGCGAAGGGCTGGCATTCTCAGTGGTTGCCCGACACAGCTACGATTGGGGACTGGACTGGAATTTCGGTTATGCCTACACGGACCAAACCGATGTCAGCCCAATGACCTCTTCTGTTGCTGGTTCCAACTTTGGCAACCTGGCACTGACCACGTTAATTGACCCTCAAGCGGCGACATCAAACTATGTGTCACCTCATCGCTTCACCGGTCGCATCAGCTATGGTCATGAATTCATCCCGGGCAACGAAACCCGATTCACGATGTTCATGTACCGTAAACAAGGTCAGCCTGCGAGCCACGTCATGAGCTCAAGCGATCTGGAAGGCGGTGGCTTCTTTGGCCGTCACCAGCTCTACATTCCGGGGCTGAACGACTCTAATGTTGTGATTGCTCCTGGCTTCGACGTTGATGGCTGGGCACGATTTGTTCAGGACAACGGCTACGCCGAGTTTGCTGGTGGTTTCGTGCCACGTAACCAGAACTTCTCGGACTGGTCCACGCGGGTAGACTTCCGTATCGATCAGGAGCTGCCGTTGTTCTTTGGCACCCAGGCTCGCGCCTACCTGAAGATCTACAACGTGTTGAACATGCTGAACGACAGCTGGGGACGTCAATCCGACGCCTTCTTCTTTAACCAGCAGGTTGTTACAGCATCTCTGGACAGCCAGAACCGCTACGTGTTTGAGGACTTCCGTAACCGGAGTCTGACTGACCTGCGTGAAAACGCGACTCTGTACGAGATCCGCATGGGCATTCAGTTCGAGTTCTAATTCGACTGAAAGCTAGAAACCAGAAGGTCCGGTTATCGTTTGATAGCCGGGCCTTTTTTATTCCGCTCTGTTTGAAATCAATTTTTTTTGCGGATGAGTGGCGGCGCGCGAGATTCTTCAATTAAAGTTGCAACAGCAACCACAATTATTCGCTGACTAAACATCAGACCGCTGAGAATTCAAATCATGCTATATGAAAACCGAGGAACATCCTTACGAGTGTTTGATATCCAAAAACAGATGATAAGAATGCATTTTGGTCAGGACCACTAATTAGTCGCATTGTTGGTGGTAA
>DLPV01000070.1:9401-15403 GCA_002477465.1 Gammaproteobacteria bacterium UBA7449 | reverse complement strand
TGATATCTGGGATTATGACGTGCCTTCCCAGCCTACCTTGATCGACCTGCCTGATGACGATGGCAATAAAGTGAAGGCGGTGTTGATGCCCACCAAGCGTGGCGAGGTGTTCGTTCTCAATCGGGAAACCGGGGAGCCGCTATTCGAGATACAGGAGCTGCCGGTGCCGCAGGATGGAGGCGTGCCTGAAGATTACGTGGCGGGAACGCAGCCTTTCTCCATGGACCTGCCTACTTTTAGAATGGAGCTGGACGAAACCAAAATGTGGGGCGTGACCCCTTTGGATCAACTCTGGTGTCGCATCGAGTATAAGAAGATGCGCTACGATGGGCATTTCACTGTTCCGGGCACAGACATGATACTGCAGAACCCGGGGGCGACAGGCGGTTTTAACTGGGGCAGTGTCAGTGTCGATGAAGTTAACAACCTGATGATCGTTAACCCACTGTTTATGGCGAACCAGCTCCAGCTCATCGCGCGGGCCGACCTGCCGGAAGGCGTGACTGGCAGTATGCAGGGCACACCCTATGCCCATACCTCCAATCGCTTCATGTCGCCACTGCATGTGCCCTGTATGCAACCACCCTACGGTATTCTTGGTGTAGTCGACCTGGAGACCCGGCAGCTGCTGTGGGAGAAACCGATCGGGACGGCGAAGCATACGGGCCCCCTCGGCATTCCTACCGGGCTTCCCCTCACCGTTGGCACACCGCAGACTGGCGGTACTGTGACGACAGCGGGAGGGCTAATCTTCAGTGCCGGCGCCTTCGACAATACGGTGCGGGCGACTGCGCTCAGTGATGGCAGAGAGGTATGGAACCATCCGCTACCGTTTACAGCTCAAGGTACACCGATGACGTATCTGTCCCCAGGCGGCAAGCAGACACTGATCGTCGTGGTGCCGGTTTTTAACTCTACTCGCGGCAATGGCTATCAGCCATTGCCAGCGTACGAAGAAGATCCCCTGGGTGGGTATGTGTTTGCGTTCCGCTTACCTGAAGCGATGTGAGTCTTTTCCATTTTCGAATCAGCAGTGCCTAGCTTTTTTAACTTGCGGGCTAGATAGTGAGAAAAAGCCTCGTGCGAGTCAGGCTTTATATCGATAGCGTTTGCACAGATCAGTGTAAGCCTGATGCTGGGACAGGTAGATGCAGCCAGTGAGATGTTCCATAAATTCGGTGCCGCGCAGTTTGTCCAGCACCGGGCCTTTTACCTCGGATAAATGCAGCAGCAGGCCCTGTTCACGCAGCTGACGGTTTAGCTCTTCAAGCACCTCCAGGGCACTGTAATCGATTTCGTTTACTGCGCTGCACATCAAAACGACGTGGGTAATTGCGTCGTGATTATAGATCTGTTTGAAAACCTGGTCTTCCAGGTAGCTGGCATTGGCGAAGAACAGACTCTCATCCACGCGCAGGGTCAATATCTCAGGCACCGTATGTACCTTGTAGCGCCGAACATTACGGAAGTGCTCGGTGCCGTCAACCAGGCCTACTTCAGCGATGTGGGGCTGGGAAGTGCGATACAGGTGAAGCCCAAGTGACGTCAGTACGCCGCAGCTTACGCCTGTCTCTACGCCGAATCCCAGGGTGACTAGCATGGTAATCATCACCGCCAGCCAGTCGCCTCGTGAGAAGCGCCAGGTCTTCCTGATTATTGAGAGATCGATCAGTGATAACACGGCAACGATGATGGTGGCGGCCAGCGCTGCTTTGGGCAGGTAATAAAGCAGCGGTGTCAGAAATACCGATACCAGCGCAATGAGTATAGCCGTGTAGATGCTGGCAGCCTGTGTCACAGCTCCGGCATCGAAGTTGACCACGGAGCGAGAGAATCCGCCGGTAACCGGCAGCGCACCAGAAAATGCCGAAGCGAGGTTGGCCGCACCCAGCCCAATCAGTTCCCTATTGCTGTTCACCCGTTCTCGTTTGCGGGCACCCAGGGTTCTGCCAACGGAGATAGACTCGACGTAGCCAATAATTGAAATCAGCGCCGCGGGGATTAACAGGGTCCGTGCCAGTTCCATAGAAAACACTGGCATGGCAAACGCTGGCAGCCCGCTGGGAATGGCACCTACAATTTCGACGTTTCTGTCGGCTAGACCGAATCCGACGACAAACAGAATGGTAACCAGCACACCTGCCACCGGTGCTGCCTTGGCAACGAGCTGTGCGCTATGTGCGGATAGTCCCAACCTGCTCAAGACTCGGGCGCCGCGGGCGCGCACGGCAAACAGGAATAACAGCACGCCTGCGCCTATAGACAGGGTAAAGAAATTTGTATCGCTGGCGTTAAGACTGATGCCGTGCAGCAACTCAAAAACATTGTCGCCTCCAGCTTCCACGCCGAGCAGGTGTCGAACCTGGCTCAGGGCGATGATTATCGCCGACGCGGTTATGAAGGCGGACACCACGGTATGGGAAAGAAAGTTGGCGAGAAACCCGAGTCGCAAGACGCCGAACGCCAGCAGCATGAGGCCTGACAATGCCGCCAGGGTAATTGCGCCGCTGAGATAGTTGCCGCTGCCCTTTTCTGCGACTTCAGCTAGCGCCGCCGCCGTCATCAGGGAGGTGATGGCAACAGGTCCCACCGACAGCGTGCTGCTGGTGCCCAGCAGGGCATAGGCGATAAGGGGAAAGATACTGGCATACAGCCCGACTTCTGGAGGCAGACCGGCCAGCATGGCGTAGGCCAGGGACTGGGGTATGAGCATGATTGCCACGATGACCGCAGCAACCAGATCGTTCATCAGTACCTGGCTATTGTAGTGTTTTGCCCAACCGGCAACAGGCCCTGATGCCGTGTGTTGAGTCATTTCACGCCCTGGCCTTTTCCAACTCTTCTGAACTCGCAAGCCATTCGCGGCCCTTAAGCATTGCCCCCCAGTATATACCGGGAAGGATATCTTTTTTCAGTGCCCAGGCTCGACGGGTTGGTTTCTTGCCCTGCAGCATCCAGGTTGGGAAAGTGGGGATGATCTTGCCACCGTAGCCAAACTCAGCCAGCACAATCTTGCCCCGCTCCACGGTCAGCGGGCAGGAACCATAGCCATCATAGGCGCAGTGGATGTCGCGGCCAGCGAGACTGTCCACCAGATTCTGGGCAACCACTGGCACCTGTTTGCGAACTGCGGCCATGGTCTTGGCGTTGGGGGTATTCATGACATCGCCCAGACCCCAGACATTGTCGAAGCGCTTGTGTTGTAGGGAGAACTGATCGACTTCCAGCCAGCCACCTGCGTCTGCAAGCTCGCTGTCGGCGACGAATTTCGGCGCGCGCTGTGGAGGACAGACGTGAATCATGTCGAACTCCTGAGAAATTATCTCGTCTTCACCTTCTCCACCTGCCTTCTTGAAGTGAGCAACTTTATTCTCGCCGTCAATTTCCTGCAGATTGTGGCTGTAGTGGACCTTGGCTTCGTATTTGTCGATATAGGACTGCAGTGCAGGCACGTAGTCCGGCACACCAAAAAGGACGCCGCCGGCGTTAAAGAAATTGACATCAATGTCTTTCAAAACTCTGGCTCTGCGCCAATGGTCACAGGAAAGATAGAGCGCCTTCTGCGGTGCTCCTGCACATTTGATTGGCATGGGCGGCTGAGTAAAGATTGCCTTGCCCTGTTTGGTCTTATGCACGAGCTCCCAGGTGTAGGGCGCATGCTGGTATGAATAATTAGAGGTGACCCCATTTTTTCCTAGTGACTCTGCCAGCCCTTTGACACCGGCCCAGTCCAGGGACAGGCCGGGGGCGACGATGAGCTGTGAGTAATGCACTCGGTCTCCGTTATCGAGTTCAATCTCATTATCTTTTGGCGCAAACCCTACCACCGACTGCTGCAGCCAGGTCACCCCGCGTGGAATCAGGGACTGCATAGAGCGTCGTGTGGTCGCAGCGTCAAAGACGCCGCCGCCCACCATGGTCCAACCCGGTTGGTAAAAGTGCTCAGTTGCCGGGTCGATAACCGCAACCCGTAACTTACTGTTGCGCTTTAGTATGCTCGCTGCGGCCGCAATACCACCTGAGCCTGCACCCACGATGGCGACATTGTATGAGGGTTTCGCGCTGGTCTTGAGATCCACTACATTGTCTTGACTGTTCACCTTGCTCTCCGAATAGTAGGGGCTCACCACCGCTGTCACGTCGAAGCCTACTTCCTTGGCCTTTGCCATAATCTCAGCTTCAGGTGCCCCCGTGCTGGCATGCACCGCCGCATACAGGCAGAAGGAGCGGTTGCCAGTGCGGCAATAGGCATGCACTTTTTTGTCTGATTTGATGATGTCTGTGAAGGCAGCGATATGTTCCTGCTGCATCTCACCACTCTTGAAAGGCATATCGATAATTTCCAGCCCGAGCCGCTCCGCTGCTTGTTGCAACGCCGAGAATTCGGGTTGTTCAGCAGATTCCCCGTCGGGTCGGTTGCATACAACAAGCTGGATACCTTCCGCTGCAAGTGCTTCCAGATCTTGCTCGTTAATTTGTCCCGAGACGGACAGGGTTTCGTTTACTTGCATGAGTTTCATGGGTGTTCCTTGTTACCTTTCTAATTGTTGATTGACCTGGTTTAGCTTTGCAGTCTTTGGAATGACCAGCCACGCCTATCCAAGAATGATACCAGCCTATTTGCCCTTGCCGAGCACATCCACCGGAATTTTTAGATAGATGATGTTGTTGTCTTCCGGCGGTGGAAAGTGTCCGGCGCGCATATTCACCTGTAAAGAGGGCAATATCAGGCGGGGCGCATGATGGCGACAAGGAACGGGTGGCAGAAATACTCGGTATCAGCACCCGTTCGCTATACAGGAAATTAGAGGCCAGCGAGGATTAGCCCTGAAAGCAAATGCATAAGTGAGCAAGCAGGGATCGAATCACGCAGAGTTCTCAAGCGCACATTGCGCTGTGGAAATTGCGTGGGGCGCAGCACACTGGCTGCAATCACTCACTGCTCCAGATTCGGCACCGAGAACGGTGAATCAGGATCTTTCCACTGCCGCAGAGCAAACACATTGCCATCCACATCGTGGGCATAGACCTGATGATAGTCACCCATGTCCGCCGGTGCGCTGACAAACTCGACACCCAGATCCGCCATGCGTGAATACTCAGCTTGAATGTCGCCGACCTCAATGGAATAGGAATAACCGAAGTCAGTCACGCCACGTTTGCCCTGGTTCACCGGCGTGATTGGATCCCGATACTGCCAGAACTCCAGGGTCTTGGCGCGCCGATCCATGCGAAACCATGAGGCCAGCAAGGATAAGTAAGGCTCGCCCGCCACCTCCGCCATGCGCGGATGGCCTTCGTAGTCACCAATGCGATAGGGTTTGAACGCCATCATCTCGGCATACCAGTTGGTGAGTCTTTCGATATCGTGCGTAACCAGGGCAACCTGGGTCATCCACATGCTGTGCCCTTCGTCTATCCAGCGTACTTTTTGCTCAACCTCAGCCATCGGGCCAGCATCCAGCTGTTCCATCTCGAACATATTGCCTTCCGGGTCATAGCCGTAGGCATAGGTCACGCCATAGCCGCCGAGGTCGATAGGGCCATCGGTATAGGACAGTATCTCAGCGCCTGCATCGCGGAAAATGTCATAGCCTGAATTGCTGGAGGGTGTCTGAAAACAGGTATGGGTCATGCCCGGTCCAAACACCGGCATCTTGGTGATTGCTGCGTCGGCATTGTGCTCAAACTCGATAAACTCAAACAGCATATTCGGCGCTTCCAGCACCGCAATTTCATAGGCAACGCCTTCGATACCAAACAGCTGGTCAGCGGCTGCGCTATTGCTAACCGCTTCGCGATGCACGAGCTTGAAGCCAGACGCCTGCTGATAAAAGGCGAGGGTCTTATCCAGGTCTTTCACCGACAGCCCGATGTGATTAACCCCCATTAATGTAGTTGGTGAGTCATGAATGGTTGCATCAGGATCGATTTCAATCTCGGCAAAGGCTAGCTGTGCTGTCACTGCCAGACCGATGGCCGTTATCAATGCTGTCGGTGTT
>DLPV01000070.1:0-9027 GCA_002477465.1 Gammaproteobacteria bacterium UBA7449 | reverse complement strand
CTGGTGAGTGCGCAGTTTGGGGAGCGGTAGGGCGTGATGGCCTCAATGGGCTCATCTGCGTGACCAGAATCCAATGCATCCCACTGATCAATAAACCGGACTTTCGTTATGCTACCACACAATCTATGCTACGCGAGGCGGCCAGTGAGTCCCTTAGCTGCGCCCCTGGCAAGCAGTCTTAGCTCCACAAATCGTGCCGTAACCGGTGGCAAATACGAAAAGGATGTAAATGAACAAATTCATTGTTTTGCTGTTGCTATGCAGCGCCCAGCTTGGTTTTAGCCAGACTGCTGAACAGCAGCTGCAGTCCCTGATGGACGGCTATTGGAACTACCGCCTGCAGGAAAACCCAACTCTGGCCACGGGCGCTGGCATCAGCGACTTCAATCATCTGCTGCCCCAGGTTTCGCCAGTGGATCAAGCACGGCGCCTGCGCAGCGAGGAAGAATTTCTAGCCCAACTGCGGCAGGTGGATCGTGATGAATTGAACCGTGATGATCAGATCAATTTCGATCTGCTGGGCTGGGTTTTGGAACGATCTATAGATGGTTTGCGACTGAATACATCCCGCATTCCCTTCAATACGTTTTCCGGATTCTTTACCGGTGCGCTGCGCGCCAGCTATGGCGTGCCCATGAATACCGAAGAGGACTATCGCGACTACATCGCTCGCATCGAGGAATTTCCGCGTTACTTCAGCGAGAACATCGAGAACATGCGTCAGGGAATTCGCGAAGGTTTCGTGCTGCCTAAGATAGTGATTGATGGTGTGCTGCCCACAGTGCAGGCACAGGTTTACGATAACCAGGATCAGAGCAGCCTGGCCGAACCCATTCTCGATGTGAACCAGCGGCTACCGGGGAATGTCCGCGCGGACATTGTTGAAGAGACTCGCGCCGCCATTCGTAGCTATGCCATTCCCGCCTTTCGCCAGTTGGTGACGTTTCTGGAAGATGAGTATTACCCGGCAGCCGCGGACAGCATTGCAGCCTCCGACCTGGAAAATGGCGAAGAGTTCTATGCGCACCAGATCAGGGTCTATACCACTCGAACCGATTTAAGCGCAGCGCAGATTCATCAGATTGGTCTGGCGGAAGTGGCTCGCATTCGCGCAGAGATGGATGAGGTAATTGCGCAGTCGGGTTTCGATGGTAGCTTCGAGGACTTCACCGAGTTCCTGCGCACCGATCCCCAGTTTTACGCCAATAGCGAAGAGGAGCTGTTAAAGGAAGCCGCTTTTGTCGCCAAGAAAATCGACTACCTTATGCCGGAGTTCTTCGGCACCTTGCCGCGCTTGTCCTATGGCGTGGTGCCAGTGCCCGATGAGATCGCCCCCAACTACACCACGGCTTCCTACAATCCTGCACCTATCGGTGGCATCCGCGGTGGCGCCTACTGGGTGAATACTTTCGCGCTGGACCAGCGGCCGCTTTACGAGCTGCCGGCCCTGACTGCCCATGAGGCCGTGCCGGGGCACCACCACCAGAATGCTATCGCCCGTGAGATTGAAGGATTACCGGCGTTTCGCAAGCAACTGTACTTCTCCGCGATGGGAGAAGGTTGGGGCCTGTACTCAGAAAAGCTCGGGATAGAAATGGGAATTTACAACAACGCCTATGAGCATTTTGGGCGCCTCAGCTACGAGATGTGGCGCGCCTGTCGCCTGGTGATAGACACCGGTATTCACTCCCAGGGCTGGTCCCGGCAACAGGCGCTGGACTACCTGAGCAGCAATACCTCCTTGTCCACTGCTAACGTGCGCGCCGAGGTAGACCGCTATATTTCCTGGCCGGCCCAGGCGCTGTCCTACAAGCTTGGCGAGATGAAGATTATCGAACTGCGGCAACGTGCTGAGCAGGCCCTTGGCAATCGTTTCGATATACGTGAATTTCACGATGTGTTGCTGGGGCAGGGCGCGCTGCCGCTGGACCTGCTTGAGGGTGTGATTGATCACTATATCGAAACCAATATTTAGTGGTCTCAGGCAGTCGCTACAGCGTGATCTGCAGGTCCGTTTTCACATCGCGCTGAAAAATTAGCGTAATATGAAGAACTGATTAGAATTTGCTGGCTGGATTACTCGCCACACTTATTGGCTTATTGGCAGAAAGAGGTTCATATGAAAAAGCACATCAACTCAGCAACAGTGACTTTAGGAAACGGGCTCTCGCTTGGCCTTATGTTTGGCCTCATGTTTGGAAGTAGCAGCGCCAGCATGGCGCAGGATTCCAGTTACGAAGCGCCGATGCTGGACTTTGGTGTGCCTGATCTGCAGGGCATCTGGACCTACGAGACCCGTACCGGCCTGCAGCGTCCGGCTCAGTATACTGAGCTCGAGATTGATGAAGAGACTATGATCAACACGCTGGAACCCACATCCACCGTGCTCGATGATTACCAGAATTTCGGGACCAATCGCCAGAACGATCCAGCCAATGTTGGCGGCTATGACCCTGAGTATTTCAGTATCGGCGATTCCCTGGCTGAGATTGATGGCAAGTACCGCACCTCAATAATTACCGATCCACCCGATGGCCGGATTCCTTACCGCGAGCAGGGCGCAGCTATCAGACGGCAGCAGGCGCGCTCGGTGTTTCAGTTTCCCGAGTCCCTGGGGCGAAGCGATGGGCCCGAAGGCAGGGCACTTTCTGACCGCTGCCTGAAAGCGTTCTCTTCCAGTACCCCGTTTATCAGCAGCGTGTATAACAACAACATGCAAATCGTGCAGAGTCCGGACCATGTGGTTCTGGTTGTGGAAATGGTGCACGACGCCCGCATCGTGAAAATCGATCAGGAGCATCGCGACCTGCCTCACAACAAGTGGCTGGGAGATTCTGTGGGCTACTATGAAGGCGACACTTTGGTGGTGGTCACGAAGAATTTTAACGAATGGGAAGTTGCCCAGGGCTATGGCATCAATGCCTCCATGAACATGGTGCTCACCGAGCGATTCCGGCGCGTCGCCGATGACGAGGTGCGCTATAGCTTCACCATTGAAGACCCGGATTTGTACACCCAGGCCTGGACCGGTGAGATGCCAATGCGTCCGTCGTCTGGCATCTATGAATACTCCTGCCATGAGGGTAATCATGCCTTGCCAGGCATTCTGGCCGGCGCCCGTCGCCTCGAGTTGGAAGAGGAAATCAATGGGGACTCGGATTAAGCGAACGGTCAAAATACATACCGCGTTTACAGTCCGATTTTTTGAGAAAAGGCAGCCCTTCGGCTGCCTTTTGATTTTCAGACAAGGCACGTCATTAGCAAAGGGTTGAAAGCAAGTGTTGAAATTGAAGACAGTACAAAAAACCAGTCTATTTAAAATGGCGTGCGCATTCGGCATCGCTGCGCTGGCGGCCTGCAGTAATGAATCAGACGCCCCCGCCGCTACTACCGCAGCACCGACTACGAGCACTGGTTCTGTCGCCAACGCAGAGCCGGGCCCGGCACCTCAATTGGTTGAGACCACCATTGCCGAGCTGCAGGCAGCACTTGTCGCTGGGGACACTACATGCCGAAACATTGTGCGGGGCTATCTCAATCGCATCGAAACCTATGATGAATCCAGCGGCATCAATGCCATCACCGTCGTTAATGCCAATGCACTGAATCGTGCGGACGAAATCGATGCAGCCCTGGCGGCTGGCGAAAACATGCCGGAATTATTTTGTGCACCCTTACTGGTAAAAGATAACTACGATACCGCAGACATGGTCACCACCGGCGGCTCAGCAGCGCTGCAAAACAGTATTCCGCCGGACGATGCCTTCATGATTCGCAAACTGCGGGAAGCGGGCGCTATCGTGCTGGCCAAGACCAACATGGCGGAATGGGCCCTTAGTCCCCGGCAGAGTATCTCTTCTTCATTTGGCCGCACTGCCAATGCCTATGACGTGAATCATGTGCCGGCCGGTTCGTCCGGCGGCACTGCCTCCGGTGTTGCCGCCAGCCTTGGCGTGGCGGGCATGGGTTCAGACACCGGTAATTCAATTCGCGGGCCTTCCTCGCACCTGGCGCTGTTTGGCATTCGCTCGACCCTGGGTCTGACCAGCCGCGATGGGGTCATACCTCTTTCTTTTGATCGTGATATCGCTGGGCCAATGACGCGCACCGTTGAAGACGGTGCGCGCCTGTTTAACGTGATTGCAGACTATGACCCCAGTGATCCTCTGACAGTGCCCAACCGGCGTGAGGACAACTACCTGGATTTCCTTAATGCCGATGGCCTTGAGGGCAAGCGTCTCGGTGTGCTTCGGGTGCTGGTGGATCAGGACGGGGCCGACCCGGAGATTAAGGAAATATTTGCGCGGACGCTTGGTGAACTGGAAGCGGCTGGCGCAGAGATTGTTGACCCATTTGCTATCACCGATTTTGAAGCACTCAGCGATGCCATTCCGTTTTGTCCGCGCTTTCGCTATGACGTGGCCCAGTACTTTGCGACCCTGGAAAACCCGCCTCTGACCGATGTGAATGAAGTGCTGGAGACAGGTCAGATTGCCGATGCCACTCGCGGGTCGTTTTCTTTTTATGCCGCCGCGCCGTTGGATATTCCACCGGACGAATGGGAAACTCCTTGTCCAACCTGGCCCAACAATCCCGAGCGCAACCAGCTGTTGCAGAACGCCATGGCTGCCATGGACGCAGCGCAAGTTGATGCCATCATCTTTCCCACCTGGTCCAATCCACCGGCTCATATTGATCGCGGCGCCGAAGAGTATGCCGGTGACAACAACCAGTTACTGGCACCGGATGCCGGTTTACCAGCAGTGACTATTCCCATGGGGTTCTGGCAAGACCGGCTGCCGGTGGGCCTGCAGTTTGTGGGTAGGCCTTATGCCGAGGGCACTTTGATTGAGCTGGCGTATGCCTATGAGCAGGCGACCCAACATCGTCGGCCGCCTGCAGGATTTCAGGAATTGAATTAGGCGCATTTCAGGGCTAATTTCCCTGGCGTTCGCCGAAGAAGAGCCAATGCTGACTGAGAAGTCTCGCCCAAGGAGATGAAAGTATTGCGCTTGATGGCTGGAGGTTACAGTAACCGGAAGCCGTGAAATCTATCCGGCGTCCTTCGCCTGTTCAATGGGCCTGATGTCTACCCGGCCATCGGTGTAGTACCAGCGGCCCTTATGCCGCTCAAAATAGGACATTTCGTGATGTCGCTGCAACACGCCCTGGTTATCCACAAAGTCAGCCACGAATTCCACGCCACCCTTATTCCCATCCTGTCCGGCTCGCAGAATCTGCAGCGAGCGCCAGTCATGGGTCTTCAGGGACAGGGAATTGGCCGTATTGCCGCGGGAATAGGCCGGGTGCCAGGTATCCATGAGGTATTGGCCATGCCCCCCAATGGTGTAGGCCGAAAACCGCGCGCGCATGAGCTGTTTTGGCGTCTTGGCAACGCTTTTACCGCTCAAAAAAGGCTGGCAGCATTTGGAAAATGGCTTCTTAGAGCAGCAGGGGCAGGGATCTAGGGGCTTGGTCATACGCAGTGGTCTTGCCCGCAATTGGGCGGTTGTTAATGTTTAGTCGCAGGATAGCAGTTTTACCAGACAGCGGTTCGCCCAATCAAGCTGGCTGCAGCGGCTCTTGCCCACTATCTCCAGCCAGCCTCGCCGCCACATTTTGTAATAATTTGACACTAATCCTTTAAGTTTCAGGGGGCGTAAGCAGTCATACTAAGCGGTCGGCAAAATAACTGATCCCTGTTCGCATGCGCCGAACCTTTAAATGGCAGTCTCTCGGGAGCCAGGATTTCATGAATACCCTATTTTCAAAGCGACAGCTGGCTTTAGCTGTCAGTCTAAGTTCTGCGCTGCTGTTAGGCGCAAATAGCGCCAAAGCTCAGGATCCTGTCACCTCGGACGATTCCACGGTGACCTATCCAGCCGAGTACTTTGCCCAATTCAATCCCTACTCCGTCAACGATATGTTGCAGCGAATTCCCGGTATATCGCTCGCCCGTAGCGGTAGCCGCAGTCAAAGCCGAGGCGGCGGCAGAGGCCTGGGAGCAGGCGGAGAGCAGGTATTGATCAATGGTCGGCGTATAGCGGGTAAAAGCAATGAAGGCGATTCACAGCTCTCACGCATACCCGCATCGGAGGTGCGTTACATTGAGATTATTAGAGGCACGTCAGGAGAGTTAGATGTGCGAGGAGGAGCGCAGGTAATCAATGTTGTCTTGGATGATGCGCTTTCCAGCGTGAGCTTTGCTTATGAAGTGAACACCGATCGCGCTTTGGACGGGTCATTAATACCAGGTGGTAAGATCTCGGCGACAGGACAGTATGGCGCGCTGAATTATTTTCTTAGCGCGGAGCGGGAACCGCGTTATGACTATCGCGACGGTTTTGAAAGGGCATTTGATATCGACGGGAATCTCGTCGAGACAGTTAACCGTGATGAAACTACAGACAGTTGGCCAATTTCCGTAACAGCAAATTTTGGTTATGAACTAACGCCTGCAGATACCGCGAATCTTAACTTTTCGTGGTCCGGGAATGATGTCGAGTACGACACTGACCGTATTATCACTCGATATCAATCAAACTCAGTGGCCAGTCGAATATTTGAACGGGATTCGCAGCCAAGCGATCAGAACAGTTTCGAGATTGGTGGCGATTATATGCATGTCTTTGGCAATAGAAGCAGGTGGAAAACTATTGTTGTTGCTAATGAAAAAGAGGGCGAGTTCGCACGCAGTCGTTTCAAAGTTGACCCTGCCGCCTCTACTGAAACGAGAGATCTGTATTTGTTCAACTACGAAAAATACCGGGAACGCATAATTCGATCGTCATATGTTTTTGATCTGTCGCAAGATCAATCTATTGAGGCGGGTATAGAGAGATCGCAAACAATTGTAGATACATCGCTTCGACTTGGGTTGCTCACGGGCGTTGTTGGCGGCAATGAGTTTGGCGGCCTCACGCCAGTAGCTAATTCTATTGGATCGGTGGAGGAGATGAGGCTGGAGTATTTCACAATCCACAATTGGTCAATTAACGAAAGGATGACGCTAGAGACTACGCTGCTTCTCGAAGACAGCTCAATATCTCAGAGTGGTACGTTGGCAAATTCGCGCGACTTCTCTTTCTTCCGTCCAAAGGTAGACTATCGGTTTGATATTACACCAACCATTCAATTTAGAGGGATCATTCAAAAGATAGTTAATCAGCTCAGTTTCCGCGACTTCACGGCGGGCGTAGATTCTATGGATGATGAACAGAATTCGTTCGAAGGGAATTCAGATATTCGGCAAATGCAATGGTGGAACTATGAGGCCAATCTTGAATATCGGCTTCCTCAGGATGCGGGGGTCATTAACACCCAGCTCTATTATCAAACCGTGAGCGACGTTATAGACAATGTCGATGTTTCTCGAAATGGACAAATTCTCTCGGCTCGGGGCAATACGGGAGACGGAAGGCGCTATGGACTTAACTTGAGCAACAGTTTGCGTTTGGGTTTCCTCAACCAGCCCAACATGCTTTTAACCGCGGGACTCAGCCTGGAGGAGGCAACTCATAGGGATTCAATCCTCAACAGAGACCGCGAGCGTTCAATGGGTCCTCGTGATGGGGGAGGAAGCAGATATTCAATCGGTTTCCGTCATGATATTCCTAGACTAAATAATACAAACTGGGGCTTTAATGCAAACAAAAGGTTTTTAAACGATTTCATGGTCTGGGATATTGATAAGACCGAGCATTACCCCCCTGATTGGTTTTGGTTCGCCTGGGCAGAAACACAGGCTTGGGGTGGGCTTGTGTACAGGTTTGAGGCAAGAGACTCTGGTGAACGGTGCAGGTTACGCACGCGCTATGCGGGTGGCACGACCATTACGGGTTATGTGGACGAAGTAGAGGACTCATGTTCAGTTAATGGCCCTGTCTTCGCGGTCAAGATTCGCGGCACGTTCTAAACCATACAGTAAGCTAATGACAATGCGCTCCGCCCTCCCAGGGTACTGGATTGCAGGCGCGATTAGATGCCGTGTGCTTCATCGGTTACCACTGGCTTTACTGTCAGCCTGCTGGTTTAGAAATTATTTTACTCCAGCCCAAACACAAACAGCGTCTGGCCACCAATAATAGCCACTCGCTGATTGCCATCGACGGCGAAGCCCATGGGGTTAGTGCGAATATGCGCGCCGGTATTGAAAAACCAAACTGGCTCACCGTCTTCAGCATCCAGCGCAAAGAAGTTACCCTCATTGCTGGAACCAAACACCAGTCCACCCCCGGTTGCCATGACGCCGGACCATAGCGGTGTCTGCAGCTCGAACTCCCACTGCTGTTCACCGGTCATTGCATCCAGCGAAAGAATCGCACCAGAGGCATCGTCTCCATCCAGCGGTTGTTCGCCGCCACCCAGAAAAGGCATGCCGGGTTCGTATTCCACGTCGGCCTTGAAGTAGATCGCACCCATGCGTCGATTCGGTACGAAGAACTGTTCGGTATTGGGATTATAGGAAGGGGAAAACCAGTTGGTTGCACCCTGCAGGCTGGGCCACACCAGGTTGCCCTCGCGGGTGGGGTCGGTGTTCGGGATCACAATAGGACGGCCATTGTCATCTATGCCTTCGGCCCAGGTTTGATAGGAGTATTCCTCGCCCAGCAGGTACTCGCCGGTTTCGCGATCCAACAAATAGTAGAATGCATTGCGGTTGGCCAGCGCTAGCAGCTTGCGCTGTTCACCGCGAAATTCTCCATCAATGAGTACCGGTATCTGGTTCGCGTCCCAGTCATGGGTGTCGTGGGGTGTGTACTGAAAGTGCCACTGCATCTCACCGGTGACGGGATCCAGCGCCAGCACCGCGCAGGTAAACAGGTTGTCGCCGGGGCGCAGATCGCCATTCCAGTCCGGTGCCGGATTACCGGTGGTCCAGTAAAGTAAGTCCAGCTCCGGATCATAAGACCCCGTTAACCAGGTAGAACCCCCACCGGTCTGCCAGTCATCTCCCTGCCAGGTTTCACTGCCGGGCTCGCCCGGTGCTGGCACGGTGAAAGTACGCCACAGCTGTTCGCCAGTGTC
>DLPV01000024.1 GCA_002477465.1 Gammaproteobacteria bacterium UBA7449 | reverse complement strand
CTGATCCCGTTGCCATTGCTATGAACAAAGCTTGCCTGCCAATTCTATTTTGCTTATTGACTGCCTGTACGCCGCCGCAAGACAGCTACCAGGTCGGCCATATCAGCACTCGCCTTGGCGATCTGTATATCTGGCTGTATCCGGAAGTGCCAGTCCATCGCCAGAACTTTATCGATTTAGCAGAAGACGGTTACTGGGATGATTACACCTTCAACCGAGTGATCGAAGGATTTGTGGCCCAGGGAGGTTGCCCGGACACACCGGAAGGCTTTGCCTATTCAATTCACTTATTGGAGCCAGAGTTTCAACCTCACCTACGACATGTCTACGGCACATTCGCCGCCGGCAGAGACAACAATCCCGGCAAGTTATCAGCGGGCTGTCAGTTTTATGTGGTGCATGCAGCCGACGGGATTGCCAGGCTGGATAATAACTACACAATTTACGGTTATGTATTCAAAGGCATGGATGTGGTCGACCAAATCGTGACCGAGGAAACGGACGAGTCAGATGAACCGCTGGTGCCAATCGATTTGGATGTCAACATCATAGAAATGACCAGGTCCGAAATTGAGGCGACTGGGTTCGCGATTCCTGAATAGATAAATAAATCTGTCCCTATTAATCCATTAATCTAGCGCAGTAACTTTGCTCTGAACTTCCTGCCTTTAATTTTGCCTTCAGTAAGAACAGTCAGGGCCTGTTTCGCCACCTGCTGTTCAACCGCAACATAAGCCATTTTATCAAACAGCGTGATCTTGCCAATCTGATCGCCAGCAATTTTTCGGCCAGCGGTCAGCGCACCCAACAAGTCTCCTGCCCTGACCTTGTTTTTACGACCCCCGTTTACAAACAGGGTGACCATGGGTGGATAGAGCTTGAAGCCCGGCGGAATAGTCAGTGTTTCAACCTTGACCAGATTCGCGGGCGCGCCCTGGTATTCTTCGATGGCGCGCAGCTGCCGGTTTTCATAGTCGGTAAACAGACTTACCGCCAGGCCCTTGGCACCAGCACGAGCGGTGCGCCCAATGCGATGGATGTGCACCTCTGGATCGCGGCTGAGTTCATAGTTAATCACCGCTGCCAACTCTTTCACATCGAGCCCGCGTGCCGCGACGTCGGTGGCAATGAGGATGGAAGAACTTTTGCCGGCAAACTGGGCCAACACCTGATCGCGCTCAAACTGCTCGAGATCACCATGCAGGGCTCGGGCGTGCAGGTCGCGTTCACCCAGAGCTTTCGCCAGATTCTGGCACTGCTGTTTGGTATTACAAAAAACCAGACAGGACTCCGGCTGATAATTTGCAATAACACGGTACAGTGTCTCGGTACGTTGCTTCTTCTCAACCTGGATAAACAGCTGATCAATATCTGGCGAATCAAGCGTGGACTCCACCCGGATATCCACCGGGCGCTTTTGCACTGTGCGGCTAATCTTCTGAATGCCTTCGGGATAAGTGGCAGAGAATAGCAGCGTCTGCCGCGATGCGGGTGTCTTTTGAATGATCTTCATGATGTCGTCATGAAAGCCCATATCCAGCATACGATCGGCCTCATCCAGCACCAGGGTTTGCACAGCTTCAAGACGCAAAGTCTCCCTCTCAAGATGCTTGAGAATTCGTCCCGGCGTGCCCACCACGATGTGCGGGTCGCGCCGCAGGGAAGCCAACTGTGGTCCCATGGGTCTTCCACCACACAGGGTCAGTACCCGGGTGTTGGCCAGGGTGCTGGCTAGTTTGCGGATCTCGGTAGCAACCTGCGCCGCCAATTCCCGGGTTGGGCACAGCACTAAAGCCTGGGTGCAGTAAGACTGAGTATCCAGCTTATTGAGCAGGCCGATGGCAAAGGCTGCGGTTTTGCCGCTGCCGGTGCGCGCCTGGGCGATTACATCCTGACCCTCGAGCAGCGGCGGCAGCGCCTGCGCCTGAATTGCAGTCATCGACTCATAGGCTAGCGCCTCGATACTTTCCTGAAGTTCCGAGCGCAGCGGCAAACTGCCAAACGCAGGCAATGTCGTGGAAGACGCTGCAGTCGAAGTAGAGAAAGTCATGGCTGTGCCGGAGAAGATTGGGGGTGCATCGTAGCAGAGATAAATAGGGACAGGCGAGAGAAGAACCAGTCCTCGATGCGCTGTGGCGGTGATAACGCTGGCTGAGAAGAAAGCGGTGAGAGTAAAACTACGGTATTCTCGCTCTGCACCCCTACCCCTTTCCCGGAGACCCCATGGCTGAACACGAAAGTGCAAACCTCGCAGTTTTTTGCGACTTTGAGAACATCGCCCTGGGCGTTGAAGACGCCAAATATGCCAAGTTCGATATCAGCCTGGTACTCAGGAAACTATTGCTTAAGGGTAGCATCGTCATCAAGAAAGCTTATTGCGACTGGGATCGTTACAAGGGTTTCAAACCAGCCATGCACGAGGCCGCCTTCGAGCTGATCGAAATTCCTCACGTCCGCCAATCCGGCAAGAACTCAGCGGACATCCGCATGGTGGTAGACGCTCTGGACCTCTGCTACACCAAACCCCATGTAGATACCTTCGTGATCCTGTCCGGAGACTCAGACTTCTCGCCCCTGGTGAGCAAACTCAGGGAGAACAACAAGGTGGTGATCGGTGTCGGCGTGAAGTCTTCCACCTCTGACCTGTTGATGGCCAACTGCGACGAGTTCATTTTTTACGACGATCTAGTACGCAGCGAACCCAAATCCAAGACACAACGCAAACGCGGCACCAGCGCCAAAAAAACTTCTGCCAAAGATTCCGCCGAAGACAAGCAACAGGAGGCCTTCGACCTGGTACTGGAGACCTTCGAGGCGCTTCAGGCCGAGCGCAGCAGCGACAAAGGGATCTGGGGCTCGATGATCAAACAGGCTCTGAAACGCCGCAAACCAGGCTTTAATGAAACCTACTACGGCTTCAAGACTTTCAGCGAATTGCTGGAAGAAGCAGAAAAAGCCAAATTGCTGAAGCTACAGTATGACGAAAAGTCCGGCGGGTATATAGTGATGGCTACCTAGAAAGGCGGACTGAAATGGGCCACGATAAAGACACAGCACTGTGTTCTTACGCTGGCCCCTCTCCTCTTTATCTCTTTTCTCTTCGGCGTTGAACATAAAGTGGCAAAAATACAAAAATAGATCTGTTCCTATTTATGCTACACTCCGCGCCCGCTCAGCACTGCCAGGCTGAATGGACATCAGCTTCCACTCTACTTTCAGCCCAAAGAGCCTGACATGACAACCGACACGGTAACGGCGTTTGACCAGCTCCAGTTAGCTGCGCCCCTGATCAAAACCCTACAAGACATCGGCTATGAAACGCCCACACCCATTCAGGCCAAGACTATTCCTCTGCTACTGTCGGGCACCGATGTCCTGGGCCAGGCGCAAACCGGCACCGGCAAGACCGCGGCCTTCGCCCTGCCGATCCTGTCTAACCTGGATCTTAAACAGAAGAACCCCCAGGCACTGGTGCTGTGCCCAACCCGGGAGCTGGCGATTCAGGTGTCAGAGGCCTTTCAGACCTATGCCCTCAAGAGCAAGAGTTTTCATGTCCTACCTGTATACGGTGGTCAGGAATATGGCGGCCAGATTCGCGCACTGAAGCGCGGCACCCATGTAGTAGTAGGCACGCCCGGTCGGGTGATGGATCATATGCGAAAGGGCACCCTGAAGCTCGATGAGCTTACTACCCTGGTACTGGATGAAGCCGACGAAATGCTGCGCATGGGCTTTATCGACGATGTGGAATGGATTCTGGAGCAAACGCCACCGAAGCGCCAGATCGCCCTGTTCTCCGCCACCATGCCAGCGGAAGTACGGCGCATAGCCAATAGCCATCTCAGTAATCCGGAACAAGTGACCATCGAATCGAAGAGGGTCACTGCCGACCTCATTCGCCAGCGCTTCTGGCCGGTAAGCGGCACCCACAAGCTGGATGCTTTAACCCGCATACTGGAAGCCGAAACCTTCGACGGCATGATTGTATTCGTTCGCACGCGCATCGCTACAACAGAACTGGCCGAGAAACTCTCAGCACGTGGCTTCGCCGCCACCGCCCTTAATGGCGACATCGCTCAGGCCCAACGCGAGCGCACCATCGAAAAACTGAAGAAGGGCAAGCTGGATATCCTGGTGGCTACAGACGTTGCTGCCCGCGGCCTCGATGTGGATCGTATCAGCCACGTCATCAACTATGATATCCCCCACGACACTGAGGCTTATGTGCATCGCATCGGCCGAACCGGCCGTGCCGGCCGCAAGGGTGATGCCATTCTGTTCGTAGCCCCAAGAGAGAAGCGTTTGCTGGGTGCCATCGAACGCGCCACCGGCGGCAAGATCGAGATGATGGAACTGCCTTCCACTGAGCTGATCAACGACAAGCGCATCGCGCAATTCAAACAGTCCATTTCAGACACACTGGCCGCAAAAGACCTCAGCCTTTACGCAAAGGTGATCGAACAGTACCAGGTAGAACACAATATTCCCGCCAATGAAGTGGCTGCAGCGCTGGCGCACCTGGCCCAGGGTGGTTCTCCCCTTTTGTTAAAGCATCAACCCACGCCCAAGAAAGATAAATCCTGGGACAAGGTAGACAAAGGCGGTCGAGATGATCGCAGCCGCTCTCGCGACAATTCCCGTGACAAACCCCGCGCCAATCGCAAGCGCGGCAATGAGGAAGAAATCCGGAGAAAGAAAAACGCGCCCCCGGAGAAAGGCATGGAACGCTTCCGCATCGAAGTCGGCCACAATGACCATGTCATGCCCGGCAACATCGTTGGCGCCATCGCCAATGAAGCCGGCCTCACCAGCAGAGACATAGGCCGTATTAACATCTTCGAAAGCTACAGCACCGTAGACTTGCCCAAGGGCATGCCAAACGATATCTATAAAGATCTGAAGAACACCTGGGTTGCCAAGAAGAAACTGAACATCACCCGCGCGGATGAAAAGGCAAAGGAAAGAAGTGAACCGAAGCGGAAAGAGTCAGATGATGGCGATAAGCCTATTCGAAGAAAACCGAAGCTCAAGAAGGAAACGGTTAAGCCTAAGTCTGGCAACAAGGCGAAGCAGCGTCATAAAAAGACGTAGAATTTCTCACTGGAATTACCTCCCGACTTTCACCCCTGTATTCAGACCTCACGCCTGTGCCCAAACCACCTGATCGAATGACCAACCGCCGAGCAGTTAAGGCTCAAGCGCTTTGGCGATGCTGGAATCGGTGCACCATTGTAAGTACTTGCGATAGTGCTCGGCCAAATCCCTGCTTTTTATCGCAGTAAAACAAGCCTTGATTACGTCCATGTAGACATCCAGCCCCTGACAGCCTTCAAATCTCCGCGCAATTAGGTCCTTAAATTTAAGGTGTCGCCCGGTTTCCAAAGCAGGTAATGTAGCGTCTGATCATAACCAGACCCCAGAATCAGACTCCATAAATAGGATCCACAAAGAGACCAAAGACTATCCATGACTACATCACTTATTTTACTCGCTGCGATTGCCGCCGTGTTTGTTTATCTCATTATCAGCTACCGCGCGCCGGATATGCGAAAGTTCGACCATCCTGAATCAGACACTATGATAGAAGCGCACGAAGTCAGCGATCAGCATGACGAAGTAGTTGCGAAACTGACGGCTTACCATGGTCAAACGAGACCCAAGGGCATCAAGGTGGTTCGCAAACGCTTTGAAGAGGTCTTTGCAAGCGAGATCGACATTGAAACACGCGCCGTAGACGTTGACGGCATCAGCAGTGAATGGGTGCTCGCGGAGGGTGCTGACCCGAACCAGCGCATCCTGTACATCCATGGCGGGGCATTCATAGTCGGCTCGCCCAAGACGCACCGCTACATTACTTCTGAACTGTCAAAGCGCACCGGCGCATCGGTGCTTGCTATCGACTATCGAAAACAGCCGGAGTTTAAAACTATCCACTGTCATGAAGATGCGCGAATCGCCTACCAGTGGATTCTGAAAAACGGTCCTGATGGGCCCGCGCCGACAGATTCCCTTTTTGTTGCTGGTGATTCAGCGGGCGGCAACCTGACCCTGGCGGTCATTGCCTGGGCCCGTGATAACGGCTTGCCTGCCGCTAACGGGGCGATTGCCCTTGCACCACTGACAGATGCAACTTTCAGCAGTCCGACCTGGAAAGAAAATGCTGAGACCGACCACTTCCTTGGCCCCAGCTTCGCGCCGCTATTGAAAACTCCAGCAATAGTGCGTGCCTTCATAGCCCGCTTCAGCAGTGGACTGCCGAGCAATCATCCGCACCTGTCACCCCTGTTTGGCTCCTTGAAAAACCTGCCGCCCACTCTGATTCAGGCGAGTCAGCACGAGATGCTTTATGGTGACTCGAAGCGCTATGCCAACAAAGCAAACCATCAGGGCAGCCACGTGACTCTTCAAGTTTGGCCTAA
Source organism: Gammaproteobacteria bacterium UBA7449 (assembly GCA_002477465.1). Taxonomy (GTDB): domain Bacteria; phylum Pseudomonadota; class Gammaproteobacteria; order Pseudomonadales; family Pseudohongiellaceae; genus UBA9145. The sequence goes on along the minus strand of DLPV01000024.1, from coordinate 655 downwards.
GCTAGTGCACGTTTTTCAGGGCTTCAGCAACCTGCCTGAAACTGACCACGCATTCGAGCTGATCGCTGAGTTCGTTTCAAACAACAAGTGAAAGAAGAGGATTGAAGAGCAAAGAAGAAGGCACGCCCATAATTTAACCAGACAATTGATGGGTACAAACTTGGTTGCGCAGGTTGAGGAACCTCGGATTTTTACCAAGTATTTTGCTTACCGGGCTATAAAGACTCGCACTGCCGCATCGGGCTCCACATCCACAGGGCAAATGCCATTGGCTGTACAGCTTCGCGTGGTGCCGAAATAGGCTGAACCGGGGTCCAGTGCTTGGGTATCCGTGAAAGTAAACAAAACCTTATTGCCAGTCACTTTAGCGAAACCCAGCTCATGACTTGAATGGCTGGAACCAACGGAAGCCCAGCGCCGGCTTACCGACCGCCAGACTAACAGGGTGAGAGGTTTCTGCGGGCTTAACTCGTCGCCGATGGCGAGAGCATCCACGTTAATTGACTCACCTCTTGTGACATAGGCAGTCGCCTGGGTAATCGCAGACTCTTTGGCTTGTACGGCCGCGGGATAGAGGATGGTCAACCCGGCCAGCAGCAGGATAATTCGGATAGCGTTCTTCACAGGAATAGAATAAACCGATTCCACGATCCAG
>DLPV01000006.1:107373-108605 GCA_002477465.1 Gammaproteobacteria bacterium UBA7449 | reverse complement strand
CTGATGGAATTCTAAATGTCAAAGCCGATGGTAGCGATGATGCGGCTGCAGCGTTCATCCCAGATACGGCTAATATGGTGCAAGCTCCAGAGGGAGCGCAACCCGGATTATCGGTTGACGAGCGAGGCGCTTATGTCCTAACAACTGATAAGGGCTATCAAATACCTTTACTGCCAGCAATCGCTAACCCGGATAGTGTCCAAGACGTTCTGCCGCCTGACAGTAAAATAGAGATTGGCTCTGGCGGGCAGACAACAATATCTGATTTAGGTGATGGTAGGGATAGTCCAGTTGTTGGCATCCCTTCCCCACTTACAGGAACGTCAGATAAAGATCCTGGTGCCTACGCCTCTGGTTCGGGATCCGATGAGATAATCGAGATTGTTAATCAAGATGGGACAACGCAAGTGCTCACGCCTGCTTTTAAAGATCAAGAAGAAATTGAGACGGCGATAAAAGCGTTATCTGACGATGGAGACGCCAAGCTAAATACAGATGGAAGTGTCGAACTCGTCTACGGAGGGCAACAAATCACATTGAAACCTCATTTTGACGTCGAGAGCGTTAGTATTGGAATCAACGCATCAGCAGGTATCTCTCAGGAGGACGGTAAATTCTTTTTTACTGATTCAAGCGGGAATAAGCAAGAACTAAGCGTTGTAGCTGGTGGGTAAAGGTACGCTTAAACGAGACTGCGTCAGGGGATTTATAGATCTACTATGCGTGCAAACCTGAACTGAGTAACAACTAATTTACCGATTAGCTGGAAGCTATTACAAGCATGCCTAACATACTTTGTGTGAAAAACTAGCTCTACAATTCCGCGTCACTCTGAGTATGCGGCCATTGCAACAGAGTTAATTACTTAAATATGGAGGGGGTGACGGATAAAGCCTTTGTATTAAACACAACTTCTTTGAACAGGAATTACGGGTCTCGATCGTAGCCATGCGAAAACTCCTTGGTACGTTAAGCACCAATAAGGTTGGAGAGTTAATATTCTCAAGCTGCTTTTTACGTGGGCTGAGCACGTCTCCAGAACGATACGTAGTAAATCCTTTTGCCAGTGTCATTCATAGAACACGCACACAATGTCCCAGAATTGTCCCACAACAGTGTGAGCCAAATCGGAAAGGTGTAATAAGTTATTGATTTAGTTGGTGCCCAGGGCCGGAATCGAACCGGCACGGCATTTCTGCCGAGGGATTTTAAGTCCCTTGTGTCTACCAATT
>DLPV01000006.1:105677-107064 GCA_002477465.1 Gammaproteobacteria bacterium UBA7449 | reverse complement strand
TCTACCAATTTCACCACCTGGGCTGAGTACGGTGGATTTTATCTACTATGGCTTGTGGTCGCTCCCGGGATTACTGTCCTGCCCGACACCTGTGCATCTGTGCACACCTTATACCAATATCACCCCCTGGACGGAGCTTGGTAGCTCAGAAATGGAGGCTGGAGTCGGAATCGAACCGGCGTTAACGGAGTTGCAGTCCGCTGCATAACCACTCTGCCATCCAGCCATATCTTGGTTGTTCTATCTAGATTGTTCTATCAAGTTTAATTGCATCCATCGTGAGCTCAAACGAAGGCGCGCAGTATACCGGAACTTGGGCGTTTCGGCATGTTTTTCAGTGAGCTGCGGCGCTTTAATCGGGTAACGGGATGAACTCTTCTTCATCGCCCGTAACTTTCGAGAAGCGGCCATTCTTCCAGTTTTGTTTTGATTGATCCAGGCGTTCTTTGCAGCTAGAAACGAAGTTCCAGAACAGGTGGCGCTCAGTCAGTGTTTCGCCGCCAATGAGGGCGATACGACTATCCTTGCTTTCTTTGACGGTAATGACGCAGTCAGTCTCTAGCACCGCCATGCTGAATGCCTCGACTTCCCTGCCGTTAATCTCGACTTCACCGCCGGCTACATAGATTGCCCGCTCTTCCTCTCCAGGAATCTCAAGTGACTTACCTGCCCCAATATCCGCCTCAATATAAAGGGTTTGCGCGAAGGTCTTGACCGGTGATTTAAGGCCGAAGGCTTGCCCCATCATGACTCTGATTGCTATGCCGTTTAATTCAGTGGTCGGTAGCTCACAGGCATCGTAGTGATAAAACGCCGGGGCAGTTTCTTCGTCAGGCTCGGGTAGAGCCAAACATAACTGGAGCAGATGCAGAGTATGCCCTACTGCCCGAACGTTATCAGGCGTGCGTTCGTAATGGACGATGCCTCGCCCGGCCACCATCAGATTGATATCTCCGGGGACGATCGCGAGTTCATTACCCAGCGAATCGCGATGCATGATGGCACCATCGAATAGATAAGAGACTGTGGCCAGGTTGATATGGGGGTGAGGTCTCACATCGATCCCTTCGCCTGGAGGGAAAACTGCAGGGCCCGCATGATCAAAAAATATCCAGGGCCCGACCCTGCGCTGCTCCACCACAGGTAAAGCTCGTCGTACGCTAAACCCGCCCAAGTCCTTTTGCGTTGGGGTTATGATGAGTTTTACGCCCCTGAAGGGCTCGTTAAAGCATTTCATATCATAGTCTTGGGATAAGTTACTCATAAGTTGGCTCAGCTTTGCTTAATTTATCCGGACTGATTACTTTATTGATTGGCGCGCAGCAAACGAGACCCCGAGTGGGGATAAACCATGTCATCAGAGAAATTGGAGCGGGAAACGAGATTC
>DLPV01000006.1:82527-105324 GCA_002477465.1 Gammaproteobacteria bacterium UBA7449 | reverse complement strand
CTACCAACTGAGCTATTCCCGCTTGAAGAGGTACTAATCATCGCAATCTGCCGGTGATTCGCAATGGATGCGAAGCCTGCTGAAGAGGCCCGGTTTAGCGAGGCGCCTATTCTAATGCCATCGCCTTTGGAGTCAAGGAATTATCTCGCCTCGATATCCTAAACTAAGCAAAATTAAGGTCTTAGGACAATTTTTACACTGCTAGGGCGTCAGGTAAGGACGCGCAGCCTTGAAGTAATGCAGCGCTGAATAGAGGCTCAGCAGCGCAGCAATGTAGATCATCACGAAGCCGGTCATCAGCAGCCAGTCTGGAGAGCTTTCTGTCACCAGAATCAGTGTCACGATGGCAATCATCTGAAAAGTAGTCTTCAACTTGCCAGAAAAGGCCACAGCCACCGCTTCCCGATGTCCTCGGGTCGCCATCCATTCACGCAGCGCTGAGATCAGCACCTCTCTGGCTATAATCACAATAGTGGGCGCCAGCAGAGGATTAAGCTCCCCTACCAGCATGATCAGAACCGTGACGACCAGCAGCTTGTCTGCCACCGGATCCAGGAAAGCACCGAACTCAGAGGTCTGGTTGAGACGACGGGCCAGGTAGCCATCAAGCCAGTCTGACAAGCTCGCCAACGAAAATAGCATGGCCGCCATCATATTGGCGTACTGCAGCTCAGAGTAATAGCTCAGCACTACCATCGGGATTAACAGCATACGGAAATAAGTGATCAAATTTGCCCAATTCATGGGGGAACTCTTAAAATAATATGCAAAGAAAACATGTTCTTATATTAAAAAAGTGAACGTAAATGTGCACTAATGGCTTCCGTTTGACGGGAAAATTAAGACTGTGAACCAGTCGATATCATTATTCATTCAATATTGTGTAAGTGGGCATATATGTTTTCGGCCAATTTACGACTTATACCAGTCACTCGGCCAATTTCGTCCTGACTGGCTTTGCGTATCCCCTGCTGGCCACCAAAATGCCTGAGCAACTCGCGCCTCCGCTTTGGGCCAAGTCCCGCTATCTGCTCCAGGCTGGACTCCTTGCGGGCTTTGCTGCGTCGTTGGCGATGGCCAGTGATAGCGAAGCGATGCGCCTCATCGCGTATCTGCTGTAGCAAGTGCAGTCCAGCAGCCTCTGTGGCCATGGCAATCTCCCGATAACCAGAACCTGATGAGAGAAACAGTGTCTCCTGCCCTGCCCGACGGCTTATGCCTTTAGCGATACCCAGCAGCAGGATTTCGGGTAACTGAAACTTCTCCAGGATCTTTTTGGCCTGAGTTAACTGACCCTTGCCCCCGTCGATAAGAAGAATATCCGGCACCTTGCCTTCGTCTTTGCTGAGGCGGGTAAAACGCCTATCCAACACCTGCTCCATCGCAGCATAGTCATCCCCGCCGGTAATGCCCTTGACATTAAAGCGTCGGTAATCAGTCTTCAAAGCCCCATTCTGGTCAAACACCACGCATGAACCCACGGTGCCCTCACCGCCGGTGTGACTAATATCAAAGCATTCTATTCGCTCTGGCAAAAAATCTAGTTTAAGTTTTTCCTGTACATCTATGAATCTATTCAGTATTGATTGTTTACTACTGAGCCGCCCTTGCAGGGATTCGACAGCATTTGTGGCAGCGAGTTCTACCCATTTGGCGCGGTGACCACGCACCTGCTGGCTCAGCTTGATCTTGCGAGCAGCCACATAGGAGAGTGCAGCCTTAAGCTCTTCAGCCTCGGACAGCGGGCCTGGCACTATGATTTCAGTGGGAATATTGCCGGCCTTGTCATCGCCGAGGTAGACCTGGGCGATAAAGGCCTCGAGAACCTCCTCCGTCGTGCTGGCCAGGCGTAAACGCGGGAAGTAGCTCTTGCTGCCAATTATCCTGCCATTGCGCACATAGATCGCCTGCACACAGATTGTGGCGCTTTCCATTGCGGCGGCAAGGATATCTGCGTCGCCACCCTGATTTGCCACGTATTGCTGCTCCTGAATTCGTCGAAGATCCATAATCTGGTCGCGAATCAGGGCTGCCCTTTCAAATTCCTGGGCTTCAGCGGCAGTTTCCATGTTCAGTGTGAGCTCTTTGGTGAGGGCGTCACTCTTGCCTTGGAGAAACATGGTGGAATACTGGACATCTCGAGCATAGTCCTCCGGGCTAATCAGGCCCACGCAAGGACCGGTACAACGGTCTATCTGGTACTGTAGGCAAGGTCTGGATCTATTCTTATAAAACGTGTCATTACATTGTCTTACACGAAATACTTTTTGCAATATTTGAAGTGTCTCACGGGTAGCATGGGCACTGGGATAAGGCCCAAAAAACCGACCACGCCGCCTGCTACCCCGGTAGAAACCCAGCCTGGGATACGGGTCCTTATCTGTCAGCAGAATATAAGGATAAGATTTGTCATCACGGAGCTGGATATTGTAAGGCGGCCTGTGGGCCTTGATGAGGTTTTGCTCGAGCAGCAATGCCTCCGTTTCGCCCCGTGTCACGGTGATGTCGATCTCATGGATCTTGTTGACCATCGCCAGAGTCTTGCTGGTAAGTCCGGAACCACGAAAATAGCTCCCAACCCGATTCTTCAAATTGCGGGCTTTTCCCACATAGATCACTTCGCCTTTCTCCCCCAGCATCTGATAGACACCAGGGCGTCTCGTCAGATTTTTCAGGAAATGCTTGTGGTCAAATGTAGGTTCAGGCTTTGCCGTCATGAATCATGATATCTGGATAGGTTTCTTAATATTTAATTTGAACTGTGGCAGGGTACTGTTCCCAATAAAATATTGGTAACAATAAGCCACAACCCGATATCAAGCCAATGTGACCTGGTATTATGTCTCTATATTGGTACCGGGATTCAATCTGGAAGTGGAGAGTAAGATAAGGCGTGCCGCGTCTCAACCGGCTGCATTGATTTGCGGCAAGTGTTTGAGCCCCTGACTATCCTCGGTCAGCCCATGCTTGATCGCCAGAATGGTGAGCTCCAAATCGCTGTAGATTCCAAGCTTCTCGAATATGCGGTAACGATAGCTGTAAACCGTTTTTGGGCTCAGCTCCAGATAATGAGAAATCTGGCTGACCTTTTTGCCGTCGGTAAGCATCTGGGCTATCTGCATTTCACGGCGACTCAGCTTTTCGAATAGGGCCTGCGCCTCTTTATTGAATGGATCCAGGGCCAAGTGTGTTGCTGCGTCCTGAGAGACGTAATGCTGCCCGGCGCAAACCATACGATTGGCCTTGAGAATGTCAACTATCTCTTTGTTTTTAAATTTAAATGCTTGAGCACCAGCTCGCAGCATCTGAGAAGGTATGATGCCTGAAACCACTGAGGACATGGCAACTACTTTAATGTCCGGGTAAGTCTCCAGCAGCGCGCGGGTCGCTTCGACTCCTCCCATGCCCGGCATTCGGGCATTCATCAATACCAAATCAGGAATGCACTCCGTACTACGAACGAAATCAATGGCTTGTTCACCAGTGCTCAGCTCTGCTATTACCTGCATGTCGGCTTCATCGGCCAGCATCCTAGCGATACCCGCGCGCACTAGAGAATGATCATCAACGAGGAGAATTGAAATAATGTTGAGTGCAGGTAGCGTTGGTGAGAACACGATGTCGGCCTCGTTAGTCTGTTGTTATTGACATTGCACGATTGACCGCAACCCAGAACCCCAACTGAAATCTAATTTGCCCTTTAGACTTATAATGACCGGATTTCAGCAGGGTCGCAGGCCTAAGAAATTTCAGCCAAATTGTATTTATAGTGTTCTCTGGTGGATCTGGCCTCGCTTTCTTGTCTATTCGATCCCGCCAACTTGAGAGGTAGCATGCTAGCTACTACCGAACAATTGTTAATCACCAAAACGAGAACTGGTTCACACTTTTTGGTGAGCACGCGCGGAAGGAATTTTCAAGCTGAAGAGATGAATGGCCTGTATTATGTGCAGTTAAGGCGAATACTTTATGCCATGGTGGAATTGAGCACTTAACCCGAGTCTAGATAATTCTGACCTCAGGTTGCAGCGCAATTCCAAATTCGTCCAGCACATTGCTGCTCATCTCTTGTGCCAGCAAGTAAACATCCTCACCGGTGGCCTGACCCGGATTAATTAACACCAGAGCGTGCTCCCCTGAAACCGCTGCAGTGCCGCGGCAGCGACCTCTCCAGCCAAGCTGGTCAAGCAACCATGCCGCCGGCAGTTTCTTGAATCCCGGCTCGCCGGCATCAAAGCTGACGATATTGGGATAGCTTGCACGCAACTGCTCCAGCTTCCCCTCTGACACCATAGGATTCTTGAAAAAGCTGCCAGCGTTTCCAACTTGCTTAGGATCTGGCAGCTTGCTGCGGCGGATGCGGCACACCGTATCGAACAACTCCTGAGGGGTAGGCTGACTCCCCTCCAGCGCATTGTTAAGCGCTCCGTAGCTGGTGTTTGGCTGCCAGTCTCGACTGAGCTGGAGATGAACTGCAGTGATCAGCAGACTCGAGCTATTGGCTTGTTTAAAGACACTATCCCGGTAAGCGAATTCGCAATCTGCTGCGGCTATAACCTGTTGGCTGCCAGTGACCGTATCGAGGACATCAACCCGATCTACATACGCTGCCAGTTCAACACCATAGGCGCCGATGTTCTGAACTGGAGCCGCACCGGCTGTGCCCGGAATCAAAGCCAGGTTTTCAAGCCCATGGAGCCGATTACTCATACAAGTTTCAACCAGGCAGTGCCAGTTCTCGCCGGCAGCGACCTTGACCGCTGCATTATCATGATCCAGCTCGATGCCTGTCATGGCCATTCGCACAACCAGTCCGGGGTAATCGCGCGTAAATAGCACATTGGTTCCCTCACCCAGTATGCATACCGGGATTCGCTTGGAGTCGGCAAAATCCAGGGCGTTAATCAACTCACGCTGGGAAGTTGCTGCTGACAGGTAAGCCGCATTGGCAATAATGCCAAAACTGTTGTGTTGCTTCAGGCTGACGTTCTCTTCGATGACCATGGCTATGCTGTTTAGCGCCCCCGGTTATCGCCGGCGACAGAGTTCAACAAGGCACCGCAAGCATCCTCAACCAGATCCAGCACCAGCTCAAAGCCATCTTGACCGCTCCAGTAAGGATCCGGCACTTCATCGTGGCCTGTGTTGGAGAATTCCAACAGTAACTTGAGCTTCTGCTGGTGCTCTGCCGGACAGCCGCCACGGAGGCTGGTCAGGTTACTATTGTCCATGGCAATAATATGGTCGAACGCGATGAAATCCTTTTTGTTGACTTGTCGTGCTCGCTGAGCGCTAAGGTCGTAGCCGCGATTTTGGGCTGCTGCTGCGGCACGGGGGTCTGGAGACTCGCCAATGTGATAACTGCCAGTGCCAGCAGAATCCACCTCAATAAGCTCTTGCAAGCCTCTGTCCGTGATGAGCTTTTCCATAACGCCATGTGCCGTCGGCGAGCGACAAATGTTGCCGAGACAGACCATGAGTAAGCGGACCGCAGGCTTGTCTGGGGACTGATTTTGAGGGTTGCTTTTAGCAGTCCCAGCTGCACTCATGAATCGACCGCCAGGTGTTGGCGTACCGATTCAAGATCGTCTGCGGTATCGATTCCAGCCGGCATGGAATCAGCACTCACTGCAACATGAATCTTTACGCCTTCAGCAAGAGCTCGCAGTTGCTCAAGCCTTTCGGCTATTTCCATTGCCGCCGGAGGCCAGTTTACGAAGTCATTGAGGACCTGAACCCGATACGCGTAAATCCCTACATGGCGGTGAAAAAGCTCGCTCGAGTATTCATCCACGTCAGGACTGGTATGCGGAATCGCTGCGCGGCTGAAATACAGGGCATAACCCTGCTTGTCGAACACCACCTTGACCGCATTAGGATTGTTAATTTCAGACTGCGCTTTGATAGTTTCGCAAAGCGTGGCGATGCCCGCTTGGCGGTGCCGAGACAGATTGTCAGCGACCTGGTTGATGGCATGGGGTGGGATTAGCGGCTCGTCTCCCTGCACATTGACTACAATGGTGTCGGCACTCCATTGTCTGGCTGAGGCCACTTCCTGAATTCGATCAGTACCAGAGCGATGAACATCAGAGGTCATTTGCGCCGCGGCGCCAAAGTTCATCGCAGCATCCAGAATGCGCGGGTCATCCGTTGCAATCACCACTTCATCTGCAGCACTTTCGCAGGCGCGCTCCCAGGTGTGCTGCAGCATGGGTTTGCCCTGAATATCCAGCAGCGGTTTACCGGGAAGTCGCTGCGCGGCGTAGCGTGCAGGGATAACGATCTTGAAGCTCAACGATAGCTTTCCTCTTCATCGATACAAATATGGCGGGCTTCCTCTGCAAGCATCACGGGCACACCGTCCCGCACGGGAAAGGCTAGCTTATCTGGCAGGCAAATCAGTTCCTGCTTGTCTGTCTCATACCGCAGATCGCCTTTACAAATGGGACAGGCAAGAATTTCCAGAAGTTTCTTATCTAACATGGACAGTTGCTCAGTTTATCGAATGGCATGGCGAATTCACCAATAATGGGGATGCTGGGTCAGTTGCGACCAAAATCCCGGATATGGCTGCTTACCGTCTCCAGTAATTCTTCAGGAACCTTGACCGCAATGTCCAAGGTCCAGAGCCGGACGTCTGTGAAAGACTCGCATTTTATCCCATCTTTTTCTGTCATGACGATGGGCTGATTAGCGTCAAAAGGAGGTGAGCTAAAATCCGCGCGCCTATATTGGTAATGGTCGGGGAATGGGTACGCCGTGACGGGATATGGCAAGGCGTCCAGCAGAGCAAAGAACCGCCCGGGATTGCCAATGCCTGCGACTGCCTGAATCTTTGTCCCCATTTTGAATGGGGCCCCAGCAAACGGTTTTTTATCACCGCTCTGCATGTGCTTCAGAAATTTGGGCTGCAATGACATGATGTAAGCCCCCTCGAGTGCTGCTTGTGATTCAGATGGCTGACCATTCAGCACAACTGCGTCTACCTCTCGAATCCGGGAAATAGACTCTCGCAAAGGACCCGCTGGTAAGCACAGGCCATTGCCAAACAGGCGTGCACCATCCACCACACAAATCTCGAAACTGCGCGGCAAGGGATAATGTTGCAGCCCGTCATCACTTAGCACGACATCAACCTGAGCGTTCTCAATCAGGTGATTGAGTGCATTCATGCGCTTGGGGTCGATTACCACTGGGCATTTTGTCTTGCGGGCGATGAGTCCTGGCTCGTCGCCCGCAATGTTAGCCGGGGTCTCTTCCGTAACCATCAGGGGGTAAACACTGGGTGCGCTCTTGTATCCGCGGCTAATAATACCCGGCTTGAACCCCTGTGCCTTTAAATGGGAAGCCAGAGCAATTAGTAATGGCGTTTTGCCGGTGCCGCCTGCGGTGATATTGCCAATCACTATCACAGGGCATACAAGCTGTGTGGCCTGGCCCTTTTGCAGTGAAGCCTTACGCAAGCCAGCTAGCAATTGCACCAGAAGACTCAATGGCCATAGTAGCAACAACCAGGGCGACTTGCTGTACCAGGCCTTGATAAGAAAATCCATAGAACGAATCAGGTTTAGTATTCTGAGAACTGCAGTCGGTGGAGGCGACAGTAATGTCCGTCCAGGGCCATGAGTTCCGTGTGAGTACCAGTCTCGATGATCCTGCCTTGCTCCATCACCACGATTAGATCAGCATTTTCAATGGTTGAGAGCCGATGCGCAATGATAAAGGTTGTGCGGCCCTGAATCAGTTGCTCCAGAGCGGCTTGTATATGCTGTTCTGATTCAGAGTCCAGGGCGGAAGTTGCTTCATCGAGAATAAGAATTGGTGCGTTCTTGAGCAGCGCCCGGGCGATAGCAATACGCTGACGCTGTCCTCCGGACAGCAGGCTGGCATCATCGCCGACCTGCGTGTCGAGCCCTGCTGCCAGCCGATCGATAAACTCCATTGCATGGGCAGCCTCAGCGGCTTCCTCAATCGCCTCAAGGGGGATACTACTGTTGCCGTAGGCAATATTTTCAGCCACAGTGCCGTTGAACAACACAACCTGCTGCGTCACCAGGGAAATCTGCTGCCGTAGGTTGTCGAGTTTATAATTGATCAACTCCACATCATCAAGCAGGATCTGGCCCTCGCCGTATTGATAAAAGCGGGGGATTAAATTCACTAAAGTAGATTTAGCGCTTCCTGATTTGCCAACGAGTGCGATTGTCTGCCCTGGTTTTGCAACGAGGCAAGCATTTTTCAAAACCGGAGTGTCCTCCCTGTAGGAGAAACCCACATGGCGAAATTCCAGTTTGCCGTCTACTCGCCGTTTGGCATGAGTGCCCTGATCTGTTTCAGGCGCTTCATCCAGTAGCGTGAAAATACTGGCTGATGCCGCGATGCCCCGCTGAATGACTGAATTAACCTGAGTGAGCTGACGAATTGGTTTGGCCAACAGACCAGCCGCGCTTAAAAAAATGACAAACTCCCCTGGCGTTGAGCCAGCGAAAAAATCTGGCGACATAGCCAACCAGACCAAGAAGGCCAGCGCCATGGCTACAATCATCTGTACTAGTGGCGTGCTGACATTCCGGGTCAATTCCATCTTCATGTTCTGACGACGATTGCGCTCGCTGGCTGCAAAAAGTCTGTCGTTGACATAGTCCTCGGCATTGAAGGTCCGAATCACTCGTTGCCCTTTGATAGTCTCATTAGTGATCTGGGTTACTTCTCCCATGGAATCCTGCATCTGCGAGCTGTAACGGCGGAAACGCTTTGAAGCTAGTGAAACAATAGAGCCGACCAAAGGCGCGATTACCAGAAAAGTCAGGGTGAGTTGCCAGTCAATCAGAAAGAGTTGGGTGAGATAGAAAACAACCGTCAACCCCTCGCGAAAAACAACAGTAATGGCCTCACTGGCAGCACCGGCAATCTGCTGTACGTCATAGGTTACTTTTGATACCAGCCGTCCACTGGTATGTTGATCGAAGAAAGTTGCAGGCAACTTCATCAATTTAGCATTGAGTTCAAAGCGGAGCCGGTGCATGACACGCTGGGCCAGATTGGCCATGGAGTACCCACCCATAAACGAGCCCAGTCCGCGACAAAATGCAATGACAATGCAGAGCAAAGGGCTCAGTATGCGAGCCTCTTCGTAGCTCTCGGAGTTGATGGAATCCAGCGTCCAGCCCAACCATTGCGTGGCAGCGGGTCCGGATGCCGCAAAGATCACAAAGCCAGTCAGGCCGACGGCCATAACCAGCTTATGCTGAATGACGTAGCTCAACAGGCGTTTATAGAGTGTCCAGCCAGGTTTGCCCGACTCTTGCGCGTTCTTGGTGGCCATTAATTTACCGCAGGCGCTACGGTGCCCTCCTCGGTGCGCTGGGTCGCAATGTTCAGGCGCGTGAAACCAGCCTGACCAATCGCATCCATTGCGGTCACTACCGACTGATGAGTCGCTTCAGCATCAGCAACCAGTATGATTGGCAGACTGCGATCAGCGCCGGACTCAAGATCCAGGCCGCGCATTAGGGTTTCAACGCGGCTATTAACCAGATTGCGCCCATTAATTGAATACATACCATCCCGGGCCACGATAATCTCGATTTGCTGTGGCTGATTCTCTGCCGTTTCGGCATTGGCCTCAGGTAAATTCACCAGAAGACGGGTTTCGCGGTTAAAGGTAGTCGTCACCATGAAAAAGATAAGCAGCAAAAACACCACGTCAATCAGAGGCGTCAGATTGATAGTTGGCTCATCCCGTCTGCTGCGTTTAAATTTCATGACTATTGGTCTGCCCTCGGCGCAAGCACGTGAGGCGATGGATTAACCCCTACTGTTTAACCTCAACAAGGCGATCGCTGTGCAGCGCATCCACCAGTTTGATGGATTCCTGTTCCAGATTCAAAACCAGAGAATCCACTTTCCGCAAAAAGAAACGGTGTAATATATAAGTAGGAATAGCCACAGTAAGCCCGGCAGCGGTGGTGATAAGGGCTTCTGATATCCCGCCAGCTAAGGCGTTGGCGTTTCCGGTACCCTGCAGCATGATCTCACTGAACACACGAATCATACCCACTACTGTGCCGAGAAGGCCTAACAGCGGCGTGATCGCGGCAATGGTCCCCAGGGTATTGAGATAGCGCTCCATATCATGGATTACCTGGGAAGAAGCCTGTTCGATGCTGTCTATCATGGCATGACGGCCATATTTCGAGTTAAGTAAGCCGGCAGCCAGAATCTGCCCGAGAGGCGAAGACAGGCGCAGTTCGCGCAGCTTTGCGGAATCAAGCTGGTTGTTTTTTAACCAGGTCCATACCTGTGCCAACACGTATTTCGGTGAAATCCGGGCCGCACTCAGGGTCCAAAAACGTTCGATAACAATCGCGATTGCGACGATTGAGCACAAAATGATCGGCATCATCAGCCAACCACCAGCTCGTACAATTTCTATCACGCCAGAACTCCCTACAACAGGCTAAAAGCTTACCACAGGGCTCCTAGCTGCAGTGTTTGGATCTCATACCTACAGGTATCGGCACAGCTCGCGATTGCCTGACCAGGACCAGTAATGACGATTGCTGCAGCGATAGGCCTCAGGGGGGCTGACTATACCGGAACCTGTCAGCTCAAAGGAAATCATACCGGCCTCAAAACTCGCCAAGGTGGAGATGTCCAGGCTGCTGAATCGACTCAAGACACGCTGATGAGGATGTCCGAAACCATTGCGATAACCTGCACTGAATATGCCATATTGCGGCGATGTGGTTTTTAGCAGCGGATAACCTGAAGAAGTATCACTACCATGGTGGGCGGCGATAAGCACATTAGCGCGGAGATGGCCGCCGGAAATAGTCGCCAGCTTGCGCTCTATTTCGCTGCTAATATCACCAGGCAACAAAACCGATTGGACACCAATATTTACCAACAGAACACATGAACCATCATTCAGTGATGCCCCCTGTGTTTGTGAATCAGGCTCCTCGCTGACCCCATGCAACACTGTGAACTCAACTTCGTCCCAGCGCCAGTGTTGACCAGCTACACAAGCCTCGATATCGGTTCCACCACCTCTACCACCGCTCACTTCGGCATCGGGAAAGGCAGTCAATATCGAACGTAGACCGCCACTATGGTCGCTATCGAAATGGCAAACCATAACGCGGTCTAGCCTGCTTACGCCCAGGGACCTTGCGGCGGGCACAATCACGGCCTGCCCCAGGTTGTAGTCTTCTCCATAGGCAGGCCCCCTATCGTAAAGGATACTGTGATTGGCTGTACGCAAGAGAACGGCCAAACCTTGCCCGACATCGAAAACGTCGAGTCTGAGAGCAGCATGACTCTGCTGGCCTCGAATGCCTATAAGTAATGGCAAAGACAGCGGCACAAAAAGATGATAGAGCCGAAGCTGTGCAGGCAGCAGCAAGATTAAGCATAGCAGTAAGAGGAAACTTATCATCCCCGTCTGGTGAATAGCTGGCGTCCACTGGGAGGATTGACCCAGCGCTGAACTCAGAAACGAAAACAGATTGAGCATCAGTGACAGCATGGAGGCTGCAATCCCCAAAATGGCCTGTGCCATTGCGGGCTCCACGATCATCGCCAGCATTCCCAGCAGTGCCAATGGGGTAATGATGAAGCCTACCACCGGGATAGCAACCAGGTTGACCACTGGAGCTACCAGGGAGACTGATTGCACGAGAATCAATAAAGGTGCCAGCAGTCCCAGAAAGACATGCAGTTGTGGACGCTATAGCCGTGTAAATGAAAACCCTGCTGTGAGGCGATATTTTTGTAATTGGAGCTGAAGAACAGAAGAATTCCTACTGCCGAAAATGACAGCCAGAATCCCTTATCAGTGGTTGCCAGAGGATCCAGCATCAGCACTATGAGCAAGGCAAGCAGGAAGCGCAAGGAAGCACTGTATTGACGCCCGAGCAAATAGGGAAGTAGCAAAGTCAGTGCCATTAAAAAGGCTCGCTGTGTCGATATGCTCCAACCAGCCAAAGAACTGTACATGCCAGCAGTCGGGACGGCAACAGTAGCAGCGCAGATCGGCGTGGACAGGCGCTTACTTCTGACTCCAATTCTCACGAGCAAAAACACTGCATTGAATATCAAGACAGTGATTAGCCCCACATGCAGTCCGGGAATGACAACCAGGTGATTGAGGCCTAAACTGCTGATGGCACTCCACTGGGATTGACTTATCCCAGAGGAATCCCCAACCGTGAGCGCCTTGATTAAGCCACTTACAGGACTACCATCTAACGATTCAGTGAGTCTGGCAGCGATCCTATGACGCAGGATTGACAGGCTAAGTCGGCGTTTTTCCAAAAGCCTATTACCACCCCAGTCGGGAATATAACCGGTGGCCGCAATGCCCTGTCGCAGTTCAATGGCCTCGCGATCAGGGACACCGGGATTGCTATTCCCGTGTAGCTGCTTGAGTTTAACCCTGACCCGCCAGTGTTCACCAGGCACGAAACTCAAGTTGCCATAATGGTTTAGTCGCAGCTTACTGCCTGCTGCCAGCTGTTCGCTCTGGGTTATATCAAACGTGAAACTCTGGCCGCGATCGCGCCATGAGGGTAAGCCGATAACAACCCTTCAACGACGATTAGCTCTCCCTCGAGAACACTTGGCAGTCTTTTGTCTAGCTGACTGTGCGCCCAGATTAAATGCCAACTGACCCCAAAAGTCAGACCAACAAGGATTATCCACAAGCTAGACTTTGCCCAAAGGAAAAGTACGAGGGTGACAGCAACCAGTAAAGCCAGAGTCAAGGCTAGACCAGGCAATTGCGGTAGCAGCGCAGACAGAGCGAGCCCCACTATACTTGCGACCAAAAAGCCTCTCATGCCAGATTGCCCCTGCTCAAACTCTACACTGTAGGAGCGAGCTCGCGATTTGGCGAATATTTGGCTGAATTAGTCAGGGCGGCGGCATGCCCCGCTCAATGCCGATTATCAATCGTGACGAAGTGCTGCTGCTGGCTGCACCGCGGCTGCGCGGCGGGCAGGATATATGGTGGCAGCAAAGGCTAGAATAAATACTCCGACTACTACCCCGAGAATATCTGTAAAACTGATCTGAGAAGGCAAAAAATCAATAGGATAGACGTCGGCATTAAGCAACTGCAAGTCAAACTGTATTTCAATCCAGCGGGCAAATTCAGTGATATTGAGGGCCCCGACAATTCCTAATGCGACTCCCAGCGCTATGCCCATGATGCCAATAAAACTACCTTGCCACATGAAAATCCCGGTGACCATGCCGGGACTGGCCCCCAGGGTCCGCAGTATAGCGATGTCTGCACGTTTATCGCGGACAATCATGACCAGACTCACGACAAGATTGAAGGCCGCTACTGCGACCAGTAACCAAAGCATGAAGCTGATGATGTTTCGGGAAAATCTGATGTTGTCGTAAATTGCGCCTAGTTGGCGGGTCCAGCTTTCTATGGTGACAGAGCGTGGCAAGCTGCGGTCAAGATCCATTGCAATTGAATCTGCCGCCAGTACATTATCAATCCGCAGCCGCAAAGCATTGTAGGGAGTACGCAGACGGAACAGTGCTCGCGCAGCGGATTGGTTGATCATGGCAAAAGAGGAATCCAGATCCTGGGTGCCCACTCTAAAAATACCGACGACCTCGAAACCACGAAAAATTGCCAGCTGTGTCAGGGGATTAATAGAGATGGAGGAGGAATACAGCGTGACCCGATCCCCCACTCCCACTTCGAGCTGCTGCGCAAGCGCTTGACCAATGACGACTCCCCATCGCGTACTGTCAAGTGACGCAAGATTGCCCTCGATGAAAAAATTGGCAATCGCAGAGCTTTCCGCTTCGGTTGCTGCATCAATACCGTTAATCAGGATGCCTCGATTACCCGAATCCGTAGCCGCTATCCCGGCAACCTGTATAGCGGGAGCAATCGAAGACACTTTTGCATTACTGTTAATCAAGGCGTCAATTTCCGCCCAGTTCTCAGTGCCCAGATTTTCTTCCGAAGATATAGTGAGGTGTGGCACGATCCCGAGAATGGTCTCGCGCATTTCACGATCGAATCCGTTCATTACCGAAAGAACGGTAATCAGAATTGCCACACCGAGTGCGAGCCCAAGCACTGCAATAGAAGACATAAAGGAAACCAGCTGGCTGCGCTTGCCAACGCTTACATAGCGAAGCGCAATAAAACGGGAAAGAGGAACACCTACCCTACCCATGCAGGACTCCGCCCCTGAGTTCCAGCTTGCGACCAAGTGATCCGGCGAATGCTTCGTCATGTGTCACGATAACGAAACTGATATTGAGTTTCTCATTCAGATCGGCCATCAGTGCCTGAATTTCCAGAGCCGTGCCGCGGTCGAGGTTGCCGGTAGGTTCATCCAGTAATACGCATGCCGGCTCAGTTACCAGGGCGCGCGCAATCGCAACCCGCTGGCGCTCACCGCCGGAAAGCTCTGCTGGCTTATGGCTGGCTCTTTCTGCCAGACCCACTCTCGCCAACATACTCTGGCTGCGTTCCTCAACTTCCGCAGTAGCCAGACCCGCAATCAATAACGGCATAGCTACATTTTCAGCAGCCGTAAACTCATTGAGTAAATGGTGGAACTGGTAAACGAATCCAAGATATTTGTTGCGCAACTGACCGCGCACAGTTTCGTTCACGGTTGCCAGGTTTTTGCCCGCCACCAGCACTTGACCACTGCTGGGCAGATCCAAGCCACCCAGCATATTTAGCAAGGTGGTCTTGCCGGAACCAGAACTGCCGACAATTGCCACTTGCTCCCCTGCTTCGATCTGCAAGGAGACACCTTTTAACACTTCTACGTCCTGCGGACCTTCAGTGTAAATCTTGCGTATATTTTTGCATTCGATGACTGTGGTCATAGGCGCTATCCAGTTTCCCCTATTCGTATCGCAGCACTTCTGCTGGTTGGACACAGCTGGCTCGATAAGCTGGATAGAGCGTTGCAAGAAAGCACACCAGAAGCGCCAGCGCGCATACTATATAGACTTCCATAAAGTTAACTTCAGTCTCGAGATGAGAGAGCAAATAGATGTTTGCCCCTTCGAATGTTGAATTAACAAAGCGCTCGAGACCCAGGCTGATGTTGGTAATGTTATTCGCAAGCCCTACCCCAAGCACGGCACCAATTCCGGTGCCAATCGTTCCTGCCACTAGTCCCTGCAGAATGAAAATTTGCATTATAGTCTGGCGGCTCGCGCCCATGGTCCGCAGAATAGCGATGTCGGCACTCTTGTCAGAAACCACCATGACCAGAGTGGAGATAATATTCACAGCGCCAATGACCACTATCATCAACAGCATAAATGTGGTGAGGAACTTTTCCATATTGAGTGCGTTAAATAAACTTGCCTGCACTGCATTCCAGGGAGCGACTTCAAGTTGCGGGGCATCTGCCAGTGCCTCGCTAGCTATTTGCCCTGCATTGTCGACGTCATCGACACGCAGGCGAAGCTGTAAGCTGACCCCAGGATCGTTTTCGAAAAGCTTTTGGGCTGTTTCCAGCTTAACCAGGGCAATGTTGTTATTTCCATAGAGCCCGAAATCGGCAAAACCCAACACGTCAAAACCGAGGCTATCGTCCAGCTGCCTGTCTAGGAGACTGCGGAGACCAAGTATGCTGACATCGGTATTACTGTATACGCCCAGCTGACCAGCTAACTGGGCACCCAGAATTATTCCGTTCTCGGTTTCGTTCAGCTGGGTGATAAGTTCCTGAAATACACTGCGGGCAGACTCATTAACCGGGAGCTCAAGCTTAGGGTCAATTCCCCTTACCCGGATAAACCCGGTCTCGCCCTGATGAGTAATCGTTGCCTCTCCCTCTATAAAAGGGGCTGCCGCCAGCACAGACGCTGAATTGAGGGCCAGGCTTCTAACATCTGTCCAATTCTGATTCAGGTCGCTGCCTGATACCGTTGCGTGGGGAACAGACTTCAGTGCTTCGTCCCTCAGCGTGGTGATTGAACCATTGATGACCGCCATGGCGACGATGAGTATGAGCACACCGAGACTCACCCCAAGCATCGAGATAAGCGAAACGAAAGAGAGCAGCAGATTATGTTTGCGCGCCAGCGAGTAGCGTAGCCCAACAAACAGTGAAAAAGGTTTAAGCATGCTGCGAGTGCTCGTTAGCCCGGATCGTTGCTGCAGGCATGATTAAGGCAAACCTTTATCATACGCAGCAGCAGCCCGTTCGGAACCAGACCGAGCCCTGAGGTTTAGGCCTGCAGTTGGTCTGAGTGTCGTTGCAGCAGACGCTGCACAGTTTTGAAACTGATCGGCGCCACAGGAGTCGAGACTTCACTGGATATCGCGCGCAGTGACTTGCCCTGCTTCTTGAGTTCCATGATCTTCTTGAGCACACGCTGCTCCAAGGGGTTTTCAATCAGTCGCCCATTTTCATGAATCATGAATCCAAACGGGCGGCTGCCGCCGAGGTAGCGGCCCTGTTTGCGCTGCCGCTGCTTAACACCCTTGATGCGCTCCGCGGACTTGCGTTTTTCGAGGGCAGAAAATAGCGCTGCGACCCGGGTAAAGTTTACCGTCAGGTCCTGGTCGGTGACATCGCCATTCAGCTCCACGATGTGCAACTGAACCCGTCTATCCCTAAGCTGCCGGATAAGTTTTACCGCTTCCTGGCTGGAACTGACGATGCGTTCCAGCTTACTGCAGAGCACAATATCTCCAGCTTGAAGCGCTTGAAACAGTTGCTTGCCGTTTTCGCGCTTAACGAATTCCTGGTTCCAGTTGCAGTGACTGTCGCGGATGCTTTCCGTCATGTACCAACTGCGGCCGAGGCAATAAGTCTGCATCGACAGAAGCTCGGGCTCGAGAATTCCGTCCAGCTCGTCTTTTTCCATCGCATCTTCCAATTCGGAAGTGCGGCAATAGGAATATATGGTCATCGATCAATCCCACCCCTGATAGATTGCTAAGACCTGAAGCTGGCCACAAGTCCCATCTGCGGGGCTATGCAACGCCTCTGCGGTTGGGGATCAGCCTCAGGCTAATTCGTATTCAATTGACAGGCTTTGCCGATTTTTGTTGATTACTGGCGCTGAATACAGCGCCAATCGCGTGTTTTATGTGTCTGTGTATTGGCAAAGCCACGCGGTGGGCTATTTTAACCACAGCAAATTTTTCGAATCAAGGGATCCCAGGACGCGAAGAGCCCCGTTGTTTATTCTGTCTACAGAATCAGGGGCCTGCTATCCAGTTTCTTGCAATAAGCAGCGCATGCCTTTGTTTTGCCGCAATATTTCTTATTCCTGAATGCTAGGGCTTATTGAGTCGAGTAGGCATTTCTGATATATTCGATAATAATTCTGCCCCTCGGCCCCGGTTACAGATTAACCTGGTGATGCTCAGGCTGGATTGGCGCGAAAATTGGCCGATCTCATAGTGGTAGGGGCAAGAATGGATACGCAGTAACGCGTTCGGCACAGCATGTGATGGCCAGTTGCCATCGATAAATCTCATCGCTAGCCCTGTTTCCCTGGCTCATCCAGGTCCGAATTGACAGTAAACGTAGTGCGTAGAACTTCGACAGTTCAAAGAAGAGCAGTTAGCCAAATCAGTTGGCACGCGGTCAAGCAGCCGCTTCTGTCTCGCTTAGACTGAATTTTATTTAAGGCCGCAGCGCTAACTGCCCGGCCATTTGAAGAGATAGCAATTTAGAAATAGTTTTCGAGAAGACCCGCGCAAATGGCCATAACAGGACCAAGCGCTGGGTAGCGTAGCAAGTATTTAAGTAGGTTTTTCCATTAAAAACAGTAAGTTAAATCGGGTATGTAGAAATATCCACAGCTAGTACGATGGTACTGCGGGTGACTGCCCGTGGCACAACATTCACGCTTTAACTTTTGCTTTCCGCCTGCATTGCTGCATGGGCCGTGACAACGGCTTCGAAGGCACATACTGTGCCTCCTCCTTTCGATGACTCTTCCTGAGCTTGCTGTCCCCTAATAAGGAAAGTAACTCACATGAAACGCATGTTGATCAACGCTACGCAGGAAGAGGAACTCCGAGTAGCCCTGGTGGATGGCCAACGTTTATACGATTTGGACATCGAAAATCGCACACGCATTCAGAAGAAAGCCAATATTTACAAGGGCAAAGTGACTCGGGTTGAACCAAGCCTGGAAGCCGCCTTCGTCGATTTCGGCGCGGAACGCCACGGTTTCCTGCCACTTAAGGAAATTGCCCGACAATATTACAAATCTGATTCCCCTCGCAGTGGGGACAAGTCCACCATCAAGGATCTGGTTTCTGAAGGTACCGAAGTCATCGTCCAAGTGGAGAAGGAAGAGCGCGGCAATAAAGGTGCTGCTCTCACAACCTATATCAGCCTGGCCGGCCGCTATTTGGTACTTATGCCAAACAACCCTAAAGCGGGAGGAATATCCCGTCGTATCGAGGGGGATGACCGCTCTGAAATCCGCGAAGCACTGAGAGGCCTCGAGATACCTGATGGCATGGGCTTGATTGTGCGCACAGCTGGTGTCGGCAAAGAACATGAAGAATTACAGTGGGACCTGGATTACCTGCTAGCGTTATGGGATGCAATCCAGGAAGCAGGCGCTCAAAAGGCAGCCCCCTTCCTGGTTTATGCGGAGAGTAATGTCATTATCCGCACTATCCGGGACTATCTGCGCAAGGAAATTGGAGAGGTCTTGCTGGATACCGAAGAGGCCCACGCCGAGGCATTGAGCTTCATTAAGCAGGTGATGCCCCAGTATGAAAACCGCATCAAGCTTTATGATGACAAGCTGCCGCTGTTTAACCGCTATCAAATTGAAGCCCAGATTGAGAGCGCCTTTGAACGAGAAGTCACGCTGCCATCCGGTGGTTCAGTGGTCATCGACCCTACTGAGGCCCTGATTTCCATCGATATCAACTCCTCCCGCGCGACCCGAGGTGCCGATATCGAGGAGACAGCACTAAATACCAATCTTGAAGCCGCGGATGAGATCGCCAGGCAACTGCGCCTGCGTGACATGGGCGGCCTTGTTGTCATCGACTTTATTGATATGACATCGAATCGCAATCAGCGCGAAGTTGAAAACCGCATGCGTGCTGCGCTTGAGTCTGATCGCGCACGGGTGCAGGTAGGTCGAATCTCCCGGTTTGGCCTGTTGGAAATGTCGCGTCAGCGCTTGCGCCCTTCTCTTGGCGAAACCCATGCCATTGTATGCCCCCGCTGCAGTGGTCAAGGCTCAATTCGGGATGTGGAATCCCTTGCGCTTTCCATACTGCGCATCATTCAGGAGGAAGCCAATAAGCAGAAGAGTATGGAGGTAAAAGTTACTGTACCGCTGGTTGTGTCTTCCTATCTGCTGAATGAAAAACGGGCTGCGGTTACCGAAATCGAAGAGCAAAGTGAGACCAAGGTGATTGTTGTTCCTAATCCAGAACTGCAAACTCCACATTATGAGATCACCGGGGTCAACAAACATGCAGAAACCTATGAGGTAGATGCAACCTCAGAACCCGAGCAGGCTCCGAAAGTTAAGCCTGACGCGCCTCAGGAAGCTGCTGTACAGAAACCCACAGTAAGCAATAAGCCTGCCGCGCGCACCCCTCCTCCAAAGAAAGGGTTTATAGCGTCGCTTTTTGCCAGCATAGCTGGACTGTTCTCAAGTGATGAGGAAGATAAGGAACCAGCAGCAAGAGATCGTCAGCAAAATCGCCGTGGTGGGCGCAACAATCGCTCACGAAATCAGCGTGGGCAGCAGTCCCGCGGTGAACGCAAAGACAATCAGTCACGCCAGGCCGACGGTGGCCGCAAGCCACAGGATCAGAAGCGCCGCAGGCCGCAGGGTAAATCAGACGGCCGCAAAGATAATCGGCCAGAAAGGAGCGCTGAAAGGTCCGAACGAGGCACCAGAGGCGAAGGCGGCGAAAAGCAAAACGAGCGTGATTCACGTCAACGACGGGACAACCGCGAAGGTCGCGGTGGTCGTGAAAAGCGTGAGGGCAGAGACAATAACGAAGCCAAAAGCAATAGAGATGGCCGCGATAACAAAGCAGCGCAAGGCGATGCACGGCAGGAAAACGGCAAAGGCGGTGAGGGCTCGGGTGGTAAGCGACGTTCCGGAGAACGCAGACCGCGCAACAACACCCAGCGCAGACGTGGCCCGCGTCCGGAAATTGATACTAAGCAAAAGCTTGATGACGCCAATGGGAACGTAGCAGTCACTGAGGCAGCAGTCAGCGAGCAGCAGCGTGTACCCCATGTCGCTGCCGAGGCGCCAGTTGTCTGCGAAGCTACTGCGCAAGTAACGGAGAACCCTGCAGTATCGCCAGCAGCAAACACGGTTGAATCAACGCCAGCGCAAAACCAGGCGTCTGAGTCTACAGCGGAGAACACACGGACTGAGAGCAAAGCTGAATCTGTTACGGCCAACACTGAGCCGACACCGCAGGAGACAGCCAAACACGACTCTTCTGCCAGCAATGCCAATGCTGCTGAAAAGCCTGAGGCATCTGAATCGTCGGGTCAGGATGTAGCTGCCGATAAGGTGTCAGCGTCGCAAGGCAGGAAGCCTTCACGACATAGAAAAAGACCAGCGGCATCAGGTGAGGCTGGCACTGAAGCCAAATATAGCCCGGAATCTGACACGGCCTCAGTAGCACCAGCCAAGTCGGAGGCCAAATCTGAGGCTCGTCCTGAGCCTGAGTCCAAGACTCAGACTCAGACTCAAACTACGTCAGAATCCGGGCCAGAGGCTAATGCTGAACCTAAGTCAGAACCTAAGCCCGAGCCTAAGTCAGAGCCCAAGCCTGAGACAAAACCCGCTGAGGCAGCCGAGCCTGTAGCCAAAGTCGCTACGCCGCGTCCCAGTGGTCGTGCACCAAACGATCCAAGGGAAATTCGCAAGCGGCAATTAGCTGAACAGCAGCAGGGTTCAGCTAGCGAATAGCTCGAATTCAGGTAAAAAAAAAGCCCGGCACTAGCCGGGCTTTTTTTGTTCTGATTTTAATTATTTAAAGCGCTGTTTCGAGTTCCGGCAGAGCTTGAAACAGATCAGCAACCAAACCATAGTCTGCTACCTGAAAAATTGGCGCTTCTTCATCTTTGTTAATCGCAACGATTACCTTGGAATCTTTCATACCCGCCAAGTGTTGAATCGCGCCTGATATACCTACAGCGATATAAAGATCTGGGGCTACAATCTTACCGGTTTGCCCTACCTGATAGTCATTTGGCACAAATCCGGCATCAACTGCAGCCCGTGACGCACCGATTGCGGCTCCAAGTTTGTCAGCCACTGTTTCCAAGAGAGCAAAATTGGCACCATCCTGCATACCGCGGCCGCCGGAAATAATAATCGATGCCGCCGTCAACTCTGGGCGCTCGGATACAGAAAGCTGCTCACCAACAAAACTCGCGACTGACTGCTCCGTGACATGGTCACTAGATTCAACTGTCGCTGCACCACCCTGCTCTGCCTCAGCATAGGCTGTGGTTCGAACCGTGACGACTTTGACAGTGTCAGAAGACTGCACTGTAGCCATCGCGTTACCCGCATAGATTGGACGAACGAAGGTGTCGGGAGATTGAACCTCAACAATGTCAGAAATCTGACCTACATCCAGAAGTGCTGCCACGCGGGGCATAAGATTCTTGCCTGTTGTGGTGGCCGCGGCAAAAATGTGGCTATATCCGCCTCCTATAGCGACAACCAGTGGTGCCACATTTTCCGGCAACTGGTTGGCGTAGGCAGAGTTGTCGGCAGCGATAACTTTATTGACGCCATTGATTTGGGCTGCAGCGTCAATAGCAGCCTGACAGTCGGAACCGGCAACCAGGATATCGACACCGTCGCCCAGCGCTGCAGCTGCAGTAACGGTATTGAGGGTAGCCTTTTTCAGTGAGCCATTGTCGTGCTCAGCGATTACTAGAGTAGCCATATTCGTTATATCACCTTTGCTTCGTTACGCAGTTTGTCCACCAGGTCTGCGACAGATTCCACCTTAATGCCGGCCGACCGTTCAGCGGGTGGTGCCACGCTCAGGGTCTTGATGTTAGACACCAACTCCACGCCGAGGTCGGCAGCAGTCATGGTGTCGATTGGCTTTTTCTTCGCCTTCATGATGTTCGGTAAAGAGGCATAACGAGGCTCGTTGAGGCGCAGATCAGTGGTAATGACAGCGGGCAGATCCAGCAAAACTGTCTGCTCACCGCCATCGATTTCTCGAGTCACTTCAATCTTGCCGTCTTTGACTTCCGCGTTACAGGCGAACGTGCCCTGGGGCAGGTTACACAGCGCAGCCAGCATTTGACCAACCTGATTGTTGTCAGTATCGATTGATTGCTTGCCAAGTATTACCAGGTCAATGCCTTCTTTTTCAACAATTGCCTTGAGCATCTTGGCAACAGCGAGTGGTTCAGGCCCCTCTTCCGCTTCAACAAGGATGCCGCGATCGGCGCCAAGTGCCAGTGCCGTGCGAATCTGCTCCTGGTTGGCTGTGGGCCCGACCGAGACAGCGATCACCTCATCTGCCAGTCCGGCTTCTTTCATGCGAATCGCTTCTTCAACGGCAATCTCGCAGAATGGATTGATCGCCATTTTGGCGTTGGTTAGGTCAACGCCGCTTCCATCTGATTTCACTCTGACTCGCACATAGGCGTCAACTACGCGTTTCACTCCAACAAGAACCTTCATGGATTCTCCAAAAACTAAGATAAAAAAGAGGGTGTAGTTTTGGGCTTGCAGCGAGCCGCGAAAGCACAGCTGCATACAACGACCTATTCCCTGAAAGTTCCCTGGGAGTTC